>NZ_NOZJ01000008.1:0-936581 GCF_002259095.1 Rhodococcus sp. 05-2254-2 | reverse complement strand
CTCCGGGTCGTAGTCCTGGCCGCCGAGTGCGGCGAAGTTGCGACCTTCGTCCCACGGGACGTAGTCGTGAGGGTGCCACTCCCGCGCCATCGAGATGTGGCGGTTCACATTGTCCTCGGCAGTGGGCACCAGCTCTTGCAGAAGCTCGAGTTGTGTCAGATCCCTGGCCATCGAGATGCCTCCTCGCGTTGACGTCAGCTCGCAAGCCTAGAGCGATCGATGCGCGACATGCGGAGGCTTGCCCGGATTCTGTTAGAGGTAGCAATCGATGTCTGCGCGCAATGGTGCAACGTCACAGCTCAGCGAGCAGCGAGACCGGATCCCGAGGACGCGAGCGTCGCCGGACGGAACACCCAGCCACGGAGAGCGAGGAACCGGGCGGCTCCGAAGATGCCACCCACAGCGATGACGACCAGAACTTGGACGTACGTCGGCGGTGCCGGGAACAGGATGTGCACTGCGGCCAGTGAGGCGGTACTCAGGCCGAGCCCGATCAGGGCCAGTCCCCCGGCTTCCCACTGCGTCTGGAACCAGCCGACACGACCGGCCGCATGAAAGGTGTGACGGCGGTGCAGCTCGTTGGCGAGCACGGTACTCGCGGCCACACCTGCGAGGTTGGCAGTGAACGATCCGAGAGAAGCGAGGGCGACGAACAACAGGGCGTACACACCGTTGCTCGATACCCCGACGATCACGAAGCGCGTGAACTGAGCGAGCACCGACTCGCCGAGCATCCGCGACCTGATGCGGGGCGCACAGCCCGACGATCCGGACGCGGCCGGAGCTTTCAGGGAAGTGCTCACGAGGACTCCAGTTGTAGAACCGGAAGCGTCGGTCGGCGCTTCGACTCGATACAACTCCGCCCGAGAACGAATCGGTCTCGGGCGTGACGGAAGTCTCAGGCCTTCGTGGAACTTTCTTCCCGGGCGCGCTTCTTGCGGTCCAGGTCGATGTTGAGACTGTTGGGCTTGATCGATGCGACGAACAACACCGCAACGAGCACGACCACCACGACGATGGTGATGACGACCACCGCGATGCCGAAAATTGCCAAGATACCGTTCATGTCCTGCCTCCCGTGTCAGGCAATACGGTACTTGTCGTAGACAGGCCGGTCGACCACGACCCCTGGGTCGTTGCTGCAGGCTCCACTCCCGCCCCCTGAGACCGTTACTGCAGGCTCCACTCCCGCCCCCAGCTCAGCATCAGCTCACCGATCAGCTCACCAGGCGCGCCACGGCGCGCAGCGGCAACGACAGCCAGGTGGGCCGGTTGCGTGCCTCGTACAGAACTTCGTACACGGCCTTGTCCAGCTCGTATGCGCGCAACAGGTCGGCCTCCTCGCGGGGATCGTGCCCGGCCACCGAGGCGTAGCCGTCGAAGAATGCAGCGATGCTGCGGGCCGCCCACTTCTCGGCTCGCTCTCGCGCCGACTGGTCCTCGGGCAGATCGACCAGCAGGTGGTTGGCGGCGTAGTCGAACGAGCGCAACATTCCCGCCACGTCACGCAGAGCGCTGTCCATCTGCCGACGCTCGGCCAAGGTCTTCGCCGGCTCACCCTCGAAATCGATGAGCAGCCACCGTTCGGGGGTGCCCAACACCTGACCCAGATGCAGGTCACCGTGGATCCGCTGCACCGTGGTGCTGTTCGACGCCTCCGCCCGAGAGATCAGCGCGGTCGCCGCCGGGATGTACTGCTCGATCTCCGGCACCACCCTGGCGACTCCCGAGATGCGGGCGAGGATCTCCTCGACGGCGGTCGACTCGACCGACCGTTCGGCGGTGCCCAGCACCGATGCGAGGTCGTGGTGCACCTGCGCCACGGCTGCTCCGATTCGGTGGGCGTCCGGGGCGAAATCTGCGGGCAGGTCTTCGATGGGCGTCTCCGGTGAGTCGAACACCTCCTGCACGCTGGCCAGCGCCGCAGTCCACCCCTCGGCGGAGTTCGCGGCGAAATCCTGAGCCATGCCGAGCGTCGTGGGTTCACCACCGACTTCGGTTTCCAGCCAGCCCCGAAGCGGTGCCACGTTGACGCTCCCCGCCTGTGCCAGCGCGCGATGCAGCTCCACATCCGGACTGATTCCCGGCGGCACCTGACGAAACAGCTTGAGCAACAGCAGATCACCGAGAATCACCGAGGTGTTGGACTGCTCGGCCCCGAGAACCCGACCGCGCAGACCGCTCGGCACACTCGAACCGTCGACGACCTTGAATTCGATGCTGCCAGTGGCTTTTCCGGCAGCAAGGGCATCTCCGTACAGGCCGATGATCTCGGGGTCGCGTAGACCGTCGTAGACGGCCACCTCGCCCGCCACGGGCAGCAACCACGGTCGGAGGTCGTCGGTCGGTTCGGTTCGGAAGCCCAGGGGCACCTGGTAGGTCTGCACGACGGCCGCGCCGTCCTGCGTCAACTGCACCTCCACCAGCAGATGCTCGGCCGCGAAGTGCGGTTCGTCTCGGAGCACGTCGCGCGCGACGATCCGCACCGAACTCACCGTCGAACCCTTTGCGCCGAACCACCGTTGACCTGGCAACCACGCCGCCAAGGCGTCCTCGAGCTGGGGTTCGACCGTGCGTGCCACACTCGAGCTGGAACCGACCATGAGAATTTCTCGCCGCCTTCTTCGGAGTTTGCGAAGCATGTGAGCGTACGTAGCGAAACCTACCCACTCCCGGTGCCGCCCACACACCGACAGCAAAGACACCCGAACGTTATGCAGGTCGTACGCCCGTGCACAGACATGCTCGTAGAGTGGTCTCATGTCCGCTCCACTGACCGCCCACATCGACGTACATCGTGCCGGTGATCGATCGAAAACCCGTGTGTCCTGGCTGGACTCGAAACATTCGTTCTCCTTCGGCCAGCACTACGACCCCGACAACACCCATCACGGACTGTTGCTGGTCAACAACGACGACATCGTCACTGCCGGTCAGGGATTCGAGACGCATCCGCATCGCGACATGGAGATCGTCACGTGGGTGATGCAGGGTTCACTGGTGCATCAGGACTCCATCGGTCATTCCGGAATCATCTATCCCGGCCTCGCGCAACGGATGACCGCGGGCAAGGGCATCATGCACTCCGAAAAGAACGACTCCTGGAGCATCGACGGCAACAAGCACACCGAACCCGTTCGCTTCGTGCAGATGTGGGTACTTCCGGACAGCCCCGGTGTCACTCCCGGGTACGAACAGCTCGAAATCGGCGACGAATTACTGCGAGGCGGCTTGGTCACCGTCGCGTCGGGGATGGACAAGCACCGCGGGCAGGCGGCGATCGGCATCTCACAGAAGTCGGCTGCGCTGCACGCCGCCAGGCTGTTGCCCGGAAATTCGGCGACGGTGCCCGACGCCCCGTTCGTGCACCTGTTCGTCGCGCGCGGCACCGTCACGCTCGAGGGGGTGGGCGAGCTCTGGGAGGGCGACGCCGTCCGCATGAGTTCGACTGGTGGACAAACCATCACCGCTACCGAGCCGGCCGAGGTGCTGATCTGGGAGATGCATTCGCGACTCGGCGGTTGACAACCACGTTCGATGACAAGTTGATCACGGGAGCGCGTGGGGGCCTGTGCGCACAACAGACACCTGCATACACTCCGAGCGTTCACGATCGCCGATCTCGGAGGTACTCGACGTGTCGAATCAGAATCCGCCGCCTGGAAACTATCCCCCGCCCGGAAACTACCCTTCACCTGGTGAGTACCCCCAGCAGGGCGGGTACCCACAACAGCCGGTAGCCCCGAAGAACACGGTCGGCACCGTGGCTCTGGTCCTGGCGATTCTGGGTTTGTTGTTCTCCTGGACCATCGTCGGCGGAATTCTTCTCGGCCTGATCGCCATCGTTCTCGGTTTCATCGGACGGTCCAGGTACAAGAAGCGCACCGCCACCAACGGCACCGTGTCACTCGTCGCGATCATTCTCGGCTTCGTGGCCGCAGCTCTGTCGATCGTTCTCGTCGTCGTCGGCGTCGGCCTGTTCAACGCAGTGGGTGGCCAGGACTTCACCGACTGCCTGAGCAACGCAGGCAGCGATACTGCGGCGCAACAGCAGTGTGCCGACGAATTCCAACAGAACGTCGAGAACCAGTACGACGACTCGACTCCGAACTGAGTCGTAGCGTCGCTGCACTCACGTCTCGGTGCCTGACGGAGTCCGATCGTTTCGGGGCGTCGAGCCCGCCACGACCACCTGATTGCCGCCCTGCTGTTTGGCCTCGTACATCGCCGCATCGGCACGTCGCAGCAACAGTGTGGTGAGTTCGACGACGTCGAAACCGATGCCTTCGGCAACGGGATATGTGCAGTGCGCGACGCCGATGCTCACTGTCAGTGGTGCGGGGTCCTCCGCGAAATACGCGGCACCCCGATACTTCTCGGCCAGTGCGAGGGCCTCGTTCTCGGCCGATTTGGTCACCACCGCGAATTCTTCACCGCCCACCCGCGCGACCAGCACACCGTCCGTGGTCAACCGGCGTGCGACGAGCTGCAGGGCGGCGTCCCCCTGGTGGTGACCGAATCTGTCGTTGATCGACTTGAATCGGTCCACGTCGACGACCATCACCGAGACATCGGTCGCACCGAGGAAATACACCGGGAGCGCCTCGTCGAGCCCTCGCCGATTGCGCACCTGAGTGAGCGGGTCGAAGTTGGCCGCCTGCGCTTGGACCTGCAGTTTGAGGAGCAGGTACTGGAAGAAGGTGGGGCCCATGAACGTGATGGGCACGAGCACCACGAGTTGCGCGATGGCCAGACCGTGATCGGCCTCGGGCGAGAGCAGGATCAGCACGAAGAACAGCGTCATGGCCGCTCCGGCCCACAGCAGATGCAGCGCCATGACCCTCGGACTGTGGAAGAGCTGGACGTACACGCTGTTGGCTGCGAGCATCGCCAGAGCCAAGAAGGCGGTCTGCGGCGATCCGTAGGACAACAGAACCAGCGTTACTCCGATGTCCGAGTACGCGGCGAACATCACCGATACCCGCTTCGACGGCCACGGAGCCTTCAGCCAGGCGATACCGACCAACAGCGTCGACACGATCGCAACGACGAAGACCGACCTGGCGATCGCCGAGGTCGGCGGGGCGTCGGTGAGCCAGAGCAGCGCAGCAGCACCGAGTCCGTACGTGAACGTGCTCAGAGATGCAGCGAGGCGATACGGTGCGAGCGCACCGTGCAGGTCGAGGTAGCTGACCACCGACTCGTAGCTGTGTGGCTGGTTCCACCAGGTGCGCAGGAATGTCGATTGCACGTAGCCTCCATGCGCGTTCGGCTCAGAGATCACGGAACCGACAGGACGCCACCATGTCGGGCCGGGCCGGGCAAATCGGCCACGTCGATGCTATCGGACCCCCGTCAGCCTCGGATGTCTCTTCGTCGGAATGCTGTGAAACCTCCTATACCGACGACGATGGCCACCGCGACGAGCCAGCCGATCGGCACCGGGGTGAGCGTTGCTCCCGGCAGTCTCGGAACATGGGTGAAGGGCGACAGATCGAGCCACGGCTGCGGCAGGCCCACCACGGACCCGACCTGGCCGAGGGCGACGAAACCGGCCAGCACGGCCCACAGGACGGTCGCGAATCGAGGAAGAGCTCCGAACAGTGCCACGCCGATGGCCGTCACCACCCATACGGCCGGCAGCTGAACGAGTGCACCGACCAGAACGGACGGCAGTTCGCCTGTGACGTCGCCGGTGGCCGACCCGTACGTCAGCCCGATGGCGAGGCCGACGACCAGCAGCAGCCACGCTGCGCCGAGGACCGCGCACAGCAGGTGACCTGCCAACCACCGCGCTCGCGAAACCCCGGTGGCCAGCACGATCTCGGCCAGGCCCGCCTCTTCCTCGCTGTGCAACCGCAGCAGAGCCGAGACAGCGAACGCGGCGACTACCACGCCCACGATGCTCAGCACAGCGGCGATGAACGACTGCTCGACGGTGCTGCCACCGAACTTCTCCAGTGCCTCGCCGATGGCAGCGCTGCTGCCGAGTTGGTCACCGATCCCGCCGGTGGACGATCCGATGGCGATGCCGAACAGAGCAAGCCCGACGGTCCAGACGGCTACGGTCCCGCGCGAGAGACGCCACGCGAGAGCGATCGGCCCGGACAGCGAGGGTGCGGCCGCTGCACGGCCGCGGTGTTCGGCCCGCAAGCCGGCACCGAGATCGCGTCGATTCGCAGCGGCGAACGCGCCGACGCAGAATGCTGCGGCGGTCGTCAGTGACAGCATCATCGGCCACCACCGCTCGTCGGCGAACGGCCGTACCTGCGCCGACCAGCCGATCGGCGAGAACCACGAGAGGGTGCCCGAGCCTGCGTCGCCGATCGCACGCGCTGCGAACACCACGGCCAGCACGCCGAGGGCGTAACCGCGAGCCGCTCGCGCCCCCGACGCCACCTGTGCCGCCACGGCCGCACAACCGACGAAGACGAGTCCGACCACGGCGACCGACGCCCCGTATGCGACGCTCCCGGCTAGCGGGAGCCCGAATCCCCACAGCGAGATCGACGACAACGCGCCCGTCGCCGCCACCCCGCCGCCCGCCGCCAGCATCGCTGCCGCCAGACCCGCGTGCCGTCCCACGGCCGTCGACCCGATCAGCTCGGTCCGACCCGCATCCTCCTCACCGCGGGTGTGCCGAACCACGGTGAGGATCGCCGCCAGCGGAACCAGTGCCAACACCAGCCCCGAGCGCCACGCCACCAGGGCACCGAGATCGCTGCCGAAGATCGGGCCGACGAGTGCCGCCTGTGCCGGTGCCGACAGCGTGCCGAGATAGAAGGCCTGACGGTCCGCCGCCGTCGGATACAGACCCTCGAAGCTGACCGCGTAGAGCAAGGGCAGCGCGCCGAGCAGAACGATCCACACCGGTGCCACCACACGATCGCGGCGCAGATACAACCGCAGCAACGCCCCCGTCCCGGTCAGGGCATTCATGCGTAGTACCTCAGGAACAGTTCCTCGAGCGTCGGAGCGGAACTGGCCAAGCTCCGCACTCCCGCGTCGGCCAGCACGTGCATCGTCGCCGCGAGGGCGTCGTTCTCGACGGTGCAGGTGACGGAGGAACGGTCCACGCTCACCGCGCTCACTCCGGGCAGTGCCGCCAGACCGTCGGGCACTCGGTCGAGCACCGCGGTGATCGTGGTGCGGGTCAGGTGCCGCATCGAGGCCAGAGTCCCGGTATCGACCGTCCGCCCCTCTCTGACGATGGTCACCGAACTGCACAGCGCATCCACCTCGGACAGGATGTGCGAAGACAACAGCACCGTGACTCCGCGTCGGGCAGCATCTTTCACGCATTCGCCGAAGTGCTGTTCCATCAGCGGATCGAGTCCCGATGTGGGTTCGTCGAGGATCAGCAACTCGACGTCGGAAGCCAGGGCCGAAATCAGCGCGACCTTCTGCCGATTGCCCTTGGAGTAGGTGCGGGTGCGCTTGCCCGGGTCGAGGGAGAACCGTTCGAGCAATTCGGCGCGGCGGGCGGGGTCGAGACCGCCGCGCATTCGGCCGAGCAGATCGATCACCTCACCGCCGGTGAGCGACGGCCACAGGGTCACGTCGCCGGGAACGTAGGCCAGACGTCGATGCAGCGCCACCGTGTCGGCCCACGGATCGCCGCCGAGCAAGCGCACCTGTCCCGACGTCGGGCGGACGAGACCGAGCAGAACCCGAATGGTCGTGGATTTGCCTGCCCCGTTGGGGCCCAGGAATCCGTGCACCTCACCAGTCGGTACGTGCAGGTCCAGTCCGTCGAGCGCCCGGACCGAACCGAACGTCTTCACCAGGCCGTCCACGGAAATTGCTTCGGTCATGACGTGGCCTCCAGATAGGTGTCCAAAGCCTGGGAGTCGGTGAACAATCCGTCGGTGTAGAGCTCGAGTGCAGGAAGCATGATCTCGTCACCGAGCGCGCTCAGGGCCTCGCGGAAATCGACGTCGGGGCCGGCCATCTGCACGTACAACAGCAGTCCGCCGACGTTCTGCCGCGTCAGGAATCGGGCGCGTGCCGCAGAGTCTCGACTGGGTGTGAAACGGCCGTCGCGAACACCGTCGTCGATGTAGCGGACGGCGTCGTCGACCATGTGCTCGAACAACTCTCGCGCCAATGTGCCGCCTGCGGAGAAGCTCCGCACGATGTAGGCGACAAGCGGGGCGTACTCGTCGATTCGGGCGAGCTGTTCCATCATTCCGGCGGGGGCGGACGACGCGGCCTTCGACTCCCGGATCACCCGCAGGACGTGCTCGTCGCACGCAGTACGCAGGCCGTCCTTGGACCCGAAGTGGTGATTGAGCAGCCCCGGAGAGACACCTGCCGCGGTGGCGATGGACCGCACGCCCGCGGTGAAACCCTGCGAGCCGAAAACGCCGATCGCGGTGTCGCGGATTCGAGCCTTGGTGGTGAGATCCTCCGATGCTGTACGCATGTACAGCACACTAAACATCCGTTCAATCAGACGCAAGAGTGTAAAGATGGACGGATGACTTCAGTAGTGAACTCGGGCATCGATCTCAGCTACCAGGACGAGAACACACGCGCGCAGGACGACCTGTTCGTGCACGTCAACGGCAAATGGCTCGAGGAGTACGCCATCCCGGCCGACCGCGCCGTCGACGGCGCATTCCGCACCTTGTACGACCGTGCCGAGGTCGACGTCCAGACCATCATCGAAGAGTCCGCCGACGCGAACCCGCCAGCGGGCAGCGATGCGCAGAAGATCGGCGACCTGTTCTCGAGCTTCATGGATGCCGACCGCGCGGAGCAGCTCGGCGTGACTCCCATCGCCGACGAGCTCACCGCCATCTCCGACGCCACCGACCTCGTCACCCTCGCAGGCGTTCTCGGCTCCCTGCAGCGCACGGGCGTGGGCGGCGCCATCGGCCATTACGTCGACACCGACGCCAAGCAGTCCGATCGCTACCTCGTGCACTTCAGCCAGTCCGGAATCGGTCTGCCCGACGAGTCGTACTACCGCCAGGACGAGTACGCCGAGATCCGCTCGAGCTACATCGCGCACATCTCGAAGATGTTCGCGCTCAGCGGCATCGAGTACGACGCGCAGACGGTGTTCGACCTCGAGCAGAAGATCGCCGCCGGTCACTGGGATGTGGTCGCCAGGCGTGATGCCGAGAAGAGCTACAACCTCGTCGATTTCGACACGCTGGTCAAGAGCGGTGCCGGGTTCAATTGGGCTGCATGGATTTCCGGGCTCGGCGCAACCACCGAGCAGTTCGCCGAGATCGTGGTTCGGCAGCCTCCGTTCCTCAGCACTTTCGTCTCGCTGTGGAATTCCGAGGACATCGAAGCGTGGAAGGCGTGGCTGGCGTGGCGCGTCGTGCATTCACGGGCACCGTTTCTGACGAGCGCGATCGTCGACGAGAACTTCGCGTTCTACGGAACGACGCTGACCGGAACGGAGGAGAACCGCGAGCGCTGGAAGCGCGGCGTCTCCCTGGTGCAGGACGTGCTCGGTGAGGCCGTCGGAAAGCTGTACGTCGAACGCCACTTCCCGGCCGACTCCAAGGCTCGAATGAAGGTGCTGGTCGACAATCTCACCGAGGCGTACCGCCGCAACATCTCCGAGCTCGAATGGATGAGCCCGGAGACTCGACAGAAGGCGTTGGACAAGCTGGGCAAGTTCACCCCCAAGATCGGCTACCCCGATCGGTGGCGTGACTACTCGGGCGTCGAGATCAGCGCCGACGACCTGCTCGGTAACTACCGCCGCGGCTACACCGCGGACTACCAGCGCGACCTCGACAAGCTCGGCGGACCCGTCGACCGCGACGAGTGGTTCATGACGCCACAGACCGTCAACGCGTACTACAACCCCGGTATGAACGAGATCGTCTTTCCCGCAGCCATTCTGCAGCCACCGTTCTTCGACCCCGAGGCCGACGACGCGGCCAACTACGGCGGTATCGGAGCGGTGATCGGCCACGAGATCGGTCACGGATTCGACGATCAGGGTGCCAAGTACGACGGTGACGGCAACATGGTCGACTGGTGGACCGACAGCGACCGCACCGAATTCGGCAAGCGCACCACGGCCCTGATCGAGCAGTACAACGAGTTCGAGCCCAAGGCCCTGCCCGGCCACAAGGTGAACGGCGAGTTCACCATCGGCGAGAACATCGGCGACCTCGGTGGTCTGTCGATCGCCGTCGCCGCGTACGAGATCTCGCTCGAAGGCAAACAAGCACCGGTGCTCGACGGTTTGACCGGCCTGCAGCGAGTGTTCTTCGGCTGGTCGCAGGTGTGGCGGACCAAGGCTCGCGACGCCGAGGCGATCCGCCGACTCGCCGTCGATCCGCACTCGCCGCCGGAGTTCCGCTGCAACGGCGTCGTGCGAAATCTCGACAGTTTTCACGAAGCATTCGACGTACAGCCCGGAGATGCGCTGTACTTGGACCCGGGGAAGCGCGTCAAGATCTGGTAGTTCCAGGTAGGGCAATCGGGGAGGGAATTTCTGATGAGGGAATACGCACGCTGGCTGGCTGCTCACGGGGTGATTCGGTTTGCGGCCAAACGCGCAGCGGCCGCGGGCGATCCGCAGGCGATGCTGGTGGCCGACCCGGTGACGCGGGCAAATCCGACGCCTGTCTACGAGAAGCTGCGCGCCACCGCACCGCTGGTGAAGACTCGGATCTCCAACATCACCGTGCATCACCGGGTGGCGTTCGACCTGCTGCGCTCGGACGACTTCCGCGTCACGCAGCTGGGTGCGACCCTTCCCGGGCCGTTGCGGTGGATCGAGGAGCACACCAGATCCGGGGCACTGCACCCGATTCTGCCGCCCTCACTGCTCTCGGTTGAGCCGCCGGACCACACCAGGTACCGGAAGCTGGTGTCCTCGGTCTTCACCGTCCGCGCAGTGCAGAAGATGCGCGATCAGGTGCAGGAAACGGCCGATGCTCTCCTCGACGAGCTGTCCGACGGCTCCCCGGTGGTCGACATCGTCGATCGCTACTGCGCGCGCCTGCCGGTTGCTGTGATCGGGCGGATCCTCGGTGTACCGGTCGAGGACAATCAGCGGGTTCTCGAATTCGGTGAGATGGCTGCACCCAGTCTCGACATCGGCCTGTCGTGGGATCAGTTCAAGCAGGTCGAGCGTGGCCTGATCGGATTCGACGCCTGGCTCTCGCAACACATCGCAGAACTGCGCCGCAATCCCGGTGACGATCTGATGAGTCAGCTGATCGCCGCGAAGGACGAGGGCGTCGGCCTCAACGACGAGGAGCTCAGGGCCACGGCGGGATTGGTGTTGGCCGCAGGTTTCGAAACCACCGTCAACCTCCTCGGCAGCGGCATCCAACTGCTGCTCGACAACCCCGACCAGCTCGCCGTACTGCAGCAGGACCCGTCGCACTGGCCGACGGCCATCGACGAAATGTTGCGGATGGAATCACCGGTACAGCTGACCGCACGGATGGCCAAGCGCGACGTCGAGGTCGAGGGAGTGACGGTGCACGAGGGCAAGCTCGTCGTGCTGGTGCTCGCCGGTGCCAATCGGGATCCGCTGGTGTTCGAGGACCCGGACAGGTTCGACGTCACCCGCGCCAATGCCGGCAAACACCTGTCGTTCTCGGGTGGACGCCACTACTGCCTCGGGGCAGCGCTCGCGAAGGCAGAATCCGAAGTGGGCCTGAAGGCGTTGTTCGACAGATTCCCCCACCTGCGCTCGGCAGGCGAAGGAACCCGTCGCAACACCCGAGTCCTGCACGGATGGGCCACGCTGCCCATCGACCTCGGTGAACCGGCTACGACAACCGCAGGCCGGTAACGGAGTCGAAGAAGAACAACTCGTCGAGCTTGGGCACCAGTCGAATGGTTTCGGCCAGTGCGATCGACAACTTCCGGTCGACACGAACCGCGATGCGGCCGGAGGTTGTCGACCAACCGCCGTCGGTGCTGGGCGCGGAGGCGTAGACGAACGACTCCGCACCCAGCTCCTCGATCAGCTCGACGGTGAGCTGCAACCCACCACCGTCACCCACCAGATCCCACGACTCCGGCCGAATACCTACAACGACGCGCTCGCCCGCCGAGGACGGGACGGGTATGCGCAACTCGCCGAGTACGGCCGCGCCGTCGCGCACCGGAGCGTCGACCAGATTCATTCCGGGTGACCCGATGAATCCCGCGACGAACGTGTTGACGGGGTTGTCGTAGAGCTCCCGCGGAGCGGCGATCTGCTGCAGCTTCCCGTCGAGCAGAACCGCGACGCGATCACCCATCGTCATGGCCTCGACCTGATCGTGGGTGACGTACACCGTAGTGGTGCCCAGTCGTCTTTGCAGACCGGCGATCTGGGCTCTGGTCGACACCCGCAGCTTGGCGTCGAGGTTGGACAGCGGTTCGTCCATACAGAACACCTTGGGTTGACGCACGATCGCGCGCCCCATGGCCACTCGCTGACGCTGCCCGCCGGAGAGCTTGCCGGGCTTGCGACCCAGCAACGGCTCGAGCTCGAGCATCCTCGCCGCGTCGAGTACTCGTGCTGCGGTGTCGGACTTGCTCATTCCGGCATTGCGCAGCGCGAATCCCATGTTGTCGCCGACGGTCATGTTGGGGTACAGCGCGTAGTTCTGGAACACCATCGCGACGTCCCTGGCCCGCGGAGCCAGCGAGGTGACGTCCACTCCGCCGATGTCGATGCGACCGCTTTCGACGGACTCGAGACCGGCGAGCATCCGCAGACTCGTCGACTTCCCGCAGCCCGAAGGTCCGACGAGAACGATGAATTCACCGTCCGCGATGTCGAGTTCGAGGTTGTCGACAGCGAGCGAATCGGCACCCGGGTACCGGTGCGACACACCGGCGTAGTGAACGGCGGCCATTACTTCGGCAGCTTCGGGGTGATCTGGCGGTCGATGATCTGCTGCAGCTGATCCGAGATGGACGCGAACGTCGTTGCGACATCGGCGTTCTGCAGCGCGATCTGCTCGAGTCCGCTGCCGATGATCTTGTCACCACCGGGGACGAACACGCGGGCGTAGTCCTGCGAGCGAGTCAGCGCCAATTGGTCCACGGCAGTCTTCGCGTTGGGGTTCGCCTCGAGGAAGGCGATCTCCGACGGGTCCTGCTGCGCAGACTTGCGGACCGGCATGTAGCCGGTGTTCTGCGAGAAGTAGGCGGTGTTGGCACCGTTGGTGACGAAGTCGATGAACTTCAGCGCGTTCACCTTTCGCTCCTCCGAGATCTTCGCCGGAATGGCCAGGCCTGCTCCACCGGTGGGGCAGCCGGGAGTGCCGTCGGTGGCCGGCAGGAAGGCGGTACCGAACTCGAACGCGGCACCGGCCTTGATGGTGGAGAGGTCGCCCGTCGAGGCGATGGTGGACGCCAGGATGCCCGCGGCGAAGTCGTTGGCGATGTCGTTGGACACCGCGGCGTACTTCTTCGTGTGGATCATGTCCTGCAGGAACTTGCCTGCCGCAATGGTATTGGGGTCGTCGAACTTCAGCTCGAACTGATCGGAGTACGATCCGCCGAACGTCCAGATCGGTCCCTCGAACGTCCATCCGAGGTAGTCGACAGCGTTGCCCCAACCGTGAGCGAGCTTGCCGTCTCCGACGACGGCCTGGATCCGCGGGCCCCACTCGTCGAACTCCTGCCAGGTGGCCGGCCCGCGATCGGGCAGTCCGGCCTGCTGCCACACGGCCTTGTTGTAGTAGAACAGCGGCGTCGAGCGCGCGTACGGCAAGGCCCAGTGGTTGCCGTTCCAGTTGTAGTCGGCCAGCAGCGAATCCACGTAATCGGACTGGTCGACGCCTGCTGCGGAGAAGTGCTTGTCGAGCGGCTCGATCGCACCGGTGAGCGCGTAGTTGAACCACCAGACGTCCGAGAGCACGACCACGTCGGGCACATCGTTGCCCGAGAGCGCCGCGTTGAACTTCTGCGACACCTCCTCGTAGTTCTTGCCACCGTCGATGAGATTGACCGTCAGGCCGGGGTTCTCCGCCTGGAAGCGCGAGATCAGTTCCCTCTCGAACTCCTGGGACTTGCCCGGGTGGTTCGACCAGAAGTTGATGGTGTTCGCATCGCCTTCGACAGCCTCGCCGCCCGACCCGCCCGATCCGGGGCCGCTGCACGCCGCGAGAGCTGCGGCGGCCGCAGCTGCGCCGGTGAGCGTGAGGAAGCCACGCCGATTGATGATGTGTGCCATGGTGTTCGACTCCTGATAGTGAGGTGAATCAGCCCTTGACCGCACCGGAGGTGAGGCCCTTGATCATGTGGCGTTGCAGGACGAGAAAGACGAGAAGGATCGGCAGAATGGTCAGCACCGTCGCGGCCATCACCGCGCCCCAGTTGGTGTAGCCCTCACTGTTCTGGAGCAGCGTCAATCCCACCGGAAGCGGTGCGACCGAGGAGTCGTCGGACATCAGGAACGGCCAGAGGTATTCGTTCCATTCGGTGACGATCGTGATGATGGCGAAGGCCACCATGGTCGGGCCCGACAGCGGCAGGATCACCCGGAACATCAGCCGTACCGGCCCGGCACCGTCCATCCGCGCGGCTTCGATGATCTCGGGCGGCAACGACAGGAAGTGATTGCGCATCAGGAAGGTACCGAAGGCGACGCCGGCCAGCGGAATGATGATGCCCTGGAACGAGTTTCGCCAACCCAACTCGGAGATGAGCGAGTAGTTGGAGATGACGGTGATCTGATTGGGCACCATGAGCGCGGCGATGATGACGAGAAAGACGATGTTCTTGCCCGGGAAGCGCAGGAACACCAGACCGTACGCGCTGAGTACCCCGAGGACGAACTTGATGGACGACACGGCCGTGGTGATGATGATGGAGTTGCGCAGGTACGTGAAGAACGGCACCTCCGTCGTCGCCTCGTCGTAGTTCTGCGGATGAAAGACGCTGGGCCACCACGTGACCGGCTGCACGTAGATGTCCGGTCGATCCTTGAAGGAGGTGATCAGGATCCAGAACAGTGGCAGCCCGATCATCAGCAGAACGGCGACCATGGCCGCGTATCCGAGGATGTTCGCGTTGCGACGCGCACGCTGCGGGTCGCGCGGTCCTGGCGCTTTCTCCGGCGTCGCCGTATCGGGCTTGTCGGTCACAGTCATCGCTGATCGTCTCGATCCATGATTCGTACCTGCACGAGCGTGACGATCAACAGCACGAGGAACAGGATCGTCGCGACGGTGGCACCGTAGCCGGCTCGGAAGTTGCGGAACGTCTCCTCGTAGACCTGGTAGACCATCGTGGTGGTGCCGGTGCCCAGCGGGCCGCCGCGCGTCATGACGTTGATGATGTCGAAGACCTGCAGCGAATTGAGCAGCACCGTGATCGACAGGAAGAACGTCGTCGGACGCAGTTGCGGCAGAAGCACTTTGCGGAACGTGGTCCAGCGGCTCGCCTGATCGATCTCGGCCGCTTCCATCAATTCCTTGCGCACGCCCTGCAGGGCCGCCAGGTAGATGACGAAGGTGTAGCCCAGGTTCTTCCACAGGTACGTCACCGTGATCATGACCATCGCCCACTTCGGGTCCTGATAGAAATCCGGAACCGCGCCGAGGCCGAGGCGTCGCATCAGATCCTGGACCAGCCCGAAGTTGGGGTCGAAGACGAATTGGAACGCGATGCCGATCGCGGCACCCGAGATGACGTACGGGGCGAAGACTGCGGAGCGAACGAAGTTGCGGCCCCGGAGCTTTCGATCGAGCAGCAGCGCCAGCACCAGGCCGAGAACCAGTGAGCCCACCACCGCGGCGACCGTGAACACGACGGTGTTGCCGACGATCTGCCAGGTGTCCTCGCGGGAGGCCCACTCGCGGTAGTTGTCGAAGCCGACGAACGTGGAGGTGGGCGAGGACAGGTTCCAGTCGAAGAACGAGAACTGGAAGTTCTCGACCAGCGGCCGATACGTGAACACGCCCAACAGAACCAGGTTGGGGCCCACGAGAATCAGGAACAGTGCGTAATCGGTCCACGGCCGGGAGAAGAAACGCTTCTCGCGTGCCCTGGGCAGCACTCGTTCGGTTGTTGCACTCACTGCGAGGACTGTGCTCAGCCCCGGCCAACGAATGGTGAACTGAGCCCCAACGTCCCCTGTCGCTCAGGCCAATTGCTGCGCAGTGGTGCGGTTATGTGCCCGCTGTGGCACTCAACCGCACCACCCCCGCAGGCACTAGCGGTTCCAGTCTCCGAGACCGTCGGATCCGCTCAGGGTTCCGCCGTCGGTGTTGACGACGATGACGGGGTCGCCCTTCTGGACGTTCTCGAAGAACCACTTGCCGTCTTCGGTGCTGACGTTGAGGCAGCCGTGCGATTCGTTGGAGTAGCCCTGCTGCGATTCCGACCACGGGGCGGCGTGCACGAAGATGCCGCTGTAGGAGATGCGCGTCGCGTACTCGACGTACGTGCGGTAGCCCTCCTCGGAGTCGATCGGGACGCCGTACGTGGACGAGTCCATGTACATGTCGCGGAACCGCTCGCCGACGATGTAGGTGCCGTTGGGGGTTTCGTGTCCGACCTTGCCCATCGAGGTGGGCATGGTGCGGACGACCTCGCCGTTGCGGGTGACGGTGATCTGCTTGGTGTTGTCGTCGGCCGTGGTGATGATGGAGTCGCCGGTGGAGAATTCGGCTTTCGCTCCGCCGGCCTCGACGGTCACCTGGGTGTGCGCCGGGTAGAACTCGTTGGGCAGCCAGCGGACCTGGGTGTCGTTGATCCAGTAGAAGTGGCCGTCGACGGACGGGTTCGTCGTGACGCGAATCGCTCGCAGGGCGGCGTCACGATCACCGATTGCCTCGTCGAAGCGGATGGCGATGGGCTGCGCGACTCCGACGACCTCGCCGCCGGAGGGGCTGATGCTCGGATCGGCGAAGTTCGCGGGCGCGAGCTGCGGGACGATCTGCTGCTGGGGAGCGGGCGCAGCCGGATCCGAGGACCCCGGCACGCCGGGGATGGAAACGTCCGGGCCGCCCGGCCACAACGGCGCGGCCTGTGCCGAACCGAATGCGGCGGACGCAGCAAGGGCTGTACCTGCAACGATCGCGCCGATACGGGCGAATCTGCGTGTGCGAACCGGTGATGCCATGTAACCCGACCATCCTTCGTGCTGCGTCGCGATGCCCACCGACAGAGCTGTGCGTGAGCAAAGCCCATTAACACATACCGCCCCGACATTTGCTAATCGGATATTTCTGAAACGGGCGAAAGAAACCACGAGTACGAGTATCTTCCCGCAACCGGTCCCGAGCGCTGTCTTTGCAGGCCAGGACGCATGTGTCGGCAGCCGGGGAACGGGTATGTGCGAGGGAAGCACATCCCGTCCAGACACCGGCGGTTTCCGAAACGGACTCTTCTTCGTCCGGTGTCCGAAAAGGGTGGACCGTGGTCGTCGATGCTTTCCCCCGTACCCCAGTCAGTCACATCGTCGTCGTCGTACCCGCGCACAACGAGCAGGATCTGCTCGACGCCTGTCTGACGGCACTGTCACGGGCGGAGCGTCGCGCCGTCGAGGTGGCGGCGGTGACCGTCTCGACGGTCGTCGTACTCGATGCGTGCACCGACGACTCGGCGCACATCGCCGCACGTCACCCGTCCGTGTCGGCGATCGAGGTGGTGCATCGCAACGTCGGAGCGGCCCGGGCCGCCGGATTCGCGAGCGGCTCGCGAGACGGCAGTCGGCTCGACGCCACCTGGTTCGTCACCACCGATGCGGACACCAGGGTGGGTGAGGACTGGCTGCTCGGCCATCTTCGGCATGCCGGCGAGGGCGCCCGGGCAGTAGCCGGGACGGTGGCGGTCGATTTCGAGGGCCACGTAGAGGAGAACCTCGGGTTGCGATCGTCGTACGACGCGCACTACCGGCACGAGTTCGGCCACCCACACGTGCACGGCGCCAACCTCGGCGTCCGAGCGACGGAGTACTTCGCCGTCGGCGGGTTCGCACCACTGGTCACCGGCGAGGACCACGATCTGGTCCGACGCCTCGAGCTCGGCGGTATCGAGTGCCGTCGGGTGTGCGACATTCCGGTCACGACGTCCGGCCGACTGCGCGGCCGAGCGCCCGACGGCATGGCCGGATTCCTACGTTCCCTGGAGGCCACCGCATGAGCGAGACCGATCTCGTCGAATCCACAGACCGCGCGAATATCGACACCGGTCTGCGCAACGCGTTCTTGGCGTTCGAGGCGGACGGTCGCCTCGACCTCGCGCTGCCCGGCTCGGGATACACCGATCTGCGCTGGCAGTCGCTCGCCGCCCTGAGCCGTCACAACACGGTGCTGGGCCGGTGGTCCGAAGCGCACACCGACGCGATCGCGATCCTGCACGAACTCGACGGCCCGACGCCACAGCGCGGGCAGATCTGGGGAGTGTGGGCTGCGGAACCGCCTGCGCCGATTCTCGAAGCGGTGCTGGAGGACTCCGGCTGGGTTCTCACCGGGACGAAACCGTGGTGCTCGGGTGCGTCACTGTGCACGAACGCTCTGGTCACTGCGCGCGTCGAGGGAAGTCCTCGGCTGTTCGCCGTCGATCTGACGCATCCGGGCGCAACCCCGGTACCCGACACGTGGCATGCCGTGGGGATGAGCGAAAGCGATTCCGGCTCGGTTGCATTCGACAGCGTCCCGGCCGTTGCGGTCGGCGGACCGACCGATTACCTCACCCGTCCTGGCTTCTGGCACGGTGCCATCGGGGTGTCGGCAGCCTGGTTCGGTAGCGCGTGCGCGGTGGCGGACACGCTGCACGCCGCCGTTCGCACCAGGCCGGACCCGCACCGTGCCGCACATCTCGGTGCCATCGCAGCGGCACTCGGTGCGGCGTCGAGTGCACTGACCACCGCGGCCGCCGAAGTGGACGCCGATCCGTTCGACCGTTCCGGTCGAGCCCGAACCCGAGCCCGCATCGTGCGGGCAGTGGTCGAGGACGCGGCCACCCAGTGCATCGACCGCGTCGGCCGCGCTCTCGGTGCCGGCCCGCTGTGCAGCGATGCCGAGCACGCGCGGCGCGTCGCAGATCTCACCGTCTATCTGAGGCAGAGCCATGCCGAACGCGATCTCGAAGCCCTCGGGCAGGACATCGCCGAGGAGGACAACCCATGGTAGAGAACGCATTCGACGCCGAAGTCGATGTCGGTACCGCCGAATCGGATTGGATGTCGGCCGACTGGTCCATCCCCGGTCTGCAGTGGAAGGACGTCGTCACGATGGTCGTCGTCGCCCCGCACCCGGACGACGAGGTACTCGGCGTCGGTGGCCTGCTGTCGTTGGCGGCCGCGGCAGGGGTCGACGTGAGGGTGGTCGCGGTGACCGACGGTGACGGCTCGCACCCCGGTTCCCCGACGGTGACGGCGGAGGATCTGCGGGCACGACGCCCCGTCGAGTCCGAACGCGCGTTGGCGGAGTTGGGAATCGACCACTCTCCGACGCGGTTGCAGATCGCCGACGGTGCCGTCGAGCAGCACGAGGGTGCGGTGGCCGATGCATTGATGCCGTTGCTCGACGCCACCCCGGGCACCTGGTGCCTGACGCCATGGCGCGGAGACGGTCATCCCGACCACGAAGCGACCGCGCGGGCCTGTCTCACTGCGGCGAATGCCGTCGGGATACCGGTGGTCGAGTACCCGATCTGGATGTGGCACTGGGCAACTCCGAACCATCCTGCAGTTCCGTGGACACGATGCCGCCGTGTCGATCTCCCGGCGCATACCCTCGACGCCAAGCGCGCGTCGATCGAGCAGTTCGATTCTCAGATCCGGCCCCTGTCCGATCACCCCGCGGATCGAGCGGTGTTGCCCCCGCACATATTGGCCCGCTACCGGCGACCGTTCGAGGTGGTGTTCGCATGAGCATGGATTCTCGGACGAGCCCCGGTTCTCCGACCAGCCTGAGTGCCGACTACTTCCGCAATGTCTATGCGGCCAGGGACGATCCGTTCATGCTCGACAGCAAATGGTACGAGCGACGCAAGTACGCATTGACCATGGCCTCATTGCCGAAGCCTCACTATCGGCGAGCACTCGAACCCGGTTGCTCCATCGGCGTGCTCACCGAACAGTTGGCGACCCGGTGCGATCACGTGGTGTCGACCGATGTGGTGGACAGTGCCCTCGATTCGGCCCGCACGCGTGTAGGTGAGACTGCCGCAGTCGAATTCGCGTTGTGGTCGTTGTCCGACCATTGGTCGGCATTGCCGACACCCGAGGAGACGTTCGATCTGATCGTCGTCAGCGAGGTCGGCTACTACCTCGACGCCGCGGATCTCGCATCGGCGATGACGCGCGCCGTCGACCACCTGGAAGCAGGGGGCACTCTGGTGGCAGCGCATTGGCGTCACGACGTGGACGACTATCCGATCTCGGGTGATCGCGTGCACGAGATCATCGCCGCAACAACCGGTTTGGCGCTACTGAGTCGCTATCTGGACGAGGACGTTCGGATCGAGGTCTTCGTCGCCTCGGACGGTCCGGCGGTGTCGGTCGCGAGCACCGACGGCCTCGATGTGCGCTGACTGCGCTCGACCTCCAGGAGACGGGGCTCAGTCGGTCGATTTCGCGGCGTCGATGACCAGCTGTTCGGCGAGATCGGCGAGTTTGACGTTGGTGTCCTGAGACAGCTTGGCCAGCAAGGCGAATGCCGCCTGCGAGTTCAGGTTGTAGCGCTCCATCAACATGCCCTTGGCCTGACCGATCAGGTCTCGACTGGTCAGCGCGGCCCGAATCTGCTGCTCCTCGCGTGCGGTGGAGAACGCGATGGCCGCGTGCGCTGCGAACAGCGAACCGATCGACTCGGCCTCGGCACTGAAGGCGTCGGTACGAGTGGAATGCAGGTTCAGTGCGCCGAAGTTGACTCCCTCGACGTAGAGCTGGAAGCAGATCATGCTCTTGACCCCGAGCGCAGACGCCGCGTCGGCGAACAGCGGCCAGCGGGTGTCGCTGTCCATGTCGTCGATCCTGATGGTGGTCTGTTCGATCGCCGATTCGAGGCACGGTCCCTCGCCCAGCTGCTCCTGAATCTTGTCGCAGTGGCCGGCGGGCTCCCCACACAGCGCGGCGCTGTGTACGAACTTGCCCTGCAGCACGGTGGTGATGGACGCGAATTCTGCGGACGGCACGTTGGCCACCGCGGACTCGGTGATGACGGCCAGAACTCGATCGGGATCCGAATGCTGACGCCGCAGCTTCTCGGCCACCTCGGCCATCCGTCGACTCAGCTCGAAATCGTTGACCCGCGAGCGCGTGCCCGTCGAATCCATTGTCTGCTCGCTGATGGTCGTCACCTCGTCCTGCTGTTGCACGAGCCCTGCTACTGCGCAGGGGCGCATCCCGGCATCGGCGGTGTGCCGACAACACAGGATACGCCCCTGATGGCAAAGCTCAACGACCGTTAGCGGGGCATCAGAGTGTGCTGGGTGCGATCAGCGAGTGCACGAACCCGATTTTCTTCACGACGGTCGGCGGCAGCACGAACGGGTAGAGGTCCTGGTGTCCCATCGATCGGTTGATCTGGTTCAGCGCCCACGACAGCGGCAACCACCAGTCGACGATCTGATCGAAGCCGACGTCACCTGGCAACGGGCTCTCCAGCGTCGAACCGGCCGGGGCCATACCGAACGCTGCGGCCGTGTCCAGGGTGTCGCGGATGTGCAGGTAGTGCGCGAACGTCTCGGCCCAGTCCTCGGCAGGGTGCATGGTGGCGTAGGACGAGACGTAGTTGTCCTCCCAGCCCTCGGGCGCACCTTCGCTGTAGTGGCGGTCGAGGGCGTCCTGGTAGCTCGAATCCGGATCCCCGAACAGCTCCTCGAAGGCCGCGCGATGCTCACCGTCTCCGACCAGCACCATCTGGTAGTAGTGGCCGATCTCGTGCCGGAAGTGCCCGACGAGCGTGCGATACGGCTCGGACATCGCGACGCGCAACTGTTCGCGGTGCACGTCGTCTCCCTCGGCGAGGTCGAGGGTGATCAAGCCGTTGTCGTGGCCGGTCATGACCTGTTGTTCTGCGCTGGAGAGCAGATCGAACACCAGGCCGGTCGCGGTGTCCTCGTCCCGGCCCACGATGGGCAGCCCCAGTTCGGTCAGTTCGAGCACGACGCGACGCTTGTTGGTCTCGGCGTCGGCGTACGCGGCCATCGCGTCGACGTCGTCGTCGGCGGGGCGAGTGCGGGTGAGCCGGCAGGACACGCAGAGATCGTCGGTGTCGGCCGTGTCGACGAGCCAGTTGCAGCGCGCAGTGTTGAGGTTGGCGCACATCTTCCACGTGGCCCCGTCCACCTCTGCCTCGGCGACACCGTCGTCGGCCTTGTCCGGGAGCACCAGCAGGGCTCTGCTCGGCAGATGGAAGCCGAGTGCGCTCGAGCAGCTCAGGCACAGTGAGTTCTCGAACGACAGCTTCTGTCCGCATTTGCGGCAGATGAAATCACGCATGGATGTTCCTTCGTGGCAGGGGTGAGTCGGGCTCGTATTCCCGTTTCTGGACGGACTAATGCCGTTCATCGAATATGTTGTGCACATCTCCCTCGCCGTGCGGCGAGTTCGACAGCGCAATAACGTTACTCTGCGGGCTGTCACCTGCAAGGAAGCAAACCGTCGACCCACACGTTGGTACAGACTGCTTCACAACACTCTTCGAGAGGATGCGGGCCGCAGATGGCAGATCAGATCACGCCGACGAATCGGCCCATGGCACGTTTCGCCGAACGGATCTCGCGGGCCCGCGGCGAGAAGAACAGCGAAACCCTGGCGGCGGGCTTCTTGCTCGCAGCGACACTGATCGCGCTGATCTGGGCCAACTCACCCTTCGGCGAGACCTACCAGTCGTTCTGGCACACCGAACTCTCGGTCACCGTCGGCGAGCACGGCATCTCCCTCGACCTCGCCCACTGGGTCAACGACGGGCTCATGGCGTTGTTCTTCTTCGTCGTCGGGCTCGAGGTCAAGCGTGAGTTCGCGATGGGTGAGCTCACCGACCGATCCCGTGCCGCGATACCGATCGTCGCGGCGATTGCCGGTCTGGCCGCGCCCGCGTTGCTGTTTCTCGCCTTCAATCCGTCCGGGCCTGCCGCCCAGGCATGGGGCGTCGTGATCTCCACCGACACCGCGTTCCTCCTCGGGGCACTCGCCGTCCTGGGACCGAAGAAGGCCGCTCGGTTACGCATCTTCCTGCTCACGCTCGCTGTCGCGGACGATGTGGGTGCGCTGGCGATCATCGCCTTCTTCTACACCGACAACCTCGATGTGGTGCCGTTGGTGCTGGCGTTCGTCGGTCTGGGGCTGATCTTCCTGCTGCGTCGGCTCGAGGTGTGGCGCGGCGTCGGGTACTTCGTCGTCGCACTGTTCACCTGGGTTGCGATGTACGAGTCCGGAGTTCACCCCACCCTCGCGGGAGTGATGATCGCCTTGATTCTTCCGGTGTATCCGCCGCGCCGTACCGAGGTGGAACGCGCGGCGGATCTGACACGCGCGTTCCGACAGTCGCCCAATCCCGAATACGCCCGCGCGGCCCGTCTCGGGCTCGATCGCGCGGTGTCGGTCAACGAACGTCTCATGCGGCTCTACCAGCCGTACACGGCGTTCATCATCGTGCCGATCTTCGCGCTCGCCAACGCCGGAGTCGTCCTGAGCTCGGACACTCTGAAAGCCGCGTCGACCTCGACACTCACCTGGGGCATCATCGCCGGTCTCGTCCTCGGCAAGCTCGTCGGAATCACGGCTGCCTCCGCTGTTTTCGCGAAGTTGAGACCGTCGTCCCTGGCTCCGGGCCTGACGCTGTCACACATCGCAGGCGGTGCCGCGATGTCCGGAATCGGATTCACGATCTCGTTGTTCATCATCGATCTCGCACTCGACGACCCGTTGCTGGCCGACGAAGCACGGGTCGGCGTGTTGGTGGCCTCGGTGATCGCCGCGGTACTCGGCTGGGTTCTCTTCCGCATCGACGAGAAGATTCATCCTCCGAAAGCCGAAGCCTCTCTCCGCATTCTGCGTCCGGTCGACGCCAAGCGCGATCACATCCGCGGTCCGGTGGACGCACCACTGACGATCGTGGAGTACGCGGACTTCGAATGCCCGTTCTGCAGCAAGGCAACCGGCAGCGTCGCCGAGGTACGCAAACACTTCGGCGACAACCTGCGCTACGTCTACCGGCACCTGCCGCTCGACGACTATCACCCGCACGCCCGCTACGCCGCGTACGCCAGCGAGGCCGCCGCAGCGCAGGGGAAGTTCTGGGAGATGGCCGATATGTTGTTCCGCAACAGTGATGCTCTCGAACCCGACGACATCGACGGCTACGCACGCGAACTCGGCCTCGACATGGACAAATTCGAGGACGACATCCGCACCGGCGACCACGTCGTTCGCGTCGAGGACGACGAACTCGACGCCTCGTCCTCGGACGTGGACGGCACCCCGACCTTCTACCTGGGACGCGGCGACAAGAACCTGACCCGACACATCGGACCGTACGATGCGGCGACGTTGATCCGGGAACTCGAATCCATGTGAGCGCGGGCAAGGTTGCACAGAACACGTCCGCGTCGACCGAATCCCGTCGATACGGCGTCGTAGTGTGCAACGTTGCCCGGCTGCGTCAGCTCTCCGTGCGATTCCCCTCCGCATCCCAGTGCTCGGCGACCTTTTTCGACGGCTGCACTCGGGGCGGCTCACCAGGCATCTTGGGGTAATCCGGCGGGAAGTTCAGCTCCCCGCCCGGCAGTGTTTCCCACAGCTGCAGAAGGGGTTCGAGGGAGTAGGCCTGCTCGTCCATACCGGCCCAGGGGTCACCGTCCCGAACCAGCTCCGGCACCGTGACGAGGTTGTACTCACGTGGATCGGTGACATCTGCCAACTGCGACCACGTCATCGGAGTGCTCACCGTCGCACCCGGCCGGGCCCGCAGACTCCATGCACTGGCGATGGTTCGGTCTCGATTGTTCTGGTTGTAGTCGATGAAGATGCGTTCTCCGCGTTCCTCTTTCCACCAGTTGGTGGTCACTCCATCGTCGCGCCGTTCCAGTTCGCGGCCCAGGCCGATGGCCGCGTGGCGCACCTGCTCGAAGGTGTACCGCGGCTCGATGCGAACGTATATGTGAATGCCCCGATTACCACTCGTCTTCGGGTAGCCGCGTAAACCCAGCTCCTCCAACAGCTCTCGGGTCACATCGGCCACTCGCAGGGCGTCCGCGAACGTGGTTCCCGGCTGCGGATCGAGGTCCAGCCGGAGCTCGTCGGGATGATCCACGTCCGGTCGCCGCACCGGCCACGGATGGAAGGTCAGCGTGCCCATCTGCGCCGCCCACACCAGCGACGCGGATTCGGACGGGCACAGCTCTTCGGCGGTGCGCTTGCTGGGGAACGCGATCTTCACCGTCTCGATCCACTCGGGCGCGCCCTTGGGCAACCGCTTCTGATAGAAACCGTCGCCCTCCTTGTCCTGGGGGCCGAGTGCCAATCTCATGCCCTCGCGATAGCCGTCGGGCCAACGCTCCATCGCGGTGGGGCGGTCACCGATCGCCCGCATCAGCGGCTCCCCGACGGCCGCGAAGTACTCGCACACCTGCAGTTTGGTGATCTCCGGGGTGCGTTCGGTGGCCTGAAAGATCACGCGATCGGGGCTCGACACCCGCACTTCGCGCTCGCCGGCCTGCACGAACGCCGGTGGTGTTTTCGCGGCCATGGCTACCGTCCCCCGGCAATGACGTCGGCGACGTCGTAGCGCACCGGAACCTCGAGCTGGTCGTACGCGCACGAGCGCGGCTCACGATCGGGTCGCCACCGCAGGAACCGCGCCACGTGCCGCAGCCGAGCCCCTTCCATCTGGTCGTAGGCCACCTCGATGACCCGCTCGATACGCACCGGGATCCAGTTGCGGTCGTTGGACGAATTCCAGCGGGTCGCTTCGCCGTCGTACGTGACGTCATCGCCGAGCCGGAGCGGTTCGAGTTCTTCGAGCAGTTCCAGCCGGCGCTTGTCGGTGAAGGCCGACGCGCCGCCGATCATGCGCAGGTCGTCGCCGTCGTACAGACCGAGCAGCAGAGATCCGATACCGTTGCCGGACTTGTGGATTCGATAACCGATCAACACACAGTCGGCGGTACGCGCATGCTTGATCTTGACCATCTCGCGCTTGTTCGGCAGATAGAGACCGTCGAGCTTCTTGGCCACCACACCGTCGAGCCCGGCACCCTCGAAACGCTCGAACCAATCCTCGGCCACCGCCGCATCGTCGGTGGCGGAGGTGACGTGACAGCTCGTCCCGCCGGTACCCACCGCGTCGAGCAGTCTCGCTCGCCGCGTCGAGAACGGCTCACCCGTCAGGTCCTCGTCGCCGACGGCCAACAGGTCGAAGCCGATGAACTGCGCGGGCGTCTTCTCCGCGAGCATGGTCACCCGACTCGCTGCGGGATGAATTCGTTCGGAGAGCGACTCCCAGTCCAGACGAGTGGATCCGTCCTTCTCGCGGGGTACGACGATCTCGCCGTCGACGACGATCTTCTCGGGCAGCTCGGCCTTGATCGCCTCCACCAACTCCGGGAAATAGCGCGCCAGGTCCTTACCGCCACGAGACCCCAGCACCACCTCGTCTCCGTCGCGGAAGACGATGGCGCGAAACCCGTCCCATTTCGGCTCGTACGACCACACCGCGGGCCCGTCCGCGGGCTGTGCGGGCACCACTTTCGCGGCTTTGGCGAGCATCGGTGCGACCGGCACGGCAAGAGGAAGATCCACGCAGTTCATCCTGCCTCATGCAGCCGACGAGCGAGTCCGATATTTTCTACACGAGCACGGTCGAACCTACGAGGGCAGGACTCACCATGGCGTCATCCAGTCGTTCGGTCCGCGCTCTCGTGCTCGCGCTGTCGTCGTGCGCGGCGCTGATACTCGGCGGGTGCGCCTCGGAAGTGTCCGGTACCGCCGTCGCCATCTCCGGTGCCACCATTCCCGCCACCACGACCACCGCCCCGCCCACCACCACACCGCAAACCGACATCGACGACGGCGGCAGTGTCGACATCGACGTGGAGATCGGCGAGTGCGTGGCCCTGGGCGGAACCGTCGACGAGGCGGCCATAGACAACGCGACCTGCGGATCTCCGCAGTCCAACTACGTCGTCTTCGCCAAGACGCCCACCTCGGCCGAGTGCCCCGCGGATGCCGATCAGTACTACTACGAGACCTACTTCGACATCGAACAGGGAGCCCTGTGCCTCGACATCGACTGGCAGGTCGGTGGATGCATGGACCTCGTCGGTGAATTCGCTCAGCGGATCGACTGCGCGACCCCCGGTGCCGACACCCGCCGCGTCGTGACCATCCTGCAGGGCACCTCGTCCGTCGACGACTGCCCCGACCCCGCGCTGTACGGATTCGAGAAGGACTCACGCAACTTCGTCGTCTGCGTCGAACGGTTGTGACCGCCACCGACATCTCGGTCTCGAGCGCTCGGGGGCGCTGGATCGTCGCAGCCACGGTGCTCGGTTCGGCTCTGGCGATGCTCGACGCCACCGTGGTCAATATCGCGTTACCCGCGATCGGTCGCGATCTCGGTTCGGGCGTCACCGGTCTGCAGTGGACGCTGAGCGGTTACACCTTGACGCTGGCCTCGCTGATTCTGCTGGGCGGGTCGCTAGGCGACCGGCTGGGGCGCAGGCGGGTGTTCGTCTGGGGCACCGTCTGGTTCGCGGCCGCGTCGGTGCTCTGCGGGCTCGCTCCCAGCATCGAGGTGCTGGTCGCGGCGCGCCTACTGCAGGGCGTCGGCGCGGCCTTGTTGACGCCGGGTTCTCTCGCGCTGATCTCGGCCTCCATCAGGGCCGAGGACCGAGGAGCTGCGATCGGTCTGTGGTCGGGTCTCGGCGGCGTCGCGTCCGCGGTCGGTCCGTTGCTCGGCGGCTGGTTGGTCGACGCCGTCGGGTGGCGTTCGGTGTTCCTGATCAACATCCCGCTCGCCGTCGTGGTCGTGTGGGTGGCAGCGAAACACGTTCCCGAGAGCCGAGATCCGCACGCATCCGGCCGACTCGACGTACCGGGAGCGGTGACCGTCGCGGCAGCGCTGGGTCTGCTCACGTACGGTCTGATCGAGTCACATGCCCTGGCGCTCGCTCTGGGTGTCGTCGCGGCCGGAGTGTTCGTGGTGATCGAGCGTCGCTCGCACGATCCACTGGTTCCGCCGTCGCTGTTCGCATCCCGAGTGTTTCTGGCGGCCAACCTCGTCACCTTCGCCGTGTACGCGGCTCTGGGCGGCGTGTTCTTTCTTCTGGTGTTGCAGTTGCAGTTCGCCGTGGGCTACTCACCCATCGCGGCCGGAGTGGCCACGCTGCCGATCACCGCTCTGATGCTCGTCCTGTCCGCCCGCGCGGGCAGAATCGCCGGACGCATCGGACCTCGTGTTCCGATGACCGTCGGGCCGCTGCTCTCGGCACTGGGGCTGTTGCTGATGTTGCGCATCGGACCCGGATCCACCTACGCCACAGACGTTCTGCCTGCGGTTGTCGTCTTCGGGCTCGGATTGTCCGCTCTGGTGGCCCCGCTGACCGGAGCGGTTCTGGGCGCGGTGTCGACCGATCGTGCCGGAATCGCGTCTGGAGTCAACAATGCCGTGGCCCGCACCAGTCAACTGCTCGCCGTGGCCGCGCTCCCTGCGCTCGCCGGTATCGCGGGATCCGATTACGCTGCGCCGGAGGTGTTCTCGGACGGCTTCCACACCGCGATGCTGATGTGCACCGGATTGCTGGTGATCGGTGCGGTCATCGCGGCGGTACTGATCCGCGGCACCGGCGACGACGCGTCGAACTGTCCCCCGCACTGCGACATCGGCTCACCACCACCCGCCTCGCGTCGGAGCGCGTGACTCACCGCACTGGGTCATCGCACTGGGTCATCGCACGATCAGCACCGAGCAGTCGGCGTGGTGAACGAGATTCTGACTGACCGACCCCAGAATCGTCCCACGCAGAGCACCTCGACCGCGAGAACCCACCACGAGCATCGACGCCGACGCCGACATCGCGCGCAGGCCTCGCGTCGGGCTCGACTGCGCGCTCACAGTGCTCAGCGCAACCTCCGGATACTTCTCGTGCATCTTCTCCACATGCGTTTCGAGCCAATGCTTTTCGTGAGCGCGAATGCTCACCCAGTCGACGCCCTCGAATCCCGTTCCCAGGCCCGGCTGGGCCGCGAATCCCCAGTAGTTCGCCGCGACCACGGGTGCACCGACGGTGTGCGCGAACTCGAGCGCGGCACTCAACGCTCGATCCGACTGCTCGCTTCCGTCGACGCCCACCACGATGGGCCTGGCCGGATCGACGCTCTCCCCACCACCACGCACGAGCAGTACGGGGCAACGGGCGTGCGTGACGACCCGAAGGGTGTTGCTGCCCAGGGTCAGGTCTCGTAGTGCACTCGACTTCCTCGATCCCAGCACGATCAATTCGGCGTCGGCATTCGACAGGTACGACGCGATGGTGCCGTCGACGCTGACGATGTCGACGGATACGTCGGGTGCAACGTCGTGCATCGCTCCGGCCGCACGGGTGAGATGCTTTCGCCCGATCATGCGGAGGTCCCGCTCGAGCGCACCGCCGTCCACGAACGCTGCCGATCCGTACCAATCCCCCTCGGGGACAGCGTGAATCAACCGAACGGACGCGTGTGTCTTCGCGGCGTAGGCGGCCGCCCACAGTGCTGCGGCATCGGCCTCGGTGGAGCCGTCGATGCCCACCAGGATGGGAAGCACGCGGTCGGTGGAATTGCTCATGATGTGTTCCTGTCTCGATGGGGAAGCCGTCGGGTCGGTCAGGGATGGAACAGGGCAGATACTTCGTCGGTATCGATATCGGTGCGGCATCCGCTAGATTCGAGCTCGACGTAGAAGGTCTCGTAGCCGCGCGGGTCGGCCCCGCTGACACCGGTGCTGCGTCGCTCGAACACGCGCACCCCCGGCCACCGGCCGAGCACCGCAGTTCTCAGATCGTGTCCGTCCGGGGAGGTTCCGGCGAGCGGTCCGTATTCGGCGATCATCACCGCGTACACGGTGCCGCCGGTCGACGCGGTGGTCACCGGAAACACCGTCGACCCTGTCGATGCCGGACTGTCGACGGTGATGGAATCGGTCTCCATCCGCCGGGTACCTGCCGCTGCTGGTGCGTCGTTCGTCATCGTCGAGTCCCCGCTGTCGTCGTGTCCCTGCAGATCATCACCGGGCAGCGCGCATGCCGCGTGAGGTTGCTACTGGTCGATCCGAACAGTGCTCTCGCCACCACTCCTCGTCCGTGGCTACCGACCACCACGAGGCCGGCACGCTTGGACAAATCTATCAACAGATGCGCCGGATTACCCTGTTGCACAATATGTTCGACGGATACGTCCGGATACTTCTCACTCCATCCGGCAAGACATTCCGACAGCAGCATTCGCTGCTCGCGCTCGATCTCGGCACTGTCGGGCGATCCCGGCAAGGAGAGCGCCGCCCCCTGGGACAACGAGCTCCAGGCAAGCGCGGCGATCATCGGCACACCCAACAGAGACGCCAGATCGAAGGCCTGCTCGACGGCCACCTCACTCGTCGCACTGCCGTCGATACCGACGAGGATCGGTGCGTCGACGGTGCCGATTCCCTCCCGCCAGACGATCACCGGACACAGGGCCGCGTTCGAGGTTTCCTGCGCCGTACTCCCGAACAATGCCGACACGATCGGGCCGGAACCGGAGTTACCGACGACGAGCATGCGGGCGGTGCGGGAGTGTCCGACCATCATCGTGCATGCGGTCGCTTCCTCCACCGAGGTGGTCACGGCCAGGTTCGGATGACGGGACAGCACCGCGGTGGCAACGTCGGTGACGACGCGTTCGGCCGCGCGCCGCTGCTCGTCCCACACCTCCGTCGGCACCACCGTTGCGGGCTCGCCCATGTAGAACACGGGCTGCTGTACTGCCCCGGCGATCAGCAGCGGAGAATCCAACTTCTCGGCCAGGGTGGCCGCCCAGCGGGCAGCGTCGATGCTGGCTGGCGAGCCGTCCACGCCGACAACGATTTTCTGGTGTCCTGCGAGAATCACGATCGTCTCCTGTTCGTTGCGCGGGCGGGTGCCGAGAGCACCGACGCGACCGCGTGTCGTGGGGTTCGGGGTGGCGGTGAGCCGATCATCGGTTTACCGACTCGAATCAGCACCTGCGCCACCCCTGTGCGTGCAGCGAGAGATTCGACCAAGCGCCTGCTACCCGACTGTTCCGTCATGTGCGTCAACGGGCACGTCGCCAGTCCGTCCGCTGTCGCTGCCAGGAGGAAGGCAGACATGGCTCGACCGCTCTGCAGCCAATCCAGGCGTTCGTCCGATGACGTCTCGAGCAGCACCACGGTGGATTCGTCCTCGACCGGCTCCTGTGTCACGGTCGCGGCGACCCGGTGCGGTTCGGGGAACACTCGTCCGACCTGCACCCTCGATGCATCCGCGCGGTTCGTCAGAGCCTCGGGCGGAATTCCTCCCGATCGGAACGCGTGCCCGGCCCACCATCTGATCTCCGCCTGATACGTCGCGTCGTACTTACGTACGCTCGCGCTCAGAGTCGATGCCTTCGCCAACGTCTCTTTGGACTCGGCCGACAGGACGGTCATCTCGGTGCCGTAGTGCTCCTGACCCAGGTATCGCGTCAGATCGCGATTGCTCGGCACCGGCCCGAACGCTCGCCGATCCGAGTACCGCCGATTGATCGCAGTGAGCAGGTCGAACTCGTGCGACCGGGGATGCGCGTCGTGCACGAAACGAACACGCGCGAGGTGATCCGGTGCACCCGGGGTCGGCAACAGGTCGATCTCTGCCGTCCACCTGTTGGCTGCCGCGGCCTTCTGCAGGTGGTCCAAGGCAGCCCCGCAGCTCATCACCATCTGCCGCTCGGTCGGGTCTATCGCCCCGAGCACGCGCGAGCTGTCGGTGTACAGATCGAGTACGTGCTCGGAGTAGATCCACCTCCACGGCTGACTGTTGTGCACCGACGGAGCGCGACACGCGAGCTCCACCAGCATCTCCACCACGGCCGTATCCGGCTGATCGTTCATCGTCTCTCCTCGGACTCCCACCGCGATGCGGCGACACACCCACTCTCTCCCCGAGCTGGTGGTGCTCGACAGGGCCATTCGTCACTCGATGAAGGGCACTCGAGACGTACGAGTTGGGTGCATGCCGATCGAGAGCCGCAACCACAGGTTTAGTGTTGACGGTGAATGCGACTCAGGAGCGGAACCTGAGGACGCGACCGTCCGCCGACCGCTCAGGAGAGTCATGACGACCCCGCAGAATCCCCACGAAGACATCGACGTCAAGCCGCGCAGCCGCGACGTCACCGACGGACTGGAGAAAACGGCAGCGCGCGGCATGCTCCGCGCCGTCGGGATGGGCGACGAAGACTGGGGCAAATCCCAGATCGGCGTCGCGTCGTCGTGGAACGAGATCACCCCGTGCAACCTCTCGCTCGAACGTCTGGCGAAGGCCGTCAAGAAGGGCGTCCACGCCGCCGGCGGCTACCCGCTGGAATTCGGCACCATTTCGGTGTCCGACGGTATCTCGATGGGTCACGAGGGCATGCACTTCTCGTTGGTCTCCCGTGAGGTGATCGCCGACAGCGTCGAAACCGTCATCAGCGCAGAGCGTCTCGACGGTTCCGTCCTGCTCGCCGGATGCGACAAGTCGCTGCCCGGAATGCTCATGGCCGCAGCGCGTCTGGACCTGGCGAGTGTTTTCCTCTACGCCGGCTCCACGTTGCCCGGGTTCGCAACCCTGTCCGACGGCAGCGAGCACCAGGTGACGATCATCGACGCCTTCGAGGCCGTCGGTGCCTGTTCACGAGGACTCATGTCACGCGCCGACGTCGACACCATCGAACGCGCCATCTGCCCCGGCGAAGGTGCCTGCGGCGGAATGTACACCGCCAACACGATGGCCAGCGCAGCCGAAGCGATGGGAATGTCGTTGCCCGGCAGCGCATCTCCTCCCGCTCCCGATCGCCGACGCGACGGATTCGCCCACGCCAGCGGCGAGGCCGTCGTCGATCTTCTGCGACGCGGCATCCGCACCAGCGACATCCTCACCAAGGAAGCGTTCGAGAACGCCATCGCCGTTGTCATGGCATTCGGCGGCTCGACCAACGCGGTGCTGCACCTCCTGGCCATCGCCCACGAGGCGCAGGTGGACCTGACCCTCGCCGACTTCACCCGCGTCGGCGCGAAGGTTCCCCACCTGGCGGACGTCAAGCCGTTCGGCAAGCACGTCATGACCGACGTCGACGCCATCGGCGGAGTCCCCGTCGTGATGAAGGCTCTGCTCGACGCAGGCCTGATGCACGGCGACTGCATGACGGTCACCGGTAAGACCGTGGCGCAGAACCTCGCTCACATCGCGCCCCCTGACCCCGACGGAAAGGTACTGCGCGCACTCGACAAGCCGATCCACCCGACGGGCGGCATCACCATCCTCGAAGGATCGCTCGCCCCCGGCGGAGCCGTCGTCAAGTCCGCAGGCTTCGACTCCGACGTCTTCGTCGGCACCGCACGAGTTTTCGAGCGTGAACGCGCGGCCATGGACGCCCTCGAAGACGGCACCATCGCAGCAGGCGACGTCGTGGTCATCCGCTACGAAGGACCCAAGGGCGGGCCGGGAATGCGCGAGATGCTCGCAATCACCGGAGCCATCAAGGGTGCGGGACTCGGCAAGGACGTCCTGCTGCTCACCGACGGCCGATTCTCCGGCGGCACCACCGGCCTCTGCGTCGGACACGTGGCACCCGAGGCAGTCGACGGCGGACCCATCGCCTTCGTCCGCGACGGTGACCAGATCCGACTCGACGTCGGCAAGGGCACCCTCGACCTGCTCGTCGACGCAGCCGAAATGGACTCCCGCGCACAGGGCTGGGCACCACTGCCGCCGCGCTACACCCGAGGAGTGTTGGCCAAATACTCCAAGCTGGTCGGATCGGCCTCGAACGGTGCGGTGCTGATCTAGCCGTCCCCTTTCCGCCCTCCCCCCCTGCCGCGTCAAAGGACCATTGCATACGTCTCGGCGCTGCAATGGTCCATTCACGCAAGGACACCGTGCGCGTCGATGGCACTTTGCATACGTCTCGGCGGTGCAATGGTCCATTGACGCGGACGGGGTGAGGGGGCGGCGGGAAGGCGGGCAAGAGGCGGGCGGGGTGCGACTACAGCGGCATTGCCCACATGGAGCTCGAGCGTTCCTTGAATGCCGTGCAGTTGGCGTGTTGTTTACTGGCCCGCTGGTAGAAGGTCTGCAGCGGCTCGGTGGGTTCGGGCGGCTGCGGTGTGGGCGCAACCGGCAGATCGCTGAGTTCGAGGGCTGCGTCGAGGGCTTCCTCGGCCTCGACGCGTCGGGTGCGCGCCAGGTTGGACAGGGCGAGCTGGTGGATCGTCACGCGGTCGCCGGACTTGCTGTCCACCGTGGCCTGTCGGGCGACGGAGGCGTCGAACTCGTACACCTTCGAGGCCAGCTGATAGATGCTGGGACGCTCGAGCTCGGCGTCCACCAGAGCCGGCTCGGCCACGGTGCGCGCAGGTGTCGGTGCGGTCTCCTCCGCGGTTCGCAACGCGTGCCGTGCGCCGGAATTCTGGGGCTTCGCCGACGGCCGCTCCAGTAGTTGCTCGAGCTCGGCAACCTCACGATCGGCTACCGGGTCCTTTGCCGGCGGCGCGACGAACGGCACGATCGGCTCGAACTCGATCTTCTCCGACGACGTCGCCGCAGTCGCATTCTTGGACGGAATGAGCAGCGCGACGATCACCGTGCCGACGCCGAACACGACGGCGGCAACAACACTCGTGTGCACTACTGCGTCACCGAACGCCGCGACAGCATTGGCCTCCAGATTGTCGGCGAACCCACTGAGAAATGCGTTCTGGTCACGGATGACGTCGGAGACGATCACCGCACCGGCCAACGAATCCTGCGATGCCGCAAGCCCTTCCGCAGCCTGCCCGGTGTACTGGCCGTTCGGTTGCTTGCCGGGGAAGGTCTGCAGGAATCCTTCGATGCCCTGGCGGTAGGACGCGGCGAGCACCGATCCGAGCACAGCGATACCGAGCGATCCGCCGAGTTCGAGGGCGGTGTCGTTGAGGCCGCCGCCCACTCCGAGCTTGCTGTCCGGGAACTCGCCCATGATGGAGTCGGTGCAGGGCGAGACGGACAGTCCGATTGCCAGACCGAGCAGCGTCAGCACCGGAAGGAAGTCGGAATACGTTGCGGTCGAGTCGATCCCGATGAGCGAGACAACCGACAGCGTTCCCACGATCATGCCTGCGGTGACGGTGACGCGCGGTCCCAGCTTCGGCGTGAGCCACATCGTGATTCCGGATCCGACGAAGACCGCGCCGGCCAACGGCAGGAGGTGAACGCCGGTGGACACCGGACCGTAGCCGAGAGCGAATTGGAGATACTGGGCGACGAAGTAGATGGCGCCGAAGGTGACGAGGAAGAAGATCAGCACCGCGAGGGTGGCCCCGCTGAGGATGCGGGAAGAGAACATCCGGACGTCGAGCAACGGATTGGGATGCCGCAGTTCCCATCCCACGAAGCCGAGGACCGACAGCAACCCGACGAGCGCGAAGTACAGCGGCCCGACGGTCCAGCCGAAGTGCATCCCCTCGATGATGGCGTACACGATGGTCGACACGGCCAGCACCGACAGCAGTCCACCGATCCAGTCGATCGCACCCGGGTCGACGGCCCGTGACGGCGGGACCAGCACGACGGCACCGACGATGGCGGCCAGCGCGATCGGAACATTGATCAGGAACGTCGAGTGCCAGGTGAAGCTCTCGAGAAGCCAGCCCGCCAACAGCGGCCCGGCCGCGATCGCGAGTCCCGAGGTTGCCGCCCACACGGTGACAGCGGTGGCGCGCTCCCGCTTGGGGAAGGTGGCGACCAACAGCGACAGTGTGGCGGGCATGACGATGGCTGCGGCGACACCCATGACGATGCGGGCCAGGATCACCCCGAGGGTGGCATCGGTGAGTGCCCCGGCCACAGATCCGGCGACGAAGATGATCAGGCCGAGAATCAGAGCGCCGCGGCGGCTGTAGCGATCTCCGATCACCCCGCACAGCAACATCAACGACGCGTAGGGGACGGTGTAGCCGTCGATCACCCATTGCAGGTCGCTGCTCGTCAGACTCAGATCGAGAGTCATCGACGGTGCGGCGACCAACAGGGACGTATTGGCCATGACCACGATCAGCAGGCTCAGGCACAACACCACCAGCGCCGACCAGCGTCGTGGGTACGGTTTGTGCATATCTTGGACAGGCGTCATCGCAAGCAGTGTCATCGTGTGTTCCCCCCCGTTGGCAAAGCGCGAGACACACCTTGCACAGTGCTGTGCAGCTTAGGAAGCGTCGACTAGGATCGGCAATCTTTTGTGGCGGCAACCACACTCCCCGCCCGCGATCGTGCTAGATGTTGTCCTGTGCGTAAGACGACGGAGTCGAGTTCGATTGCACGGGACGCAGCTGCGCCGCCCGTGCAACGACGTGACGCCCGATCCAATCGAGCGCGAATTCTGCACGTTGCACAGGGGGTACTGGCGAACAATCCCGATGCGACGATCAACGACGTCGCCGCCGCTGCGGGAGTGGTCCGGCGAACCGTGTACGCCCACTTCGCCTCTCGCGAAGCGTTGATCGACGGTATCGCCGTGGAAGCAGCGGAACGAATTTCGGCTGCGCTCAACCGCGTTCCTGCCGCAGACGAATCGGCGGTGACGGTGTTCGTTCGGCAGACACTGGCCCTGGCACGCGTCGGAGATCAGTACCGGCTGTTACTCGCGGTCGCACGGTCCGATCTGGGACACAACAGCATTCACGATCTACTGACTCCGATGCGCGAGTCGGCCGCCGCGGTCATCCGACGGGGACAGCGCGAGGGTGTGTTCTCCTCGTACCTCGCCGCCGAAGTGCTGATTCTCAATATCGAGGCCATTGCGCTGTCGATCCTCGACGCCACCAACGCCGGATTGATCGGCGATCCGGCCGGAGCGGCGACGACGTCGAGCCTGGTGCTGCTGGGAATCGCGCCGGACGACGCGGAACGCATAGTCGCAGATGTTCGGTCGTCCGCCCGCGCCCGCTGAGAGCAGTACCGACCCCACGCACGACGAAGGCCCCGTCGCAGTGTGTTGTGCGAACGGGGCCTTCGGCCGAAAACGGGTGGATCTAGGGAGCCGGGACGAATCCTGCGCCGAGTCCGTTGCCCTGATCGACGTTGCGGAGGATCGCGTCGAAGTTGGTGCCTACCTCGGGTCCGAAGCACGCCACGCCGAGGTAGGCATTGACCATGCCGACGAGGGTGTTGCCGACGACGACCGGGCTGCCCGAGTCACCTTCGACGACACACAGCTGCGCCCAGGTCTCCTGCGACTGCAGGACGTCGCCGTACGCGAGTCCGCAGGTGTTGCCGGTGGTACGGCCTTCCTTGCAGACGATGTTCGGGAACGCCGTCGGCGGACCGACCTGCGAGATGGTCACGTTGCCGACGCGGTTGATCGGTGCGACCTTGTCACGCTGGAATTCGATGAGGGCGTAGTCGTATTCCGGGTTGGAGAACGCGATGCGGCCGACCTCACCGAGGGAGGTGTCGTACTCGGGGACGATGGAGGCGCCCGCTTGGCCACAGTGACCGGCGGTGAAGCCGACCAGGTTTCCGTTGCGGTCGTTACCGATCGTCGTCAGCGTGCACTCGGCCGCGCCTCCGACGATGATTCCCGAGCCGCCGCCGAGAGCAGCTGGAGTGGCCGCGGATGCGGACCCCACGCCGACGCTGGCTACGATTGCAGCCGCCCCCACGACGACGAGCATGAATTTCTTGAACATGTACTCCCTCTCAGCGGTGTCGGCAGAACCCTAGCAACAACAGGTGTACGAACACGAGCGAGTCGTTCATACGTCCTGCTCGAGGGCGGCAAGCGTCGTGCGCGCCTCCTCGAGTTGACGGCTCAGTTCTGCAACGCGTCGGGCGGCTTCCTCGCGCGCGTGGGAGATGACTGCCTCGACTGCGTCGCGTGCAGTGGGGTCGCCCAACTCCCGAACAGCGCGGCTCACCGACTCGGGGCTCACCGGTTGCGATTTGGTGGGCCGCTTCGCCCCCTGGGTGACCGTGACGGACCAATCGTTGTCGGCCCCCGCATGAATGGTGACGCTGACGCCGCCCGGTGCCTTCTTGGCTCGACGGGGAGCCGGACTCGGCGGTTGCACGGCCTTTGGGCGTTCCGCCACCGTCTTGGGCTGTGCCGGCTCCGCGTCGGGCCGAACCGCTACGGGTTTGGGCTGCAACGGCTCGGCGCTCCTTGCCGGCGTCGCCTGAGGCGGTGCCACCTTCTTCGCGGGCACGCGCTTGGCCGGCGCAGGCGGAGTTGCCGCGTTGCGAGTGATGCGCAGTTCCTCTGCCTCGTAGGGCAATTCGTCGTTGACACCCTTCGGGCTGATGGTGACCGTGGTGCCGTCGATCGACACGACCTTCGCCGACGTCCCCTCGGGCAGGCCCAGACTCGGGTTGGGTTCACGAAGATAGACGGTGGCCCGACGCCCCTCGGCGAGCGCCGCGGCCAGAGCCGTCAGATTCTCGGGAGTCAACGAATCGTTCACGGCGCGCCCACGGGGTGGCATCGACTACCGGCCTTTCTCGAAAGTGTTTGCGAATACTGTCGCACACTTGCAGGTGAGATGCGGCCGGGGCAGCACAGGGCGCGTCGGATCGGCGTATCGAGAGGAGGTTATCCGTTAATCCAAGTAACTGTAACCACAAGTAACTGTAACTTGGATTAACACTTAGAATTGGTTGGCCGAGAAGGCCGATGTCTCTCACTGTATACGACAGCCGCCCGGCGCACCGCGCGCGCACTCAGAGGTGCCATCGGCCCCACCAGGGTACCGGCGAGTAGCCGCGCGACTCCCGGGCGAGATCGGTGTCCCGGAACCACCTCACCGAACCGCCCTCGCACACGGTTTCTGCCGCGTAGCCTGGCGGCGTGCCTCCTTGCGAAGGTACGGAACAGGAGTCTCGATGTACCACCTCGACGCGGACGAACAGTCGCTCAGCGACGGTCCGCACGTGTATTTGCTCGACGCCAAATCCACCCTCGAGGTTCAGGCTCTGAATCAGTGGATCGACGCCACCACGCCGGACGGCGAACCGCGACCACCCTCGGTGGTGCTCTCCGGTGAGGCGAAAACGTCACTCTCGGACAGTGTTCGCGGCTACGCCGACGATCCGCTGCTGATCCCGCTGCGGGTGACTCTGTCCGATCGCAAGAGCGGCATTCTGCACCGAATCTTCGCGCCCCGTGGTCGGTCCAAGCCAACGCAGGTGTGGCAGCGATGGGTGGCAGGCGACGACCCGGACCACTCCGCGGTGTTGGTCGGCGAGCCCGCGACTCTCAGTGATCTGCAGGATCGGTTCGAGCGCGGCGGCGGCACGTCCCTGTCATCGTTCATTCTTCGTCAGGCCAGTCTGGCGCTGGACAAGGCCGAGCGCGGCGTCATCGGCTCCGAGTACAAGATCCCGCGATTCGTCGTCGAGGACATGACGGAACAGAAGAAGTTCCGGGACGGAATCACCGAACTCGCCGAGGAGGTCGGCCAGGATCGCGACGCCGTCGACACCCGCGTCCAGGAGATCCTCGGTGAGATGGTCGCAACCGAGACCCGCCGCGCGGTCGAGATGTGGGGAACCCTCGGGGCGTACTTCTCCCGGGCGTACAAGGTCGACGTGGACCGTGATCAGTTGCAGAAGGTACGCGAACTCAACAAGAACTATCCGCTGGTGTTCCTGCCCAACCACCGTTCCTATCTCGACCCGCTCGTACTGCGTCCTGCCCTGCTGGCCGAAGGCCTGCCGCTCAACCACGTCATGGGCGGCATCAACGTCGGCTTCTGGCCGCTGGGCCCGATCGCCAAACGCAGTGGCGTCGTGCTCATCCAGCGCAAGTTCTCCGACGCGATCTACAAGTGGACGCTGCGTCAGTACATGAGCTTCCTGCTGAGCAAGCGGTTCAACCTCGAGTGGTACATCGAGGGCGGCCGTAGCCGCACCGGGAAGCTCCGCCCGCCGCGGTTCGGCCTGCTGACCTATCTGGTGGACGCACTCGAGACCAGCGATGCGGAGGACGTGTACCTGGTTCCGACGTCCATCACCTACGACCGGCTGCACGAGGTCGGTGCGATGGCCGAGGAATCGCACGGCGCGAAGAAGCAGGCCGAGGGCATTCGGATGGCCATCGGGTACATCCGCGCGCAGGGCACGTTGCGCGGCAACGTGTACCTGAACTTCGGCGAGCCGATGTCGGTGGCGTCGATCGTCGCCGAGAACTCCGACAAGCGAGTGGCGGTGCAGAAGATCGCGCTCGGTGTCTCCCATGCGATCAACGACGCGACTCCGGTGACGCCCGCGGCGCTGGTCACCATGGCCCTGCTCGGCATCGAGGATCGCGCCCTCAACGTCAACGAGATGTGGGCCATCATCGCCCCGCTCGCCCGCTACATCAAGCGCCGCAACCTGCCCACCGCGGGCGGCGTGGACATCGCCGACGTCGACGTCGTGCGCTCGGCCGTCATCGCACAGGTCAACGCCAACGTCGTCAAGCGTTTCGACGACGGTCCCGAGCCCCTGTTCTACCTGGCTCAGGACAAGCATCTGGTCGCAGCGTTCTTCCGCAACAACGCAATCCACTTCTTCGTCATGCGCGCCATCGGCGAGTTGGTCGTGCTGCCGACCAGCGGCGATTCGACGCCACTGACCCAGGAGTCGCTGTGGCAGTCGGCATTGCAGTTACGCGATCTGCTCAAGTTCGAGTTCTTCTTCGGCGACAAGAAGGACTTCGGCGAGCGGCTCGAATCCGAGGTCGATCTCATCGACCCGGACTGGCGCGCCAACATCAGCGATCCAGATTATGCTGCGCGACAACTGCAGTCGCAGGATCTGCATCTGGCGCACCGCGTGCTGCAGCCGATCTTCGAGGCGTACCAGGTGGTTGCCGATCAGCTGATGTTGCTGCCGCAGAGCGGTGAGTTCGACAAGGCGAAGTTCATCACGGAATGCCTCGGTGCAGCTCAAGCCAGACGACTTCGTCAGCAGCTCGATCACAGCGAGTCGATCTCCGGCGAATTGTTCGATACAGCATTGCAATTGGCCGAGAATCGCGATCTGGTCGATTCCACGTCCGACGGTATCGCGCGCCGCAGGCGGGACTTCGCGCTCGAGATCGACGAGTGGGCACGCAAGGTGCGTACGATCCGCGACATGGCCCACCGCATGCTGCGCGAGGTAGAACCGATCTCGGCCCCCGAGGAGAACAATTCATGACCGAGTTCGACGATCGACTGATTGCGATCGCCGCCGCTCCACCCGGCCGGGACACCGTTGCGTTCTTCGATCTGGACGGCACGCTGATCAACGGATTCTCGGCCCGTGCAGTATTTCTCGAACGACTCAAGACTCTCGACGTGACGGTCAAGGAACTGTGGGAGATATCGAGTGCCGTCGTCGAGATGCGGATGCGCAACTCCCCGGTCGACAACCTGATGGGCAAGGCCGTCCGGGGCCTGGAGGGCCGTCGGGAAGACGATCTGATGGAACAGGCAGACACGCTGTTCCGCAACGAGATCGCGCCGATGATCTACCCACAAGCCCGCATCCTTGTCGAAGCACACCGTCACGCCGGTCATCGACTGGTGATGGCCACCTCGGCCACGCCGTACCAGGCGCTGCCCGTACAGCAGGACATGATGTTCGAGACACTGCTGTGCACCACCCCGGTGGTCACCGACGGCATCCTGACCGGGGAGCTGGTCGGCGATTCGCTGTGGGGCCCACGTAAGGCCAAGGCCGCGATCGACTACGCCGAACGTGAGGGAATCGCTCTCGCCGGCTGCTTCGCCTACTCCAACGGCGGTGAGGACATTCCACTGCTCGAGGCCGTCGGCCGTCCCATCGCCCTCAACCCGGATCCCGAACTGCAGCGCTACGCCGCCAAGAAGAAGTGGCCGTCGCTCACGTTGGAGAGCCCCAAGCGCGGCACCGATCTGACCTCGGCCGTGCGCAGCACCGCAGCTCTGGGGTCGGTGCTGGCCAGCGCATCGATCGGCCTCGGCCTCGGGTTACTGACGCGCAGCAGGCGCAACGGAGCGAATATCACCAGCACCATCGCCCCGGACATCGCGTTGACCCTCGCCGGGGTCAAGCTCGACGTCACCGGAACGGAAAATGCCTGGTCGGCCCGACCGGCCGTCTTCATGTTCAACCATCAGAGCACTGCCGACTCGATCATCGTCACCTCCATTCTTCGACGCGACATCACCGCGGTCGCCAAACGAGAACTCGAACGCGACCCACGATTCGCACTGCTGGGCAGAATTTTCGACGTCGCCTACGTCGATCGTGGTGATCCCTCTCAGGCGCGCGAGGCGATGCGCCCGGCCATAGAGAAATTGCACAGTGGCATTTCCGTCGCCATCGCGCCCGAGGGCACGCGGATGCCGACGTCGCGTCTCGGCCGATTCAAGAAGGGCGGCTTCCACCTGGCGATGCAGGCCGGAGTGCCCATCGTTCCCATCGTCATCCACAACGCGGGTGACGTGATGTGGAAAAAGGATTTCACCGTCCATTCCGGTACCGTCAAGGTCACCATCGGCGAGCCCATTCCCACCACGGACTGGGAGCCCGACAAGATCGACGCGTACGTGGACGATGTCCGTTCCTATTTCGACAGAACGTTGGGATATGCCTGAGAACCAGATCAACTCGGTGGTGCAAGCGGAGATCGAACGCAATCTTCTGGGGGGCACTCCGAAGTACACCCGGTCCGACATCGTCGACAGGTCGGGGTTGCCGCTCGAACGGGTGATCGCGCTGTGGATCGGCATGGGCTTTCCCATCCACACCGATACCGAGGCCGTCGTCTACACCGATGCGGACCTCGAGGCACTGAAGTTGATCACCGGGCTCACCGAGCAGAAAGTCATCAAGCCCGAGATGGAGGTGGCGATCGCACGCACTCTCGGCCAGTCGATGTCCAGACTCGCGGAATGGCAAGTGGGCGTGGTGAACTCTCACATCCTCGAGCGCATCACCAGCAGCGACGAGGACCAGAACGACATCGACACCATCCGGCACAACGCCAGGGATATCGCTGCCGAGACGGTCCCCACCCTCGAAGCGCTCCAGGCGTACACCTGGCGACGGCACTTGGCCGCGGCGGCCGGACGGTCCATCGCCGCTCCCGACGACGCCACCGACAGCCCCGTCATGGCCGTCGGCTTCGCGGACATGGTCGGCTACACCAGCCTGACGCGTCGACTCGACATCGGCGAACTGACCACGCTCCTCGAGGAGTTCGAGTCACTCGCCACCAATATCATTGCGCGCGGGCGTGGTTCGGTGATCAAGAACGTCGGCGACGAGGTGATGTTCAGCGCGCAGACTCCCGAGGACGCCGCCCACATCGCCCTCGATCTGCAGGACGCCTTCGCCGAGCAGGAAGACATGCCGGACCTGCGGGTCGGGCTGGCCTGGGGTCCGGTTCTCGCCCGTTACGGTGATCTGTACGGGTCGGTGGTCAACATCGCTGCGCGCCTGACCAGTTCGGCCAATCCGGGAACGACTCTCGTCGACACCGTCATGACCGAGGAACTGCGTCACGACTCCGAGTTCTACCTCAAATCGATTCGCTCACTACGGGTCAAGGGTTTCCACAAGCTCAAGCCCCATCGGCTCAAGCGCAACAAGCGCAGCGGTCACCGGAGCGAGGAGTAGAACTCCAGATGTTTACGCGCAGCCTCGTCCCACGTGAGGCTGTGCGCCAGCGTCAGGCCCGGTAGCGGATCCCGCGGTTCCCGCACGGCACGTTCGAGTTCGGCTGCCATGGTCTGCGCCGAGGACGCGTAGGTGACGCTGTTGCCGAACACTTCTCGCAGTACCGGGAGATCTCGCGCGACGACGGGGGTCGACGCCGCGAGTGCTTCCATGGCGGCCAGTCCGAAGCCCTCCTTGGTCGAGAAGAACGGCAGCACAGCAGCCTGTGCCACGAGGTGCGGCAGCTCGTCGTCGACGACGGTACCGAGTATCACCGGTTCGATACCGAGTTCGGCTGCGCGGCGGTCGAATTCGGCGCGATAGTCGCGATAGTCGAACAGCGTCTCGCCGCCGGCGAAGACCAATCGCAGGTCGTGCGCCCGCAGCCGGGCGAAGGCGTCGAGTAGATCCAGGCTGCCTTTGCGCGGTTCGATACCTCCCACGGCGAGCACGTATCGGCCGAGCTTCTCGCGCCAGTGGGATCGGTCCGATTGCGCCGCTGCGGTGAATCTCTCGGCGTCGACGCCGTTGGGGATGACCGTGGGCTCGAATCCCCATCCGCGGCGAACGTCGCTCGCCACCGCCGCCGACACGCAGATGCGCGCGTACGGGGCGGTGATCGCGCGTTCGTGGCACGCGGCCAGCTCGGGCGTGGTGAACTCGTCCAGGTGATGGATGGTCCTGATGCAGCGGCCGACGGCATTGGCGGAGATGCAGTCCTGCGCATGGACGATGTCGTACTCCTCCGGTGTGAACGCCTGCCGCAGAACATCTATCGACCGCAGAATTCGATCTCCGACGTTCTCCCCTTCCCGGTGCTCGAACGGGACCATTCTGATGTCGACGGCAGGGTCCACGTCACGAAAGAACGTACTGTCGCCACCGCGGCCGAGAGACCACACCGACACGTCCTGCCCGGCGCGCGCCAGTGCCTCGGCCAGCGCCAGTGTGTGCACCACTCCGCCGCGCGGCTTGGACGAATAGGTCGACAAGCTGATCTTCACTGACCCGGTTTCTCCTGCAACAGATTCGGATACGCATCCACCCGACGCTCGGCCAGGTGATGCAGCCCCCGGCGCGCTCGGTCGACTTCGGCGTCGACATCGATCTCGTGCACCGCAAGGCCTCCTTTGGACCAGGTCCGCGCCAGCACGTCGCCACCGGGGCCGACGATCTTCGCCTGCCCGAGAAAGCGCAGCGAACCCATCACTCCGGTTTGATTGGACGAGACCAGCACCACCTGGTTCTCGGCCGCGCGGGCAGCGTCGTACAGATCGAACAGACGGGACTGCCGATCGTTCGGAAGAGAAGACGCTCGATCCGTGACGCTGGCAGGCCACGCAGACAGGGCCGCAATGATTCTCGCGCCGTCGAGCGCCAACGTCCGCGCCGACTCCGGGAACGTCTTGTCGTAGTCGATCAACATGCCCATCCGCCCCACCGGGGTGTCGAAAGCCTCGAAGTGGTCACCGGCCGCGTAGGCGAGCGACTCCCCGAGCGGCTGGTGCACCTTGCGGTGACTACCCAGGATGCCGTCTCCGGTCAGACAGGCGGCAGCGTTGTACCGCAGACCTTTCGACAGCTCGGTGTAGCCGATGCAGATCGTCATGTTCCCGGCCGCGGCGATGATCGCCGCCAGTTCCGGACCGTCGGGATCGAGGGTGGGCGGCAGTTCCGCGGGATCCGGATTGCTCAGACTGTTGATGTAGCCCCCGAGGGACGCGTCGGGCAGCACCAGGAGATCGATGCCTTCTCGGGCCGCACTGGAGATGATCGTGGTGATCTTCAGTACGGCTCGGTCGACATCTCTCCCGAAATGCGCTGCCAGCGCGCCGATCTTGATGGGGGCCACGAGAAGCTCAGACCATCTGACTCTGGGGTTGTGCGGCACTGATCTCGAGACCGATCTGGTCCGCCAGGAACGCGGCATCTCGGGCCACCGAGGCGAAGCGTCCCGAACCCCAGGTGTGCTGCCACGGCAGACCCAGGAAGTACAGGCCGGACACCGAGGTGACGCCGCGGTTGTGCGTCGGGTGGCCCTCGCCGTCGAACGCGCCGACCTTCAGCCAGCGATAGTCGGTACGGAAGCCGACGGACCAGACGACGGCCTTGATATCGGCGGCGGCGAGGTCGAGTTCGGTGGTCTCGGTCTCCGGACGCCACACCGGAACGTAACGCTCCTCGGTCGGCGCGCTGATTCCCTCGCGCTCGATGTAGGCGTCGATGTTGTCCTTGATGCTCTCGGCCACGCGGTCCGCAGCGTCGAGGGAGGCCTCGAGGGTGGGCGCGAACTGCAGAACGCCGTCCTCGACTCCCAGTAGGCGGCCGTAGAGTTTCATGCCCTCGGTGGCGAATGCGCGCAGGTCGATGTCTCGACCACCGTCACGTCCGGTGACGTAGTGGTTCGTGTTCTCGCGTTTGCCGACGCCGCCGGGTTGATCTTCGATGGAGACATCGTAAACCCCCATGTCGTGCAACCAGGCGACACAGTCGCGGCCGCGATAGAAGCGCGCGACGCGGGGAGCGGTGCCCGCCACCAGATGGACGCGGCGGCCGTCGAGGTGCAGGTCCTCGGCAATCTGGGCACCGGACTGGCCGGTGCCGACGACCAGCACGTCGCCGTCCGGGAACTGTTGTGACCCGCGGTATTCGGAGGAGTGGATCTGGACGATGTCACGGGGCAGCTTCTCGGCGAACCTCGGGATGGTGGGGATGTGGTACCCACCGACGGCGACGACGATCTGATCGGCATGCATGGGGCCGGCGGAAGTCTGGAGGTCGAAGCCACCCGCCACCGACTGGAGTGCCTGATCGACCGAAACGTGCTCTCGGACCGGTGCATCGAAGCTTTCCGCGTAGCGGCGTACGAAGGCGTACACCTCGTCACGCTGCATGAATCCGTCGGGATCGTCACCGTCGTAGGAGTACCCGGGGAGCGCGCACTGCCAGTTCGGAGTCACGAGGGTGAAGTTGTCCCAGCGGGAGTCCTTCCACTCGTGCGCGATCGTCTCGCGCTCCAACACCACATGTTCGATGCCACGCTGCGTCAGATGCCAGCTGATGGACAGGCCGGCCTGCCCGCCGCCGATGACGATCACGGGGTAGTTTTCTATTGCACTGTGATTCTCCGTCATAGCAATTCAGCTCCCGACATGCTCAGTACGCGAACGGCACCGGCCTCGTACGCGGCACTGACACCGTGAATCTCCTCCATCTGCTGCGCGGCCGAGGTGCACCGCATTCCGAACTTGGCGAGCACTCGATCGCTGGCGATCGTCAACGCCTCCGACGTCCGTTTCACGAACTCTGCCACCGGGTAGTCCTCGCCGGGCGTCAGGTAGTCGTGCATCACCAGAGACGGCGAATAGCAGGACTGTTCGCGTCCGTCGGGCCATCGAACGAGGAACGACATCTCAGGCATGGATCGGCTCCTTCGTGATGGTCCGGTACACGGACGGTCGGCGATCACGAAGGTTGTACATGCCGCCGCCACGTGCTGCGCCGATGAGGGCAGCGACGTCGACGGTGGCCGTGGCCAAGCCCGGTTCGACGCCCGTACCGGCGAGAATCTCTCCGCCGGGTCCGACAATCTTTGCGCTGCAGACGAATCGGAGAGATCCGAAGGTACCTGCCTGATTGGCCGCGACCCAGATGATCTGATTCTCGAGTGCACGAGCGCGGTCGTAGATGTCGAATCGCTGCTTCCAGCGGTCCTCTTCCATGTTCTCGACAGTGGCGGTGCGGGCCGTCGGCCAGGCCGAGATGGAGGCGACGATCTCGGCACCGTCGAGCGCCAGTTCCCGTGCTGCCTCTGGGAATCCCTTGTCATAGCAGATCTGCATCCCCATTCGGCCGATCGGAGTGTCGAAGGCGGAGTAGCTGTCTCCCGCGTCGTAGCAGAGATTTTCACCGAGCGGCTGGTGCACCTTGCGGTACGAGCCGAGGATTCCACTGCCGTCGACCGTCACTGCGGCGTTGTAGCGGGTATCGCCGTCCTTCTCGCAGAAGCCGAACGTGATGACGGTGTCACCGGCCATGTCGATGACTCGTCTGATCTCGGGGCCGTCGAGTTCGAGGGCCGGCGGCAGGGCTTTGAGTCGACGCTGCCGCGATTCCTCGGTCTCGTCACCCCCGCCGAGACTCGGCAGGTAGCCGCCGAGGCAGGCCTCGGGCAGGACGAGCAGTTGGCTACCGCGATTGCGCGATTCCTCGAGCAACGCGGCGATGGTGGCGTAACCCTGTTCCATGTCGCGTCCGAATTCGGCTGCGGCGACGGAAATAGTGATGGGCTTCGGGTGGGTGGTCATGCTTCTCCCAATCCGGTCACGGTGGACGTGACCGCGCGAGTGGTGATTCCGTCGGGCCATCGCAGTGCGACGCCCGGAATGTCGGTGAGCTCTCCGCAGACTGCGGACAGCGCAGGTCCGGACGGTGCAGTGGGTGCACCGGGACGGTCCGCGGTGATCATCGCGAACCCTGGAAAACACGTGATCCATTCGCCCATCGACGCTGTGTCGGGCTTCGGTATCGAGGCGACGTCGAGTACTGCACCCGTCCCGCTTGCCTCGGCCAACATTCCGGTGGTGCCGGCCAGGCCTGCCATCGAGACGTCCTTGGCGGCCTTGGGTGCGGTTCGGGAAACGAAAGTCGCCATGGCCGTCAGTTCGTCGGAGTTCCGACGAGACGACGAATCCCATTGCTGGCCATGGTATCCGCGTCGCCACTCGCCTTCGATGTCTGCGGTGAGCGTCAACCGATCGCCGACGCTTCCGCCCCCCGCCCGTACCGGTCGCGAGGTCCGGCCGAGTGCGGTGACCGACAGCGACGACGGCACCCCGGCCTGGGTGTGGCCTCCGAGCACCGGAACCTGCCACGCTGCAGAGGCGTTGGCGAGACCCCGGATGATGCGGGTCAGCCGACTCTGGGTAGGTGCTCCGACCGAATCGAGCATGCCGACGGCTCCTGCTCCCATCGCCGAGAGGTCGTTCAGATTGACCAGCGCGGCACACCAGCCGGCCCACTCGGGGTCACGATCGACCATGGACGGGATGATGGCATCGCACGCTGCGATCATGTCGCTGCCCGGTACCGGCACGCCGTCGTCGCCGCGAAAGCCTTTGGCACCGAGCCCGAGTGGCTGCGCACGAAGGGGAGCGAGTACCCCGGCGAGCATCGCCTTGGTCGAGGAGACGAGCCGTTCGATCCGGTCGATCGGCCAGTACATCGCCACGTGCGGCGTGTCGGCAACCTCGACGTCGCCGCGGCGAATCCACCCGAGGCGATTGAACAGTTGCTCGTTGCTCTTCTGTACGGTCGCGTCGAAGCGAAGAACACCTCTGCTCTCGGCGTGAGCGCAGGCAGCCCGAACGAGGGCAGGCCCGACGCCGGAGGTGCGCGCCGAAGCAGCGACCACGAGCCGGCTTCCTGCCCACCACCCCAGATCCGTTGCGGTGCAGGGTGCCAGCCGTACTCCGCCGAGAACAGTGCCGTCCCGGTCGGTGGCGACCAGAACGACTGCTCGCGGATCGTCGTCCACGTCGTCGTGATCGGTGCCGGCGAACAAGCCCTGTTCGGCAACGAATGTCGCTCTCCGGAGTGCACGATAGGCGTCGAGCTCCGCTGTACTTCCGCACGGCTGGACTATGAACCCGGGCTCGACGACAGTGGTTGCAGTACCTGACAATCCGGCGAGGTCGCCCAGTTCCACGACACCGAACATGTCAGCCTCCCGCGTTCTGCAGAACGCTGCACGCACCGCATGCCGCGCAGCCTGCCTTCTGTTCGGTTCCGAGCATCGCCGCGGCCTGAAGCTCCTTGGCGACGCGTCGGGTGACGTTCTCGAGAACGTCTCGGCTCGGTGCCGTCGCTCGGTCGATGTCCACTGCCAACGTTCCGGCCAGCGGCCGGAACGGAACCACGAAGGGGTAGACCCCCATCTCGATCAGTTCTGCTGCCCCGGCGACCAATTCGTCGGGATCCTCACCGAGTCCCACCAGGATGTACGTCGAGACCTGGTTTCGTCCGAAAACCCGAACCGCTTCTTTCCACGCCGCGCGGTACTCGTCCGTCGAGACCGAGGCCTTGCCCGGCATCCACCGGCGTCGAACGTCGTCGTCGAGAGATTCGATATGGATGCCGATGGATTCGGCTCCGGCGTCGTACAGATCTTGGATCGTCTGAAGATCGCCGGGAGGTTCGCACTGCACCTGGATCGGCAGCTGCGGAACCACTGCCTTGATGGCGCGCACGCATCGGGCCAGATGACGGGCACCGCGGTCCTTCGCGGCCGAAGTGCCTGTCGTCATGACCATCTGTGTGACGCCGTCGAGTCGCACCGCCGCCTCGGCTACCTCGGCCAACTGCGCCGGGGTCTTGACCGCGATGGTGTCGCCGGCCTCGAGCGAGGCCTCGATGGAGCAGAAGCGGCAGCGTTGATCGGCGTCGTAGCGGATGCACGTCTGCACCACTGTCGTAGCGAGGACGCTCGAGCCGTGGAGCTTGGCGATCTTCTCGTAGGAAATACCGTCGGCGGTGGCGAGGTCGTAGAACTTCGGACGGTCGACGGCCTGCACATCGAGACCGATGTCGTTGCCGTCGAACAACACTCGACCCTCTTCGAGGACATACGGGCTGAGCGGATTTCGCGGGATGGCTGCGCCCAGACCATCGATGCGGACATGTCCATCGTCACTCGGGCCTGCACCGGCAGTTCTGGACACCGGCGTCGCTCCTCGAATACCGAGCAACGCCAGATCCACGCGTGTAGAGATGGACATAGCCGTCTCCTAGACCATGTAGGTCGAATTGATGATGGCACCCTTGCGCGCGTAATGAATCAACGCGTCCTGCACATCGAGGGGATGGGCCGGGATGACACCCTCGATGAGGTCCTCTTCGCGGCCACCGTGCAGTGCGAGCCCGAAGCGGCAGCAGAACACGGTGCCGCCCTCGGCGATGAATGTCGCGAGCGAATCGTTGATGTTCTGCTCGCCCGGGAAGCCGGAGTCACCGGTCGTCGGAAAGCCCCGAGTGGCAAGGCAATTGATAGCGCCGGGGCCGTAGAAGTACATGGCCGACTCGAAGCCCTTGCGCAGAGCGCGCGTCGCCTGGAGCACAGCGACGAAGGAGACCGACGACTCGTGCGCGATGCCGTGGACCAGCGTGAAGTAGCTCTCACCGTTCTCGGCCTTGTAGTCGGGGAAGATCTTGGTGGAGCCGTAGATGTTGCTGCCCTTGGGGAGTGAAGGGTGCGGGATCTCTTCGAGCGACTTCTTGATGTTCTCGGCGATGGCCTGGTCGATGTCTGACACGGGTGTCTCCTGAAGTTCGCAGAGCTGGCTGGATGAGGTGGACGCCTGTGGCCACCGTGGGAAGAAAGGTCATGTCCGGCGAGAGAGCAGATCCTCTGCGGCCATGGAACAAGTACAAGCCCCATCCATTTCCGATTGGTCACACCCGGAACAACGCCGTGTTTCGAGGGCCTCACAGTGTTGACGTGGCGTTACGCGGATAGTGTGGAGGTCGAACCACCCATCCACTCCGAACTTGACGAGGAACTCGATGATCGGCGCCGTCACCGGCTTGTTGTACGCGTTGTCCCTGGTCGTAGGCATCTGGGTGCTCGTGAAGCTCGCCATGAACCGACCGGTCCTGCTGAAGAACAAGTCCGATCGAGCCCTGTTCTGGACCATCGCTGCCACCGAGGCCGTCGTCGCGCTGCAGGCCGTCATCGGATTCGTCATGATGTTCACCTCGGATCGAGACATACACCGACTGACGTTCGGGTCCTACCTCGTCGGACTGCTGTTTCTACTTCCGCTCGGGACGTGGTGGTCCCTGGGCGATCGCTCCCGCGGCGGCACCGCGGTACTGCTCGTTGCCGTCCTCACCCTCGCGGCCATGGTGCTGCGCCTGAGCCAGATCTGGGCCGGATATGCCTGACAACCTCCAGCAAGCAACGCGCACCGGATTCGGGCGCTTCCTGATCGCCGTCTACGCCGTGTTCGCCGTCGCGGCGACAGCACGCTCGATCGTGCAGCTCACCACACGATTCGACGACGCCCCGATCGCGTATCTGCTGTCGGCTTTCGCGGCGGTCGTCTACATCGTGGCCACGGTAGGACTGGCCCGAGCAACCGAGGCATCCCGACGCGTGGTGACGGTGTCCTGCATCATCGAACTCGTCGGAGTCATCGGCATCGGCACCCTGAGCTACATCCAGCCCCAGGACTTCCCGGAGCCGACGGTGTGGTCGCACTTCGGATCGGGCTACGTCTTCATCCCGGTAGTGCTCCCCATCGCGGGACTGTGGTGGTTGCGAAAGACTCGGCAGCGGTAGGGGTCTTCCGCAATTTTTGCTCCACTCGGACGGGTCGCACGCGGGGAATCTCTCGATCGAGGCCTTGAGTGGAGCATCCCATGCAGTCTCCAGCCCCGCACCGAGAACACGGTGCGGGGCTGGAAGAGGTTGTCGTGCAGCTACTTCAGCGGAGACGTGTCAGCTCAACGCCGCCAGGTTCGCAACGGATTTCTTGACATCGGTGTCCAGTGCCCGCGCCACCACCGATCCCACCGGACCGAACAGCACACCCCCGCCGAACTTCGCATCGAGTGTCAGCTCCGAACCGCCCTCGGCCTCACGCACATGGACGGTCAGCGAGATCCGCACCCCGCCCTTGCCGCGGCCGGACATCTCGATCAGCTTCGGCTCGTCATACTCCGTGAAGGTCCAGTTGATCGTGTTCTTGAAGCCCTTCACCTTCACCAACGACTCCACCTCGGTGCCCTTGCCGACCTTCTTCGGCGGCGGGCTGCACCACCCACCGTGAATGGTCATCCACTCGTCGAACCGATCGAGCGCGGAAGCTTTGTCCCACGCGCCCTGCGGATTTTCGGGCATCTGTACCGAGACACTGATCGTCGCCATGTATTCGAGCCTGTCACAACTCCCCCGCATCTTCAGACGGCGGCCGTTAACCTATGACGATGGCCACGCTCGAGATCGAGGGTCGGAAGGTCTCCGTCACCAACCTCGACAAAGTGCTGTTCCCCGAAACCGGCACCACCAAGGGCAACATCATCGAGTACTACGTTGCCATCGCACCCGCCATGCTCCCGCACCTCGTTGGCCGCGCCGTGACCCGTAAGCGCTGGCCCAACGGCGTCGACCAGTCGTCGTTCTTCGAGAAGAACCTCGCTGCGTCTGCCCCCGATTGGCTCGATCGGCGTTCGATGCAGCATTCCGACCGCGTCGTCACCTACCCACTGTTCTCCACCGCAGCCGATCTGGCGTGGCTCGGCCAACAGGCGGCCATCGAAGCGCATGTGCCACAGTGGCGGTTCGAAGGCACCGAACCCGGACCGGCCACCCGCATGGTCTTCGACCTCGACCCCGGCGACGACGTGGATCTGGCCCGATGCGCCGAAGTGGCCTGCGAGATAAGGGATCTGATAGGCGATATCGGCATGACCGCGTATCCGGTCACCAGCGGCAGCAAGGGAATCCACCTGTACGTCCCGCTGGAGAAGCCTTTGTCGACCTCCGGCGCGTCCACGGTCGCCAAACGTGTTGCAACCCTGCTGGAAGAGCGCTCACCGGACCGGGTCACGGCCACGATGGCGAAAGCGAAACGAACCGGGCGCGTGTTCGTCGACTGGAGCCAGAACAACGGCAAGAAGACGACGGTCGCCCCGTACTCGCTCCGTGGGCGAACACTCCCCACTGTCGCGGCACCACGCACCTGGGACGAGCTGGAATCGTCGGGGCTGCAACAGCTTCGGTTCGAGGAGGTCCTGGAGCGATTCCAGGACCTCGGCGATCCACTGGCACAACTGGACCCCACCATGGACTCGGCACCCGAAAGAAGCGCTGCCACAGACAAACTCGACAAGTACCGCAGCATGCGCAGCGCCGACAAGACCCCCGAACCGATACCGACCACCACCGAACCGCAGGGCAACAACGACACGTTCGTGATCCAGGAACACCATGCCCGACGGCTGCACTACGACTTCCGACTCGAACACGACGGCGTCCTCGTCTCGTGGGCCGTCCCCAAGAACATCCCGGTGGATCCGAAGCAGAACCGGCTGGCGGTACACACCGAGGACCACCCACTCGAATACGCGACGTTCTCCGGTCGGATACCCAAGGGCGAGTACGGCGGCGGCGACGTCTCGATCTGGGACAGCGGAACCTACGAACTCGAGAAGTGGCGCGACGACGAGGTCATCGTCGTCCTGCACGGAAAGAAGGCGACCGGGCGTTTCGCCCTGATCCGCACCAAGGGCAATCAGTGGCTCATGCATCTGATGAAGGACGCACCCGACAAGCCCGAGCCCAAGAACATCTCACCGATGCTCGCCACCGCAGGAGAGATCCTCGATCTCCCGGTAGACGAGTGGTCGTTCGAGGGCAAGTGGGACGGATTCCGCATCGTCGCCGAACTGACGCACGGTTCGATGACGCTGCGCACGCGGAGCGGCAACGACTACACCGAGAAGTTCGGCGCACTCCAATCTTTCGCGGACGACCTGGCCGAGCACGACGCCATCGTCGACGGGGAAGTCGTGGTATTCGACGACGACGGGGTCAGCAGTTTCGAGAAGCTGCAGAACGCCACCCGTGAGCAAATCCGATTCATCGCCTTCGATCTGCTCCACCTCGACGGCACGTCACTGCTGCGCAAGAAGTACTCGGATCGACGACGACTGCTGGAACTGCTCACCACCGGACTCGACTCGGTACTGGTGCCGCCGCGGCTGACGGGGACCGCTGCGGACGCCATCGCCGAAAGCAGAGAACGGGGCTGGGAAGGCGTGGTCGCCAAACGAACCGACTCCATCTATCAACCCGGCAAGCGCGCCCACACCTGGATCAAGCACAAGAACTGGCGGACCCAGGAGATCGTCATCGGCGGGTGGCGTCGGGGGCAGGGTCGTCGTTCCGGCGGGTTCGGCTCACTACTGATGGGCATTCCCGACGGGGACCGACTGCGCTATGTGGGACGCGTCGGAACCGGGTTCGACGACCGTGCGCTCGATACGCTCGCTGCCCTCCTCGACCCACTCGAGGCGTCGGACAGTCCCTTCTCCTCGGTGCTGCCCGCGGCCGATCGGAACGGAGCGGTGTGGGTCGAGCCTGTACTCGTCGGCGAGGTCCGGTTCTACGAGGCCACCGAATCCGGCCATCTGCGGCATCCGAGCTGGCGCGGTCTGCGCCCGGACAAGGAACCGAAGGCAGTGCGTCAGGAATGACGAGAATGCCCCCGGTCGAATACTTGATTTCTACCGAAGAAACGAGCATAGGTAACGTTCGGTTGCCATAAAATGAGCGGATGCGTACCGTGGCGCACATCGTTTCCGGGGGAGCGTAACAAGTCACGAGTCGTCAGCTATAACGGTTTGCGGGCCGGCTCTATGGGGGCTTGCCAGATCACTGCAGCGCTCGTCGCTTCGGTTCAGGCACGGAGGGGTTTACCACATGCGGGTTCTCAAGTTGGCAGGCGCTGTCAGCATGACGGCAGTTGCAGTCCTGTGTTCGTCACTCGTCGGCGCAGGTCAGGCAGTTGCAGCGCCGTTGTATCCGACGCCTATCGCCGATGGCTTCTACTCTCCGCCTGTGGATCTCGATGCGCTCGCACCGGGCGACGTGATCTCGAGCCGCCCGATGCCCCCGCCCCCAGGATTCTTCGGCGTCGACGTGTGGCAGCTGAATTTCCGCTCCACAAATTCGGCCGGCGATCCCATCGCCGCAATAAATACCGTGTTGGTTCCGCAAAACAAAGCACCCAACGGGCCGGTGCTTTCCTACCAACACATCATCAATGCTCTCGGTCTCGAATGTGCACCTTCACAAGCGCTGTGGACGAACGACCCCAATCTCCAGATTCGTGAAGCACCCGCACTGAATGCAGTACTGCAGCGCGGCTGGACCGTCGTCATCGCCGATCACCTCGGACCCAACAGCGCCTACGGCGCCGCCAGGCTCGGCGGACAAATCGTGCTGGACAGCATTCGCGCCACTCAGCGCTTCGATCCCATCCAGGTTCAGCAGAGCCCGGTCGCGTTGGCCGGCTACTCCGGTGGTGGAATGGCCACCGCATGGGCAGCTGCGCTTCAGAACGACTACGCACCCGAGCTGAACATCGTCGGCAGCGCGAACGGTGGTGCTCCGATGAACCTCGAGCGCATGGCCCGCGATCTCGGTTTCGCCCCGCACCCCATGTTCGGTCTGGCGTTCGCTGCCGCGCTCGGAATCGAGCGCGAGTACCCCACCCGCATCCCGATCAGCTCTCAACTCAACCCGCTCGGCAAGCAGATCGAGAGCCAGATCCAGAACGGGTGCACCAACGACATCATCGCGGCAGGCGCAGGCAAGAGCGCCATGGAGGTCGCTGGCACGCTGGATCTGATCAGCAGCCCGGAAGCGATCGCCGCCGTCAACGACAACAGCGTCGAGCTGTACCCCGGCGTACCGAAGGCACCGTATTTCGAGTGGCACAGCCCCTCCGATGCGTTGATCCCGGTCAGCGCCATCGACAACACGATTGCCCGGTACTGCCGCGCCGGAGTACTGGTGACCGAGGTGAAGGTGCCCAGCAACGATCACCTGACTGCTGCAGTGCTCGGTCTTCCGCAGGCACTCGAATGGATCGACCAGCGATTCGCAGGTGTACCGGCGACGTCCACCTGCTGATCGGGACGTCCGACCCCGGCACGTGATCGACGCTTCGATGAGTCGGTTAGGCTAACCTCGCTAAGTTCCGTTGCGAGGAGACCCCATGAAGAAGTCTGTCCAGCTCGTCGTCGCCGGTGCCTCGGTTCTGGCGCTGGCCGTCGGCTGCTCGTCCACCGACGAGCCCGAACCCACCGGTAACTCCGGGAGCGCCGACGGATTCCCGGTCACCGTCGATCACCGGTTCGGTGAGACGGTCATCGACACCGAGCCCACCCGCGTCGTGACGATCGGGTTCAACGAGCAGGACTTCGCCCTCGCGCTGGGCGTCAAGCCCGTCGCGACCCGCGGCAACCTCAGCTACGACTACCGGCAGCGCCCATGGGCCCAGGAAGCGTTGGGCGGTACCGAGATTCCCGAGGTCGGCAGCACCGATCTCAACCTCGAGCAGATCGCCGCGCAGGCACCCGACCTGATCCTCGGCCCGTACTCCTTCATCGACCAGGGCCAGTACGACCAGCTCTCCGGGATGGCCCCGACGATCGCCGACATCGGCGGCTACGAGAACGTGCCCGCCGCGACGTGGCAGCAGGAGTTCGCCGTCGTCGGCGAAGCACTCGGCAAGCAGCAGGAAGCACAGGACCAGACGGCTACGCTCGAGCAGAAGTTCGCCGACACCGAGGCCGAGAATCCTCAGTTCACCGGCAAGTCACTGTCTCTCGCGTTCGTCATGGACGACGGCAGCTACCTGCTGCTCGGCAGGGACGACATCCGCGCCCTGTTCTTCACCGACCTCGGCTTCGAGATTCCCGACGCCTCCGAGACCATCAGTCCCGAAAATCTCGACCGACTCGACACCGACGTCCTCGTCATCGCCGGCCAGAGCCGCGAGCAACTGCAGGCCAACCCGATCATCGCCGCACTCGACGTCGTCGAGCAGGATCGAACTGTCTACATCGGCTCGTTCAGCACCGATCTGCCCTCGGCCCTGGGATATTCGAGTCCGCTCTCCCTGGACTACGCCATCGACGGATTCACCCCGATGCTCGCAGCGGCGACCGACGACGACCCGTCCACGGTGGTCCCGGACGCTTAGCCGGTTTGTGCGAACTGCGTCCGATGCAGCTCCTCGTAACGGCCTCCCGCTGCGAGGAGCTCGTCGTGCGTGCCCCGCTCGGCGACTCGCCCGTCCTCGATCACCAGGATCACATCGGCTGCCCTGATGGTCGAGAGCCGGTGCGCGATGACCACCGACGTCTTTCCTTCCAAGGCCTCGGCCAACGCAGCCTGCACGGCGGCCTCGGACGTCGAATCCAGTGAAGCCGTTGCCTCGTCGAGAATGACGACTCGTGGCTGCGCGATCAGCAACCGGGCGATCGTCAGGCGCTGACGCTCACCACCGGAGAGTCGGTACCCTCGCTCGCCGACAACGGTGTCCAGGCCGTCGGGCAGCGATCGCACGAGGTCGGCCAGCCGCGCCCTCGACAGCGCATCCCACAGTTCGACGTCGGTTGCCTCGGGCCGAGGCAACAACAGATTCGACCGGATGCTCTCGTGGAACAGGTGACCGTCCTGGGTCACCATTCCCACTGTGCCGCGGACGGATTCGGCCGTCAGGTCTCGCACGTCGACTCCTCCGAGTCGAACCGCACCGCCGTCGACGTCGTACAGCCGTGCGATCAACTGTGCGATCGTGGACTTGCCCGCACCGGACGTACCGACCAGCGCGACCATCTGGCCGGGTTCGGCTCGGAACGAGACGCCGTGCAGCACTTCCTCTCCCCCTCGTGAATCCAGGGTCGCGACCTCCTCGAGGGAGGCGAGCGAAACCTTGTCCGCAGACGGGTACGCGAACCGAACGTCGTCGAGCTCGACGGCCACCGGCCCCTGCGGCAGAGTCCGTGCGTCCGGCTTGTCTGCGATGAGTGGAACCAGATCGAGCACCTCGAAGACCCGCTCGAAGCTGACCAGTGCGCTCATGATCTCCACCCGAGCACTTGCCAGCGCAGTGAGCGGGGAATACAGGCGAGCCAGCAGAAGAGACAGCGCCACAACCGAACCCGGGTCGAGCGTCCCCCGCAGGGCGTAGAAGCCGCCCAGTCCGTACACCACAGCCAGGGCCAGTGCCGAGACGAGAGTCAGCGCCGTCACGAACACCGTCTGCACCATGGCGCTGCGTACACCGATGTCTCGGACGCGCTTGGCGCGCACCGCGAACTCGACCGATTCCTGTTCGGGATGACCGAACAGTTTCACCAGCGTTGCTCCCGGTGCCGAGAATCGTTCGGTCATCTGCGTACTCATCGCCGAATTGTGCGCTGCCGCTTCACGTTGCAACCGCGCGAGGCGTCGACCCATCCGGCGAGCGGGAAGCACGAACACCGGAAGCAGAATCAGGGCCAGAAGCGTGATCTGCCAGGAGATCCCGATCATCACCACCAGGGTCAGCGCCAGCGTCACCAGGTTGCTGACGACCCCGGACAGCGTGGTGCTGAATGCGCGTTGCGCTCCGATGACGTCGTTGTTGAGTCGACTCACCAGCGCACCGGTGCGGGTTCGGGTGAAGAACGCGATCGGCATGCGCTGCACGTGATCGAACACCGCGGTCCGCAGATCCAGGATCAAGCTCTCACCGATGTTCGACGAGAGCCATCGATTGATCAGACCGACCACGGCGTCCACCAGAGCGATGGCCGCGATCGCCACGGCGAGCCACACCACCACGCGCAGCTCGCGCCCGTCGACGATGGCGTTGACCACCCGGCCGGCCAACACCGGCGTGGCCACGGCGAGAACGGCCAGGGCCACGCTGAGCACCAGGAACCCACCGAGGGCACGGCGATGCGGTGCAGCGAACGTCAGGATCCTGCGGGCCGTCACCTTCGAGAACGACGACTGAGTGTCCGGCCTGTTCATCGTGCGATACATCTGGTTCCAGGCGGTCATCTCCATGCTCATGTCATCAACCTCATGTCACCAACGTAGAACCTCGACATAGGTCGAGGTCAAGTGCGGATCCCCTTACCGACCTCGACTGCACCGAACTCACGCCGCCACGGTTGCGGCCGTCGGCTCGAGGGCGAGCGCGATGATGTCGGCGACGTCGGTCATCGGGCGAACATCCAACGCCTCCAACACCTCTGCGGGCACATCGTCCAGATCCGGTTCGTTGCGCGCCGGTATGAACACCGTCGTCAGGCCCGCCCGCTGCGCAGCCAGCAACTTCTGCTTCACCCCGCCGATCGGCAGCACCCGACCGTTCAGCGTGACCTCACCGGTCATGCCGACATCCGAGCGCACCGGCCGTCCGGTGGCCATCGACACCAGGGCCGTCACCATCGTCACACCCGCCGACGGACCGTCCTTCGGCACCGCGCCCGCCGGAACGTGCACGTGGATGCTGCGGTCGAGAGATTCCTGCGTTACACCGAATCGTGCTGCGTGCGAGCGCACGTAGGACAGTGCGATCTGCGCGGACTCCTTCATCACGTCGCCGAGTTGACCGGTGAGCTTGAGACCCGGATCGCCTTCGGTCGACGCAGCCTCGATGAACAGTACGTCGCCGCCGAGTCCGGTGACCGCCAGACCCGTTGCCACACCCGGCACTTCGGTGCGCTCGTGCGCCTCGGGGGTGAAGCGCGGACGACCGAGGTAGGTCACCAGGTCCGGCTCGTCGATGGACAGAACCTCGGTGGTGCCCACCAACTTCGTCGCGACCTTGCGCAGCGCCTTGGCCAGCAGGCGTTCGAGCTGGCGCACTCCCGGCTCGCGGGTGTACTCGGCCGCGATCGTGCGCAGCGCGGCGTCGGTGACCGTCACCTCCTCGGATGTGATTGCCGCCCTGTCCATCTGACGAGGGAGCAGGTAGTTGCGGGCGATGACGACCTTGTCGTCCTCGGTGTAGCCGTCGATGGTCACCAGTTCCATCCGGTCGAGCAACGGGCCGGGAATCTGGTCGATCACGTTGGCGGTGGCGAGGAACACCACGTCGGACAGGTCGAGATCCAGATCGAGGTAGTGATCACGGAACGTGTGATTCTGCGCCGGGTCCAGCACCTCGAGCAGAGCGGCGCTGGGGTCGCCGCGATAGTCCGAGCCGACCTTGTCGATCTCGTCTAGCAGGACAACGGGATTCATCGATCCCGCCTCACCGATGGCCCGCACGATCCGGCCCGGCAACGCACCGACGTACGTACGACGGTGCCCGCGGATCTCGGCCTCGTCGCGGACGCCACCGAGGGCGACGCGCACGAACTTCCGACCGAGCGCACGGGCCACCGACTCACCGAGCGAGGTCTTGCCGACTCCGGGCGGGCCCGCGAGCACCATGACGGCACCGGACCCACGCCCACCGACCGACTGCAGACCACGTTCGGAGCGACGCGCCCGAACGGCCAGGTACTCGACGATCCGATCCTTCACGTCGTCGAGTCCGTGGTGGTCGGCGTCGAGAACCGCACGTGCAGAATCGATGTCGTTGTTGTCGGTGGTGGTGTTGTTCCACGGCAGATCGAGCACGGTGTCGAGCCACGTGCGGATCCAGCCCGACTCGGGGCTCTGATCGCTGGCCCGCTCGAGTTTGCCGACCTCACGCAGCGCCTGTTCGCGCACCTTCTCGGGTAGATCCGCGGCCTCGACGCGGCCACGGTAGTCGTCGGCACCGTCGGGCTCGTCCTCGCCGAGTTCCTTGCGGATGGCCGCCAACTGCTGACGGAGCAGGAACTCCTTCTGAGTCTTCTCCATGCCCTCGCGGACGTCACCGGAGATCTTGTCGTTGACCTCGACTTCGGCGAGATGAGCCTTGGTCCACTCGATGAGTGAGGTCAGTCGCGTTGCCACGTCCGGGGTTTCGAGAAGGTCCCGTTTCTGCACGTCGGTGAGATACGACGCGTAGCCGGCCGTGTCGGCGATCGCGCCTGGGTCGGTGAGTTTGTTGACCGAGTCGATCACCTGCCAAGCATCTCGGCGCTGCAGCATCGCAACGACGAGTTGCTTGTACTCGGCCGCCAGGGCTTTGAGGTCGTCACTCGGGGGCACATCTGCAACGGTCTCGGCCTCGACCCACAGGGCGGCACCGGGTCCGCTGACTCCGTGGCCGATGTGCGCGCGGCGCGTGGCCTTGATGACAGCGGCCGGGCGGCCGTCTGCGAGGCGTCCCATCTGCACGATCGTGGCCAGGACCCCGTATGCGGCGTAGCGGTCCTCGAGACGCGGCGCGACGAGCAGCGTGCCGTCGTTGCTCGCCTTTGCGGCGTCGACGGCGGCACGCGCTGCCTCGTCGAGTTCTACGGGCACCACCATGCCGGGCAGGACGATCGGATCGGTCAAGAACAGTACGGGGACACGAACGGTTTCGGTCACTTCTCCTCCAAAGGATTGAGCTATAGGGGCTCAACTTCGAAAGCAGTAGTGATGTTCCCGTCGAAGTCCGTTGTTCTCCGTGGGCGGAACTCCGACCGTCCTCTCCGGCTACTTCAGCGCGCTGACCAGCTTCTCCGCGAGGGGACGCGTCGATGCCGGGTTCTGACCGGTGTACAGGTTCCGGTCGACGACGACCTTCGGTGCCCACGCGTCGGTGGAGTCGAACTTCGCGCCGTTCTCGCGCAACCGGGACTCGAGCAACCACGGGGCCTTGTCGGCGAGACCGGCCTGGGTCTCCTCTTCGTCGGTGAATCCGGTGAGCTCGTACCCGTCGAACGCCCAGGTACCGTCGCTGCGGACGGCGGGGAGCAGGGCGGCAGGCGCGTGGCACACCGCGGAGACCACCTTGTTGGAGTCGAGGAAGTCGATCACCAGTGCCCCGAAGCTCTCGGAGACGGCGAGGTCCTCCATCGGCCCGTGACCACCGGGCACGAAGACGACGTCGAAGTCGGACGCCTTCTGATCCTCCAGCTTTGCGGGCGAGGACAGGATCGACTCGATGGAGGCGAGGTAGCTCTTCTGATCCGCCACCTTCTCCTCGTCGCCGCCGTTGGCATCGACGGCCAAGCTGCCTTCGTCGACGACCGGAGCCTTACCGCCCGGCGTCGCAACCGTGATGTCCCAGCCTGCGTCGACGAACGTGCGATGGGACTCGACCAGCTCTTCGGCCCAGTACCCGGTGGGGTGCTTCGTGCCGTCGTTCAGGGTCCAGTGGTCGGCAGCGGTGACTGCGAACAGCAATGTCGTCATGGTCGAACAACCTCTCTTCGTCGGTATCCGATCCTGCATGCCACGCGGGAGCCCGATCGAAACCCTCACCGACTCGGTGTCGAACCGATCACCACGACAGCATCGAATGACTCGGATTCGTCGACGCGACCGGTGAATCCGGCGTCGACCACGGCTTGCAGCGTCGAATGTGCCAGTGCTGCACTGGTTTCGATGAGCAAGTGGCCACCGGGAGCCAACCAGTGCGGTGCACCGACGGCGACACGACGATGAATCCCGGCACCGTCCGTACCGCCGTCGAGCGCGATGCGCGGCTCGTGAAGGCGCGCCTCTCGTGGCATCAGCCCGATGTCGGCCGTCGGCACATAGGGCGCGTTGACGACGATCGCATCGAATCTGCCGCGCATGTCCGGCGGCACGGCGTCGTACAGGTCGCCGCGATGTACGTGACCGACCGGTGCCGTACCCCCGACACCGGCGAGATTGCGAGAAGCACACTCCACCGCCACCGCGTCGACGTCGGCAGCATGCAACTCGGTGACGCCGGCGACCGACAGGCCGACTGCCCCGGAACCACAGCACAGGTCCAGCAACACCGAAGGATGCAGCGCTGCAGCACATTCGACGAGAAACTCGGTTCGCCGGCGAGGCACGAACACCCCCGGTTCGACGGCGATACGTCGACCACAGAACGCGACCCAGCCGACGACATGCTCGAGCGGTTCGCCGTCGACGCGTCGTGCGAGCGTCGCGGTCAGCTCCGCCCGGGTCGACGCGGACTCGACGAGAATGTCGGCTTCCTCTTCGGCGAACACGCATCCGGCTCCGCGCAGTGCGGACACCACCTCGCCGTATTCGAGTTCCGACATCGACCGTGCCTTCCGGAGTGCTTTTCGCCCGCCTGCCCGCCCGCTGAAATACTGTAGCCCGGTATGTCGCACGAGACGACGAACTGGGAAGCCGCTGTCCGACGGTTGTGCCTGGCCCTGCCCGAGACCTACGAGGAGCAGGCATGGGTCGGGACGCGCTGGCGGGTTCGCGGGCGCACCTTCGCCCACGTTCTCGAGATCGTCGACGCCGCCCCGCCTGCATTCGCCGCAGCCGCCGGCACCGACGGCCCGGCACACGTGCTGATCTTCCGTTCCAGCGGCATCGAACTCGACGCACTCTCCGCCCGCGCCGGGTTCTTCGCGCCCGGTTGGGGTCCGCAGATCATCGGCATGCTGCTCGACGAGTCCGTGGACCGGACCGAACTCGGCGAACTGATCACCGAGAGCTACTGCGACCGCGCCCCGAAGAAGCTCATCGCACTCCTGAATCGACCACAGTGACCGCCGCGAACAAACTCGTTTGACGCTGCCTTGCGCCCCGGGACAGAGTGGACGCATGCGCGCGCCCGAGAACCTGCTGGCCGATTGCGGCAGTTGTTTCGGACTCTGTTGCGTCGCTCTGCCCTTCGCGAAGTCCTCGGACTTCGCCGTCGACAAGGCCGCCGGTGAGCCGTGCCGCAATCTTCGGCAGGACTCGCGGTGCGGCATTCATTCGACGCTGCGGGAGAAGGGCTTTCCCGGGTGCACGGTGTACGACTGCTTCGGTGCGGGCCAGAAGGTCTCGCAGTCCACGTTCGCGGGACGCGACTGGCGGCAGCAGCCGTCGAACTCGTCGGAGATGTTCGCGGTGTTCCCGATCATGCGTGATCTGCACGAATTGCTCTGGTACCTGGCGGATGTGCGCGACCGGACTTCGACCGCGCCGCTGCACGATCGACTGTCCGGCGAGTACGCAGAACTGGACGCACTGACCGAGTCGGCGCCCGAGGTTCTACTGTCGGTCGACGTCTCCGGGCTGCGTTCGCGGCTCAACGAGTTGCTGCTCGAGGCAAGCGATCTGGTTCGCGCCGAAGTGAAGGGCAAGAAGAACTATCGCGGCCGCGACATGATCGGCGCGCGACTGACCGGCGCGGACCTGCGCGGCGCGAGCCTGCGCGGCACATACCTCATCGGAGCCACCCTGCGTGGTGCCGACCTGCGCCTGGCGGACCTGATCGGCGCAGACCTACGCGGCGCCGACCTACGGGGTGCGGATCTACGCGGCAGCATCTTCGCGACTCAGTTCCAGATCGATGCGGCGAACGGTGACGGGTCGACACGACTCCCGCAATCGGTGACGCGTCCGAATCACTGGGTCCGAGACTCGACCGAGAATATCAACCGAGCGAGCGACCCGTCTGCTCCAACGCTGTCTGGATGACTGTCAATGCCTTGGGACCGACACCGTGCAGTTTCTTCAGCTCGGCCGCGGGCACTCCCGCAAGATCGTCCAGGCACATGTACCCCGCCGCGCGGAATGCCCCGGACGCGGGATTTCCGGTGCCCTTCGGAAAGTCCGTATGTTCGTCGGCTTCTGCTCTGCTCACGGGCAAAGTCTAAAACAGACCGGTAGCCTGGCGGCGTGCCCGAAAACAAGCAGAGACGCGTTGTCATCACCGGTGCGAACACCGGTATCGGCTACTACACCGCCTTGGAGTTGGTGAAGCGAGGCGACCACGTGACGCTCGCATGCCGTAACAAGGACAAGGCCGATGCCGCCGCGGCCAAAATTTCGGCGGAGGCACCCCGCGGAACCGTCGACACCGCCACCCTGAATCTCGCCGACCTGGCCTCGGTGCGTGAGTACGCTGCGTCGGCACCGGAGTCGATCGACGTGCTGATCAACAACGCGGGCGTCATGATGCCCGCAATGCGGACCGAGACGGCGGACGGGTTCGAGCTCCAGCTCGGCACCAATCACCTCGGCCACTTCGCCCTGACCGGCCTGCTGTTCCCCAAGCTCGCCGCGGACGCCAAGATCACCACCATCGCTTCCGTCGCGCACCGGCAGGGCCCCAAGCTCGATTTCGACAATCTTCAGCTCGAACGCGGGTACAACCCCCAGCGTGGGTACGCGAACTCCAAGCTTGCGAACATTCTGTTCGCGCTCGAACTCCAGCGCCGGATCGACAAGGCCGGGCTGAAGATCACCAGCAATGCCGCGCACCCAGGAATCTCGGCCACCGAGCTGTACTCGAGCCCAGACGGTTTGGGCAGCAACAAGATTCTGTCCACTCTGGCTCCGATCGGACTGAAGTTCTTTTCGCAATCTGCCAGTGCCGGAGCACGTCCCACGCTCTACGCGATCGATGTTGCGGGTGGCGGCACGTACAGCGGCCCCAAGTCCTTGTTCGAGACGCGCGGTAAGCCGGGCCCGGCGAGCATGACCAAGACCGCACAGGACCCCGCTCTTGCTGCGAAGCTGTGGGACGCCAGCGAGAAGTTGACCGGAGTCGGCTACCCGTTCTGACGGGGAATCGTCACAGGGCGGGCGCGGGCAATGCCAGTCCGCGTTCGCTCATGACGGTGCGCAATCGGTCGGGGTAATCGGTGATCAGTCCGTCGACGCCCATATCAATCAGCGCGCGCATGGTGTCGGGATCGTCGACGGTCCACGGGATCACTCGTATTCCGCGCTCGTGCGCGGAGTCCACCATGTCCTGGGTGACGTAGAGCTCGAAGTCGGGGTCGCCGACCTTCCCGCTCTGCGGGGTCCCCTGCACGGGCGAGTACGCCGACGCTCCGAACGAATCGATCGCGGCAATCGCATCTCCACCGAAATCGTCGACGTCGATTCCGCCCAGCCAGGGAGACGCACCATCCTGGCCCACCTGCAGGAAGTCACCGTTGGTCAGCGCCACCACCGGCACCTCGGGTTCGGAGTCGCGGACCAGTTTCAGTGCGCCCCAATCGAAACTCTGCACGGTGACCCGGTCCAGCATGTCTGCGTCGCGGATGGTCGCCAGAACCGTGTCGACGAACTGCTCGCGCGGAGCGGTTTCGGTGGGGCTGCCCGCCTCGACCTTGGTTTCGACGTTCAGCTTCACATCCGGCGCGTCGGCCGACTTCACCAGATCCAACACCTCGGTGAGGGTCGGCATTCGAGCGCCGGGCACGCGTCGTTGCTCCGGGTAGTCCGCGAGCGGCAGCGCACCGCAGTCGAGAGTGCGAATCTGCGCGAGTGTCAGTGTGTTCACGTACTTCCCGACGTACGGAAACTCGGGGTCCCCCGGTGTGAGCGCACGGGTGTCGACGCACTTGCTGTCCGAGACCTTGCGGTCGTGGGTGACGATCGCTATGCCGTCCTCGGTGATCTGAGTATCCAATTCTAGGGTGCTCACCCCGAGTTGCAGTGCGTTGGTGAACGATTCGATGGTGCTCTCGGTGACCAAGCCGAGTCCGCCGCGGTGCGCTTGCAGATCGAACGAGCCGAGCGGGGTCGGGTCCGCTGCCGTGTCCGTTCCGCACCCCGTCAACACCGCGAGAGGAACGCACACCAGTGGCAAGAACCGACCGAATCGCATGCTGGCCGAGGCTACGGAGGGTCGGTGTCCACCCGGGTTCCTCGCAGTGAACTCCCGGCACCATGCAGGTAGACGGAGATCGGTATTCGCAGCGTTGCAACATCTTTCGATGTTCTGTCGAGCGAGAAGGACGATCCAGTAAGCACATCCCGAACAATCTGGGCAACAGCAGGATCCAGTAAACCTCGTGGACGTCGCCTACGACCGTGATGTGCGGGTCGACTTCCACGCCCTCGTCCCGCTGGATGAATTCGCCGTCGGATGTTCGGGTCTTGACACCGATCGATTGGTCAGCAGGCTCAGTGAGTTGGGCCCTACATCGTCTCGAGCACCGTTCGATTTCCGCCGTCCGCCTTCGCCCGGTACATGAGAGAGTCCGCCGCGCGCGTGACGTCGTTGACCACGTCGACCCCTGATGTCCACGCGTCGGAATCAGGAGCGATCACGACTGCGCCTGCGCTCACTGTCACCGGTATCGGATCCGAGCAATCCGTCAGAGTGCCACTCACCTCGAGTACCAGTTCACACAGTTGTTCTGCCTCGCCGACGAGGACGGCCACGAACTCCTCGCCCCCGGTTCTCGCCACCACGCCCGACTTCCCGAGGTGACCGTGGAGACGGTCGGCAACGAGCACGATGACGGCATCACCCTGATCGTGACCGTAGCGATCGTTGACGCTCTTGAACCGATCGATGTCGACCAGAACGAGAACGAATGCCAACCGCTCACCGCGAGCGACCGACCACAGATCCTCGACGGCGTTCTGCAGTCCGCGCCTGTTCTTCATCCGTGTCAGCGGATCGATCTCGGACTGCCGTGCATCCTCGCACACCAACGACCAGGCGATCTGGGCGAAGATCGGGACACCCGACGTCGCACCTCCGGCGACGAGGACTGCGGCGATCGCATCCCACGGACCCCACAAACCCTGTACGTACGCGGCCGCCCCGATGTAGCCGATCACCAGATTGGCGAACACCAGGTGTGCGACGAGCAGCCTCGGTCCGAGAAAGAAGGTGCACATCGACCCTGTCAGCGCGAAGAGGAACGTGCCGATCAGCGCCGACGTGGGTACATCGAGAAGAATCACCGACGTGAGCCCGACGTCACCGAACACCAGGAACGCGACCACCTGCCACTTACGATCCGGCAGCGGCCCGACCAGCAACCACACGATCACAGCGAATTGCAGAACCAGGATGAAGAGTACGTAGGCAACAGGCCCCGATCCCGTCGGCCCGTTCGGCGACGCCAACATCAGGATCGACACGGCCGCGTACAAAGCCACGCAGCTCGCGAACACGACTCGGATCAATCTGTGCAGCGGACGAGTCGACTTGTGCACGAAAATCCAGTCGAAATCGTGTGGAGCAGCGAACCAATGGCGGATGACCTGAGCCGCACTGGGTTGCGGACCGAGCGGTGGAACGGTGACGCTCGAGTTCGACCTCGGTGACGAGATGGTGGTCGACCGTTTGCGGTGGCGACTCCTGGTCGCGCTGTGCACCTGCCTCGAACGTGGTCGTAGGGACGCATTCGATCGCTCGCCGTGCCGCGATACGGGCGATCGAGAGTCTTCTTGCATGGGACTCCCTTGTGAAACGAACTGCCCAGGCCCGAAAGCGTACCGATCATAGTTTCGGCTCGCCCGAAATTTCCTGATCCGGTCTCGCCCAGCCTGCGCAGCGCTCCACGGTCACTTGCCCAACCGATGTGGACACCTGCGCTCCACAAAAAAAGGGAGACACCCACTACTGACGGCGGTCGGGGGCGACAGCAGTAGCGGGTGTCTCATTGGGCATTCGCAGCACCTCGCAAGGTGGATGGGTTCCGGATGAGAAATTCTTTCGAAGTTTTTCGTCGACCCGAGGAATAGCCTGTGACCATGCCTTTCACAGCAGCGAAGCACTACGATTTCAACGGCGACGACATCACCGGGACCCTCGATGCCCATCGATCCGACCTGGGTTCCGAGGTTCGCACCGTCGTCGAAAATCGCGTGTAGCGACGGATCGAGCATGTCCGGAACAGCCCGTGTCCACATCCGGTTGTACGAGTGAACGCGTGAAGCAGCGAGCTCCGAGAACACAGGCAGGCATCGAATGACCATCGAGATTCTCACCCCACGCGAGGTTCCCCTCGGCGGTCCTCGCGCACTGAAGGTCCGGCGCACGCTCCCCCAGCGACAGCGTTCACTGATCGGCGCGTGGTGCTTCGCCGACCACTACGGCCCCGACACGTCGTCGATGGACGTACCGCCGCATCCGCACACCGGACTCCAGACCGTCAGCTGGCTGTTCTCCGGGGAGATCGAGCATCGCGACAGCGTCGGATCGCATGCCATGGTGCGTCCCGGAGAGCTCAATCTGATGACGGCCGGCTACGGCATCAGTCACTCCGAGACATCCACCCCGGAGACCGAAATTCTGCACGGCATGCAACTGTGGGTGGCACTTCCGGCTCGCTCCCGCTTCACCGCACCGACTTTCGAGCACTACGTGCCGCGGACTCACACGAGCCAGGGGCTGACCGCGCGAGTATTTCTCGGCTCACTGCTCGGAGAGACCTCGCCGGTGGCCACGTTCACGCCACTCCTCGGAGTCGAGATCGTGCTCGACGCCGGGGCCCGCGTCACCCTCGACGTCGACCCGACGTTCGAGCACGGCGTCATCGTCGATCAGGGCACCGTGACGATGGACGAGACCGTCCTCGCCGCAGCCGAACTCGGCTATCGCGAACCGGGCGATTCGACGCTCGATCTGCACAATCCGAACCGAGAGCCGGTGCGGATGCTGCTGCTCGGTGGACCGCCGTTCGGGGAGCAGATCGTCATGTGGTGGAACTTCGTCGGTCGCAGCCACGAGGACGTCGTCGAGTATCGAGCCGCCTACGAGCGGGGCAGCGAGCAGTTCGGCACCGTCGAGGGGTATCCGGGATCTCGACTGCACGCACCTGCGCTACCCAACAGTCGGATGCAACCGCGCGGCTGAATTGTCCTGCTGTGCAGCACGAGCCGTGGGCAGTACCCGTTTGATGACGTCGGTGAGCGTGACGATACCGAGGAACTGTCCCTCGGTCTCGACAACCGCGAGCTGAACGCTGCGGTTGCGCATCTGCCGTAACAACTCGTACACCGGTGTCGCTCCGTCGACCGAGTAGGCCTCCCGTGCGTAGTCGGCGGCGGGTTCTTCGGCGGCTGCCAGCAGCGTGTCACGCACGTGCACGACACCGGGCGTCGCGCCTGCGCTGTCGGTGAGCAGTACCCGCAGGTGACCGGACCGCAGCGCCGCGGCCTGCACGTCGGACACCGTGGCACCGTGCGGAACCGACGTCGCCTTGGAGTCGGGCACCGTGATCTTCTCGACGGTCAGCGTCTCGAGTTCGATCACCCGGGTGATCTGGGTTTGCAGTTCCGGTTCCAATACGCCGACCTGCGACGAGTACTCGACGAGGTTGCGGATGGTCTCGGCGTCGCGGCCGCCGACCGCAGCATTCTCGACCGGCTCCACTCCCGACCGTTGGACGAGCGTGTTGGCGATCTTGTTGACCCACACCAGGAACAGCCGAAAGGGTCGGATGAACGCCCGAGACGGCAACCCGATGATGGTGGCAGCGAGTTCGGGGTGCGCGATGGCCCAGGATTTCGGGGCCATCTCGCCGATCACCAGATGCAGGAACGTCACGAGCAACAGCGACAGTGCGAACGCGGCGGTTCCGGCCAACCATCCCGGAACCCCCCACGAGGTGAACACCGGGCCCAGCCAGGAATCGACGGCAGGCTTGGTGACGGCACCGAGGGCGAAGGTGCAGGCAGTGATGCCGAGCTGCGCGCCTGCCAGCATGATCGTCAACTCGTTCATTCCGCGCAGCGCGGCCCGCACCGATCGGCTCGTGCCTGCCTTCTCCTCCAGTCGATGCCTACGGGCACCGAGCAGCGCGAACTCGATGACGACGAAGAACGCACTCAGCGCGATGAGCACTACCGTGACCGCGACGACGACCCATGCGTTCATCGGTCCGTCTCCTCGTCCGACTCCGACGACGGCTCGCTGCCGTCCGGCGAGTTCTCGTGCAGTCTGATTCTCAGCTCACTCGGCACGTGCCGGTCCACCTCGAGCACCTCGACTTCCAGGGACGGACGCGGCGGTTCGTCTTCCATCAGATCGGCTCCGAACACCGCGAGATCGATACGAACGGTGTCTCCGACCTCGGGCAGATTCCCGCCCTCCGCGATGAGCAGGCCTGCGAGCGTCTCGTAGTCCCCTCGCGGCAACAGCATGTCGCGACCGATGGTGCGTTCGACCTCGTCGACGTGGACGTCGCCGTCCATGAGCCAGACTCCGTCTTCCTGATCCTCCACGCCTGCGATGTCCTCGTCGTGCTCGTCGGTGATCTCGCCGACCAGTTCCTCGGCGAGATCCTCGATGGTCAGCACACCGGCGAATCCGCCGTATTCATCGATCACGCATGCCAATTCGTTCTTGGTGCTCGACAACAACTCCAGGGCATCCTCGAGCGGCATCAGCTCCGGCACGATCAGCGGCTCTCGCATGATCTCGGTGACCGAACGGCTGTCGTCGGGGGCAGCGGCCAGCACCTCGGCCAGCTGCACCACACCGATCGGCTCCTCACGGTCGCCGATCACCGGGTAGCGAGTGTGCGCACGCACCATCCGCGCCCGCATCTCGCCGATGGCAGTGGCGGGGGTGACCGCGTCCACCCGACTGCGCGGGATCATGGCGTGCTCGACGTCGCGTTCCGGAAAGTCCAGGATGCGGTCGAGCAGCAACGACAGATCCTCGGTGAGATCCCCGCTGGCCCGGGAATCGTCGATGATGCTCTCGAGATCCTTGGCGGTGGCACTGCTGTCCACGTCGTGCACCGGTTCGACGCGCAGCAGACGCAGCATCGCGTTGGAGGACTTGTCGAAGAAGGTGATCAGCCAACCGAACGCGGCCAGGTAGATCAGCGTCGACCGGGCAAGGCGTCGGGACAGCGGATCGGGGTTCGCAATCGCGAGATTCTTCGGATAGAGCTCGCCGAAGATCATCTGCACGACGGTCGCGAGCACGAGAGCGCCCACCGTGCCGATCGAAATACCCACCGCGATGGGAACTCCGGCACTGCTCAGCAGCTCACCCAGCGATTCACCGATGAACGGCTCGGCCACGTAGCCGACCATCAGACCGGTGACCGTGATGCCCAGCTGCGCGCCCGACAGCATGAACGAGGTGCGCTTGGTGACCTTCAGTGCCCGCTCGGCCGACGCATCGCCCTTCTCGGCCCCGGTGCGGAGCGTCGCCCGGTCGACGGACATGTAGGCGAACTCCTGGGCCACGAAGTATCCGTTGGCCGCGATGATCGCGGCGGTGAGTACGAAGCCGAGGAGCAAGGACAGCAGCGCGGTGATCACCATGCGATCACTCGAAAACGGACGCCCTCGAATGAAGCAGTGCCTACGGATGAAGCAGCGGCCATGGGCGGCCGAGGGGGATCTATGGAGTGCACAGTGCGCTCGACGCCTCCGGTATCAAAGAATCCGAATTGAGTGGAATGTCGTGATTCTATCGACTGCCGGTGCGCGATTCTGACGTCGAGGCGGGATGAGCGATCAGAACAGCGTCGGAACCGCGTCGTCGGACGTCGACGCCTCGCGCGCAGCCGGGGCCGGAGACGAAGGAACTGCATCCGCCTCGGCCGGTGTCGACCTCTCGGGTGCGGTCTTGGCCGGAGCTGTCGGACCGCCTGCGGCCACGGCGCGTGCCGCCTCCCCTGCCAAGGCGTCGGCCGCTTCGTTGAAGTGATTGCCGACGTGTCCGCGGACCCACCGGAACCGGACCGGACCCTCACGTTCGGTGATGGCTCGCTCGATGCTCTGCACGAGCTCGAGGTTGCGTACCGGGGAACCGCCCGCAGTTTTCCAGCCCTTGCGCTTCCAGCCCGCGAGCCATTCCGACGCGCACTTGATGGCGTACTGCGAATCGGATTCGATCAACAGCGGCTCGGGGCCCGGGTGCGCCAGAACCGCCTCCAGCAGGGCCCTGAGCTCGGCGACCTGGTTGGTGCCCGAGGGCTCACCGCCGGAGTTGCTCGGCCCCGTGTGGTTGACCCACGCCCACCCGATTGCTCCGCCGGGGTTACGCAGACACGAGCCGTCCGTACTCACGATGATCACGGTCTCAGACCCTACTTCGGGGCACCGACAAACTCCGGGTGACTCGCGCACGAACACCGAGGTACTTGGCACTCGACTGCGCGGCAGTGCGAATTCGATTCCGGCGCACTGCCAACCGGGTCAGGCGTAGTGGGACTCCCTGGCCTTCCTGCCGTCGAGGGTGAGCAGCACGAACGCCACCGCCGCGAGCGCTGCGACGAGCGCGGAGAACACCAGTCCCGCAGTCACCAATCCCCATTCGTTCGCCGCAGCCCCGGCCCCGATGACCGGCAACGAGATGGCGACGTACAGCACCACGAAGAACGTCGAGGTCACTTCTGCTCGACGTTCCGGCGGAAGCCCAGCGGCGATGGCCGCCATACCGTTGCTGAACGTCACACCCTGCCCGACGCCGCACAGCAGCGCCGCGATCACCAGGACCGGCAGCGACGTCAGGAGCAGCGACAGCGCCAGGACCACCAGCCCGACCGTCAGAACGAAGCAACCCCAGCGCTGCGCCGACGTCGGATCGGCCCGGCCCAGCAGGATCTGCGCGGAAGCGGATGCCGCGAAGACCGCGAACACCACGACCCCGGTGACGGCATGGTTGTCGATCTGCAGCACCCCCGCGATGAATCCCGGTGATACCGCGGTGAACAGGCCGAGCACCGCGAAGCCGGCGAAACCACCGATCGACGCGCGCAGAAAAGTGCCACGAACGTCCGCCGGAACCGACAGTCGTTGCATCTGCGGGCGCGCACCCGCTGCGACCCGAACGGTTTCGGGAGCGAGAAACACCGCCAGAGCGGCCACCGCGAGCAGGCCGATGTCGACGAAGAAGGTCAGGCGTAGCGGTTGCGGAAGGTATTCGGCCAGCAACCCGGCCACCAGCGGGCCCAGGCCGAGGCCGCCGATATTGGCCGCCGTGGCGATGGCCGGGGCACGATCCCGCCACTTGTCCGGCACCAGTTCCATCAGGATCACCGTCGCTGTTCCGACGAAGATTCCCGCCGACAGTCCGGACAGCACCCGCCCGATCACCAGCGCCGTGAGCGAACCCGCAGTCACGAACACCACGGCACTGATCAGGCCGAAACCGATGGCCGCCAACAGCATCGGACGACGACCGAGCGAATCCGACCACCGCCCGAAGGCCAGCAGGGCGGCGAGTACACCGACCGCGTACGCCGCGAACACCAGCGTGACGACGAATACGGAGAACCCGAACTCGACCTCGTACAACGCGTAGAGCGGCGTCGGCATGGTCGTACCCATCATCGCCACGACGAACGCGTAGGCGACTCCGACGAACGATGCGGCACTCGATCGAGCCACGAGAATCCTCCTGACGCTGTAGACCTGGCCAGAGGCGGCGAGAGAGTCCGTGCGGTACTCCTGCGCTCCGAGAGGCACTATGTATCTTGCCGTCGGTGTTGCAACAGTGCCGACCGACGCCCTGAAGGGGACCTTCTCGGTCCGCATGGCCACGACCGTTCGGAGGTGACGAACCGATGCCCGACGACGCCGGTACCGACGGGCTGGCCCGCGTGGTCGCGTCCGAGCAACGCATCGACGTCCGGATGTCGGTGTCGCCGCTGCGCCGTGGCCGCGGCGACCCCACCTACGAGTCGACGCCGGACGGCGGCATCTGGCGCACGTCGCGAATGAGCTCGGGCCCGGTGACCTACCGCCTGACGCAGGTGTCGCCGACGAGCGCGCAGGTTCGAGCCTGGGGCCCCGGCGCACCCGAGCTGTTGGACGCGGCGCCCGCTCTGCTGGGGTTGGACGACGACACCGGCACTTTCGCACCGGAGCACCCGATTCTCCGGGAAGCCCATCGGCAGCTACCGCACCTGCGTCTGGGCCGTACCGGACTGGTACTCGAGGCCCTGATTCCGGCGATCATCGAACAACGCGTACACGGAATTTCGGCATTCGGATCGTGGCGGTACCTGGTGAGCAAATTCGGCGAGAAAGCACCGGGTCCGACGCCGAAGCCGATGTTCGTCTTCCCGACACCCGACGTGTGGCGCCGCATTCCGTCGTGGGACTACCACCGAGCCAACGTCGATCCGGCCCGGTCCAAGACCATCGTCCGCGCTGCCTGCGCGGCCGGACGCCTGGAGGAGGCGTCGGGAATGACGCCCGAGGACGCTGCGCGCAGGCTGCGGGCAATCCCGGGCGTCGGTGTCTGGACGGCGGCCGAGACCGCGCAACGCGCCCTCGGGGATCCCGACGCATTGTCGGTGGGCGATTACCACCTGGCGTCGGTGGTGGGCTGGTCTCTGCTGGGTAGATCGATCGACGACGCGGAGATGGTCGAGTATCTGCAGCCTCTGGCCCCGCATCGGCATCGCGCGATTCGGCTGCTGTACTTGAGCGGCAAGGCCACCAAGCCCAAGTTCGGTCCGCGAACCGCTCTGGTGGACCACACCTGGCATTGAGCCCCGGACTGCTCGTACAGTCGAGTTGTACGCCAACGTAAGGGGTTTTCGTGGTTGCCATCGGCCGTTCCGATCTCGACATCTTTCCGCTCGCCCTCGGCGGGAACACCTTCGGCTGGACCAGCGACGAGGCTGCGTCCTTCGAGATTCTCGATACGTTCACCGCGGGCGGAGGCAACTTCGTCGACACCGCAGACTCGTACTCGGCATTCGCCGACGGCAACTCCGGCGGCGAATCCGAAACCATCATCGGCAACTGGACCAGAGCCCGCGGAAACCGGGACGACGTCGTCATCGCCACCAAGGTCAGCCAGCATCCCGAGTTCCGCGGACTGGCCCCGGACAACATCCGGGCCGCCGCCGACGCGTCGCTGAGCCGGCTGCAGACCGACCACATCGACGTCTACTACGCGCACTACGACGACGAGAAGACCCCGCTCGTGGAGTCCCTCGCCGCGTTCGACGGGTTGGTCGAAGCGGGCAAGGTCCGGCACGTCGCCATCTCGAACTACTCGCCTGCACGCGTTCGCGAGTGGCTGGAACTGACGAACGAGAACGGTTTCGCGCCACCGATCGCACTGCAGCCGCACTACAACCTGGTGGCCCGCCGCGATTACGAGGGTGAACTGCAGCATCTGGCCGTCGAGAACGACCTCGGTGTGTTCCCGTACTTCTCCCTCGCCGCCGGGTTCCTGACGGGCAAGTACCGCACCCGCGAGGACCTGGCCGGGAAGCAGCGCGAACGTCTGACCAGGGGGTACTTCTCCGATGCCGGTCTGGATGTGGTGCAGGGCCTGCGCGAGATCGCCGAATCCCGTTCGGCAGAGATCTCGAGCGTCGCGCTGGCCTGGCTGCTGGCCCGGCCGGGAGTCACCGCGCCGATCGCGAGTGCAAGCAAGGTATCTCAGCTACCGGCCCTGCTCGACGCGCCGGCGTTGGCTCTGACCAGCCAGGAAGTCGAGAAGCTGACCGTACTGTCCGAGGCCGTGGCCTAGAACACGAAAGCTGTAGTCAGCAACGGGAACAGAACGAGTACCCCGGTTGCTGAACCTCGGGTGGCCCAAGCACCGAACACGTCAGCAACCGAGACAGCCGTAGCCGAAGCATCGGCAACGAAGACGTCCCCCGAGCCGACCTCCAAGGAACGCCTGCGGGTGATCCTGGTGCTCGGCGCGCTCATCGCGCTCGGCCCCTTGACCATCGACATGTATCTGCCGGCTCTTCCGGCGATCGCCGACGACCTGAACACGTCCTCGTCCGCCGTGCAGCTCACCCTCGCAGGCACCCTGGTCGGTCTTGCCCTCGGTCAGCTGATCATCGGCCCGCTGTCGGATATCGTCGGTCGACGGCTGCCCCTCATCGTCGGCACCGGAGTGCACATCCTGGCCTCCGTGGCGTGCATCGTGGCTCCCAACATCGCTGTTCTCGGCGGCCTTCGCGTCGTACAGGGTCTGGGTGCTGCGGCCGCAGCCGTGGTCGCGATGGCCATCGTGCGCGACCTGTTCAGTGGCCGTGCCGCCGCGACCGTCCTGTCCCGCCTGATGCTGGTCATGGGCGTCGCTCCCGTGCTGGCTCCGTCGCTGGGCGGTGCCGTGCTGCTGGTCGGATCATGGCGTCTCGTGTTCGCGGCGCTGGCGATCATGGGTGTTGCTCTGATGACTCTTGCCATCGTCTCGCTCCACGAGACGCTGCCACCCGAGCGTCGCCGCGCCAGCGGCGTCATGCCGGTACTGCGCACCTACCGTTCACTGCTGCGGGACGCCCAGTTCGTCGTTCTCGTCCTCGTCGCCGCACTGGCGATGGCCTCGCTGTTCGCCTACATCGCCGGGTCGTCGTTCGTCCTGCAGGAGGAGTTCGGCCTCGACGAGCAGCAGTTCGCCATCGTCTTCGCCGCCGGTGCCATCTCCCTCATCGGCGCTTCCCAGCTCAACGTCCTTCTGCTCGGACGCTTCGCACCGGTGCAGATCGTGCTGACAGCGCTGTCCTTCGCCGTGTTCGCGGGTGCCGTCATGACGGTCCTCGCGATCACCGGGGTCGGCGGCATGGCCGGCTTCGTCGTCCCACTGTGGTTCGTGCTCGGGGCCGTCGGATTCGTGATGCCCAACGCGCCCGCGCTCGCTCTGTCCAGGCACGGTGAGGCCGCAGGCGGTGCCGCTGCCCTCCTCGGAGCAGCTCAGTTCGGACTCGGTGCCATCGTCGCGCCGATCGTCGGCGTGCTCGGAAACGACGCGATCGCCGTGGCCACCACGATGGTCGTGACCTCTGCTGCAGCGCTGATCGCGCTGGGCGTCATCACCGCGCGCTCGTCTTCCCACCGATGAGCACGGTGGTGCGGGCCGCCACACACTAGGGTTTCCGCCATGGCCGAACGCGAACGTGATGCGCACGGTAAACCCCTCAATGCCAGGCCTCGTGACGGTCTTGGGCGTCCCATGGCCCGCGGTGGAAACGGAACCCCACGGGTGCCGGACGACCTTCGGCTTCCGCCCACCGCCGCTCTCGTCGAAGCGCAGAAATTCCTGGACGCGAACATGCCGTTCCATGCGCACGAGGTACTGGAAGGCACCTGGAAGAGCTGCCCGTCCGACGAGCGTCCGCTGTGGCAGGGCCTCGCCCAACTCGCCGTCGGGTTGACCCATCTGATGCGCGGGAACCGCGTCGGTGCCGCCTCGCTGCTTCGGCAGGGACACGACCGGCTCGTCGGCTTCGAGTCCAACCCACCGCATCACCTCGACGTCACCGGGCTGCTGACCTGGTCGGAGGGTCTGCTCAGCGAGCTCGAGACCGGAAGATTGCCGGTCGTTCCCGGCATTCCAGCGCTGCGCGCCACCGACTGAACCGATCCCGACAGGGGGCGTCCTGGACGTCCGATCACGGCTCGAGCTAGCCTGGCGAGGGTTAGGTAAGGCTAGGACAATCTGCACCGAAAGTGGGGTTCGTCGCCGTGACCGTGTTCGCACCGCTCAGACTCGTGCACCGCGAGACGATCAGTCCGGCTCAGCTCGGACGCACTCTCTGCACCGAGGTGGCCGAACAGGTTCCGTACTGGGTGGCCGTCCTGACTCCGGCGGAGCGTCCGTTGCTCACCGAACACACCGCAGTCCTCGAGCAGACGTCGATGACGTTCACTCTGCCCGACGGCCGACACCGCCGCAGCATTCTGCTGCTCGCCGCTCTGGGCTCGGCCGTGTCCACGTGGCAGAGAAACAACCGTCGCGGCTCCTCGGCCGGCGTGCTGGTGGACCTCGACCTCGAGAGCACCGGCGCAGTTCACCCGGTCCGGCTGCCCACGCTTCCCGTCGACGCTCTCGTCGTCCCTTCGCACCGCGAGCACCTCGTCGAGGAGGTCTCGAGGCGACTGGGCTCGGTGCCGAACGGCGGCTGCGACTACGCGCTGGCTCGCAACTATCCCGCGCTGGCCTCACGCGCGGGAGCACAGATCATCGTGCACGAGGATGCACTGGCAGAGCCCAGCCGAGAGCACGCCATCGACATCGGGATCACCGTGACGAGTGCGGGTACCGCACTCGTGCGCATCACCTGGGCTGCGAATCTGCCGGGCATCGACGAACTGATCCGGCTGTGGGCGTCGGCCGTGAACGACCTCGCCCTCGGCACTACAGGCTCTTCAGCAGCCTGACGTCGTCTTCGATACCTTCGGGCGGGGTCTCCAGGATCACCGGCGCGTCGGCCGCCAGGGCGACGGCGGTCAGGATCTCCGCGTCGATCGTTCCGGTGCCGAGGTTCGCGTGCCGGTCCCTGGCCGAGTCGAACTCGTCGCGTGAGTTGTTCAGGTGCACCAGATCGATGCGTCCGGTGATGGCCTTGATTCGGTCGACGACGTCGACGAGATCCTCTCCGCCGGCCCAGGCATGGCAGGTGTCCAGGCAGAAGCCGGCACCGAACTCGCCGATGGCATCCCACAGGCGGGCGATGTCGTCGAAGTGGCGTGCCATCGCGGAGTCTCCGCCCGCGGTGTTCTCGACGAAGATCGGTACCCCGAAGCCGCCCTGCTCCGCTTGGCGCTCGAACAGCTTGCGCCAGTTGTCGATTCCCTTGGCGGTGTCCTCACCCTCACGGACGTGGCCGCCGTGGACGACCAGCCCGATGGCCCCGATCTCGGCCGCAGCAGCAGCCTGCTCGACGACGGCCTTGCGCGACGGAATGCGGATCCGATTGTTCAAGCTCGCCACATTGAGGACGTAGGACGAGTGCACCACCACGTCGACCGAGCCGTTCAGCAACGCCTCGCCCTGCGGGTGTGGTTCGAGCTTGTTCCACTTCTGCGGATCGGTGAGGAACATCTGGACGAGGTCGACGCCGAGAGCCTCGGCCGTTCCGAGAGGGTCGCTGCTGTCGCGGACGTGGGCTCCGATGCGCATGACGCCCATCATAGAGGTGGTGTTCAGGGTCTCCCCTGATAGCGACGGGCGCAGAACGCTGGAACACTGGCACCCATGAGCGACATTGCCGCACGTGCGGTCGACGTATCGAAGGTCTACGGATCAGGGGACACCCAGGTCCACGCACTGTCCGGGGTGAGCGTCGAATTCGCTCGCGGAGAATTCACCGCCATCATGGGCCCCTCGGGTTCGGGCAAGTCCACGCTCATGCACTGCCTGGCCGGCTTGGACAACGCATCCTCGGGAACGGTGACCATCGGCGACACCGAGCTGACGGCACTCTCCGACAAGGAGATGACCGGATTGCGAAGGGACCGAATCGGATTCGTGTTCCAGGCCTTCAATCTGGTGCCGACGCTCACCGCACTGGAGAACATCACCCTGCCCCTCGACATCGCCGGTCGCACGCCGGACAAAGAATGGCTCGACACCGTGGTCGACCGACTCGGCCTGCGCGACCGCCTCGATCACCGCCCCAGCGAACTCTCGGGCGGACAGCAGCAGCGAGTGGCGTGCGCCCGCGCTCTGGCAGGCCGACCCGACATCGTGTTCGGCGACGAGCCCACCGGTAACCTGGACTCCCGCTCGTCCGGCGAGGTGCTGTCGATTCTGCGCACTGCCGCAGACGAATTCGATCAGACCGTCGTCATCGTCACGCACGATCCACGCGCGGCCAGTTACGCCGACCGCGTCGTGTTCCTCGCCGACGGCGCAGTCATCGATCAGCTGAACTCGCCCACCGCCGACGCCGTACTCGAGCGGATGAAGAAGCTCGAGACGGTCCGATAATGGCGCACTCCATCTCCAAGAAATCCGTCTCCGACAAACCTCCTCGACAAAAGCCGTCGGGCAATCCCATGCGCAAGGTGTCACTGAGAAACCTTGCCGCACACAAAGTCCGACTGGCCCTGACGGTACTGTCGGTCGTGCTCGGCACGGCGTTCGTCGCGGGTTCGTTCGTCTTCACCGACACCCTCCAGCGCACCTTCTCCTCGCTGTTCGCCGACACCGCACAGGGCGCGGACGTTCGAGTGAGCCCCGAGGACGCGCGCTCTTCCGGCGTGCCGAACGAGGACATCGCGGCGATCTCGGCGTTGCCGAACGTGCGCGCCGTGTCCCCGTACGTCGGCGGACAGTTGGTACTGCTGGGCTCGGACGGTGCCGCCGTACAGTCCGGTGGCGCACCGACCATCGGCGAGTCGTATCTCCCCGACGACCAACGACTCGGTGATCCGACCACCTTCGTCGACGGTTCGGCTCCCACCGCCCCCGGCCAGGTCGCGATCAACGCCGGTGGTGCCGAGCGCGCCGGACTCGAGGTGGGCGACGCCACCCGGGTACTCGTGCCGTCCAAGGGCATCACCGACATCACGATCACCGGAATCTATTCGACAGCAACAGAATCCGGTGGCTACATCGGAATCCAGTTCGTGCAGAGCCAGGCGAACGAGCTGTTCACCGACGGTGCCCACGTGCAGTACATCGACGTCGCAGGCACCGATCTCGCCGCGCAAGGGCTGACTCAGAGCGATCTCCGCGACGAGATCGCCGCGGCGTTCCCCGACCTGAAGGTCCAGACCGCCGCGGACGTACAGGCCGAGACTCAGGCCGAGGTCGAGTCGGCACTGTCGTTCATCAACTACTTCCTGCTGGCCTTCGGTGGGATCGCCCTGCTGGTCGGCACCTTCATCATCTACAACACGTTCTCGATGATCGTCGCTCAGCGCGTCCGCGAATTGGCACTGCTGCGCGCCGTCGGAGCCAGCCGCGGGCAGGTCAGCCGCTCGGTCGTTCTCGAAGCTCTCGTTGTCGGCATCATCGGCAGCATCCTCGGCTTCGTCGGCGGGGTAGGGCTGGCCTACGGGCTACGGGCACTGCTCAACGCCTTCGATCTGGGTCTGCCGTCGGGACCGTTGGCACTCGAGCCGCGCACCGTTGTCGTCGCGTTCGCCGTCGGCATCGTCGTCACCGTGCTGAGCGCGTACGCGCCGGCCCGGCGGGCAGCCAAGATTCCACCGGTCGCCGCGATGCGCGAGGAATTCGCCTCTGCGGGTGACACCCTGCGTACCCGAACGTTCGTGGGCGTCGGCCTCGGAATCGCGGGCGCGGCCGCGTTGATCATCGGCGCGCAGTCGACCGGCGGGGCGGCCGCTGCCACGGTCGGCGCGGGAGCCGTCGCGCTGATCGTCGCCACCGCACTGGCCGCGCCGTCGCTGTCACGGCCGGTCGTCGGCGCACTCGGGGCCGTCATCACCCGTCCGTTCGGAGCGATCGGACGCCTGGCCAGGACCAATTCGGTTCGCAACCCCAGACGCACCGCGGCCACCGCCTTCGCCCTCATGCTCGGACTCATGCTCGTCACCGTCATCGGCGTGCTCGGATCCACCGCCAAGGCCAGCGTCGACTCACTCGTCGACACCGGGGTCGAGGCGGACTACATCCTCTCCGGCCCGCAGTCGATCGGCGTTCCGACCGGTGCCACCACGGCCGCACAGCAGGTGACCGGCGTGGACCGTACTGCGGTGCTGCACCCGGTGTTCGTGACGATCGCAGGCCAGGAGGAGTTCGGCGCCGCGATCGACGGCTCCCCCGAGGGACTGCTCGAGCTGTCGATGGTCCAGGGCACGGCAGATCTGAACAGCAACGGGTTCTCGGTGTCGGAAACCGAAGCGGCGAGCCGCGGCTGGACCGTCGGAACCGAGGTCACCTTCGACACCGTCGACGGTGCGTCCGTCCCGGTGACGGTCACCGGGGTCTTCACCGACAATCCTCTGATCGGGAACTGGATCGTCTCGGGCGACATCTACCAGGAGGTGACGCCGTCGATCACCCGCTCGGACCTTCTGGTTCTCGTCAAGGCCGCACCCGGCACCGACCTCGACACACTGCGCACCGACCTCGAAGCCGCGATCAAACCGTTCGTCGTCGTCCAGGTTCAAGACGTGGAGGAGTTCAAGGGCAGCCAGGGACAGCAGATCGACACGCTGCTCGCGGTGTTGTACGGCTTGCTGGCATTGGCCGTCGTCATCGCTGTGCTCGGCATCGTCAACACGCTGGCCTTGTCGGTGGTGGAGCGGCGTCGGGAGATCGGCATGCTGCGCGCGATAGGCATGCAGCGGCCGCAGGTCCGTCGCATCATCTATCTCGAGTCGCTGCTCATCGCGCTGTTCGGCGCGATCGTGGGCGTGGTCCTCGGAATCGCGTTCGGGTGGGGATTCGTGCAGACCCTGCGCGACGAGGGCCTGGGCACCATGACCGTGCCGTGGGGCCAGGTGGTGGCCATGCTGCTCGGATCGGCCGTTGTCGGTGTGTTGGCGGCACTGTGGCCTGCTGTGCGAGCCGCGCGTACGAAGCCGTTGGAGGCCATCGCGGACCTGTAGGGCCGAGCCCGAAACAGACCGGGCATTCCGCAACGTCACCCGATTGTTGTGGAATGTCCGGTTTTCCGCTTGCGCGAAAAGGTTCTGCACGTCTACCTTTGAGTCGGTAAAAAAGTCTTCGAGCCGGTTTGTAGGTTTCAAACCGACTCCGACATCACGGGTCGGGCTCGTGCAAGGAGAATCATGTCGATTCAGGACATCGATGCGCCGACCCGTCTTTCACTGGCCCCACTGTGCCGGCCGGAACGCCGCGACACCCTGATGGCCCGCTACCGCGAGGTGGCTCACGCGCTGCCCGACGCCGTCGCACTCGACGTCGACGGCTCGTCCCTGACCTTCGACGAGCTCCTCCATCGCGCCTACTCTCTGGCTCGTAAGATCGCCACGCTCTTTCCTGCCGATTCTCGGCCGCTCGCCGTGGACACCGACGCGACGACGGACTCGATCGTGCTGATGCTGGCCGTCGTCGCTGCAGGCCATCCCCTGGTGCCGCTCGACCCCATGCTTCCCGCCGAGCGCCGCGCCACGATCATCGACCAAGCAGGTGCGACGGCGATCGACTCCACCACCGTCGCCGCCGCCATGGACTCGTGTGTGCCGCTGCCGACGCTGTCGGGCGACCACACCGCGGTGATCAACTACACCTCGGGATCCACCGGCACCGCCAAGGGCGTGATCCTCAGCCACCGCATGTGTCTGACCAAGGCATACGAAGTCGCCAACGCGTTGGCGCTGGGCCCACACGACCGCGTCGGAAACTCGCTTCCGGTCAGCTTCGGGGCCGGCTTGAACACGTTGTTCGCGGGGTTGCTCAGCGGTGCCGCCGTGCACTGCCGCGACCCGAGGGCAGGTGTCCCCAGCAGCACCGTCGAGTGGACAGCCGCGCATTCCCTGACCACGCTGCACTGCTCGTCGTCGCTGCTGCGCGCAGTCTCCGCCGCCGATCACGGACCCACCGGTCGGGCCGTACCCACGCTGCGGGTGGTCATCACATACGGGGAATCCCTGCACGCCGACGATGCCGACGGTTTTCGGCGGCGATTCGACAGCCGCGCCACGGTGGTCAACTGGTACGCGACCACCGAGGCCGGGGCCGTCGCCTACAGCGAATACCCGCTCGAACGTGCGCTGCCGTCGGGCTTTCTCCCTGCGGGCAGACCCATCGCAGGCAAGCTGGTCGAAGTCGTCACCTCCGACGGTTCGTCGTGTGCACCGGACGTGATCGGCGAGATACGGGTGACGTCGAACTGTTTGGCCGACGGCTACCTCGGCGGTGCCGGTCAGGATTCCCAGCGATTCGCCGCGCTCGGCGACGGTCTGTTCCGGTACCGCACCGGCGATCTGGGACGACTCGACGAACACGGGACGCTGCACCTGGCCGGCCGCATCGACGACGCCGTCAAGGTGCGCGGATACCTGGTGGAGCCGGCCGAGGTCGAGGCAGCACTGCGCGCCATGCCGGAGATCGGCGACGCAGCGGTGATCGGCAGGACTTCCGGCACCGATACCGACCTGGTCGCCTACGTGTGCTCGGCGCGTTCCGGTCGTCGACCCTCCGTGGGCGAGATCAGAGCGTCGCTGCGCCGGACGCTGCCGGAGTGGATGGTGCCCACCCACATCGTCGCGCTCGACGCGATGCCGCGCAACGAACGCGGCAAGCTCGACCGCGGCGCACTGCCCGAGCCGGCCGATCGACGCGTCGAGCGCACCGCGGTCGGCCCGACCGAGTACATCGTGGCCGAGGCTGCGCGCACCGCGATCGGGCTGGACACCATCGGACGGGACGAGGATTTCCTGGCTCTGGGCGGAAACTCGCTGACCACCACGGCCATGCTGGCCCAACTCCGCGAGAACCTGAAGATCGATCTGACACCGGAGGACGTGTTCGCGGCGACCACTGTTCGAGAGTTGGCCGTGACAGTCGACGCCCGCCTCGAAGACGCGGCAACTGCGCGTCGACGCACGGCAGGCGAACACGACGTGCTCGTGCCGCTGCGCACAGAGGGAAGCAAGGCACCGATCTTCCTGATCGGCGGTGCAGGCGTCGGCGCGATGGCATTTCTGAATCTCGTCAAGCACATCGACGCCGACCGGCCGGTGTATGCCCTGCAGGCGCACGGCCGCGGCAAGCGAGGACGGCCGGACCGGACGATTCGGCGAACCGCGAAACGCTACGTCGACGCTGTTCGCACAGTCCAGCCCGAGGGCCCGTTCCATCTGGTCGGCCACTCGCTCGGCGGCTGGATTGCCATCGCGATGGCAGAGGAGATCCGAGACTCCGGCCTCGGGTCTCCCCACCTGTTGCTCCTCGACACACGGCTGTTTCGGCATCTGCTGGACAGGTTGCCCGGCGGTACCGAGGTTCCGGCTGCGCCGCCGGCGCAGACGCGTGAAGAGGCGGGCTTCCACCTAGGCCGCGTCGGCACCGCTGCCCTCTGGTTACGGATGCAATTCGCCGGGCTGCTGCGGTACCCGACGACGATGGAATGGTTGGTTTTCGCAAGCATCGGGTACGTGGCGTTGAACAAGCACGTGCCGACACCGTGGTCGGGTTCGATGACCGTGGTTCGCACAGCGGAGAACGTGAAAGATCTCAGGTCGTGGCAGACGGTCGGCCGTGGTGAGCTGACCTTCGTCGACATCTCCGGAGATCACGTCGACATGCTGCGTGAACCGATGGCCGAGCACTTGGCCGAGACGATCGCGAACACCTTCGACGATGCGGGCCTCGCACACTGATCGACGGTCTGTCGTTGGGTGGGCTCAGCTTGTACGTTTGTGCCAACGGCTCACCGAGCCACGCGCCGATCCGGGCATCACACGACGAGGAGGTCGACCATGAGTTCATCGTACGAATTGCAGTCGGTGGAACTACACAAGGACGTCCTGCGATACGTGGACATGGGCGAGGGCCCACCCGTGATTCTGGTGCACGGACTCCTCGGATCGCATCAGTCCTGGGGCCCGCAACTCGAGCGTCTGTCGCAGAAGTATCGCGTCATCGCTCCTGACCTGTTCGGGCACGGAGACTCCGACAAGCCGTCCGGCGACTACTCGCTCAGTTCGCACTCGGCCACCATTCGCGATCTCATGGATCACCTGAACATCGACTCCGCCCCGATGGTCGGTCACTCGCTCGGCGGGGGCATCGTCATGCAGCTGACGTACCTCTTTCCCGAACGCGTCGATCGCCTGGCGTTGGTCAGCAGCGGCGGACTCGGTCCCGAGGTGAGCCTGCTCCTCAAGGCTGCGACGCTGCCCGGCAGTGAGCTGGTTCTGCCGCTGCTCGCATCGGACTGGTTCCGCAAGAACGCAGAGGGCGCGCTGGCGCAGTTGGGCAAATGGGGTCTGCCGGTCAAGCCAGGTCCCAGCATGGCCGAGACCTGGCGGTCGTTCCGGTCGGTTGCCGACCGCTCCACCCGCGGGGCCTTTCTGGCGTCGACGCGAGCCGTGGTGGGCCCGCGTGGGCAGACCGTGAGCGCGAAGCAACATTTCGAGAAGTTCGAGTCCATTCCGTCGCTGCTCGTCTGGGGCGGCAAGGACCGGATGATTCCCGCCAAGCACGCCGACAACATTCGACGTGAGGTTCCCAACAGTCGCGTCGAGATCTTTCCCAACGCCGGCCATTTCCCCCAGCTCGACGAGCCGGACTTCTTCTTCCGCTTGCTCGACGAGTTCCTCGACGCAAACGAGTCCGACAAGAGCGCGCCCGCGGCCATCACCCCGGCGGCTGTTCCGTTGCAGCACCCGTGAGCGTGACCCCGATGTTCCCGCTCGGCAGCGTGCTGCTCCCCGGTGAACGCCTACCACTGCACATCTTCGAGCCGCGCTACCGAGCTCTGGTCCACGACTGCCTGAAGCAGGACGATCCGAGCTTCGGCGTGGTCCTCATCGCACGTGGGCACGAGGCCGGTGGCGGCGACGTCCGGCACGATGTGGCCACGACCGCACACATCATCGGTCACGAGTCCATCGGCGACGGCAGATATCTGCTCGACTGCGTCGGCGGCGAACGGATCAGGATCGACGCCTGGCTGCCGGACGATCCGTACCCACAGGCCGACGTTCGAGCGTGGCCGGACGAAGAGACCGGTGCGGTGATCGCCGACACCGAGTTCGACGCCACTTGGGCGCGGATCGAGGATCTCTACGAGCTGATCGGTCGACTCGAATCGACGGAAGTCGTTTCCACACCCGGTGTTCCGGACTTCCTGGGCCTGCCGATTTCGGCCGCCGAGAAGATCTGGTCGCTGACAGCTCTGATTCCGATGGGTCAGTCCGATCGACTCGACATCCTGTCTGCACCCAACGCCAGAGCGCGCAAGACCGCACTCGACGACGCCATCGAGAATGTCACGGCGGTGGTGCAGTTCAGACTGCAACCCTGATACCTACGAAACACGTCAGGCCCGCCATCATCGATGTCGGGCCTGACGTGTGTAGTAGCGGGGACAGGATTTGAACCTGCGACCTCTGGGTTATGAGCCCAGCGAGCTACCGAGCTGCTCCACCCCGCGTCGGGTGTTCACCACGCTACATGCCATCTCGGCAGTCTCCCAATCGCCAGGTCAGCCGCACGCTCTACCGTTCGGGTATGCCCATTGCGCTGTCTCCAGTCCTGACCTTCCCGCACGCCGCCGTCGCGCAGATCACGCTGAGCAACCCGCCGGTCAACGCGCTGACCCGTCCGGCGACGCGGCGACTGCGCGCCGTGCTTCTCGAGTTGGCCGACGACGCCGCGATTCGGGCGGTCGTTCTCACCGGCGACCGGGTGTTCAGCGCCGGCTCGGACATTTCCGAGATGCCCGAGATGCAGGACCGCGGTGACGTGCTCGCCCGCAAGAGCATTCTCGAGAACGCCACCCTCGAGATGCTCGACGATCTGCCGCTGCCGACGGTCGCGGCAATAGACGGATTCGCGTTGGGCGGCGGCCTCGAGCTGGCGCTGTGCTGCGACCTCGTCGTCGCCGACGCAGGGGCTCGACTCGGACTCCCGGAAATCGACCTCGGTGTGATCCCCAGCAGCGGCGGATCGATGCGTGCGCTGCGGCGGGTGGGTCAGGCGCGCGCCGCCGAACTGGTGTTGCTCGGCGAGCCGATCTCGGCCGAGACTGCACTGGAGTGGGGTCTGATCAATCGGGTCGCTCCACGCGGAGAGTCGTTGTCGGTGGCACTGGGCGTGGCGCAGGCGCTGGCGCACAAGTCCCGCTCTGCCGTTCGAGCGAACAAGCGTGCCCTCGCTCTCACGTTCGGCGAGTCCCCCGGCCTACCGGCGCAACGGGCATTGCCGGTGTTCGAGGAGGCGTTCGAGTCGGCGGACGGCAGGGAGGGCGTGCGCGCCTTTCTCGCCAAGGAGTCACCCGAGTTCGGGTAGGCGGCGCTTGACCAGAATCGTTGCGCCGGTGACGATCTCCCATCCGATGATGGTGTAGACCGAGATGCGCTCGAAGGTTCCGCCGCCGAGGATTCCGGTGTCGGCGAGAAACAGGGTCAGCCCCACCAGACCGGCCACGCCGGCAGTCGCACTGCCCACGGTGTACCAGCGCGGCGCGCCGACGCGGCCGCCGTACCGTCCTGCCGCCAGCAACACCAGGTTGCCGCCGACGATCGCCATGCCTGCACCCACCGCATGGGGCGTCGATGCCCCGTCCACCGAGGCGTGGGCGAGCCCGACGACGATGCTGCCGACACCGTGCACAACGGAGGTGCCGGCGACGATCCACCGCGCCCGGCCCTCGAAGAGCACCGACAGTCCCAGTCCCGCCAGGACGAACAACGTGCCGTCCACGACGAAGCCGGTGTTCATCACCGCGTGCAGCGGCGAGATGTCGGGGATTCCGAGATCGCTGATGTTGTTGCGGGCATAGCTGTACGGTCGGTCCGTCCAACCGAGTGCGGCGACGGCTTCGGCGGCCAGATAGGTCACCCCACCGACGAGGAAAGCCCCGGCGGCCAGGACGGTCGTTCTCTTCACAGCTGCACGTCCACTCCCGGAGCCCCGATGGGTCATTTCGCAGGCTCCACTCCCGGAGCCCCGATACACCTGGCGTGTACCGATTGGTACAGTACCGGCTCATGAGCGATCGCCACGACGTGGTGCCGATACTCGCAGGGGTGTTCCGCGACCATGGGTTCGACGGTTCCTCCCTCGCGGTCATCAGCAAACAGACCGGCCTGGGGAAAGGCAGTCTCTACCACTACTTTCCGCGCGGAAAGCAGGAGATGGCCGAAGCCGTCCTCGACGACGTGGAGCTGTGGTTCCACCACAACGTGTTCGAGCCGTTGCGACAGGGCACCGATCCCGCGTCGACGACGCATGAGATGTTCGAGCAGACCGCGCGATACTTCCGGTCCAATCGTCTGGTGTGCCTGTTCGGCGCATTCACACTCGGTCTCGAACGTGCTGTGTTCTCTGGACGCGTCGCAGCCCATTTCAGCCACTGGATCGACGCGCTCACCCCGGTACTGAGTCGCCTGGGACACGGCGAATCGGCAGCCGAACTGGCCGAGGAGATCGTGGCCGGAATTCAGGGCGCACTGGTGCTCTCACGCGCCTCGGACGATGCGACGCGGTTCGATCGATTGTTGGCGCGCCTGGAAGCCTCGGCGGCGCGCGTGCCGGTGGGGGTGCACGTATGAATCCCAAGCCCGCACCCCAGCTGAAGACGTTCGGAATACGAGAACTGCTGCGACTCATCGTCATCGGCACGGTATTGGCGTACTTCCAGATCGTCGCGGTCGGCCGCTGGGTGCGCGCGCCACGGCGCGGGTGGCCGCTGCACGCCTCGGAGGCCGTCGTCGACGCCTTCTTCGTTCTCGGCCCCACCTTCGTCAAGGTCGGGCAGCTGATGGGATCCTCGCCCGGGCTGTTCCCCAAGGTCCTCGCCGACACCTGCCTGCGCTGCCTCGACGAGGTGCCACCGTTTCCCGGGTCGCAGGCGCGAGCGGTGATCGAGGCCGATCTGGGCCGCGGAATCGACGACCTGTTCTCCTCGTTCGACGACGTGCCGCTCTCGTCCGCCTCGGTCGCTCAGGTGCATCTGTGCGTGCGCCGTGACGACGGCCGTGAAGTGGTCATGAAGGTACAGCGGCGAGGCATCTATCACCGCATGAAGATCGACCTTCGTATCGCGTACCTCATCGCCCGCGGACTGGAGAAGTTCATTCCGTTCTTCGCCACGGCCAACGCGTCGGCGATCATCGTCGACCTGCACGCCGCCACCTTCGCCGAACTCGACAGCGCCGTGGAAGCCAAGCGACAGGCCAGCTTTCGCGCGGCCATCGGCGCGTTCGGCGACAACGCCCACGTCACCGCGCCCGAGGTGTTCCTGGACTACTGCGGCGGCCGCGTCATCTGCATGGAACGCATGCACGGTTCTCCCCTCGACCGCTACGAGCCGGGAGAGCAGTCCGAGCTCATCGTCCGCCGCGCCGCCAAGGTCTGGATGGAAGCCCTTGTGCTGCATGGTCTCTTCCACGGCGACGTGCATGCGGGCAACGTGTGGGTACTCGACGACGGCAGGGTGGCGTTCCTCGACTTCGGAGTCATGGGCGAGGTGGACGAGCAGTGGCGCGCACTGCTGCTCGATCTGTTTCACGCCACCGTGATCGACGGCGACTTCACCCGACTGGCCGGTACCGTCAAGCGGCTGGGAATCGTTGCGCCGCAGATGGGTTCGGACGCCGAGGTCGGGGCGATCCTGCAGTCGGTGTTCGCTCCGATGCTCTCGGCAACGCTCGCGCACTTCAGCCTGGCCGACTTCATTCGAGCGCTGGTGAACATGGGCAAGCAGTACAAGACGTCGAGCCCGGAAGAATTGATCCTGGTGGCCAAGCAACTCGGCTACTTCGAGAGATACGCCATCGAACTGGCACCGAACTGGGCCCTGGGTACCGACCCGTTCGTGTTCAAGAACGTCTTTCCCGCCGAGATCGCGGCACTGGCCGAGGCGCGAGGCGTCGAACTGCCGGAGTGACCCGGCAGCTCGACCCAGCATCAGTGGGTGAAGTCCAGCACCACTTTGCCTGCCGCAGTACGGTTTTCCAGTGACGCAATGGCCGAGGCAGCGTCTGCGGCCGGGAACACCGACGGCTCCGGCGCACTGAGCGATCCGTCGGCGAGGAGCGGTTCGATCTCGGACCACTGGGTGGCGAGGTAACCCGGGCGCGTCATCCACCACGCACCCCAACCGACGCCGACGACGTCGACGTTGTTGAGCAGCAGTCGATTTACCTTGACCGTCGGGATCTCACCACCGGTGAAGCCCAGCACCAGGATTCGGCCCGAGGGCGCGAGCGAGCGAATGCTGTCGGTGAACCGGTCACCACCCACCGGATCGACGACGATGTCGACGCCACGGCCGCCGGTCAGTTCCTTCACCGCGTCCTTCCAGCCGTCGACGAGAACGACGTCGGTGGCTCCGGCGGATCGTGCGATGTCGGCCTTGGCCTCCGAGCTCACCACAGCGATCACGCGAGATGCCCCGAGCACCGGAGCCATTCGCAGCGCGGAGGTTCCGATGCCCCCTGCTGCGCCGTGCACCAGAACCGTCTCGCCCGGTGCCAACCGGCCACGTTCCCGGAGCGCGAAGTGCACCGTCAGGTCATTGAACAACAGCCCAGCGCCTGCGGAGAGCGACACCGACTCCGGCAGCGCGAACACCGTGTCCGGGGATACGACGGCGACCTCGGCCATACCGTCGCTCAGTCCCGTCAGGGCCGCTACTCGATCACCGGCGGAGAAGCCGGACTCCGGCGGAGCCGACCGAACGATGCCGGCGATCTCGCTGCCGGGGACGAACGGCAACTCGGGCTTGTACTGGTAGAGCCCGCGAGTGAGCAACGCATCGGGAAAGGCGACGCCGGCGGCATGGACCTCGATGACCACCGACCCGTCGCGCGCAGCAGGCTCGTCGATGTCCACCACACTCACCGAGTCGGGTCCGTCGAGGCTGGAGATCTGTACCGCGCGCATGAGTTGTCCTCTCGGTCGGGATCGTTCCCTGCACGCCACCGTACAAAACTGCAGCAATCACCGTCGCTACCGGCATGCGCGAAGTGCTGGCCTAATGGGTCGTTCCGCAGGCTCCACTCCTGCTGTGCTCCAATCGACGGATGAACACCACTCCCCTCACCGTCGTCCGTCCCGACGGGGATGCCCGCGGCGGCGTCATCGTCATCCAGGAAGCCTTCGGCGTCACCGATCACATCGTCGACGTCTGCAACCGGCTCGCCGCCGCCGGTTGGGTCGCGGTCGCACCGCACCTGTTCCACCGACAGGAGGGTGTGACCGTGTTGTCGTACTCGGACATGGATTCGGCGATGGCGGCAATCGGGCGGCTGCAGGCGGACGAGGTGGACTCCGACGTGGACGCGGCGGCGAGTGCGCTCGCCGAGCTCGGATTCGAGCCGTCGTCCGTCGCGATCGTCGGCTTCTGCATGGGCGGCACCGTCGCGTTCCACACCGCTGTTCGACGGCAACTCGGTGCGGCAGCGACGTTCTACGGCGGCGGAATCACCCAGGGCCGCTTCGGTTACCCCGCGATGGCGTCGGTGGGCGACGCACTGCAGACGCCCTGGCACGGCTTCTTCGGAGACCTGGACGAGGGCATCCCCTTCCAGGAGGTGGAAATGCTGCGCGAGATCACCGCAACGTCCCCGGTCGACACCGAGATAACCCGTTACGCCCACGGCAAGCACGGGTTCCACTGCGACGACCGCCCCGCCGTGTTCGACGCCGACGCCGCCGCCGACGCCTGGGGCAAGACGCTCGAGTGGTTCGACGCCCATGTCGCACGCTGAGCCACCCCGCTCCGACGCCGAACTCGCAGACGAGACCGAAGGCATCGTCGCTTTCTGGACCGAACTGTCGCTGCCGGGACTGTTCGACGTCCACACGCACTTCATGCCGAAGAACGTGATGGACAAGGTGTGGAGTTACTTCGACAGCGCCGGGCCGCTGACCGGCAGCGTCTGGCCCATCTCCTACCGGTTCGCCGAAGAGCAACGGCTCGAGGTCATTCGGGGGTTCGGAGTCCGGCACTTCACGTCGATGATCTACCCGCACAAGCCGGCGATGGCAGCCTGGCTCAATTCCTGGGCAGCAGATTTCGCGGCGCGCACCCCCGACTGCCTGCACACCGCGACCTTCTACCCCGAGGACGGTGCCACCGAGTACGTCGAGCAGGCGTTGACGAGCGGTGCCCGAATCTTCAAGTCGCACATTCAGGTCGGGAACTATTCGCCGAACGATTCCCTGCTCGACGGCGTCTGGGGCGCACTCTCGGACGCGCAGGTACCGGTGGTGATCCACTGCGGATCCGGACCGGCACCCGGCACCCATACCGGCCCGGAGCCCATTGCAGCACTGCTGCAACGGTTTCCCGAGCTCCCGTTGATCATCGCGCACATGGGCATGCCGGAGTACGGCGACTTCCTCGATCTGGCCGATCGCTACCGGAACGTGCGACTCGACACCACGATGTCGTTCACCGACTTCTCCGAGGCGAGCGCACCGTTTCCGAGACACGAACTGCCCCGGCTGGTCGACCTGCAGGATCGCATTCTGTTCGGCAGCGACTATCCGAACATCCCTTACCCGTATCTGCACGCCCTGCAGGCGGTGCGCCGACTGGACCTGGGAGACGACTGGGTTCGTGCAGTGTGCTGGGGTAACGGAGCTGCACTGTTCGGCTAGAGAGGTTCTCTAGACCCAGAACTCGGCAATACGCTCGGCGATGGCATTGCCCTGCGCCCGTCCGGCAACGGCCGCAGCCGATCGGACCGCGATGTCGGTGGCATCGGGGCCGATCGCGGCCGCCGAATCTGCGTCGGGGGCAATCACTTCCACCTTCGAGCCACCCTTGATCAGCCGCTCCCGTTCGATGTCGAACGGATCGTGCTCCAGGTCGAGTGCACCGACCCTGAACACCAGTACCTTCTCGAAACCGACTGCCAGATCCGCGTTTTCGCTGGCGCGGATACCACCGTCGACGTAACGATGATCACCGATCGTCACCGGCGGCCACATTCCCGGGATGGCGCAGCTCGCGGCCACCGCATCGACCAGCTGAACGCCCGAGCCACGATCGAGAACCCGATGCCGACCGCTCACCGCGTCGACCGTGACGATACGCAGATCGCGGTTCGGCCAGGAGTGCGACGGTAACCGTCGTTCGATGATGGCCCTGCGCTCACGCTCGCTGATCGTCGAGGCCGACAGCGCCTCGGTGCCGATACGCCTGCGCGTGTCGATGGCACTGCCGTCGGAGTTCTGGGCAGCCCGAGCCAACATGGAGACCAGTTCGTCGATGGTCGAGTCGGCATGCGGTTCGTGGTCCTGCTTCGCTTCGTCTGCCTGCCGCTCGAACAGCTCGGTCAAGGCGGCTCCGCTCGAGATCTGGGCTGCGACCGAGGACCCGGCCGAGGTCCCCAACAGCATCTCGGCGTCGCTGACGTCGGCTCCGGCTTCTGCCAATCCCAGTAGGACACCCGTCTGCCACGCAATGCCTGCGACTCCGCCGCCGCCCAATACGAGTGCTCGCCTGGTCATGGTCGTACCCCTTCTTCGAAAAGATCCGTCAGGAACTTACAGCGCCGGTGTGTACACGTGGACGCAGCCAGTCGATGAGATCGTCGAGTACGCGCTCCTTTTCCGGTTCGTTGAACACTTCGTGGAACAGCCCGTCGTACGTTTTCAGGGTCAGGTCGTCGGATCCGGCGAGCTCGGCGATGAGCTCACTGCCCGAGACGTCGGCCAAGCGGTCCGCCGTCCCGTGCTGGAGCAGCACGGGAATCGTCAGCGACGGCAGGCGAGCAGGGAACGCGTCCCCGACGCCCAGCATCGCCGCGGCCAGACCAGCCGAGACGCTGCCGTGGTAGCCCAACGGGTCGGCGACATAGGCGTCGACGACGTCCTTGTCGCGGGAGACGAGAGTGGGATCGAGCTTGAGCACAGGGGCGGCCGGTACGAAGCGTCCGAGGAGCTTACCGACCGCCACCAGTGCTTTCGGTTGCCCGACGCTGGGGACGACGGCAGGGCCGGACAGCATCAGACCGTCGAGATCGGCCTGATGGTCGAGGGCGTAGGACAGTGCGATGGCACCGCCCATGCTGTGGCCGAGCAGGAAGGTGCGCTGATTCGGATGCTCGGCAGCTGCGATGCCGAACAGCGTGTGCAGGTCGTCGGTGAAGTCGGACCACTTGTCCAGTGACACCCGTTTGCCACCGGATCGGCCGTGTCCGCGGTGGTCGGGCGCGTAGACGGCGAGGCCGAGCGCGCCCAGCCGTTCGATGACGTGCCGGTACCGACCCGCGTGCTCGGCCAGGCCGTGGGCGAGCACCACAATCCCGGTCGACGTGGTCTCGGGGGTCCAGACGTCGTAGACGATTCGGGTTCCGTGAACTCCGACGAACGACGACTCGACATGCTTCATCCGGTCACCGTACAAGGGCAGCGGGGCATTCGACGGCCCATCGGAGAACCTGCAAAATTTGCTTGGGTAACTATCCTGGTGGAACGGGCGATGTAGTTGTGACACGCCACTACCGTTTGTCCCCGCACCTCGGGGCACGGCACCGACCAGGACTCAGGAGTGAAGAATCCAGAATGCGTGATGAGTCCGCCACGAGCACGTCGCCGCGGTGGCGCGACCCCAAGCGCTACCTGTGGCCGCTGGGGCTGACGATTCCTCTCAGCCCGTTCCTGGCCTGGGGTCTGGTGACCCTTCTCGGCCCCGGTGCGTTCTGGACCCTCGGCCTGATGATCATGGGTGTCGCACTGCCACTGGTGGACAGGTTCGCCGGAGTGGACCGCAGCAATCCCCCGGACGAGGCGATCGCCGCGCTCGAGAAGGATCCGTACTACCGCTGGTGCGTCTATCTGTTCCTGCCGTTGCAGTACGCGGGACTCGTTGCGGCCTGCTATCTCTGGGCGCACGGCCCGCTGGGAGTTCCGGAGCGGATCGGCCTGGCCATCACCGTCGGCATCGTCGGTGGGGTCGGCATCAACGCCGCGCACGAGCTGGGCCACAAACGTGAGCGTCTGGAGCGATGGCTGTCGAAGGTGACACTGGCACAGTCCCTGTACGGCCACTTCTACGTCGAGCACAATCACGGCCACCACCTCCGCGTCGCCACCCCGGAGGATCCGGCGTCGGCGAAGTTCGGCGAGTCGTTCTGGAAGTTTTTGCCGCGCACGATCGTGCACGGCCTGCGCTCGGCCTGGGAGCTCGAGACTCGACGCCTCGCCCGCCAGGGCCTGTCTCCCTGGTCGTACCGAAACAACCTGTTCAATGCCGCGGCCATGAGCGTTGTGCTGTTCGGCGTGCTGATCGCCGTCTTCGGTGTGGTGACCGTGCCGTATCTGTTCCTGCAGGCTGCGATCGCGATCGTCCTCTACGAGGCAGCCAACTACCTCGAGCACTACGGGCTGCTGCGGCAGAAGCGCAAGAGCGGTCGATACGGCAAACCGACCCACCGCGACAGTTGGAACAGCGACCACCTGTGGAGCAACCTGTTTCTCTACCACCTGCAACGGCACAGCGACCATCACGCGAATCCGGTGCGCCGCTACCAGGCACTGCGCACCGTCGACGAGTCCCCGCAGCTACCGGCCGGCTATGCCGTGATGATCTTCTGCGCGCTGGTTCCGCCGTTGTGGCGCAAGGTGATGGATCAGCGACTGATCGACTTCTACGACGGTGACGCCGAGCTCGTCAACGTCGATCACTCCGACCCCAAGGCAGTGCGGAAACTCGAGCAACTGTGCGTCGAGCGCGCTGAGGCGTACCGATAGTTCACACCGTCGCAGGTTCGTCGGTCTGGGCCCGTAGGTAGCGACCGAAGTGCGGCACCGTGAACGCGATGGTGCCGCGCTCGGCCGAATAGATCAGACCCTTCTTGATCAGTCCGTCGCGGGCCGGGGACAGCGATGCCGGCTTGCGCTTCAGTTCGGTCGCCACGGCCGAGGTCGGCACCGAGCCGTCGTCCACGGACAGTTCGGCCATCGCACGCATGTATTCACGCTCGGCAGGCGTCGCACGTTCGTAGCGAGAACCGAAGAATCCGACGGCCAATTCCTCCTCCGCCGTCGGAGCGGCGACGCGCACGTCCTCGACGGTGATCGGGGTGTCGGCCGCGAGATCCCACGTCGCCTTGCCGTAGGCCTGCACGAAATACGGGTAGCCGTCGGCGGCCGCATACAGCGCGTCGAGGGCATCGGGGGTGAATTCGACGTCCTCGCGGTCGGCCGGAGCGATCAACGCGAGGTCGGCCGCCGCTCGTTCCAGTCGACCGATCCGGTGGTAACTGAACAGGCGCTCGGAGTAACTCTTGGATGCCGACAACACCGCAGGTAGGTGTGGCAGTCCGGCCCCGACGATGATCAGCGGCGCGGTGTCCTGACTGAGCTCGTGACAGGCCGCACACAACGCGGAGATGTCCGCGGCACCCAGATCCTGCATCTCGTCGATGAAGATGGCGATGCCCACGCCCACGTCGCCGGCCAGCGCGGAGGCGTCGAGCAGCAGTTCCACGAGGTCGATCTCGATGTCGCCGGAGTCGGCGCGGCCCGTCTTCGCCGGGACGTCGATGCCGGGCTGCCACCGCTCCCGCATGCCCTTGTCCGCGGTGGCGCGTAGGGCGAAGGCCTTGAGGACGCCGAGGAACTCGTCGACGCGTTCGGGATCGCGATGCGATGCCGCGATCCCGCGGACCGCCATGTGCAGCGCAGACGACAGCGGTCGACGCAATTCCTGGTCGGGCCGAGCCTCGATCTTGCCGGTGCCCCAGCCGCGGGCGATCGCCGCGGATCGGAGTTGGTTGAGCAATACCGTCTTCCCGACGCCTCGCAGCCCGGTGAGAACGACGCTGCGTTCCGGCCGGCCGCGGGTGATGCGTTCGAGTACGACGTCGAAGGCGTCGAGCTGCTTCTTTCGGCCTGCGAGCTCGGGTGGGCGCTGGCCGGCGCCGGGGGCGTAGGGGTTACGCACGGGGTCCATGGGGCCAAAGTTACAACGAATCGTGCGATATATGCGGACATCTAGTTCGTGTCCTAGAGATCTGTATTCACTCGATACTTGCGCGCGACTGCGACGGAGGACTACTTTCTGGGGTGTGAAGCGCATTCTCGTAGTACGCCGCCGTAGCGGGGTCTGATTCGGACCGACCCCTCGCTGCGGGTCGTTGTGCTCTCTCGGTCCTCCCTTCACATTCGCCAGGACCATCCTCATGAATGCATTTGCTTCCACTCTCGCCACAGATCCGTTCCACGCCCGTTTCGGTTGTGCCCTGCCGCGCACGATGCGCGACGAGATCACCTGGCAACACATGTCGTGGACGAACTTCACCGACCGCTTCTCGCCCAGCACCGGGCCTCTTCGGCTGGGGTCATGGACGGCCGACAGTGCAACTGGCGGGAGGACTGCTTTCGACGCGACCTTCGGCGTCGGCGATACGATCATCGCCTGTGCGGCAACGACTTACGGGCCGATCGAGGCATTGACGTCGATGCTCCACGACGCCGGATTCCGCATCGAGATCCTCTCGTTCCACCAGCAGATCATCGGCGACGAGACCGCCACCTTCGTCCTCGCCGAGCACGACGGTCGCCGCGAATGGTCGATGGGCATGGATCCCGACGCACACCTGTCGGCCGTGCGAGCCGTCGTCGCCGGAGCGAACATTCTGCATCGGTAGCGCTTTCTTCGGCGTTCTAGCGCGTATGCAAGACAGGCGAAGATCTCGCTAGCGAAACCAACACTCAGGTCGGAGGTTGCCCGTCGATCTCCGGCATGTATCGGCGCATGAATCGATCGAACTGGGGAACGGTGAACTTCGCGTAACCGTAATTCGGGGTGTACAGCAAACCCTTGTTGATCAACCGTGAGCGCAGCGGCGACACCTGTTCCGATTGCTTTTGCAGGAGGAGCGCCACGTCGACGGCCTTTTGTTCCTTCGGTCCAAGCTCGGCCATAGCCCGCAAATAGCGAAGCTCTTCCTTCGTACAGCGCTGAACACGTGTCCGGAAGAAGCTGTCGTCGAGTTCATCATCGACAAGATCGGCAGCAGCGACCGCGTCAGCTTCCGTGATCCTCGGACCCTCGGCCAAGTTCCACACTGCTCTCCCGAATTCCTGGATAAAGTAAGGATACCCTTCGGTGTAGTGCAGGATCTTGTCCATGGCTCCGACGTCGTACTCGACGCCTTCCAGCTTCGCTGGTTCGGTCAGGGCCGCGATCGCTTCCGGCCCGGGTAGCTCACCGATAGACGGGAATCGGAACAGCCGCTCAGCATAGGACTTGGCATCACCTGCCAAACCCGGAAGCTGCGGCAGACCGGCACCTGCAAAGGTGATCGGAAGCTCCCGCTGGACAGTTCTGTGGACGGCACCGATCAACGCTTCCAGCTCACCCTTCGACAGAAATTGAATCTCGTCGAAAAGGAATACCACCCCACTGTCGCTCTCCCGAGCGGCCAACCCGACTGCCTCGAAGACATCAGCGAGGTCGTCATTCAGGTTTCCCGTGTCGGCCTGTCCAGCAGCTGGATCGACGTCCAAACCAATATTCAGTGATCCATCCGGCTGGATCGACAGCGAGAACGACTTGAGCACCGCAGCCGATCTGTGAATACGGTCGTTCCACTTCGCCCTAGGTGACGTTTGCAACAAAGCGCGCCGGGCCAGGCTGGCAATCTGCGGACCGAATGCGGTGCTCTTCGATACCTCGGCTTCGACTGCAACCCAGCCCTCATCCTCAGCTATTTCGCGATACCGACCAAGCAAAACAGTCTTGCCGACGCCACGCAGGCCAGTGACGATCAGCGACTGCTCGGAATAGCCCCTCCGCAACCGATAGAGCAGGGTTCGAAAGTCATCGAGCTCCACCTCGCGACCCGCCAAATAACGCGGTGGCGCGCCAGCGTTGGGCGTATACGGGTTTCGCCGACGGTCCACTGTTCATCCCCCAAATAGACAACCTGAACCTACTTTAACAAATCTTGTTAAACTCTACATAGCTCGTAAAACTGGCCGTTTCGATCGAGAAGTCGCGCGGTTCGCTCAACCACATCGACATACGCCGCAGTCACCCACCTTCGGTGAACAGCAGTCCCTGGTCCGCGCGAACTAGGGCATCTCGATCGTCTCGGCGCGGCGCACCTCGGCCAGTGCGTACCGCAGATAGGTCTCGGCTCGGCCACGGCGCACCGCGAGCAGGTCTGCGACCACCAGCAACGCATGTGCGGGACGCGGCCTCACTCGCGACTGCTCTTCGACGTCGGACAACCCCAGCGCTCCGGTGAGCACCTCGACGAACCCGGCGATGTCCAGGTTCGGCAGCCAGTCCGCTCCTCGTACGGTTCGGCCGAGCACCTCCTGGACGTTCTCGCCGGTCAATCCATCGCTGTATACCTCTTCGAGCAACGTGCGTACCATTTCGGCATGCACGTGCCCGGCCTGCGCCGAGTCCGAGCGGCCCAACGATTCGACGGCATCGTCGAACGCGACCGAATCCTGCGAGGCGACAGCGGCCAGCGCATCGTTCGTGGCATCAGCGATGCGCCGAACTTCGGCGGGCCATTCGGCAGGCCAGGTGACGGGCATACGACTCGGGGGAGTCGACACGGGGGGGGAGTCGGTCATGACAGAAGTGTCTCATCGAATACCGTCACGGTTCCCTTTATGTGTTACCGATGTTTATACTAAGTCTCGCACTGTGGCATCGGCCACACCTGCGAACGTGGAGGAGGTGGCTCGATGAGCGAACGGAAGATCGTCGCATCGGATCCCGGTGAAGTGATGCTGCAAGCCAGAAACGTCAAGTTCGACTGGAGCGATCTGCCGATGCACTGGGTGCCGGGCGATCCGTACACCACGCACGTACTCAACGTGCTGCATCTACTGCTGCCCGCCGGCGAGCACTGGTTCGTCGACACGTTCAAAGAGGCCCTGCCGTACATCGACGACGAGAAGCTACGGGACGACGTCATCGGCTTCATCGGGCAAGAGGCAGTGCACGCCGAGGCGCATACCGGCGTCCTCGTCCACCTGCAGAACAACGGACTCGACCCAACCCCGTTCACCGATCAGATGGAATGGGCCTTCGGCAAAGTGCTCGGCTCCGATTCGGTGACGAGCCTGCGATCGAAGAACAACCTGGTCGAGCGGCTGGCATTGATCGCGGCCATCGAACACGTGACGGCATTCCTCGGCGACTGGGTGCTCAACGCCGACGGTCTCGACCGCGCGGGCATCCACCCCACCATGCTCGATCTGCTGCGCTGGCACGGTGCCGAAGAAGTCGAGCACCGCTCGGTCGCATACGACACGCTGCGCTACTTCGACAAGCGCGAGGTCCGTCGACTGCGCACATTCGTGGTGGTCGTGCCGTTGATGGCGTACATCTGGATGCGCGGGATCATCTTCCTGATGAAGAACGACCCCGAGCTGCAGAGTGCACCGAAGTCGGTGCGTAAGCCTCGGTCGGCTCTGTGGCGGAAGTCGGTCAAACGCGGCACCCTTCCCGCACTGACGCACGTCGGCCTCAGCATGTCGCGCTACCTCAAGAAGTCGTACCACCCCAGCCAGGAAGGCTCCACCGCCCAGGCGGTCCGGTACCTCGCGTCCTCGCCTGCCGCGCAGGCCGCGGCACGGTGAAGCTCAACTCACGACGCGTCCCGCGGCTGCTTCCCAAGGATGCGCCGCCCGATCTGCGCGGACGAGCACGTCCCGATCGCTCGATGCAGCTACTCGGCACGTTCCTCAACGGGTACATGCAGGCGGCGGCCGGAGCGGAATACAACGATGCCGTCGCAGGCCACAATCCCGATTCCGCGCTGAAATTGGTCGTCACCGAGCGCGAGATCGTCGCCGAGGACAACGACGTCGCCGCCCTCACCCTGGCGTCGCCGACGGGGGAGCAGTTGCCGATCTGGCATCCGGGTTGCCATCTCGACCTGCACTTGCCCTCGGGCCGCCGTCGGCAGTACTCACTGTGCGGCGATCCTTCCGACCGTAGTTGCTACCGCATCGCCGTACGCCGAATACCCACCGGCGCAGGTGGATCCATCGAGATGCACGGGCTCGAGCCAGGCACCGAGGTCACCGTTCGCGGCCCACGGAACGGCTTTCCCTTCGTCGGCGAGGGCAGTGCCCTGTTCATCGCGGGCGGGATCGGTATCACTCCCATCATCGCGATGGTCCGTGCTGCACGGATTCTCGGCATGGACTGGCAGTTCGTCTACTGCGGTCGATCCCGCGACACGATGCCCTTCCTCGAGGAGATCGAGAGCTGGGAATCGGACCGCGTGTTCGTCCGCACCGACGACGTGTACGGCTACCCGACCGAGGGGGAATTGCTCGAGCGTGCACCCGCAGGCGGTGCCGTCTACTGCTGCGGCCCCACCCCCATGCTCGACGCCGTCCGCCGCGACTTTCGCCGGTGCCCCTCCACCGCACTGCATTTCGAGCGATTCGGCCCGCCGCCGATTCTCGACGGCACGCCGTTCGAGGTGCAGTTGATCAGCACGGGCGCCGTGCTCGACGTCGCCGCCGACGCCTCCGTGCTGACAGCGGTCAAGGAGCAGAAACCCAACGTCGCGTACTCGTGCCAGCAGGGCTTCTGCGGTACCTGCAAGGTACGGGTGCTCTCCGGTGAGCCCGAGCACCTGGAAAACAGACTGACGCCGGAAGAGCAGCGCGATCACATGCTCATCTGCGTTTCGCGCGCACGCGGCGGGCGTCTCGTACTCGATCTATAGAACGGAAAATAGTTGAGCAGCAATGCGGTTCGTACGACGGTCGTCAACGAGGGCATCCGCCTGGCGGTGTTCGAGAGCGGCAATCCCGACGGCGATCCCATCGTCCTCGTGCACGGCTGGCCCGATACTCATGAGCTGTGGAGCCACATCGTGCCGCAGCTGGAGGACCGCTTCCGGGTGATCAGCTACGACTCCCGCGGCGCAGGCGAGAGCTCGGTCCCCGCCGAGCAGTCGGCGTACAAGCTGGCTCGGCTCGCCTCGGATTTCTATGCCGTCGCCGATGCCGTCAGCCCCGACGCCCCGGTTCATGTGCTCGCCCACGACTGGGGTGCCGTCGAGGTATGGGAGGCCGCAGCCCAGCCCCAGGCGAAGGACCGAATTCGTTCGTACACATCGATTTCTGGGCCGAACCTCGATCACCTCGGCAAGTGGTCGCAGTCCCGCCTGCGCAAACCTACCCTCACCGGCATCAAGCAGGTGCTCGCCCAGGTACGCGCGTCGTGGTACACCGTCACCTTCCACATCCCCGGCCTGTCCACGCTGCGCATCAAGCGGCAGTTCGCCAAGGGGTGGCCGGCGTTCCTCCAGGAGTTCTCGGGCGTCGACCCCAAGCTCGTCACCCAGAACCCCACACTGTGGTCGGATGCCACCAACGGCACCAAACTCTACCGGGCCAACATCATTCCGCTCCTCGGCAATCCACGCGAGCGGTACATCGACATCCCCGTGCACCTCATCGTCAACACCGAGGACGTCGCAGTGCGCCCGTACCACTACGACGACACCGGCAAGTGGGTGAAAGATTTGACCCGCAACGACATTCCAGCCGGACACTGGTCGCCGATCTCCCATGCCGACGACATCGCTCGATTGACAAGGGAATTCATCGACTCGTTGGACACTCGAGCCGGTCAGGGGACCAATATCAGTTTGTGACGGGTGAGTGGGGCTCGCTTCCACGCGCTCGCCACCTCGGCCAGCGGGACGTTCTCGTACTCCACGGTGATCTCGCCGGCCGCGGCCCAGTCGGTCAGGGTTCGATAGGCCTGCGAGGTGGCATCGGGCCCGTAGTGCAGCGGCATGAAACCGACGACGGTCGCCCCGAGCGATCGAAGAAGCTGCGCCAGTAGAGTGATTTCGGCACCGGCTCGATCGCCGATCTGCACCAGACGAACGAGTCGGTTTCCTGCGCGCAGTGCCGCCGAAGCGACTGTGCTCCAGGTGTAATCGAGTACGACGTCCGCGCCGGAGGATGCCTGCCGAATGGCCGAGCCGAGCTCGTCCACGCTCTTGTCTCCGATGGTGACCGTCGCCGTGGCCCCGAGTTCGCGGGTGGATTCGAGTGCGACCTCGTCGCGCCCGACCACGGTGATCGATCCCGCCCCGAGCAGCTTCGCGGCTTGCACTGCCAGGCGTCCGACGACCCCGGTGCCACCGAGGATCACAACGCTCTCCCCTTCCTTCACTCGACCACCGTGGGTCAGTGGCATCAGCGCCGCAAGGCCGGCATTGCCCAGCGTCGCGGCGGTCGAGAAGTCCAGCCCGTCGGGTAGCTCGATGAGCGACGCCGTCGGTACCAACGCCTGCTGAGCCATCGAACCGTACGGCGGGACCGGCGGGCAGAAATAGACTCGGCGACCGTCCTGCGTGGTGCCCGCGCCTTCGATACCGCTGACGGTGGGCAGCGACCGCGGGCTGAGGTAATGGGTTCCTGCGGCGATGGCTATGTCGACGGCATTGAGCGTCGCCGCCGCCACGTCGACCACCTCCATGCCATCGGCCGGTACCGGATGCCCGTGGTCGGCGTATCTCGGTATCCCGAATTCGGTCAGAACTGCTGCCTTCACAACGACTCCTTCGACGAATGAGCATTCACTGAATCGCGATTCAGTGTGTATCGTGACGGCAGAGGTGTCAACAGGCAGGAAGCAGAGATGGCCGCCACAACACGGGCGCAACAGGCCGGACGAACCCGGGTCGAACTGGAGAACGCCGCCCGCGTCGTGTTCGCCCGGTCCGGATACCTGAACACCAAGATCGTCGACATCACCCGCGAAGCCGGACGAGCGGCAGGCTCGTTCTACAACCACTACTCCAGCAAGGAGGAGCTGCTGCTCGCCCTCGCCGAGCAGATCGGTGAGGACGCCGACGTCATCGTCGCTACTCAGGACCCATCGGCGCGCGAGCACCCGACGATGCGTCCCCACGTGGAAGTGTTCTGGCAGTTGCTCACTCGGCACCGAGTGGTGATCGATGCCCTCCGCGATGCAGCTCTGGTCAATGCAGACTTCGCACTGCGAGTACAGCGATTCACGCAGGTTCAGTTCGAGCCGTGGGTCGTCCGCCTCGCGAATTTCGAGAAGGCAGGCGTCGAGCTACCGGCGTCCCCTGCCACCACCGCGATGCTGATCGGTGGTGCAGCAGAGAATTTCGCCCGGCTGTGGCAGGGCTCGCCCGACGACGGACTCGACGCTCTGGTGACGTTCGTCGATCGGGGGGTCTTCGGGCCTGCTCGGTGAGTCGGTGAATCGGTGAATCCGATCAGCGAGCCAGGTGCTCGCGCAGCGTCGACGCGGTATAGTCGGATCGAAAGACGCCGCGCTGCTGCAGGATCGGGACCAGATGGTCCACGAAGTCCTCGAGGGAGTCCGGATATCGCGGACACATCAGATTGAATCCGTCGGCACCACGGCCGATCCACGACTGCATCTCGTCTGCAATCGATTCCGGTGTGCCGATCATCGTGGCGTGGCCTCCGCCGGCCGCGAGGGTACCGAGCAATTCCCGCACGGTGGGAGCGTCCTTCTCGACGATCCGCAGGATTGTCTCGTAGCGGCCCTGCGGTCCGGTGAACTCCGATGCCGGCGGCAGTTTCGGTACCGGAGCATCGAGTTCCCAAGCAGCGCAGTCCTGCCCGGTGAACGTCGACAGCATCGCCAACGACTGCTCGGTGGGGAGCAGCCGATCCAGTTCCGCTTTCTTTCGGCGGGCTTCTTCCATGGTCGAGCCGATATAGGTCACCAGACCCGGCATGATCCCCACCGCCGCGCTGTCGCGACCCGCATGGCGGATTCGCGTCTTCACGTCCCCGTAATAGCTTTGCGCTGCAACGAGATCGTAGGCGACGGCGTAGATTGCCTCGGCGTATTTCGCCGCCAGTTGGCGACCCGGCCCCGACGCCCCGGCTTGGAACAGCACCGGCCTGCCCTGCGGCGACCGCGGTACCGTCAACGGGCCGTCGACCCGAAAATGTTTGCCGTCGTGGTCGATCGAGTGGACCTTGGCCGGGTCCGCATACTGTCCGCTTCGATCGAGCGTCAATGCGTCGGCATCCCACGAATCCCACAGCGCCAGAGCCGTATCGACGAACTCTTCGGCGCGCGCGTAGCGCTCCTCACGAGCGGGGATGACGTCCATTCCGTGATTGCGGGCCTCGGCGTCGAACATGGAGGTGACGACGTTCCAGCCTGCCCGGCCGCCGCTGATGTGATCGAGCGACGCCAGCATGCGTGCAGCATGGAACGGGGTGTAGAACGTCGACGACACCGTGGTGACCAGACCGATGTGCGTGGTCGCCCTGGCCATGGCCGACAGCGCGGTGATCGGCTCGAGGAACCACGTGCCGGCTCCGGCCGGGTCGTGCACCGAATGTCCGTCGGCGAAGAACACCGCATCGAACTTTCCCCGTTCGGCGAGCTGCGCGAGTTCCTCGTAGTAGGAGATGTCGCCGAGATCCTCCACTCGCGAACCGGGATGCCGCCACGCGGCGCTGTGGTGGCCGCAACCGTAGAGAAATGCGTTGAGGTGCATGTCAGTTCTTGACCAAGCCGCCGTCGACGACGAGATTCTGGCCGGTCACCGACCGCGCCCACGGCGAAGCGAAGAACAGCAGGGCATCGGCGAACTCCTCGGGCGTGGTGACGCGTTGCAGCGGAGTGGAGGCGGCGATGAAGTCGAACACCTCGACCGGGGTAGCGGCACTGGCGTCGGTGGTGCGCAGCAGTCCGCCCGAGACCATGTTGACGGTGATGTTGTCTGCACCGAGGTCCGCGGACAGAGTGCGGGTCAGCGAAAGCAGTGCGGCCTTGGAGGCGGTGTAGTCGTGGTACGGCACCACCGGATTCTGGAACAAGTTGGTGCCCACGTTGATGATTCGACCGAACCCGGCCTCGCGCATACCCGGCAGTGCCGCCTGGGTGGTGAGCAACGCCGCGCGGACGCTGCCACGCAATTGAGCGTCGAAGCGTTCCCAGGTGATGGTGTCGGCCTTGGGCCGGGCATCGCCGTCGAAGGAGAAATCGGCCAGCGCATTGTTGACGACGGTGGTGATCGGAGTGCCGAAATGCTCACGTGCCGAGTCGAACACCGTAGCCACTGCGCTCTCATCGGTCACGTCGCCCTGAACCGCGAAAGCATTTCCGCCGAGGCGATCAGCTAGCGCTTCGGCGGCCTCTTTGCTGTTGCGATAGTCGATCACCACGCGGGCACCCTGGCCGGCGAACGCCGCGGCGATCGCTGCTCCCAGTCCGCGTCCACCGCCGGTGACCAACACTGTCTGCTCGTCGAATTTCATGCGCCTCGCCTCTCGTTCGAGGTCGGGACCGTCACGAGGGGACAGGAATACCGCAACGCCACGACATTCCCTTCGCTGGTCCTAACCAGATCAGGTTCGACGGGTGTGTTCTCAGCCCTGACGGGCACCCCGTGTCGCGGTCGACTGTACCTGTAGCGGTTTCTCGCCGTGTCTTGTTTTCGCGCTAGAGAGGCGAATGGAACCGAATGCACGCGTTCAGCCGATGACGGCCCAGCCGTGCGGCGGGACACTAACCCGCCCGTCGTGCAGATCCGCTTCGCCTGCGAGCACCTCGTCGCCCTGAACCGGGTAGTCGATGGCGTCGTCACCGAGGTTGAGCGCGACCGTCAGCGATTCGCCGTCGGCGTGCGCACGATAGAGCAGTGCGGTGTTGGTGAGTTCGAGCGTCTCGGTGCGCGCGGAGTAGAGCCACGGGTTGCGACGCCGTAGTGCGATCAGCTCCTGATGCACTCGGTACACCGGCCAACCGTACGGGGCGAGATTCTCGGACGTGTCGGGGTACTCCGGACGCACCTCGTCGTCACCGCCGACTCGATCCTCCTTGATGCCGCGGAACGCCTGCTCGTCGCCGTAGTAGATCATCGGCATACCGCCCACGGTGAACAGAACCACCAACGCGTGCACCAGATGTCGCTCGTCCTCGATGACGCTGGCGATGCGATTGACGTCGTGATTTCCGACGAACGTGGCGGGGACGAAGGCGTCGAGCCACCCGTTGTGCCGCTCCAGCGCATGGGAGAGCTCGAAGAAATTCTTCTCGCTCAGACCGCTCCAGATTGCCTTCCACAGCTCGTACTGGGTGACCGAATCCAGCGTGGAGGCCGAGACGATTCGGTCGTAGTCGCCGTGGATGACCTCGCCGAGAAAGTATGCGTCCGGGTGCTTTTCCCGAACCTTCGGCAGCACCGCGGCCCAGAAGCGTGGCGATACCGCATAGGCCGCGTCGAGCCGCCAGCCGTCGACGCCACGTTCGAGCCAGTGCGAGAGCACGTCCACGACGTACTGCTGCACATCCGGGCTCTCGTGATTGAGTGCGACCAGTTCGTCGTGGCCCTCGAAGTTGCGATGCGTCGGCTTTTCACCGGACCAATCGAGGTGGAACCACCCCGCGGCCTCGGAGTCCGCACCCTCGGTCAGCGCTTCCTGAAACTTCGGAAAGCTCTGCGCCACATGGTTGAAGACGCCGTCGAACATGATCTTCAGGCCGCGGGAGTGCGCCGCGGCGATCAGGGAGTCGACATCTTCGTCGGTGCCGAGCCGGCCGTCGATGTGGAAGTAGTCGACAGTGTCGTAGCCGTGCTTCTCGGACTCGAAGATCGGACCGAGGGCGATGCCCGACGCACCGAGTTCGAGCGCGTAGTCGAGCCAGTTCTCGATTCTGTTCAGCCGGTGCAGATCCGCCTGGGATTCACCGTCCCAGCCGTGCACCGGCGCTCCGGTGAAGCCGAGCGGGTACAGGTGCCACCAGATGGCGTGCTTCGTCCACTCCATCAGGACTCCATGATCGAGTCGCGGCCCAGCTCGCCCGCACCGGTATGACCGGACAGGCTCGTCACCAGGTCGAATTCGGCCAGCAGACAACGCAATACGTGCGTGACGCCCTCTTGACCACCGAGCGCCAGGCCGTAGAGGAACGGGCGGCCGAGCAGCACCGCATCGGCTCCGAGAGCAAGAGCCTTGGCCATGTCGGCTCCGGTGCGTACTCCGGAGTCGAACAGGACTGTCAATTCCTCGCCCACCGCCTCGACGATGGACGGCAACGCGTCGAGTGACGCTCTGGCCCCGTCGATCTGACGGCCGCCGTGGTTGGAGACGACGATGCCGTCGACTCCGTGCGCGGCCGCCTCCCGGGCGTCGCCCACGGTGCAGATTCCCTTGAGCACGATCGGCCCACTCCAGTGCTCTCGGAGGAACGCCAGGTTCTTCCACGACAGACCGGGGTTGGGGAACATCTGCGCCCAATGCATCGCGGCGGCAACGGGATTCTCCTCGACCGACTGTCCTAGTCCGGCCTGGAACGCCGGATCGCTCAGGTAGTTCTCGATGCCGAGGTTGGCCAGGAACGGCAGGTAGCCGCGGTCCAGATCGGCAGGCCGCCAGCCCAGCAGCGTCGTGTCGAGCGTCAGTACCAGCGCGCTGAATCCGGAATCCTTCGCGCGCTGCAGGAAGCTCAGCAACACCGACTCGTCCGTCGGCCAGTAGAGCTGATACCAGCGCGGAGCGTCGCCACCCGCCTCGGCGATCTGCTCGAACGAGTGCGAGGCCTGGGTCGAATGTATGTACGGCACACCGAGTTCCGCGGCGGCGCGGACGGTGGCGAGTTCCCCCTCGGGGTGCGCGAGAGTCTGAATGCCCACGGGAGCGATCATGAGCGGTGCAGGCATATCGGTGCCGAGCACGGTGCACGCGTGATCGCGGGCAGCCGAGCTGCGCAGCATCCGCGGCGTGATGGCCCAACGGTCGAAGGCAGCCCGGTTCGCCCGAGCCGTCGAGCCACTGCCCGCGCTGGCGACGATGTAACCGAGGGCCTCGGGCGAGAGCGTCTCGGCAGCCTGGTCCTCCAACCTCGCCAGATTGGTGGTGATCGACGGTGTCTGCTGCGCGAACATCCCGGCGGCGTAGATGCCGAGTTGGTGATCGCTGAAGTTGCTGGGCCTGGCCTCGGTCATCGTTCGACCCTACCGGGGCACCGCCGAGGATCGGGCGAGAAATGCGTCGAGCAGAGCCGAGCAACGCACCCGAGCTGCAGGTTCGGCGTCGGCGATGGCTCGGCGGATCTCGTGCACATCCACCGCATGTTCGACGCCGTCGCGGTCCCACGCCGCGGCCCACGCGTCGTAGGTGTCGAGGTCGATCTCGGGGTGGAACTGCAATCCGAGGTGCGGCCCGAGTACGAAGGCCTGCTGCGCGGCTTCGTTGCGGGCGATCACTGTGGCCTGCGGGGGAGCGGTGAATGTGTCGCCGTGGAACTCCATCCACGGTCCGGGGGCGATGAGCTCGGGCTCGGACGTCTCGACGTCGACGAATCCGTACTCGGGATGCTCGGATTTGCGAACGGTGCCGCCGAGTACCCGAGCGAGCAACTGTCCGCCGAAGCAGACACCCAGGATCGGGACTCCTGTGTCGATCGCCTCCCGGACGTACGCGATCTCCGGCGCGAGCCAGGCCAGTGTGTCGTCGTACGCGGCGTCGGGCGAGCCCATGACGACCAGCACCTGTGCGCCGAACAGTGGCGGCGGCGCGAGGTCGGGGCTGTGGTCGAAGGAGTGCACGTCCAACTGGAAACCCCTGGTGCGTAACTCGGCGTCGAGAGTACCGATGTCGCGTCGCGCGAGAGCCGGGTCCTGATCGTGGACGAGCACTACGGCGCGCGGGTCGTTCGTGTGTGTCACAGGGCTCCTTTACGGTGTTCGTGCACACCGTACGACAGACTGGATCCGATGCCACCTCGTAGACGCACAGCCCGATCCACCACTGCCCGCACCGTCAAGGCCGGGCAGAGCAGTGCTGCGCGAAAGTTCGCGGCCGCCAAGAACGGTGAGCCTGCACCGAAAAAAGCTGCCCCGAAGAAGGCCGCGCCACGCAAGCGCGCAGCGCCGCGCAAGACGTCGCCTCGCAAGACTGCTGCCCCCGATCTGCGGGTGCCCGATCCCGGTGAGCGCGTCTGGGTGCTGGACGTGCCGTTCGAGGATCGGTCGGCGGCGGGCGCTGCCGGGGCGCGCTGGTATCCCGGACCGCGGGTGTTCGCGTACTACGGCACCGAGTTGCCCGAGTATCTGCAGCCGTACGAGTCGATGCCGTACAGCCTGCAACGGTGGCTCGAGGACGATGCCAACGAGAACTGGCGAGACGAGGTGGTGCGGGAGCGCGCGATGCAGCCGCGTGAGACCCAACTCGAATCCGTTCGACGCCATCTCGCCGCCCTCGACGCGGGATTCCCGTACTTCGCGCAGATGGATTCGACGGGTCTGGGCAAGACGTTGGCGGTGTGCGAGGCCGTTCGGCAGATGTCGGCGGCCGAGATCGGCACGGTGCTGGTGGTCGCACCCAAGGGCGCGCTGCCGGGATGGCGGCGCACCATTGCAGACAGCGAGGCCGATATCGAGCCCTCCGAGCGCAAGCGCTGGCTGCTGGTCACGTACCAGTCGACGAAGAAGCTCCTGTCCGTTCCGCCCGAGACCGACCTGGGCAAACGTAAACGGACACAGAACAAGCGGACCATCTCGCTCGGCGAGCTTCGATTCGACATCGACGTGGTGATCGCCGACGAATCGCATGCGCTGATGAACATCGAATCGCAGCAGTCGCAGATCCTCTGGCGATATCAGCAGGCAGCGCGCTCGGTGGTGTGGATGTCTGCCACGCCCGGTTATCAGCCCCTGCACTTCGCGTACATGGCTCGTGCGGTCGAGCGCAGCCGTGGGGTCGAGATCCTCGGCGACGAGGAGTATCTCGGCTACGCGGTGACGATGAAGTGGGCCGAGTTCCTCATCGAGTCGGGGTTCGCCGTCAAGGCAGGCAAGGCGACGACGGGATTGACGACGTGGCGGTGGGAGCCCGAGGACGCGGCCCGACGCGCCCGCGATATTGCGTCCGTACATGGGTGGCTGTCGGGAGGTGCTGTGCCGTGGTCGATTTCGCGTCCCTCGCCACCGACCCCACGCGAGCCGCTCGGCCAGGAACTCACCGCCGCGCAGAAGCGGCTGTACAACTCGGCGTGGGTGGACTACCGCAAGGAAGTCGGGCTACCGATCTGGAAGGCCGTCGGCGGCAAGCGCGTGCTGCAGAAGAACCCGAGCACCCGCGCCGCGACCCTGCGATTCCGCCAGAAGTGTTCGTACCTACGCATTCCCGCGTCCGCCGACCAGGTACGCACCTGGGTCAAGGCCGGCAACCAGGTGTTCGTCTCGATGTTCTACCGCGAGTCGGTCGCGGCGTTGGCGCAGACGCTTCGGGACGAGGGCCTCGAGGTCGCGGTCGTCGACGGGAGTATGAGCAGCCCGGATCAGGAGGCGTCGATCAGACGCTTTCAAACCGGTGACGCGTCGGTCATCGTCTCGACCACCACCAGTGCGATCAATTTGCACACCAACGAATTACTGCTCCCGGAGGGCACGGTCTCCACCCTCGCACCACGCGTGACGCTGATTCACGATCCACGGTGGACGCCCATCGACATTCGGCAGATCGAGGGCAGGGCCAACCGAATAGACAAGGACCACAACCACACGACGTCGACATGCTATTACGGCTACGCCGAGGGCACGGTCGAAGAAGAGATGGTGCTCACCGGTATCGAACGTATCGCTGACCTGGGATCGATCGTCGGGCAGGCGGATCTCATCGACCCCGAGGCGTTTCTCGCTGCGAAAGTGGACGCCGGAAAATAGCGACAATTGTGAGCGATCGTCCACGCGCCCGAGTAGGTTCGGTCCCATCGGCAATTCGTCGATAGCGGGCTCACAGTGGCACCAGGAGTAGTCATGATCGTTCTCGGAATCATCCTCGCCCTCATCGGCTATTTCGCCGGTATCTCGATCTTGACGACCATCGGCATCATTCTCGTGGTCGTCGGCGCGGTTCTGACGTTGCTCGGTTCGATGGGGCGCGCAGTCGGTGGCCGCAAGACGTGGTTTTGACCTACGAGTTAGAACACACGTTCGATTTCTGTTAGTCTGAGCGGGCCCCCGAAGTTGGCGATGCGGCCAGCGGAGCCACTTCGGGCGGTCCATATCGGACGGTAGACAGTGTCGAAGGCGGTTGCGCGCGATGGCATCCGACGAGCGCGACACCGACCCGGTTGCCGGATCGCTCTATCGCGTCGGCGATCGGTGGGCGGAACGAGCGCCTTCTCGCTGCACCAACGGCCATCCACTCGTCGCCGGTTCGGTGTTGGTGGGTTCACGTGCCTGTTCGTGCGACCGAGGACATCACCGCACCCATCAGTGCGAACGCTGTGGCGTCGTGCTGTTCACACCGGAGCTACGCAACTCGTGCAGTGACGCCAGCTTCGATTCCCGCGCTGCGCGAACACAGTCGCCCGTCGTGGACAATCAATGGCATGAACAACAGTGAGCCCGTCGTCGATCTGGGTCAACTGAGACAAGATTTCACGCGATTCATGATGAGCTACAAGTTCGGGATCGACGAGCTGATCACGAAGATCAACATCTTGAAGCAGGAATTCACCCACATTCACCGGTACAGCCCCATCGAGCACGTCTCGTCGAGGTTGAAGACTCCGGAGAGCATTTTCGAGAAGGCGCAGCGGAAGAAGTGCGCCCTGACGCTCGATGCGATTCGCGAGAACATCTTCGACGTCGCGGGTGTGCGCATCACCTGCAGCTTCATCTCCGACACCTATCGCATCGCCGACATGCTCAGCAGTCAGAGCGACGTGCGCGTCGTCGAGATCAAGGACTACATCGCGAACCCGAAAGCCAACGGCTACAAGAGCTTGCATCTGATCGTCGAGATTCCGGTGTTCATGTCCGATCGCGTCCAGCCGGTCCTCGTCGAACTGCAGATCAGAACCATCGCAATGGATTTCTGGGCGAGCCTCGAGCACAAGATCTTCTACAAGTATCGCGGGCAGATTCCGGAGACCCTGTTGGCGGAGCTGACCGAGGCGGCCGAGAGCGCCAACAAGCTCGACGAGAAGATGGAAAGCCTGCACGACGAGGTGGTCGAGCTGGGCGGCGAGGCGGAGAACTCCATCGCTCTCGGCGCGCTGCCTCCCATGGCTCTGCCTCCCGAGTTGCTGCACATGCTGCTCACGGCGCAGGCCGAGGCGATCGACCCCGATCGGGCTTGACGGCCACCACAACGAAAAACCCCGCTGCTCGACGGCCGAGCAGCGGGGTTCTCTTCTCGTATGCGCTAGCCGATGTGGACCGGAGTGTCCCCGACGGGCAGGTCGTCCTTCTTGGCACGGACCAGCACCAGCACGACCGGGCACACCAACGCGACCAGGATCGCGGCGGTTCCGAAGGCCCACGCGTAGCCCGACACCTCGGCTGCGAAAGCGTGATCGATGGTGGCGAGCACGAAGTTGCGGATCGGTTCCGGTAGCGCGGCCAGCATCTCGTCGCTGGGGATTTCCTGGCCGGCAAGAGCCTCCGCAGGAACTCCTGCGGGCGGCGTCGGTGCCGGGTTCTCGGCCAGGAACGTCGTCTTGGACGAGGTGTACACCGTGGTGAACACCGCTGCGCCGAGTGCGCCGCCGACCTGAAGCGTGGCGTTGATCAGCGCGGATGCAGCACCCGCATCGTGATCGGGGACGCCGATGAGAGCGACGTTCTGCATCGGCACCATCAGCAGGCCGAGACCGAGCCCGAGCAGTACGACTCCGGGGAGCACGTGCGTCCAGTACGAGGTGTCGACGCCGATCTGCGTGAGCAGCAGCAGGCCGATCGCCGAGACGACAGGGCCGACAGCCATCATCGGCTTGGGACCGATCTTGGGCACGAGCGCCGAGGCGATCGCGGCGGTGATCAGAATTCCGCCGGTCATGGGCAGTGACGCAACACCTGCGATGACCGGGCTCATCTGGAGCACTATCTGGAAGTAGAAGGTCAGATACAACGTGCCACCGAGTAGTGCTGCACCGATGACGGCGGACCCGATGTATGCGGCACCGCGGTCTCGGTCGAGCAGAACGCTCAGGGGGAGCAGCGGGTTGGCGGACTTGGATTCGACCACGACGAACGCGGCGAGCAGCGCGAGGCCGAGAGCGATGAAGGAGATGGTGGGTACCGTCGCCCAGCCGTCCTCGGCTTCGGTGAAGCCGTAGACCAGCGAGGCCAGTCCGAGTGCGACGAGGATCGCTCCGGGCAGGTCGTAGCGGGTGTCGCCGTGTGCCTTGCTCTCCTTGACCAGCGGGACTGCGGCGGCGATGGCAATGATGGCGACGGGGATGTTGACGAGCAGGCACCAGCGCCAGTTCGCGTACTCGGTGAGCACTCCGCCGAGGAGCAGTCCGACGGCTGCGCCGCCACCGGCGATCGCGCCGAACACGCCGAATGCCTTGGCGCGCTCCTTGGTGTCGGTGAACGTGACCGTCAGAATAGCCAGCGCTGCGGGTGCGAGCAGTGCCGCGAAGACGCCCTGACCTGCGCGTGCGATGAACAGCTGCCAGCCCTCCTGGGCGAGTCCGCCGACGGCGGAGGCAACGGCGAAGCCGGCCATGCCGACGATGAACGAGCGCTTGCGGCCCCAGTAGTCCGCGATTCGACCACCGAGCAGCAGCAGCGCGCCGAACGCCAGCGCGTATGCGGTGATCACCCAGGTGCGGCTGGTGTCGCTGATGCCGAGATCGATCTGCGCCTGCGGCAGGGCGATGTTGACGATGGTGCCGTCCAACACGATCGTGAGCTGCGTGATGGCGACGATGCAGAGCACCAACCAGCGGCGTTCGTAATTCGGATTCTCGGCCAGCGCCCCGTGTTCGGAGACCTGCGACATGTTTCTACCCCACTCGTACTCGTTGATTCTCTGGGCACGAAAAATGTCCCGACCGAAAAGGTAAGCGACGATGGACCGACTGTCAAACGAACTAGTTGGTTGGCGGTAGGGTGGCCGCCATGAAGCCTGACGCAAGCGCCACCCGCGCCCGCATCGTCGTCGCTGCCCGCGCAGAATTCTCCGAGCACGGCCTGGCCGGCGCGCGGGTCGACCGCATCGCGGTCTCGGCCAAGGCGAGCAAGGAACGCCTGTACGCATACTTCGGAGACAAGGAAGCACTGTTCCGGGCCGTCGTGGAAGACGGGTTCGCGCGCTTTCTGGAGTCGGTTCCCTTCACCGTCGACGATCTCGGGGGATACGCCGCGCGCGAGTATCTGCACCTCGCCGCGAATCCCCAGGAGCACCGACTGCTGCTGTGGACGCAACTTCAAGGCGGCACGGCGGTCGCCGCTGCCGACGACATTCATGCGGTGATCGCCGAGCGGCGAAACGCCATGGCGGCCGCACAGCAGGCCGGACTGATCTCCGACGCCTTCACCGTCGACGACCTGTTCACCATGATCTTCGGCATCACCTCCGCCTGGATGACCGCGCCCGGCAGCGACTGCGGACCCGTCGACGACGCCGAACACCAGCGTCGGGCGTCGAAAATCGAAGCAGCGGTCCGGCGACTCTGCGCTCCGTAGGGTTGTCTATCAATATCTAGCTTCGAGTGAAGAGTGACGAATAGTGGGGTAGCGGGCCGATTTTCCCGCAAACGCGCGCGCGTTCGCCATACGCGCGCGAATTCGACACCGATCCGTTGACGATTCCGAACGCGTCTGACAATTCCGCGCGCATCTGTTCCCTACGCGTACCCAGCCCAACTCACGTGAGCCCGCGGGCCGCCAGAATTGCCGCTTCACGGTCTGCCGAGAGCCCGACCGGTGGTCGCTCACTCCTCATCGGCGATCGACCTTTCAGCGATTGCAGCCACGTCCACGTGTCCGCGACGGTCTCCTGAATCGGTCGCGTCCGAAGCCTCGCGGCGAATGCCTTCGATACGTCGGATGCATGCAGCGAATCATGATCCGCGCCCGGCGGAATCCAGATCGGGAGCTCCGTCCACGGCTGCACACCTGCAGTGCGAAGCACGTCCGGCTCCACCCAGCACAAGCGTGCGTCGGACCGGGTGGCGGCGATGCAGCACTGCAGAAGCTCGCCGATCGTGGCGTGACCCGGCCGACTCACCACGTCGAATGCCCCGCCGAGACCCCGGGCGGCAGCGTCCAGACTCCAAGCGACCAGATCACGGGCATCGATGTACTGCAGTGCCAGATCGACCGGACCGGGCGCAAGCACATCCCCGGCGGGCTCGATTCTGTTCAGCCACCAGGGAAGTCGACCGATGTTTTCGTAGGGTCCCAGGATCAGACCGGCACGAACCAGCAACGCATCAGTTCCGAAGCCGGCGACTACGGCCTGCTCGCCGCCGAGCTTGCATCGCGCATAGTCCTCGCCAGACCCCTGCACCGTCGGCCAGGCCTCGGTAGCTCCCGCTTGCGGGGCGTCGTACACCGAACGGCTGGAGACATACACGTAACCACCGACTCGACCGGCGAGCAGCGCCGCCGACTGCGCCACCACGTCCGGCTCCCACGACCAGGTGTCGAAGACTATGTCCCAGTTACCTTCTCGGATCTCATTCAGTCCGTCGGGCGAGCGCCTGTCTCCCCGAAGTTGTGTGACACGAGGATCCGACGCGGTTGTGCCGCGATTGAGTACCGTGACGTCCCACTGCAGATCGAGAGCATGTTCGACGGCAGTTCGCCCCACGAAGTCGCTGCCACCGAGGACCAATAACTTCATGAATCCAGTGTGCCGGTGAGCAGTCCGTCCGTTCTGCCGAACGCCCGGTTCGGATCTCTGCTGACAGCAGAGCGGCTCGGGTTACACAGGAAGCTTGCTGTGTCCCGTCTCCTTGATGGTCAGTACCGTCGCTACACCGATGACGCACACGCCCATGACCCAGTACGCCGGTGACATGGCATTGCCGGTCGATTCGACCAATTGTGCTGCAACGTAGGGGGCAGTTCCGCCTGCCGCGATCGTTCCGATGTTGAAGCCCAACGACACTCCGGTGTAGCGAACCGCCCGAGGGAAGAGTTCGGTGAACAGCGGGAATGCCGGGACCTGCACCACACCGTTGAGCACCATGTAGACGAAGTAGACGACGCCGACGACGAGAATGCTCGACGTGGCACCGAGAATCATGAACACCGGCAGCGCAATGATCACGTAGGCCACATAGCCGAACAGCAGCACCGGTTTGCGGCCGAACCTGTCGGTGAGCATCCCACTCAGCGGGAATGTGGCGCAGGCCAATGCAATTGCCACAGCAGACGTCCAGTACACCGAATCTTTCGAGAAGCCGAGGTCGTTGATCAGATACACGCTGAAGTAGGTCAGTCCGATGTACCCGGATCCGTTCATGGCGATCGCAATGCCGACGACGCGGAGCACAGACCACGGTTGCTTCTTCACCACGTCGCTCAACGGGCTCTTGGCGACCTCGTTCTTGGCTGCCATTTCCTCGAACTCAGGGCTGTCCTCGAGCTTGAGCCGCACACGGAGGCATACGAAGGCCAGGGGCAGCGCCAGCAGGAACGGGATGCGCCATCCCCACGACGACATTTGTTCGTCGGTCGTGATCAGAGCCACGAGCCCGACGACGGCTGCGGCGACGGCGAAGCCGAGAGTCGATCCCACCGGCGTGAAGGACCCGAAGAATCCTCGACGGTTCGGCGGTGCCGACTCGGCGATGTAGGTTGCGGCACCGCCGATCTCACCACCTGCCGAGAATCCCTGGGCGAGCCTGATGATGACCAGCAGAACGGGGGCCAGCACCCCGACACTCGAGTGCGTCGGCAGCAGTCCGAGAATGCCGCAGGCAACACCCATGCACACCACGGTGATGACGAGGGCGTGCCGACGACCCTTGCGGTCTCCGAGCCGACCGAAGAAGATTCCGCCGAGCGGACGGGCGACATAGGCGACGCCGAACACGGCCAGGGTCGCGAGAATCGACACGCCTGGGCTGGTGGATGGGAAGAACAGCGGTGCGATGATGACGGCGAGGAAGCCGTAGACCGCGAAGTCGTAGTACTCGATGAGCGTACCGACACCTCCGGCCAGCGCAGCTCGACGCGCGGTCGTGGTGTCCGCCTTGGGCGGTGCAACTCCTGCGCGGGAGTGTTCGGTGTTCGTCATCGCGCTGATCCTTCTGTGAGTGGTTGCTTGCTTCGGTGTTCGGAGAGAAGAAGTTCGTACGAACCGCCCGCTTCGATGACGGCGACGGTTCGGGCATTCGGTGGATGGCCGGTGATCGTGGTGCCGTCCTGCTTCGACACCTCGGCCCGACGCCAGTCGAGTCTGACATCGTCGCCGACGGCCACCGCGTCGGATATCCCGGGAACGGTGATCAGGGGCATACCGTTGAAGGTCTCTCCACGCCAGAATCCAGGCGAGAACGATTCCGCCACAACGGCGCTGATGCCCAGGTTGCGCAGCGCGACCATCGGCGGATAGTGCGGATGTCCGTAGCCGAAGTTCCGCCCTCCGACGATGATGTCTCCGGGTCGAACTCGATCGACGAATGCCGGGTCGTACGCCGCCATGCAGACCGACCTCAAATGATCGGGGTCGTAGGACTTGATGTTCGCAACGCCCACGACCAGGTCGATATCGAAGTCGTCACCGAATATCCACGCGACCGCACCGTCGATGACGTCGGGCGGGGGCGGGTAGGCGCTCACGACCCCACCTGCGCGATCGTCCCGGCGAGGGCGCTGGCCGCGACGGTGAAGGGCGAACCCATGTAGATGTTGGCGTCGGAGCTACCCATTCGCCCGGAGATGTTGAGCACCCCGGTGGAAATGCAGTTCTCGCCGGCCGCGAGGGGCTTCTGGTATCCGAAGCAGAAATCGCAGCTCGACACCGCGATGTGTGCACCAGCTGACCGCAGGATGTCCAGCAGCCCTTCGCTTTCGGCTTGATCGTGCACCTTCTGGGAGGTCGGTACCACGTTCAACTCGACGCCGGGGGCGACGGTCCGCCCGTCGAGCACCAGTGCAGCAGCGCGCAGGTCCTCGATGCGGCCGCTGGCACAGGATCCGATGAACGCCTTCGTGATCGGGATTCCGGCCAGATCGGCAGCGGTGTGCGTGTTGGCTGCGCGAGCCGAACCAGGTTGCACCACCTGCGGAACGATTGTCGACAGGTCGATGGTGTGGCGGGCGGCGTAGGCGGCACCCTCGTCGGGGAGCACGGGGGTGAACGCCTGCCGGGCGACGTCGTGGGCGTAGGCGAGCGACAGTTCGTCGGGTTCGAAGATCGCCGAGACTGCGCCGGTGAACATCGCCATTCCGCACAAACCCTGGCGGTGGTCGATCTTCATCGACCGCGCTCCTGGACCACCGAACTCCATCACCTGGTGGGCACATCCGTCGGCACCGACCAGGTCGATGATCGTGTGAACGAGATCGCGACTGTCGACGCCGGCACCGAACTCACCCACGAGGTCGAACCGTGTGGTGGCCGGGATGTCGACGTACAGCTGTCCCGTCACCCAGGCCTCGATCAGATCCCGACGGATGCCCCAACCCAGTGCACCGAAGGCACCGATTCCGCTGATGTGCCCGTCGAAGTGGACGAGAAAGTCTCCTGGCGTCGCGAGTCCGAGTTCGGCAGTGAGCTGGTGGCCGATGCCTCGGCCCTCGTGCAGCTCGATGCCGTAGAACTCGCACCAGTCTCGCGTGACCTGATGCACCTCTTGCTCTTTGGCGTTCTTCTTGGTGAGCATGTGGTCGATGAAGACGACGTAGCGAGATGGGTCGTCGAGTTCGGTGATGCCGAAGTCCTCGCGCATCTGCCGGAACATCACGTCGGTGTAGCCGGGGAAATCGTAGGCAATCATGCGAGCGGGCCGGACTGCGTGATTCTCTCCAGCGTGCACCACATCGGCATCGCAGGTTCGGCCGAGGATCTTCTCGACCATCGTCAGTGCGTCGGAGCTCATACCGATCACACCTTCGCGTCGGCGGGAAGGTACTTGCGTTGTGCTGCTTCCACTTCCGGGAAGCCGATGAGATCGACGAACTCGTGGTGCTGCAACGCGTCGGCGCTCACGTCGGCCGGCGCTTCACCTCCGGCCAATCGGCGCAGAGCCTCACGAGCGGCTCCGGTGGCGGCCATCAGCACCTGGGTGGGCAGTAGTGCGAGTCGAACGCCGATCTGCCCGAGAACCTCGGGGGTGAAGTCACGCTCGGTCCAGGTCGACGCGGTCAACGTCGCCATCAGCGGAACGCCTACCGCGTCGTGACAGCGAGCCCACTCGTCGGCGGTCTCGAAAGTCTTCGTGACCGGCATGATCATGTCGGCACCCGCGTCGACGTACGCGGTGGCGCGTCGGATTGCGTCGTCGCCACGAGCATCGGTGCGGGCAATCATCAGGACGTGTTCCGGCAGCGAATCCCGGACGGCTCGAACCTTGCCCGACGCTTCCTCGATGCTGATGAGGTCCACCGGCTCGCCAACGCAGATCGGGCACTTCTTGGGTGAGAGCTGGTCTTCCATGAAGACGCCCTGCACGCCCGCGGCAGCGAATCGGCCCGCGGTCCGCGCCGCGTTGACGGCGTTGCCGTAGCCGGTGTCGATGTCCGCGACGAGCGGGAGGGAGGACGCTTCGCCGATCGTGCGCACCGCCTGGAGGTTCTCGGTCATCGTGTAGAGCTCCGCGTCGGGCAGCCCGAGGGCCGCCGACACGGCGAAGCCGGATGCACACAGGGCCGAGAACCCGGCCTGTTCGGCCAGCTTCGCCGTCAGGCCGTCCCACACGCCCGGGGCGTACACGAGGCCCTGTTCGGTCAGATCTTTGAGTGTCGCGGTCATGAGCACCATCCATTTCGTATTGCGGAACGCATTCCGAAACTAGAGTGGTGGCGATCACAAGTCAAGGGGGGTTCGTAGGATGGCGGCAGCACTTCCCAGTCCGATCGAAGGAGCACACGTGGCATCGCCCACCGAGTCCGACGACCACGCCGGCCGCGACATCGTGGGCGCGGTGGTCAAGGCCTGCACGCTGCTCGATCATTTCGATACGACGCACCCCGTGTGGACGCTCAACGAGCTGACGACGGCAAGTCGAATGAACAAGACGACAGTGCACAGACTGATGACCACACTGATCCACGCCGGCTGGGTGGACCGGACGGCCGAGGGCTCGTATCGAATCGGCATGCCCGTGTTCGAGATCGGGTCGTCGGCATTGACCCAACTCGACATCCGCGGTGCGGCACAACCGTACCTGTCGGAGATTGCGGAAAAGTTCGGCGACACTGCGTATCTCATGGTTCCCGCAGACGAGGGAGCCGTGTGCATCGATCGCCATGAAGGGAGCAATCCCCTTGTGGTCGCGGGTATTTCCATCGGTTCGGTTCTCCCGTATCACGCCACCGCAGGCCCGATGGCCATGCTGGCGTTCTCAGCTCGGATTCGCGACCGCTGGCTCACCCAGGATCTACCTGCCTTCACGGATCGAACACCGACGGCGCCGGACGAGTTGCTGGCACGCCTCGAACAGATCCGATCGAAGGGGTACGCACTGAGCAATTCGGACTACCTCACCGGCGTCGCGGCCGTCGGCGCACCGATACTCGGACGAGATGCCGCGGTAATTGCGTCGATCAGCGTTGGCGGCCGAGCGGAGACATTCGAGGGCGATGCCCTGAGCGCAAAGGTCGCGACGATTCTGGCCGCCGCAAAGGGTCTGTCTCGGGTTGCAGAGGCCCTACCTGCGCCAGGAGGAGAACATTGAAGTATCCGCATATCTATGAAATGGACTAGAGAGTCGAATACTCATCTACCGATTCGTTCGATCAGTTTCATTGCGTCGAAGGGTGCGTAGCCCTTGATGTCGTTGTCGAAGTACACATGGACGTCTCTGCCCGTGGCCGTCCAGTCCGAGATCTTCGCAGCCCATCGATCGAGCGCCGCATCCGTGTAGCCGCTGGCGTACAGCTCCTCGTCGCCGTGCAGGCGGGCGTACATGAAATCGGCTGTGGGGGTGTCGACGTACGGGTACTTGCCGGCGGTGTCGGCGACGACGAACGCAATATCGTTCTCTCGCAACAACTCCACTGCCGCGTCCGAGGCGAAACTCTGATGCCGCGCTTCCACGCAGTGCCGAAGCGGCCGCGACGACGAAGCAGGCAACAACACTCGATCCTCGGCCAATTTGTCGTCCCTCATGCCCGCCAACGAGACTGCAGCAGAGACCGTTCGGGGCAACATGGCAAAGAAATCCGACATCTTCCGCGCGTCGAATTCGAGGTTCGGCGGCAACTGCCACAGGAACGGTCCGAGCTTGTCGCCCAGCGTCAGCACCCCGGTGGCAAAGAAGTTCGCGAGTGCCGCCTCGACTCCGACGAGCCGCTTGATGTGGGTGACGTACCGACCACCCTTGATGGAGAACACGAAGTCGTCCGGCGTCTCGTCGTGCCACTTGGTGAAGCTCGATGGCTTCTGCATCGCATAGAACGTGCCGTTGATCTCGATCGATGTCAGATGTTCCGACGCGTACCCGAGTTCCTTGCGATGCGCCAAGCCCGCCGGATAGAAATCTCCTCGCCAGGGCGCGTACGTCCAACCGGAGATGCCGATCAGAACTCGGGGTCGACGCGACGCGGGCATGAGCAGACTGTAGACGGGCGCACAAGCAGGCACCGCAGGCCGTGATTGCCAACTAGCTGGCACCACCATCGCCACCGGACCATAATCGGTCTCTATGCGGTCGGGTGGACGAGCGGTGGTGTTGACGCTGGTCGCTGCCGGCGTGTGGCTCTTCGCGACGCCGTCGCTCGATCCCGGAACCGCGGACTTCGTCGCAACTCCGGCACCGGCCGTCGCACCCGTCGCCGAACCGCCACCCCTGACGCTCGAAGAGCTCACAGCTCGCGTCGATCCCACCGTTGTCACACTCTCGGCATCCGCAGGATTTTCCGGGGTCGCGGGCACGGGCTTCGTCGTCGCCCCCGACGGAATCGTGCTCACCAACTTCCACGTCGTCGAGAACGCCACCGACATCAGCGCAGTGCACATGGGCAACGGACTCATCTACGACGCCACCGTGTTGGGTTACGACAAATCTCGTGACGTGGCGGTCGTGCAGTTGATCACCGCGGCCGACCTGCCGGTGGTCGAGCTTGCCCCGGACCCACTTCCCGAGGTGGGTGATGCGGTGACCGCCGTCGGGAATGCCTCGGGTGCAGGGGTATTGGTTCCGGCGCCGGGAGCGGTGACCGCCCTCGATCAGCAGGTGCGTACGCGCAGTTCGGTGGACGGTTCGGGGAATACGTTGGAGCGAATGATTCGCGTCGATGCCGATGTGCGAGCGGGGGATTCGGGCGGGCCCCTCTTCGATGCCTGGGGCCGAGTGGTGGGCGTGAACACCGCGGGGTTGTCCGACGAGGCGCGCAACGGCACCGAGTTCACGCCGCCGCAGGCACCCGAGGCGTACGCCGTCCCCATCTCCGAGGCGGTCTCGGTACTCGACCAGGTCCTCGCGGGCCAGTCCGGTGGCACCGTACATGTCGGTCCCACACCGTATTTCGGAGTTTCGGTGCGCGATGTGTCGGTCTTCGAGAACAAGCCGGCGATCGGTGCGGCCGTGGTATCGGTGACCTTCGATTCTCCGGCGGAGGTCCTGGGACTGTCCGCGGGGGACATCATCGTGACGTTCGACGGCACGGAGATCGGATCCTCGTCGGACCTGTCGGAGGCGCTGCTCGGACGTCGCCCCGGCGAGCCCGCCGTCGTCGAATGGGTCGATGACGCAGGCGTAACCAGCTCCGGCACAATCACACTCGCCGCGGGAATGCCGACAGCCTGAGGGTCAGTCCTGCAGCACCGACAACACATTGCCCGCCGGGTCGGTGAACCAGGCGATCAGCGGTCCGCCATGGCGAAAGATTCCCTTCTCGTCGGTACCCATGGCAGGAGTGGAGCCTGCGGAACGACCCTGTATGTCCGGATACTGCGCGAAGACAACTCCTTTGGCGATCAGGGAGTCGACAGCGCTCTCGATATCGGTCACCGGAAAGTTCAGGATGGTGTACTGCGCGGGTACGTGCCCTGGACGCGGATAGATCAGCACGATCGCCCCGGTCCCGAGGTGCAGCTCGAGCATGCCCATCTCGTTCTCGGTGACCGTCAGTCCGAGCGTCTCGGCATAGAACGTGCGCGCCGCCTGCAGGTCGTTTACGCCGAATCCGGAGAACGGCTGCCTGGTCAGCTCCAAGAATGTCATCGTCGAATTATCGCGCTCCGGCACATGCCACGGGCCGATATCCGAGTAGCGTGGATCTCGTGACTATTCGCCTCGGTTACCAGATGCCCAACTTCAGCTACGACGGTTCGGTCGCAGAGCTCTTTCCCCAGGTCATCGCGCAGGCGCGCGAGGCCGAAGCGGCCGGGTTCGACACCGCATTCGTGATGGATCACTTCTACCAACTTCCCGGGATCGGCAAGCCCGACGAGCCCATGCTCGAGGCCTACTCTGCGCTGTCCGCGCTCGCGACGGCCACCGACACCATCCAGCTCTCCGCGCTGGTCACCGGCAACACCTACCGCAACCCGGCGATCCTCGCCAAGACCGTCACCACGTTGGACGTCGTCAGCGGCGGTCGCGCGATCCTCGGGATCGGAGCCGGCTGGTACGAACTCGAGCACCAGAGCTTCGGACTCGAGTTCGGCACGTTCACCGACCGTTTCGAGCGACTCGACGAGGCACTGCAGATCATCGAACCGATGCTCCGCGGCCAGCGTCCCACGTTCGACGGTCTCTGGTACCAGGTCGAGAACGCGATGAACGAGCCCCGCATCCGCGACGACCTGCCGATCATGCTCGGCGGCGGTGGCGAGAAGAAGACGTTCGGCTTGGCCGCACAGTTCGCCGATCACCTCAACATCATCTGCGACGCAAACGAATTGCCGCGCAAGATGGCTGCCGTCCAGGCCCGTTGCGAGGAGGTCGATCGCGACCCCAAGGACCTCGAGACGAGTTTCCTCGCGTTCGTCATCGTCGACGAGGACGGCGACAAGGCCAAGGAACTGCAGCGTGACTTCGTGCTCAAGCAGGGCCTCGACCTGACGAACCTGTCCGAGGAGGACGCAGCGAAGGCCACCGATCGGCACTTCTGCGGAACCCCCGACGACGTCGCCGAGCAGGTACAGAAGCGGGTCCTCGATCAGGGCATCGACGGCATCATCATCAACCTGATCACCAACGGACACCAGCCGGGAGCCGTCGAACTGGCAGGTAAAGCCCTGAAGCCGCTCGTCTAGAAATTTGCTCCAGCAGTAGCCGCGGGGGCGCGTGCGGTGGCATAGTTCCCCCGTGGCTCAGCTGAGGATGAACGGGCACCGCGTCTTGGTCGCCGACCTGACCGGCGACTCCCTGCGCGCGATGTCGGGCTCGATGGTGGCGTACGAGGGCGATGTCGCCTTCAAGAGCGCCGGTATGGGTGGCGGCGGCGGTTTTCGCGCCGCACTCAAACAGAAGGTGACGGGCGAGTCGCTGTCGCTGATGGACGTGTCCGGCAAGGGCACCGTCTACTTCGCCGTCGACGCTCAGGACATCACTCTCGTCGAGGTCCAGGGCGACAACCTGCACGTAGAGTCGTCCCAGTTGCTGGCTCTCACAGGGCAACTGAAGACCGACATCAAATTCTCCGGCTTGCGCGGTGCCAGTTCCGGCCAGGGACTGTTCACCACCGTCGTCAGCGGGTCCGGCACCGTGGCATTGCTGTCCAAAGGTGGGCCGATCATCGCCCTCGCCGTCGATCCGCAGTATCCACTCGTCGTCGATCCCGACGCGTTCGTCGCCCATCGCGGCCACCTGAACCAGAGCTTCGTCACCGACGTCACGTGGCGTTCCGCCATCGGCGGCGGTAGCGGCGAGGCGTTCTCCCTCCGCTTCGACGGCCAGGGCGTCGTCTACATCCAACCCGAGGAGCGCTGACGTGCCACTCGAACTGGTCAACAGCAAAGTCGTGAAATCCGTTCTGGCACCGAATCAGAACGTGCTCGCGCGTCGTGGAGCGATGCTCTACTACACCGGCGACGTCCGGTTCGTTCCGCACTCGATGGGCGGCGCGGGTGCCATGCCGGGCATGGGCGGCGTTGCCGGCATGACCGGGCGGATGATGGCAGGCGAGCACGTGGCGATGATGGCAGCCGAGGGGCAGGGCGAGGTCTTCTACGGTCATGCCGGGTTGTACATCGAGGTGATCCATCTCGACGGTTCGTCGATGCTCACAGTCGAAGCCGATCGACTGCTGGTGCACGACGGCTACCTCCAGAGTTCCATCGTGGCTCTGACCTCGCAGGGCGGAGTACGCGGAGCAGTGCGCGGCGCGATGACCGGACAGGGCTTGTTCACGACACAACTGACCGGCCAGGGCAGCGTCGCGGTTCTCTCGCACGGGGGCGCGACTCCGCTGCAGATCGGACCGGATCACCCCCAGGTGGTGGTCGATCCGCAGGCGTACGTTTGCCACATCGGCAACATCAACGTCGACATCTCTGCGAACGTCGGGTGGCGCGACGCCGTCGGCAAGGGCAGCGGCGAGGCGATCCAATTGAAGATGACCGGCATGGGCACCGTATGGGTGCAGGCGTCCGAGCAGAAGTTCTAGGGAGCACTGTCGTGGAAATACACACCCCGTACACCCTCCCGGTCAACGACAACGTTCCCGGCAACGACTATGCGTTCTGCGTCGAACTCGCAGGCCAGCCGTGGTTCACGTCGAAGGGCGCGATGATCGCGTACTACGGCAACGTTCGCTTCGAGCCGCTCGGGCAGACGTCCATGCCCGCCATCGTCGCGGCGCGGTTCTCGTCTCCGTTGTACTCGAACGACTGGGTACTCGCGCAGGGTCAGGGCAAGCTGATCCTCGGCGATCGCGGTTTCAATATCAACAGCTACGACCTCGACGACGGCAACCTCACCATCCGGGCGGCGAACCTCCTTGCGTTCGAGCCGACTCTGGATCTCAAGCAGTCCATCGTCCCGGGATTCCTGACCCTGTTGGGTACCGGCAAGTTCCTGGCCTCGTCCAACGGCCCCGTCATGTTCGCCGAGCCGCCACTGCGTATCGACCCGGAAGCCCTTGTCGGATGGGCGGATTGCCCCTCGCCGTCGCATCACTTCGACGCCGACTGGATGCAGAACTTCCTCGGTGCAGCCCGCGGATTCCTCGGGGCGAACAGCGGCGAGGAGCGTCAGTTCGACTTCACCGGGGCCGGCACTGTGCTGATCCAGTCGAGCGAGAAGGTGCTCGACGATTCACACCTGTTGCGCTACATCGAATCGCAGACGGTCTCGCTGGGCCAGAACTCGCTGCGGGCGCTGCACAACACCATCGGGGCTCGGCTACAGCAGTAGCCCGCCTCGCAGCACCTCGACGGTGAACACGGCGGCTGTTCGGCGAGAACGCGCATACTGGAGTTTCACCTAGGAGGTACAGCCATGGCCAACCAAGGACCGTTCGGATTCGGATCCGACGACTTCGACAAGTTCGCCCGTGAGGCAACCGAGGGACTACGCGAGGTGGTCGGATCGCTGTTCGCCTCCAACACCGGGGCACCCAAAGCTCCGCCGGAGCCCGAAACCACAGGTCAGAAGGGGGACGGAGTCTGGGCGATCTACAGCGTCGACGACGCCGGATCACCCCAGATCGACCAGCTCTACGCCACCGAACTCGATGCCCTGCGTGCGCACAAGGACAACACCGACCCGCGCCGACGCGTCCGCTTCCTGCCCTACGGCGTGAGCGTCAGCGTTCTGGAGGACTGAATCGGGTGCACTGGACCGCGCTCCGCGCGGCTGGCTGCACCGGATTTGCTGTAGATGGAGTCGATTCTCATGACCGCACACACAGAGTCCGTCTCGATCCCGCTAGGACAACCCGTGTTCGTGCATGCGCTCAGGTACACAGCGTTGTTCGATCGGAAGCCGTTCTCCGAGGCCCTACTGATCTACACCGACAACGGCGCGTACAAGATCGTGTCACCGGGCGAGGATCACTACGGCAGCTACGTCTCGTACACCGACGTCGCCGAGGGCCCGCAGCATGTGATCTTCCTGTCGTGGCCGTCGGAGGATTGGGACCGGAACGTCGCGTCTCACACCCTGACGTTCAATCCCGATTCTGCGGCGTTCAGACAGGTGCTCGTCCTGCCCGGCAATCCTGTGCCACGCTCCCAATACGGTTACGCGCTGCCGATTCCCGATCCGCACAGCGTGGACATGACGGCATCCTGGGATCGGGTTCGCGAGACCTGCGCCGAGACGTTCACGCAGCTGGAGCTCCTGGCCGCAGCTCGACAGCCGTGACGTCGAGCTAGTTCTGGAACTGCTCGATCGCATCGGCCGCCTGTTCGACGCCACCGTGTGCTCGCACCTGGGCACTCATTGCCGCTGCGCGCGGTGCCAATTGGCGAGCTTGGGCAACTGCGTCGACCAGGCTCGAAGCCGTGACCTTCTCGAATTCCAGGTGCACGCCGACGCCGAGTTCGGCGAGCATCGCCGCATTGCCGAATTGATCGACGGCCTGGGGGATGGCCACGGTCGGGACACCGAACCACAGCGCCTCGGTACAACCACCCATCCCGGCATGAGTGACGAAAACGGTCGCAACATCGAGCACCGCGAGCTGCGGAACATGTTCGTGTACCTGGACATTCGCTGGTAGCTCACCGAGCACGGCCGGGTCGACGCGTCGGCCGATCGAGATCACCAGATGCCAGTCGGTGTTCGCGAAGGTCTCGATGCACAGTCGGTAGAACTCTGGTCGCTCGTTGTAGCCCGTACCGAAGGAGATGTACAGGATCTGCGCGTCGGGTGCCGTCCAGCTGCGATCACTCAGACGTACCGGATCGAGGCACGGCCCGACGAACCGCACCGATTCCGGTACCCGATCCGCATTGGGCTGCATCACTTTCGGGATGAGCGACAGACAGTGCTGCGGGTAGGTGATCCACTCCCAGGGATCGGCGTCGATGTCGTTGTCTCGCAACCACGCCGTGTACGAAGCGTGGTACCGCAGACCACCAGCGGATTCACGCATCGGCGTCAGTACATCGGAAAGATCCTCGGCGTACCCATCCCACGCCACGTACGTCGGTGAGAGTTGCACGGCCGTCACTCCGTATCGCACTCCGAGAACCGGTGCTGTCATGCCGCCGATGTCGTACAGAAACAGATCCGGCTGATCGTCGTCGTAGAACGCGGTGAGCACCGGATACGACGCGATCGCCTCGTCGAGGAAGACCTGCATGGCCGCGGCCGGGTCATCCGGCCACGACGCCTCCCCGTCAGGAAGTATCGAGGTGAACGGCACCACCTCGACGCCCGCGGGTTCGACCACGTGTCGCAGAGAATCACCGACGGCATAGGTGACGCGGTGTCCTCGCCGGACCAGCTCGGCAATCACGGCCAGCGATGGATAGATGTGGCTGGGAGCCGTCGTGCCGATCATGGCGATGTGCATGATCCCCACCGTAGGGCGCATCACGCGCCGCGAGCCAGCGAATTTCGTCGGCGATCAGATCAATCAGTAACGGTAGCGAGACCGTGATGGTTGCCTGCAGTGATATCGCCTTCACCGAGGTGATTGCCCTAGTACTCGTGGCCGTCACCGCAGCGCTGATCGTCATGCTTTCCCGGACGGGCAGATCCGACGTATCGTCGGCGAATGTCCTTTCTGCAACCGGTGACCCTCACTGACGATCTCGTGACCCTGGAGCCGCTGAGCCACGATCACCTCGAAGGTCTGTGCGATGCCGCCCGAGACGGGGAGCTGTGGAATCTCTGGTACACCAGTGTTCCGAAGCCCGAGGACATGGCGGCCGAGATCGACCGTCGACTCGGATTGCTCGACGCAGGCACGATGCTTCCGTTCACGCTGCGCCGCAACGACACCGGGCAGATCATCGGAGCGACAACGTTCTGCAACGCCGACGCCACCAACCGTCGCGTCGAAATCGGATACACGTGGAATGCCCGCTCCGCGCACGGAACCGGCACCAATCCCGCGAGCAAACTGCTGTTGCTGACGCATGCATTCGAGGAACTGGGATGCATCGCCGTCGAATTTCGTACCCATTGGATGAACCTGCAGTCGCGGACGGCGATCGCGAAACTGGGTGCGAAGCAGGACGGGATTCTGCGCAATCATCAACGCATGTCCGACGGTTCGTTGCGCGACACCGTCGTGTTCTCGATCATCGAATCCGAATGGCCCACCGTCCGCAACGAACTCCGCAGGCGTACCGCACGGTAGGTTGACCCCATGCGTGTGGATGGGCGGGACGTTCCCGTAGCGGGGAACCTGCTTCAGCCGCTGGTGCGCAGAACCAGCGACATCATTCGGGTCGTATCGGCCGCGGCGCTACTGGGTGTGGTGATCGCCGGTTCGCTGATCACCAGAAATCAGTGGGACGCGCTCGAGCAATCGGTGTCGAACATCGTCGGCGTGCTCAGCCCCGACCAATCCAATGCCGTCTACATCGTCTACGGCGTCGCAATTCTCGCGCTCCCGTTCGGCGTCCTGATCGGACTGATCGCGGGCCGCAAATGGAAACTGCTCGCCGGGTACGCGGCCGCGGCACTGCTGGCCGCGCTGGCGTTGTCGATCACCGGGACCGGGATCTCCACTCCCACCTGGGACCTCGACGTTCCCGAGCGACTCGACACGTTCCTCTCGCAATTCCTCGACGATTCGCGCTGGATCGCCATGTTGGCCGCGGCCTTGACGGTGTCCGGCCCGGGCCTGCCCGCACGATGGCGTCGGGCATGGTGGACGCTGTTGCTCGCGTTCGTGCCGATACATCTGGTCGTCTCCACCGTGGTCCCGGCTCGCTCGATGCTCGGACTGGCGGTCGGCTGGCTCGTCGGAGCCGTCATCGTGTTGCTCGTCGGCACGCCCGCGCTGGAGGTTCCGCTCGACGCGGCGGTTCGCCTGTTCCACAGCCGCGGTGTCACCGTTCGCAGCTTCACCGTCGTCCGCCCGGCTGGCCCCGGCCCGTTGGTGTTGAACGCACACACTCCCGACGCCGATGTGGTGGTCGAGTTGTACGGGCAGAATCAGCGCAGCGGTGGTGCCCTACGCCAGTCCTGGCGGTGGATCACACTGCGTGGCAGCGAAACTGCGCCACTGCACGCGTCGATGCGCCGGGCCGTCGAGCATCGCGCCCTGATGGGCCTTGCCATCAAGGGGTTGGGTGCGGCGGGAAGTCACCCACTGGCGGTGGCCGCGCTCGACAGAGGATGGACCCTATACGCGCACAGCCTTCCCATCGGTGATCCGATCGAGGCGGAGCACGACGACGCCACCCTCGGCGCTCTGTGGTCGGCCCTGCACACTCTGCACGAGAACCAGATCTCCCACGGCGACCTGCACCGAAACGAACTCCGGATTCACGACGGCAAGGCCCTCTTCTGCGGTTTCGGTCATGCCGAACTGGGTGCCTCGGATTCCCAGATGCAATCCGACGTCGCGCAGTTGTTGCTCACCACCGCAGACCTGTTCGGCTCCCAGCGCGCCGTCGCGACCGCCATCGACGTACTCGGCTTCGAGACCGTGGTTGCGGCCTCGGGTCGCTTGACCAAGTCCGCCATCCCGCCGCGCATTCGCCAATCGGTTCGCGACGCCGACAAGACGATGAAGGCAGTCCGGCTCGAGGTTCTCGAGCAGACCGGTGCGGCCAAGATCGAGGCCGAGCAGGTCACCCGATTCAGCCGCAACCAGATCATCTCGCTCGTGCTGTTGATCGGATTGGTCTACGTCGCATACCCGTTCATCAGTGCGGTGCCCGCGTTCGTCACCGAACTCGGTTCGGCGAACTGGTGGTGGGCTCTGCTCGGTCTGGCGGTGTCCGCGCTGACGTACGTCGGTGCCGGAGCCGCGTTGTGGGCGTGCGCGCTGGGCAAGGTCAGCTTCTGGAATCTGACGGTGATGCAGGTCGCCAACACCTTCGCGGCGACGACGACACCCGCCGGCGTCGGCGGACTGGCCCTGAGCGTGCGATTCCTGCAGAAGGGTGGGTTGGGAACGGTTCGCGCGACGGCGGCTGTGGCGCTGCAACAATCGGTCCAGGTGATCACGCACGTGAGCCTGCTGATCTTCTTCAGCGTCGTCGCAGGCACCTCGTCCGGTCTGTCGAACATGGTGCCGGGCAACACCGTGCTGTATCTCATCGCAGGTGCCGCTTTCGGCGTCGTCGGGACGTTCATGTTCGTACCCAAGCTGCGACGCTGGCTGCGGGTAGCCGTTCGTCCGCAGATCAAGGAAGTCCTCGGCGAACTGGGCGAACTCGCCCGCGACCCCAAACGGTTCTCGATCATCATCCTCGGCTGCGCGGCCACGACGTTGGGTGCCGCGCTTGCACTGTGGGCGAGCATCGAGGCCTTCGGCGGCGGCACCACGTTCGTCACCGTGACGGTGGTGACGATGATCGGCGGAACTCTGGCCTCGGCCGCGCCGACGCCGGGCGGTGTGGGTGCCGTGGAGGCCGCACTCATCGGCGGTCTGGCCGCCTTCGGAGTGCCCGCCTCCATCGCCGTGCCGTCGGTCTTGCTCTATCGCGTCCTGACCTGCTGGTTGCCGGTGTTTCTCGGGTGGCCGACACTACGGTGGCTCACCAAGCGAGACATGGTCTGACGCACTGCAGACAGCGTGTATGCCCGATTCCGGCACAGCTCCACGTGGCGCTGGTAGCGTTCAGCCGGCCGGGGATCTGCCCATGAGAGGTATGCCCATTTCCAGACCGGGGATTGCGGTGACGGCCGAGGGCCGTACGCGATACAGGCCTGGGCTCCACGCCACGCGCGCGAGAGTCGACGACGACTACACGTACTTCGCGAACACAGCGCGCGAGCGTTGGGTGCGGTATTTCGTCGGAACCCTGACACTGTTGTTCGGCCTGTCCGGGATCCTGATGGTTCCCACCGGCATCCACTACGACGGCCTGGCGGTATTCGTCCTCCTCGGGGCGTTGACGACGATACCGGTGGCGATCGCGTGGTTCCTCGGACCATGGCCGTCACCGCGTCTGGCCAATGCCTTCGTGTTCTACGCAGACGTCGGCATCGTGGGCATCTTGTTCAGCAGCACCGACCGTTATGTGCCACTGGCCGGATGCATGATGTTCACGATCGTGGCTGTCTTCACCGTCATTGCAAGCTCGTTCCGAGTGATGTGGATTCACCTGGCGGTCTCGGTGGCGACGGTACTTGCACTCGGCATACTTGCGGTCGGTCAGGGAAAGAACCCGTGGCTGGTGGCCGCGACCGCAGTCACCGTCGTCACGTTGTACCTCACCCCCTTGATGATGCGGGCGTACATCCGGCATCTACGTTCTCGGGCATCGGGAGCCGTCATCGATTCGCTGACGGGCCTGTACAACCGGCGCGGATTGCTCGAGGCAATCGATGACGTCGGTACCGCCTCCACCGACAGCCCCTCGGATCGAACCATCGGGGTCACCGTTCTCGACATCGATCGGTTCAAGGACATCAACGACCGATTCGGTCACCCCACCGGCGATGCAGTACTGATCGAGATCGCCTCACGGCTCACCGCCGCGGTACCGCAGACATCGGTGGTCTCGCGCCTGAGCGGAGACGAGTTCGTCATCGTGCACATCGGTTCGCCCGGCGAGATCGAATCGGCCGACCACAGGATCCGGATCGGTCTCGACGAAAGCTTCTCCGGACCGCCTTTCACCGCCAGTGTCGGTTCTGCCTCGGAACTACTCGGCGGCGAACCCGTCACCCCTACCGTCGTGCGCAAACTGATCGCATCGGCCGATATCGAGATGTATCGCAACAAGTCTCGACTCTCCGAGGACGACGGCAGCGCCCGCGGCACCAGCACCGGAACGCGAGCGGACATCCGCACGCGCATCGAGACCTTGATCTCGCGAGGCGGGCCCGACGTGGTGTTCCAACCTATCTGCGACACGGTCACCACAAGGGTCGTCGGTTACGAGGCACTGTCTCGTTTTCCTTTCGGCTACGGCTCGCCGACGATGTGGTTCCGCGACGCCACCAATGCGGGAATCGGACCCCTTCTCGAAGCCGCCGCCATCGACCGCGCGCTGGCCGCGTCCGCGTCACTTCCCCGCGGAATCTTCGTTTCACTCAACGCGTCTGCCGACACCATTCGTTCCACCGACCTGGCCGCCGTACTGAAGCCGTTCCAGAAGAACCGACAGTTCCACATCGAAATCACCGAACACGAGCGGGTCCACGACTACCGCGCGGTCGCCCGAACCATCGAATCCATGCGCGGAGCAGGCATATCCATCTCCGTCGACGACGTAGGTGCCGGCTTCGCCGGACTTCGCCAGGTGGTCGAACTGCGCCCCGACACCCTGAAGATCGACTACGCACTGGTGCACGGAATCGACACCGACCCGATCCGAAGGGCCGCCGCTGCATCGGTGATCGGATTTGCACACGAGATCGGGTCGACGGTCATCATGGAAGGCGTCGAAACCGAAGCGGAACTCCGAGTGGCCGCCGAACTCGGAGCAGACATGGTGCAGGGCTTTCTCACCGGACGACCACTACCGCTGTCGGACATCACCGGGTAGTGCTGCGCGGCCCCTCCAGCCGATCAGATCGACGAGTCGACCGTGAACTTCGTCAGTGTCGGAGCGGCAGCAAGCATCGGCGGCAGTTCGGTGATCTGGCCGGGACCGGCGCGGAACTCGCGGTACTTCGCATCGGCCTCGGCCGACTCCCACGTCTCGTAGGCCACCACGTGGGCTTCGTTCTCCTCGTCGACCCACACGTCGACGCCGAGGCAACCCTCGAACGCGCGGGTTTCGGCCAGCACCGTGCGCAGCAGTGCTCGCGCGTCGGCAAGAGACTCGGGCTTGAACGTCAGATCCAGTGTTGCAATGAGAGCCATGGCTCCAGGGTAGACCGCGACGGGTCACCGCAGCCGTAGTGCCAAGTAGAACTCGATCCTGTCCTCCAGTCGCGACAGATCGCGGCCGGTCAGTTCCTCGATGCGCTGGATGCGATATCGGACGGAATTGACGTGCATGTGCAGTTGTTCGGCACATCGCGTCCAGGCTCCGTTGGTGTCGAGGTACACCGACAGTGTCTCGACGAGATCACTGTTGTGCAGGTCGTCGTAGTCGACCAGGGGAGTCAGCAGTCTCGAGGTGAACATGCGTCGCACGTCGTCGGGAACGTTGGCGAGAAGTATTGTCAGCGTGGCCAATTCGTCGTGCCCGACGACACTGCAGTCCGAGCCACGACGCTCGGCGAGTCTGCGGGCGTAGCGCGCTTCCTCGATCGCGCTTCGGATGTCGGCGGGCGCGGTCGGAGCACTGACACCGATCGAGGTGCCGCTACCGATCAGTCCCGGTGCCAACGTGTGGACCGCTCGCCGAACGGAATCGGTTCGGTCGGTTCGCGCCTCCACCAACGCGATGGCCTCACCGTCGACGATTCCGAGGGTGATCTCCAACGGTGCCAGCACTTCTCGTAACAGCGGGCGTAGCTCGCCGAGCCGCAACGTCTCCCCGGACGTGGCCACAGCCACTGCAGCATAACGTGTTTCGATGTCGAGCCCGATGACGTGCATCTGGGCGAGGATGTCAGCGGCCGTCGCACCGCCGACGATCGTGCGCACGAATTCCTGCGCCAGAATTCCCGACCCGGACAGGCGATCGTCGACGCGACTGCGTTCCACCGCCACGATCGACGCCAGCTGTCCGGCCAGGGAAAGTCTCGGCGCATCCCATGTCTGCCAATCGCTTTCGAAGGCCACGAACCAATCCACGACCCGCGGTGCGGACTCACCGTCGACGGCGAACACCGAGACTCGCTGCTCCGGGCAATAGCGCGGCAGCCGTACCGAGCTCATGAAGTCCTGCGCCACCGCTTCGGTGTCCGGCGGATTTTCGGATCCGGCGAGTACCCGCCCCGACGACGTGACCACCCAGCAGTTCATACCCAGATCGGAGCTGACCATCTCCAGCAGCGGACCGAGGCCCCCACCGGGACCCGCGCTCGCGACCAGGCGTCGGTGCCGATCGAGCACCAGGCTCAGGTCCGAGGCCCGGGCCGTGGACAGCTGCCGGACGACGCTCTCGGTCACCGTGGCGAAAGCGATGTCGGCGGGGACCCGAAAGAGCGGCAGGCCGTGCTCGAGGCAGGCGTCGACCAGATCGTCGGGCACCACGCCGTCGTCGGATGCCGCCAGCGCCGAGATTCCGGCCTTGGACACCGCCCGGACGAACGTCCTCGAGTCCTCGGGGCCCGTCCGCCACATCAGACCGGTCAGCACCAGCTCTCCGCCGCTGAGGTAGCGACTCGGATCGAGCATGTCGGTGGTCACGACCCATCGGATGGTCGGATCGAAGTGCTCGGGAGTGACGATCGGCTGCAGTTTCAGGTCGGGGAGATCGGCCAGATCACGCAGTCTCACGGTGCATCGACCTCCTCTTCGTAGGATCCTCCAAAACCTACACTGTGATCGGCGTCATACTTCGTCGTTCCTGTCTCTCGTTCGCATGGCCTCCGACGGTTGTACTGGGTGAACACGACCGAAAGACACGTGAGCGGAGAACAGCACGATGGAATTTCTACGACCACAGACCTGGGGCGACGCGTTGGCCGCGAAGGCCGACAACGTCGACGTGGTGCCCATCCAGGGCGGCACCGACGTCATGGTCGAGATGAACTTCGACCTGCACCGGCCGGGCGCATTGCTGGATCTGAACCCGATCACCGAACTCACCGAGTGGAAGCGGCTTCCCGACGGGACGCTGCGGGTCGGCGCAGGCGTGCCGTACGTCCGCATCATCGCCGAGCTCGGAGACATGCTTCCCGGCATCTCCCAGGCCTCCCGCACCGTCGGCTCACCGCAGATCCGCAATCGCGGGACCGTCGGCGGCAACCTCGGCGGCGCGTCGCCAGCAGGCGATCTGCACGCGCCTCTGCTCGCAGCGGGCGCGACCGTCGAGGTCGAATCGGCCGAGCGCGGAGTACGCATGATCCCCGCCACCGAGTTCTACCTCGGCGTCAAGCGCAATTCCTGCCTGCCCGACGAACTCATCCGCGCCTTTCACGTGGCACCGGCAGCGGGACCGCAGTACTTCTCCAAGATCGGCACCCGCAACGCGATGGTCATCGCAGTCTGCTCGTTCTCGATCGCACTGTTTCCGCAGGAGGGTCGTGTGGGTACCGGGCTCGGCTCCGCTGCGCCGACGCCGCGCCGGGCTTACGATGCCGAGAACTACCTCGCGGCCGAACTCGAGTGGGACGGTGCCCTCGATCCGCGGGTATCGGAGGAATTCGGCCGATTGGTCAGTGCGGCAGCAAGTCCCATCGACGACGTACGAGGCACTGCCGATTACCGCAAGCACGCCCTGTCCGTGATGGCCCGGCGAACACTGGGCTGGGCATGGCGAGACCTCACAGCCGCACGGAAGGTGGCCTGAACATGCGAGTCAACTGCACCATCAACGGAAAAGACATGGAAGCCGACGACGTCTGGGAGGGCGAGAGTCTGCTCTACCTGCTGCGTGAACGCATGGGACTCCCCGGATCCAAGAATGCCTGCGAGCAAGGTGAATGCGGTTCGTGCACCGTCTATCTCGACGGCGTCCCCGCATGCGCCTGCCTGGTGGCCGCCGGTCAGGTCGAGGGCCGCGAGATCCGTACCGTCGAAGGCCTCGCCGAAGGCGACAAGCTCGATCCGATGCAGGAGGCGTTCGTCGAATGCGGAGCCGTCCAATGCGGCTTCTGCACCCCCGGGCTCGTGGTGCAAGCACACGATCTGATCGAGCGCGTTCCCAATCCGTCGGACGTCGAGATCCGTGAATCCCTCGCCGGAAACCTCTGCCGCTGCACTGGATACGAGAAGATCCTGGACGCCGTGCGGCTTGCAGCAACTCGAAAGGCCGAAGCCAAATGACCACTGTCATCTCGGGTGCCTACATCGCGCCCATCGTCGGCGACGAGATCCCCGACGGCTACCTCGTCGTCGAGGGCACGATGATCACCGCCATCGGATCGGGTCCCGCCCCGATCATCCCCGGCGCCGAGACGATCGACGCGTCCGGCTGCCTCGTCACCCCCGGCCTGGTGAACACACACCACCACCTATACCAGTGGGCGTCCCAGGGCCTCGCCAAGGACAACACTCTCTTCGAATGGCTTGTCGCGCTGTACAAGCCGTGGTCCAAGATGGATGCCGAGGTCGTCGGCGGTGCTGCCGCGGCCGGGCTCGGATGGCTGGCCAAATCGGGATGCACCACGAGCACCGATCATCACTACATCTTCCCCCAGGGCCGAGGCGATCTGTTCGCCGCCGAGATCGACGCGGCGCAACGCATCGGAGTCCGCTTCCAGCCGTGCCGAGGCTCGATGGACCGGGGTATGTCCGACGGCGGCCTGCCACCGGACGAGGTGGTCGAATCACTCGACGACATCCTCACGGCCACCGCCGAGGCCATCGACACCTATCACGACGCCTCCTTCGGTTCCATGCTCCGCATCGCGGTAGCGCCCTGTTCACCGTTCTCCATCAGTAAAGAGCTACTCGTCGAGTCCGCAGGGCTTGCTCGCGCCAAAGGCGTTCGGCTGCACACTCATCTGGCCGAAACCCTGGACGAAGAAGAGCACTGCCTCGCTCAGATGAACTGCACGCCGGTCGAGTACATGGAGCAGGTCGGCTGGTTGGGCGACGACGTGTGGTTCGCACACGCAGTGCACCTGCACGATTCCGACATCGCGAAGATGGCGGCCACCGGTACCGGTACCGCCCATTGCCCGAGTTCCAATGCTCGGCTCGGCGCGGGTATCGCCCGGATCTCGGACCTGCTCGCCGCCGGCGCACCCGTCGGCCTGGGGGTCGACGGTTCCGCCTCGGCCGAAATGGTGCCCCTGGCAGGCGAGGTCCGTCAGGCCATGTACATGCAGCGGGCCAAGTACGGACCGACAGCACTGACCGCGCGTCAGGCACTCGAGCTCGGAACACTGGGCGGCGCAACGGTACTGGGTCGTCAGAGCGAGGTCGGTTCGCTCGAGGTCGGCAAACTGGCCGACATCGCGATCTGGCGCACCGACGGGTTCTACTCGGCGGTGGACGATCCGGTCGTCGCGTTCGCGTACGGGCAGACACCACCGCTCGCGCGCTTGATGGTGGGAGGCCGGACGATCGTCGAGAACGATGTCTTGACCAGCGCACCGCAGGACGAAATAGGCCGCGCCGGAGCCGATGCGCACCGTCGCCTGATGAAACTCGCGGAGGACGTGCTGTGAGCGCCCCGACCACCACACCCCGGCAAGCTCCCGCCGACATCCCCGCCCCGGGTCGCGGTCGCGTCGGCGACAGCCCGCTGCGACCCGACGGCACGCTGAAGGTCAAGGGCGAGTTCGCCTACTCATCGGATCTGTTCATCGACGGGATGCTTTGGGGTGCAACCCTTCGTAGCCCGCATCCCCGCGCGAGGATCGTCTCTGTCGACATCTCGAAGGCGCTGGCAACTCCCGGCGTCGAGGCGGTACTCACCCACGAGGACGTGCCGGGGCGCAAGTGCTTCGGGCTCGACCACACGTGGGATCAGCCCGTGCTGGCCTTCGACGAGGTGCGGCACGAGGGCGAACCGATCGCGTTGATCGCAGCCGACCATCCCGAAACCGCCCGGCGCGCAATGGAAAAGATCGTCGTGGTCTACGACGTGCTCGAGCCTCTCACCGATGCCCGACGCGCAGCCCTGGATCCGGACTACCCGAAGGTGCAGGAACGCGGCGGAGTGGCGCGACATCAGCCGGTGCGCGTCGGCAACGTCGCCGCCGCACGGGCCACCGCGGATGTCATCGTCAGCAGCGACTTCGCCGTCGGCATCCAGGATCAAGCGTTCCTCGGACCCGAGTCCGGCTTGGCCGTTCCCGCCGAGGACGGCGGCGTGGATCTCTATGTCGCGACCCAGTGGATGCACAACGATCTGGCGCAGATCGGGCCGTGTCTCGGCCTGCCCGAGGAGAAGATCCGAATGACGCTGGCCGGCGTCGGCGGTGCATTCGGTGGCCGTGAGGACCTGTCGATGCAGATCCACGCGGCGATGCTCGCCATGCACACCGGCAAGCCCGTCAAGATCGTCTACAACCGGTACGAGTCGTTCTTCGGCCACGTACACCGCCACCCCGCGCAGATGCACTACGAGTACGGTGCCACCCGCGACGGCAAGCTCGTGTTCGCCGATGTCGAGATCATCCTCGACGGCGGTGCGTACACCTCGGCCACCCTCAACGTGGTCGGCAACGCGGCCTCGCTCGGTGTCGGACCGTACGTCATCCCCAACATCGAGATCGACGCGTACGGGGTGTACACGAACAATCCACCGTGCGGCGCGATGCGTGGATTCGGCGCAGTGCAAGCATGTTTCGCGTACGAGTCTATGATGGACAAGCTCGGCGAGGCCTGCGGTATCGGGCCGGTGGCGATTCGCCAGATCAACGCCGTCAGCCAAGGTTCCATCCTCGCGACGGGCCAGGTCATCGAAGCACCTGCCCCACTGGCCGAGATGCTCGCCCGAGCCGAGGCGATGGAACTACCTGCCCCGCTGGACGCGTCGGACATTCGGAATCTGCCGGGTGGGGCATCGCAGACCACCCACGGCGAAGGCGTCGTACGTGGGATCGGTTACGGCGTCGGCATCAAGAACATCTGCTTCTCCGAGAACTACGACGACTACTCCACTGCTCGCGTCCGGCTGGAGGTGATCGGCGGCGAGGCAACGGCATTGGTGCACACGGCTGCTGCCGAGGTGGGGCAGGGACTGGTGACGTTGGAGGCGCAGATCGCGCGCACCGAACTCGGCGTCACCAAGGTCGTCATCCATCCCGCCGACACCAAGGTCGGTAATGCCGGTTCATCGTCCGCGTCACGCCAGTCGTACATGACCGGTGGCGCAGTCAAGACCGCGTGCGAGGCCGTGCGCGAGGCGGTGTTCGTCCTGGCCGGCCTGTACCTGGGCCGCGCGGTGGCCGACCTCAGCCTCGACGGCGGCAAGATCGTCTCGGCAACCGACGGTGTGCTGGCCACGATCGAGGACGTACTCGGCGATCGCGTCATCGAGCAAACGCGTGAATTCCACCATCGCCCCACCAGCGGAATGGATCCGGTCACCGGACAGGGCGCGAGCCACACGCAGCTCGCCCTCTGTGTCCATCGCGCAGTGGTGGACGTCGACGTCGAACTCGGACTCGTCAAGGTCGTCGAGATGGCGGCCGTGCAGGACGTCGGCAAGATCCTCAACCGGCTTTCACTCGAAGGCCAGATCCACGGCGGCACAGCGCAGGGCCTCGGCCTCGCGGTGATGGAAGAAATCGTCGTCGTGGACGGTCTGGTGAAGAACCCGTCGTTCACCGACTATCTGATTCCGACCATTCTCGACATGCCGCCCATGAAGCTGGACATCCTCGAGAACCCGGATCCCCTGGCACCGTACGGCCTTCGTGGTGCCGGCGAGCCACCCACCCTCTCGTCGACGCCCGCCGTCGTCGCAGCCATCCGTAACGCCACCGGACTCGCGTTGACCCGCGTACCCGTTCGACCCGAACACATCATCAACAGCTGATCCGAGTTCCATCCCCATTCGACGAAACCTTCTCCGGCACAACCGTACCGACTCCAACTCCCCCGGCATGTCGGCCCGGCCCGACGCTCGACGAGGTTGATCACGCCCTGGGAGGGCCGATCATGACCGACGTACACACATCCAGCACTCGCCAAAGCGGACGAGGTCGATCCCAGATCGACAAGTTCTTCGACATCACTGGCCGCGGTTCGACGCTGTCACGCGAAATTCGCGGTGGTGTCACCACATTCGTGGCCATGGCCTACCTGATCGTTCTCATCCCTCTGATCATCGGTGATGCACGCGATGTCACCGGTGCCACGCTCGATCCGGCTCAGCTGTCGACCATGGTGGCACTGTCCGCCGGGCTGACGACCATCCTGATGGGGGTCGTCGGAAACGCGCCCCTCGCGATGGCAGCCGGCCTCGGGGTGACGCCGATCGTGGTGTTCCAGGCGGCCCCGTACATGACCTGGCCGCAGGCGATGGGTCTGGTGGTTCTCGAGGGCGTCGTCATCGTCGTCTTCGCTCTCACCGGCATTCGGCAACTCATCATGGATGCCATACCACTGGTACTCAAGCAGGCGATCGGCGTCGGAATCGGTGCATTCATCGCGCTGATCGGCCTGGTCGATGCCGGGTTCGTCGGGCACCACGAGTCGGCAGCAACCGCCGTCACCCTCGGCACCTTCGGCAAGCTCGCCGGCTGGCCGGTGTTCGTGTTCTGCGTCGGGCTCATCCTGATGATCATGCTGTTCGTTCGGAAGGTGCCGGGCGCGATGCTGATCGGCATCTTCGTGGCCACCAACTTGGCGATCATCCTGAACTCGGTGTTCGACATCGAGCCGGAGGCGTGGGGACCGGTCGTACCGAAGGTGCCCGACTCCATCGTCGCCACACCACAATTCGACCTGCTGTTCAACGTCGACCTGTTCGGCGGCTTCGCTCGGGCCGGAATCGTCACGGCGTCGGTCGTCCTGTTCACGCTCGTTCTCTCGGGCTTCTTCGACGCGATGGGCACCATCCTCGGAGTCGGCGAGGAAGCGGGTCTGGTCGACAAGCAAGGCAGGATGCCCGGACTGAGCCGCATCCTCACCGTCGACGGCATCGGTGCCATCGTCGGAGGCGCAATCAACGGCTCCGCCAACACCGCCGTGGTGGAATCTGCGGCCGGCGTCACCGAGGGTGCCCGAACCGGTCTCGCCAGCGTCGTCACAGGCGGGTTGCTGACCAGCTTGATCTTCTTCACTCCGTTGGCCGGGGTGGTTCCCGTCGGTGCAGCTGCGCCGGCCCTGGTTCTGGTGGGCGCGCTGATGATGACGCACGTACGCAAGATCGACTGGGAGAACACCGAAATCGCGATCCCCGCCTTCCTGACCATCGTGCTGATGCCCTTCACCTACTCCATCACCGTCGGTGTTGCGGCCGGTGTCATCTCGTACACCCTCGTTCGTCTGGCCAAAGGCAAAGCACGCCAGACGCATTGGCTGCTGTACCTGATGTCGGGTATATTCTTGGTCTACTTCGCCCTGCACCCGATCGAAGAAGCGTTGGGAATCTCGTAACGTGAAAGAGATCGTCGATCGTCTGTCCGCCTGGGACCGCGCTGGCATTCCCTATGCGGTAGCGACTGTCATTGCGGTATCCGGAAGTGCCCCAAGGCTTCCGGGTGCCGCGATGGCGGTCTGCGCCGACGGTGAAGCAGTGGGCAGCGTCTCCGGTGGCTGCGTCGAAGGCGCCGTGTACGAGCTGTGCCGCGAGGTTCTCGAGACCGGTGAGTCCAAGCGAGAATCGTTCGGCTACAGCGACGTCGACGCTTTCGCTGTCGGTCTGACCTGCGGGGGAGTGATCGAGGTGTTCGTCCGCCTCGGACCTCCGCGTGCCGTGCTCGCGGCCATCGCGTCGGACTCGGCGGTGGCCACGGTGACGATGCTCTCCGGGTCAGGGGAATCGCTTGCAGTGTCCTCCTCGGCCACTATCGGCAGCACCGGGTTCTCCGACGTCGACGCCGTGGTCGTCGGTGAGGCGCTGGCGATGCTGGACTCCGGCGGTACCGGTATCCGGTCGGTGCGGTGCCGGCCTGATCTCGACGTGTTCGTGCAGTCCTACGCCACGGCCCCGCGGCTGCTGATCTTCGGGGCAATCGACTACGCCGGCGCACTCGCCCGCGTGGGTAAGTTCCTCGGGTATCACGTGACGGTCTGTGACGCGAGACCGGTATTCGCCACTGCTGCACGGTTTCCCGACGCCGACGAGGTGGTCACCGAATGGCCGCACAGCTACCTGGCGCGGACGGCCGTCGATGCCCGCACGGTGATTTGCGTCCTGACGCACGACGCCAAATTCGATGTGCCGCTGCTCGAGGTGGCCCTACGACTGCCCGTCGCATTCGTCGGGGCGATGGGATCACGCAGGACTCACGACGATCGCGCCGTCCGGTTGCGTGACGTCGGGTTGACCGAGCAGGAGCTCGCACGCTTGAAGTCGCCGATCGGCTTGGACTTGGGAGCAAGAACTCCCGAGGAGACCGCGCTGGCCATCGCTGCGGAATTCGTCGCAGTGCGACGCGGGGGTAGCGCTCTGCCACTGACACATACAGCGGGTCCGATCCACCACGACGGGGCGGCGGGGGATGCGAAGTACGCGTAACTACCCTGGGTACGGGATGTCCACCTCTCTGCCGTGAAGGGATTCAGTTGATTCGCGACCTACCTCGGTATCGACGACTGAACCTGTTGAGCGTTGCCCTTCTCGGCACCATGGCTGCAGTCGCCACGACCCAGGTACTCGACCTGTCCAATTTCGGCCGGGGACTCGCGCACGCGGCAATTCTCATCTGTGCGGTTGCGGCCGTTGTGTACGGAGTCTTCCGCGCAGCCCGCAAGCCCACGTGGCTGCTTCCTCGCATGGCGCTCGTCTTCTTCACGCTCGGATCCGTGGCGTCACTCATCGGAGGGAGTTATCTCCCCGCAGCCAGCGGCGCGATCATGGCTGCCACTCTCCCGATGTTCTCGACTGATGAACGGTGGGACAGGCTCTTCGGGTACCGCGCGACCGCGAATTGAACCAAGACTTCGGGCAATCGATAGTCGCAGCGCAGACGGATTCACGCCGCCCTCGATTCCGTCCACGAGTTCTTGTCGGTGGGTCGAGATAGTCTTCATCTTGTTCGAACAGGCGTTCTTGTTTCGGCTCACCGGGGGGTGAAAAAAATGGGTGCAATACCGACCGTGTCGCTGGAGGCGTTGACCACTGCCGCGCGTGAAGAGAATCGACAGGCCGCCCGCAAGATCACCGCCTGCTACCGCGTGCACTGCGACTGGATCACCCGCGACACCAAACACAAGCATTACAGCCGGTACGGGCGCACCGAAATGTCCGTGGCGTTGGGCTGCTCGGCGACCGTCGCCGAAGCGTATGTCTCGGTCGGTGTTGCCCTGCACACCCGGATGCCGCTGCTGCGGGCAGCGTTCGAGACCGGTGAGATCGACCTTCCCCGCGTGCGGACGGTATGCCGGATCCTCGACAACCTCTCCGACGACATCGTCACCCGCGTCGAAGCCGAGGTCGTCGAGGCGGCGCGGAGATCGTCCCCGGGCCCGCTCGAACAGGCGATCTGGGACATCCTGCTGCGCGTCGCACCCGAGGAAGCCGCCGCGTTGCGGGAGTTCGCGAAGAAATTCCGCACCGTCACCTACAGTCCCGCCGGCGAACTCGCCCGCATCCGAGCCGAGCTGACCGCCCCCGAAGCCGCCGCCGCGTGGCAGCTCCTCGAGGAGATGGCCGATACTCTCTGCCCGAAAGATCCGCGCGGGAAGAAAGAACGCCTGTGCGATGCATTCATGGCCCGCATGCACGGCGAACCCCGACTGGCATGCCTGTGCCAACGCACCGACTGCCCGAAGAAAGACACAGCGTTGCCGGATCGACGGGTGCCGCTCACGATGATCACCGTCGACATCGCCACCCTCATCGGACTACTCGCCAACCCCGCCTATCTGGCCGGGCACGGTTCCATCGACCCCGACCTCGCGCGAGAGTTGGCACGCAACAGTCAGTGGCAGATCCTGCTCACCGAAGCAGTGACCCTGGCCGAGAAACTCGGACTCGCAGTGCAGAACCCGGAGACCGGACAATGGGAACGACGCCCGGACAGCGAGAAGACATCGGCTGCAACAGAACCCGAGACGGGAACAGCGACGGAGACAGACGCGGGCTTGGGCTTCGCTGCAGACTCGGCTGCGGATGCGGATGCGGATGCGGATGCGGGAACTGGGTCGGGCGCGGACTCGAGGCCTGCGACAGATTCCTCGACCGAACCGACCCCGGCCAGTTCACCTGCACCTGCACCTGCACCTGCACCTGCACCTGCACCTGCACCGGGAAATACCTCGACACCAGCACCGACGCCCGCAGCACCGGCAGATGAGGTCGACGAGACCGGGGAGACCGGCGAGACCGGCGATGCCGAGGAGAACGACGAATCCGCACCCGTACCTGCGACCGCCCTTCCAGCTCAAGCAACGTCGGCCACCGGCCCTGAAGTCGCGGCTTCGCCTGCACCGGCGTCAGCGTCAGCATCACCACCACCTGCGGAACAGACACCGCCGATGCCTGCTATCACACCGAACTGTTCGGAATCACGCTCTTCCACAACACCATCCGACTCCACGACATCCGGGACGACATCAGCCCGAGGCCCGGAACCAGGAACAGGACCGACTGACGCTGTCGCTGCCGCTGCCGCCAGCGACAACCCACGCCAGCGTCGCCTCGGATCACTGACCTCCGCCGCAGCCCTGTTCTGCACCCACACACCCCTCGCCCGGGGCACACGGCACAGCTCTGCCCTCGACCTGGACGACATCAGACACCCCGCCCACAACATGAGAGCACTCGACCTACGCTCGGCAATCCGGCTGGACAACCCAACGACCCCCACTGCAGGCCACACACCCGCAAACCGCACGTCCTCAGGCATCTACCTCGGAAACGCGTCCCTCGCCGCAGCGCTCGAAGCCGCCATCGCCGCCGACCCCACCCTCGGCACATCCATCCCCCGCGACCCACTCACCGACCGCGCCCTGATCTACCGACCCGACACCCTCACCACAGCAGCCGTCCGACTGCGCGACAAACACTGCCGATTCCCCGGCTGCCACCGACCCGCCGCACGCTGCCAACTCGACCACATCGTCCCCTTCGACCACGCCAACCCACGCGGCGGCGGCTGGACCACCGTCAACAACCTCCAATGCCTCTGCGACTATCACCACACCGTCAAAACCGCCGGCTACTGGACCGCCACCATGCTCCCCGGCGGAGCCATCCTCTGGAGATCCACCTCGAAAACCACACGAATCACCCTGCCCACCAACGCAACATCCGTACCCATCCTCGGCAACGACCTCAGACCACACATCCCCACCACACCGAAACGATCCGGCCACATCGCCTACCCCAACCCACCCGACAACCACGACCCCGAAACAAAACCCATAGCCGAAGACTCCGCAGAGCCACCGTTCTAGAAGGTCAGCGCTGAAGCCGCAACAACTGTCCGGTCGACGACTCCGAGCCCGCGATCCATGACCGTCGCACCACACCCGACAAGCCCACCCGGTCGTACGCAGTCACCGGGTTACGGTGGTACAGCTGCGCGACGTCGACGGTGAACTTCTCATCCGGAGCGAAGACCACGAGATCTGCAGCACAACCGATCTCGATGCGTCCACGATCTGCCATACCCACCTGGTCGGCGGTGTTGGTGGCCATCCACCGCACGATGTCGGTCAGTGCGAAGCCGCGAGAACGCGCCTCAGTCCACACCGCTGCAAGTGACACCTGCAGCGACGCAATCCCACCCCAGGCATCACCGAAGTCTCCGGTGTCGAACCTCTTCAGATCGGGAGTACAGGGGGAGTGGTCGGTGACAATCGTGTCGATGGTGCCGTCGGACAAACCCTGCCACAACAACTCGCGGTTGCCGGCCTCGCGGATCGGCGGGCAGCACTTGAACTGTGTCGCGCCAGCCGGCACGGCCTCGGCGTCGAAACACAGGTAGTGCGGACAGGTTTCGACGGTCACCCGCACACCGTCGCGCTTGGCCGCCGCAATCATCGGCAACGCATCGGCGCTCGACAGATGCAGAATGTGCACCCGACACCCCGTCCGCCGAGACAGCTCGATCACCTGCTCGATGGCCCGGTTCTCGGCCGCGCGTGGTCGCGATTCGAGAAACCCGCAGTACTCGCGGCCCGACGCCGACGGTGCCTCGGCGATGACCTCGGCGTTCTCCGCGTGGACGATCATCAGCCCGTCGAACGATGCGATCTCGATCAGAGCCTTCTCGAGCTCCGGAATCGTCAGCGGCGGAAACTCGTCCACGCCCGACGCCAGCAGGAAGCACTTGAAGCCGAAAACACCCGCATCGTGCAGTGGCCGCAGCTGATCGACGTTCCCCGGCACGGCACCGCCCCAGAACCCGACGTTCACGACCGACTGATCCGCTGCCACCCGCCGCTTGATCTCCAACGCCGCAACGTCCACCGTCGGCGGGATGCTGTTGAGCGGCATGTCGACGATGGTGGTGATGCCACCAGCCGCGGCAGCCCGGGTGGCGCTGGCGAACCCTTCCCACTCGGTGCGCCCCGGCTCGTTGACGTGAACATGCGTGTCCACCAAACCCGGCAGCAACACCTCGTCCGAGCCGAGCTCGACCACGGTGCCGGCGAGCACCGCACCACCAGCATCATAGGAGTCGATCGCCACGATCCGGCCGTCCACCACCGAGACCGAAGCGGCGACCTCCCGTCCGCCGATCACCGCCCGCGAAGCGCGAACGACCAGATCGATCGAATCAGATTGCACTGGAGGCACTCTGAAGCTCGGACGACTTCCATGCAACATCAGCCGCATCGAGAGCCTCGGCGTCGAGTTCACCGAACAATCTCAATCGGGACAGTCCGCCGTCGGGGTACACGTCCAGTCGCAGGTGCGTGTACGCATCGGCCTCGTTCAGCAGGAAGCGATGACGCGTGTCCGGCTGAACGGCGGTACGGGGCAGAATCTCGCTCCATGCGGTCGGGTCCGTGATGTGTCGGCGACGAGAATCGATGGCGCTGAGTCGAATCCACCCCGGCGCGTTTCCGACGTAGTAGCTGGTGTCGACCTCCACGTGTCGCGGAGCACCGGGTGAAGCGAGGGCGAAGACCGCGAAGTCGTTGCCGCCGTGGCGTCGTCGCGAGTTTTCCCAACCCTCGCCCATGTTGCGAGCCCGCCCGGGCAGGATGATGTTGGCCGGGGAGGAGTAGAACGCGTCGGAGCAGTCGATCAGCCGAGCTCCGTTCTCGGCGGCCAGCAGATCGACGGTGCCGGCGAGGAACCGCGGATCCTGAACCACCTGGCCGTGCACACGGAACCGGGCAACGCCGCCGTCGGGGTAGATCGACAGACGCACATGCGTCCACCGGTGCCGATCGTCCACCGCATACATGTTCGCAGTGTCACCGGCTGCGGGGGACTTGTCGACGATGCTGTGCCATTCCGCATTCTGCACGTCCTCGATGGACGGGTAGCCCTCGATCGACGCAGCCTCGACGGAGACGAACGGCGGGTAGTTGCCAGTGAAGTGAGCGGTGTCGACCACGACGCCGTGCACGATGCCAGGGGAACCCAACCGCACGATCGCCCAGTCGTGGCCACCCTCGTCACGGCGACGCCGAGTCTCCCAGCCGTCGTATACCTTTCCCTTGTGTCCGAAGTCCGCGGGATCGAACAGCGGAGCGTCCGGCTTGATCAGGTTCTCGCGCTGGGCGAACAGCTCGTCGTTCGCTGCGGAGACGCTGCCGCCGAGCGCCCGAGAGGCAAGGTCGGTCAGCGTGGTGAAATCGGTTCCGGTCATGAAGTTCCTTCCAAAATGTGTGTGGTGGCCAACGTTCGACCTACCTCGTGCAACAACCGAGCCGCGTCACGCATGGAGATCTGCGGGTCCGGCTCCAGGTCGGTCAGCGAATAGGAGGCGGTGATTCCGTAGGGGCGCAATCGATCCAAGCCGACGATGCTGCGTCCCGCCACGGTGATCACCGGGACCCCCGCCGCGCATGCTGCATGGGCGACTCCGATCGGTGCCTTGCCGTGCAGGCTCTGCTCGTCCAGCGAACCCTCACCGGTGACGACAAGGTCGGCCGACGCCAGAGCGCTGCCGAAGTCGATCAGCTCGAGCACGGTGTCGATCCCCGGCTTGGCCGCAGCACCGAGTACAGCCATGGCACCGAAGGCGGATCCGCCGGCCGCCCCGGTGCCGGCGAGACCGCTCAAGTCGCGGCCGATTGCGTTGCGTACCAGATGCGCCCACTGCCGCATCCCATGTTCCAGATACAGCAACTCCTGCGGTCCTGCACCCTTCTGTGGGCCGTAGACAGCCGCGGCTCCGGTGACACCGAGCAACGGATTGTCGACGTCGCAGGCCAGCTCGAACACCGCATTCCGGGCCGACTGCAACAGGCCGCTCAGGTCGAGTTGGACTGCACCCCGCAGCGGACCGCCGCCGAGCGCGACGTCGTTGCCTTCGGCATCGAGGATGCGGGCACCCAGCGCGCTGAGCATTCCTGCGCCGCCGTCGGTGGATGCGCTGCCCCCGAGTCCGACGACGAGACGCCGCGCACCTGCCTCCAGAGCGTGCCCGATGACGGTACCGAGACCGAACGTACTGGCCCCCAGCGCAGCCGGCTGTCCATTCGGCAGCAGCTCGAGCCCTACCGCCGAGGCCAACTCGACGACCGCCGTATCACCACGACGGGCATACGACGTATCGACCGGCTCACCGGTCGGTCCCGAGCAGGTCACTGCCACTCGATCCCACCCGGCGGTGACGGCAGCATCGACGGTGCCGTCACCGCCATCGGCGACGGGTAGGCATACCGTCTCGAGCGACGAGTCGACCGAGAGCATTCCCTCGGCCAGCGCCTGCGCGACCTCCGCTGCCGACAGCGAACCCTTGAACTTGTCGGGAGCGAGCAGAATCCGCGTCATCTCTAGTCCAGCAGGAGCAGCGCAGTGGGGGCGTCGGCCGACGTATTGGCCAGCTCCTCGAACTCGCCGACGTTGTCGATTTCGGTGCCCATCGAGATGTTGGTGACCCGCTCGAGGATGATCTCCACGACGACGGGAACCTTGTGCTCGGACGCCAACGTCCTGGCCCGCACCAACGTCTCGCCGATGAGGTCGGGCTCGGTGACTCGAAGCGCTTTGCAGCCCAGCCCTTCTGCCACCTGCACATGGTCGACGCCGTAGCCCTTGGGGATACCGGGCTGAGCGTCCAAGGTCTCCTGATGGTTGATGTTGTCGAATCCCAGCTGCACACAGAAATCCATGTCGAAGGCGCGCTGCGCCTGCCGAATCAGCCCGAGGTACGAGTTGTTCACCACCACATGCACGTACGGCAGATTGAACTGCGCACCGACGGCCAACTCCTCGATCATGAATTGGAAATCGTAATCACCGGACAGTGCAACGACATTCGCCGACGGATCGGCAGCCACCGCTCCCAGTGCCGCGGGAATGGTCCAGCCCAGCGGGCCGGCCTGACCGCAGTTGATCCAGTTGCGGGGAGAGTAGACGTGCAGGAACTGCCCGCCCGCGATCTGCGAAAGTCCGATGGTGCTGATGTAGCGGGTGTCGCGGTCGAAGACCTTGTTCATCTCCTCGTAGACGCGCTGCGGCTTGATCGGCACGTTGTCGAAGTGCGTGCGCCGATGCATCGTGCGCTTGCGCGTCGCGCAGTCCTCCACCCAGCCCGACAGATCACGCAGCGTGCCTGCCGCCCGGCGCTCCTCGGCGACGGCGACGAACTGCTCGAGGGCCGCCTTGGCGTCGGAGATGATGCCGTAGTCGGGTGCGAAGACACGTCCGATCTGGGTCGGCTCGATGTCGACGTGGACGAACTTGCGTCCCTTGCGGTAGGTCTCCAGCCCGCCGGTATGCCGATTGGCCCAACGGTTTCCGATGCCGAGAACGAAGTCCGAGGCCAACATCGTCGCGTTGCCGTAGCGGTGCGCGGTCTGCAAGCCGACCATGCCAGCGGCGAGACGGTGATCGTCGGGTATGGTGCCCCAGCCCATCAGGGTCGGGATGACCGGAACGTCGAGGATCTCGGCGAGCTGGACGAGCAGGTCGGAGGCGTCGGCGTTGATGATTCCGCCGCCGGCCACGATCAACGGGCGCTCGGCAGCCAGGAGCATGTCGATGGCCTTCTCGGCCTGAGCGCGCGAGGCAACGGGCTTGTGCACGGGCAGCGACTGGTAGGTGTCGGGATCGAAGTCGATCTCGGCCAGCTGCACGTCGATGGGCAGATCGATCAGCACCGGGCCGGGACGTCCGGAGCGCATCAGGTGGAACGCCTGCGCGAACGCACCGGGAACCTGGGCCGGTTCGAGCACGGTCATCGCCATCTTGGTCACCGGTGCGGCGATCGACGCGATGTCGACGGCCTGGAAGTCTTCCTTGTGCAGCCGCGCGACGGGGGCCTGGCCGGTGATGGCGAGGATCGGAATCGAGTCGGCCATGGCCGAATACAGCCCGGTGATCATGTCGGTGCCGGCCGGGCCGGAGGTTCCGATACAGATGCCGATGTTGCCCGGAGCAGCCCGCGTGAATCCCTCGGCCATGTGCGAGGCACCTTCGACGTGGCGGGCCAGCACGTGGCGGATGCCCCCGTGGTTGCGCATTGCGGCGTAGAACGGATTGATCGCGGCACCGGGCAGACCGAATGCAGTTGTTGCACCTTCGAGTTCGAGGATCTTCACTGCGGCATCGGCCGCGCGCATCTTGGCCATGTCAGTTGTCCTTGCTCGAGATCGGGGAGCCCGAGAGCCGAGCGACACCGCGGTACAGCGCCGAATGGTCGAGACCGCCATCGCCGTTGGCACGGGCCGAGGCCATCAGCTGCGCCAGCACGGCGCCCATGGGGATCACGACGCCCGCTTCACGTGCAGCGGAGGTGACGATGCCGAGATCCTTGTGGTGCAGGTCGATACGGAAGCCGGGCTCGAACGAGCGGTCCAGCATCTTCTGCGCCTTCTGGTTGAGCACGGCCGAACCGGCGAGGCCGCCGCCGAGAACCTCGACCGACGCTGCCAGATCGACGCCGTAGGCCTCGAGGAACGCGATCGCCTCGGCCAGCACCTGGATGTTGCCGGCCACGATCAGCTGGTTGGCTGCCTTGACCGTCTGCCCGGAGCCACTGGGACCCACGTGCGCGACGGTCTTGCCCACGACGTCGAGAATCGGCTTGGCCGCGGCGAAGTCGTCCGCGCTGCCACCGACCATGATCGACAGCGTCGCGTTCTCGGCACCGGCCTGCCCGCCGGAGACCGGGGCATCGAGGATACGGAAGCCGCGCGAGATTGCGTCGGCAGCCAACGTGGCGGTGACGTCGGGACGGATGCTGGAGAAGTCGATGATCAGCGCGTCGCGTCGAGCATTGTCGAACACCCCGCCCTCACCGGCGAGAACCTCCTGCACATCCGGAGAATCGGGGACCATGATCGCGATGACGTCGGCGTCGTGAACGGCCTTGGCGATGGAATCGGCTGCGGTGCCGCCTGCCTCGACCAAAGGACCTGTGCGATCTGGGGTCAGGTTGTAGCCGACCACCTGATGGCCCGCCTTGGCGAGATGAACGGACATGGGACTGCCCATGATTCCGAGGCCGATGAATGCAATGGTGCTCATGAGAAATCCCTACTTGGTAGTGGTGGCCAGTTCGAGCCACGCGAACGGGTCCGGCTGGGTGGCTTTGTATTCGAGTCCGACGTAACCGTCGTAACCCCGTGCGGCGAGGCCGGCGAGTTGTCCGCCGAGGTCGAGTGAGCCGGTGCCCGGTTCTCCGCGGCCCGGTGAGTCGGCGATCTGCACGTGCCCGATCAGATCGTGGTGGGCATCGAGCGCCGCGGGCACGTCGTCTCCGTTGACGGCGAGGTGGTACAGGTCGGCAAGCAGACGCAGGTTGTGTACGTTCTGCTCACGTGCGACGCGGCGGATGGTGGCGACGGCACCGGCAGCGGACTTGATCGGGTAGGCGGGCGCGCCGCTGACGGGTTCCACCAGCACGACGGCGCCGATGCTGGCTGCGGCCTTCCCGGCGGCGGCCAAGTTCTCGATCGCGACCTCGTCCTGGTCGAGCGGATCGACGCCGTCGATGCGATTTCCGTAGAGGGCGTTGAACGCTGTGGTGCCGAGTTGTTCGCCGATGCCGACGGTGGCGGCGATGTTGTCTCGGAAGGCCTGCTTCTGCGCTGGATCGGACAGAATCCCACGATCGCCTGCAGGCATGTCGCCGGCCGCGAAGTTCAGCCCGGTCAGCTGTACCCCGGCATCGCGAATGGCGGACACGAATGCGGTGACATCGGCGTCCGAGGGCACCGGGCCCCCGAACGGCCACCAGAATTCGACGGCGTCGAATCCGGCATCTCGCGCGCGCTGCGGTCGATCGAGCAGAGGCACGTCGGTGAAGAGGATGGAACAGTTGACGGTGTATCGGAGTCGAGAATCAGCAAAGATATTCATGCACAGTGCCTTTCAGTTCTGAGGTTGCGGCAGTCCGCGGTATCTACGCCAGCTGCCTGCGTAGGTGATGTCGGTCAGCTCGTCCGGTTGCGCATCGAGCACCCCTGGCCGCAGGCCGACGCCCAGGACCGAGCGCCCATCCTCGAGCGCCACCACGGTGAGCTCGAGCTCCGGCGGTTCGTCCGGCAGGAACGCCGTCCGGATGTCGTCGAGCGGAATGTCGTACAGCTCGCCTTCGATGGCCGCGCCGGCAGTGTGGTCGAGCAACAGTGCCGGGAACTCGTCACGCACCGAGAAGAAGCGGTAGTTCGGGGTGGTGCGCACTGTCCCCACGAACGGGTGGGACGAGACGTTGTGGTGCAGGCTGCCGCCACGCATCGCACCACCGTTGCAGAAGAGCTCCGTCATGAAGTCGTTCCTCTCGGGCTCGAAGGGTCGGACTCAAAGTCCGTATTGTGGAATATGTATTCCGTTTGATGAACCGAGTGTGGCGTGCGCCACGTGGATCTGTCAAGACCCGAGTGCACGGACCGCGCGACCGAAGTGCCCAATAGCGCAGTGCAGCAACGCCGAACGGATCGACATGGATGCCTCGAGATCGACCCTTGACACTGCATGTGATCGGTGTCACGCTCACTTGGTGGAATCAACATTTCGTATTGCGGAATCGGATACAGTCGTCGACTTGAACACGGCCTCCGAGGCCGACGCGGCACGCACACTCTCGCTGTGCCTCGACGTGCCTCGCTGGGTTCGGGAAGTTCTGAGCGCCCGGCCGTTCACCGACGTGCAGGCCCTGCGCCACGCCATCCATCGCGCTGCGGCACCACTGACAGCCGAGGAAGTGCACCGTGCACTCGCCGTGCACCCGCGCATCGGCGAGAGACCCGACGGAGACGATGCCAGCGCTCGGCACGCGAGTACCGAGCAATCCGGCGTCGACATCTCCGACGCCAGCGTCGAACAACGCCTGAGAGCGGGAAACGTGGCCTACGAGAGGCGGTTCGGCCAGGTGTTTCTGATCAGGGCCGCCGGCCGGGATGCTCACGCAGTTCTCGATGCTCTGCACAGCAGGCTCGGCAACGACCCCGAGACCGAGGCCGCCGTCGTCGAACACGAGCTGCGGGAGATCGCCGAGTTTCGTGCGACAGGAAGTCTCGGCAATGCCTGACGCGAAAAGTCAGGTGACCGCTCACGTGCTCGATGCGGCAAGAGGCGTTCCCGCACAGGGTGTCTCGATCGTGCTTGCCGATCACCACGGCACCCCGGTCGCCGACGCAATCACCGATGAGCAGGGCCGGGTCTCGTCGCTCGGTCCCACCGAACTCGAACCGGGCATCTACCGCCTCACCTTCGCAACCGGTGCGTACTTCGCGTCCCAACACACCGAATGCTTCCACCCGGAGGTCGTCGTCGCCTTCGAGATCACTGCACCAGACCAGCACTACCACATCCCACTTCTGTTGAGCCCGTTCGCTTTCACCACCTATCGAGGGAGCTAGAACCCATGACCATCGTGCTCGGAACAAACCAGTACGGCAAAGCCGAATGCAGACTCGTCCGCATCGACCGCGAGACTCCTCGCCACCGCATCACCGACGTCAGCGTCACCTCGCAGCTGCGCGGCGACCTCGAGGCCGTCCACACCGAGGGTGACAACGCCCACGTCGTCGCGACCGACACCCAGAAGAACACCGTGTACGCCTTCGCGCGGGACGGCATCGGCGCGATCGAGAACTTCGCGCTCCGGCTCGGAAAGCACTTCACCGGCAACTTCGACTGGATCACCGGTGGCCGCTGGGAAATCGAGCAGTACTCCTGGTCGCGGATCCCGAACGGAAGTGCAGGAGTGGAGCCTGCGGAACGACCCGGCCAGGAAGGCTACGACCACTCGTTCGTCAAGGCCGGCGACGAGAAGCGGAACACGATCGTCACGATCGACGGAGACGACATCTCCATCGTCTCGGGCATCAGCGACCTCGTGGTGCTCAATTCGACGGCGTCGGAATTCTGGGGCTACCCGAAGGACCGGTACACCACACTGAAGGAGACCACGGACCGCATCCTGGCCACGTCGGTCAGCGCCCGCTGGCGGTACCTCACCACCGAGCTGGACTTCGACAAGACCTTCGACGACGTCCGTTCCATCATGCTCGACGCCTTCGCGTCCACTCACTCTCTTGCGTTGCAGCAGAGCCTGTTCCAGATGGGTAAGCAGGTTCTCGAAGCCCACCCGGAGATCGGTGAGATCAAGTTCTCCATGCCCAACATCCATCACTTCCTCGTCGATCTCGAGCCGTTCGGACTCGATAACCCCGGTGAGGTCTTCTACGTCGCGGATCGTCCCTACGGCCTGATCGAGGCCACGGTGCAGCGCGACGATGCCCCGGACGCGGGCCGCGCCTGGGATACCGTGCCCGGATTCTGCTAGGAGCGAGCCGACATGAAGCTGACGAAGCGCAAGCCGAACAACAACCGTGCGCCGCATGACCCCGCCCGTCCCGAGGACGAGCGATTGTCGATCGGCAGGTCGTACGTCTATGGATTGCAGCACATCCTGACGATGTACGGCGGAGTCATCGCACCGCCCCTGATCGTTGGCGGCGCAGCGGGATTGACCGGAACCGAGATCGCGCTGCTGGTCTCGGCCGCGTTGTTCGTCAGTGGAGCGGCCACCTTGCTGCAAACCCTCGGAGTGCCGTACTTCGGGGCGAAGTTGCCGCTGGTGCAGGGAATTTCGTTCGCCTCGGTGTCGACGATGGTGGCCATCGCGAGCGGGCCGGGTGGCTTGAACTCGGTGTTCGGTGCCATCATCGCGGCCGGTGCCATCGGCATCCTCATCACCCCGTTCTTCAGCAAGATCGTGCGATTCTTCCCACCGGTGGTGACCGGCACGATCATCACCGTCATCGGTATATCGCTACTGCCCGTTGCGGTTCGGTGGGCGATGGGCGGTGATCAGCAGGCCGCCGACTGGGGCTCGATGTCCAACATCGGGCTCGCGGCCTTCAGCCTCGTGGTGGTGTTGCTGGTGAGCAGGCTGGTGCAGGGCACGCTCTCGCGCCTGTCGATCCTGATCGGCATCATCGTCGGCACGGTGTTCGCCGTTCTCGTCGGCAAGGCCGATTTCTCCGGCGTGGGCGACGGTGCCATCTTCAGCCTCCCCGAACCGTTCGCGTTCGGAGCCCCGACCTTCCAGATCGCGGCGATCTTGTCGATGGTGGTGGTCATTCTCGTCATCATGACCGAGACCACCGCGGACATCCTGGCCGTCGGCGAGATCGTCGGTACCGATGTCGATGCTCGACGCGTCGGCGACGGACTGCGCGCGGACATGGTCGCCACCACCATCGCTCCCGTGTTCGGCACCTTCCCGGCCAGTGCGTTCGCCCAGAACGTCGGTCTGGTGGCGGTCACCGGAATCAAGAGTCGCTACGTCGTCGCGGCCGGCGGCTCGGTACTGCTGTTCCTCGGGCTCTTCCCCGTCCTCGGACTGGTGGTCGCCTCGGTGCCGCTGCCGGTACTCGGCGGTGCGGGCATCGTGCTGTTCGGCTCGGTGGCGGCCAGCGGCATCCGGACACTGTCCAAAGTGGAGTTCGACGGCAACCTGAACCTCGTCATCGTGGCGGTGGCCATCGGCTTCGGCGTCATCCCCATCGCCGTGCCGGGCTTCTACGCGGCATTCCCGGACTGGGTCCACGTGGTGCTCGACTCCGGCATCAGCGCCGCGAGCATCGTCGCCGTCGTGCTGAACATCGCGTTCAACGTTGTCACGATCGGCCAGAAACCCTCGCCCTCGGTGGTCACCGCTGCACCGCCGGTGGCGACACGGCATCACCAGTAGTGTTCTATCGAGATCGGTAGAAGCTACGAGCATGCGAGGTGGGACTGTGGCGGCAGGTGGCGGGGTGCAGTCCGTGGAGCGTGCGTTCGAGTTGCTCGACATCATGGCTGCCTCGGGCGGATCCATCGGGATCAGCGAACTGGCCGAGGGTACCGATCTGCCGATGCCGACGGTGCACCGTCTGATCGGAACCCTCGTCTCGCTCGGCTACGTCCGCCGGCTGCCGTCCCGCCGATACGCACTGGGCACCAAGCTCATTCGTCTGGGCGACAGCGCTTCGAAGTTGATCGGCGGATGGGCCAAGCCGTATCTGGCGGAACTGGTCCGGATCACGCACGAGACGTCGAACATGGCGTTTCTCGAGGACGACATGGCGGTGTACGTCGCGCAGGTCCCGTCCGAACACGCGATGCGGATGTTCAACGAGGTGGGTCAGCGTGTGTTGCCGCATTCCACCGGCGTCGGCAAGGCGCTGCTCTCGCAGTTGGACGACGATGCCGTCCGCGCGATCGTCGGCAGGCTCGGCATGGCTCCCCGCACCGTCAACACCATCACCACGCTCGACGCGTTGCTCGAGGACCTCGCAGTGATCCGCGAACGCGGCTATGCCATCGACGACGGTGAGCAGGAAGTGGGCGTGCGCTGCTTCGCCGTACCGGTACTCGGTGCCCCGACGCTGACGGCGATGTCGATCGCCGGGCCCACTGCCCGGGTCACGCTGGAGTCGGCCGAGCAGTTCGTGCCCCTGCTGATCTCGGCCGCCGAGCGACTGGCGAAAGACCTCGCCGGGAATGCCCCAGCACCCTAGTCCCGCAACACCTTCGCATCACGTGCGAAAGTTGTGACCTCCTCGGTCAGCCACACGTGCGCCGGAACTGCCCCGCCGAGTAGCTCCCGAGCCAGCGAGGGCGAATCCCCGATCGGAACGTCGCTGCCCGCAATGATGATGTTGCCGTAGCGCCTGCCTTTGAGCATCGCCGGATCGGCGACGATCGCGAGGTGCGGAAAGACACTGCGAAGAGTCGACGCCTCCTGCTTCGCCAGCGAGAGATCGCGTCGATCACCGCAATTGACCACGTACATGCCGCCGGGGGAGAGGACGCGTCGAACATGCTCGGTGAACTCGGCCGTGAGCAGCGGGGCAGGAGTGACCGCTCCCGCGAACACATCTCGCACGATGAGGTCGCGACTGTTCTCGTTCAGCGTCTCGGTGACCGCCCGAGCTTCGCCGACGCGGATGCGCAGCAACGGTGCCCGCGGTAGGTCGAACCATTCGCGTACCAATTCCGAGAGCTTGCCGTCGAGCTCCACCACCACCTGACGCGCCCCGGGATATTCCGCGGTGAACGAGCGCGCCAGGGTGCACGCCCCGCCCCCGAGGTGCAGCGCCCGCAGCGGAAAGCTCGAATCCCATTGCGCACGAACGAGGCCCGAGATCCAGCGCATGTACTCGAACTCGAGCACGGTGGGGTCGTTCATGTCGATGTGCGAACTAGGGACGTCGTTGACGTTGACGACCCACCCGTCGTCGGAGAACGCGTCACGAACCAATTCACAGGTGCCCGAATCGATTTCGAACACTCCGGGCTGGAGGGAGCCGACCGGTGCCGACGCCCGTTTCCTACCCACGTTGGCCTTCGAGCCGGAAGTCCTCGAAATCGAAACCGGGGGTGACGGTGCAGCTGACCAGACTCGGTTCGTTACCCATCGGACGCGCCCGCTGCCACACCGACGGCGGCACGATCTGCTGCGGCGAATCGGGCCCGACCAGTAGCGAGGTCACCGCCCCCGGATCGGCCCCGGCACCGCCGAGCTCCAGCTGCACGGGACTACCCCGGTGGTACAACCACATCTCGGTGCCGCGGACGGTGTGCCACGCCGACTGCTGACCGGGCATGAGCAGGAACAGGATTGCCGTGCCCGCCGCGCGCGGGCCGGGGTAACCGTCGGGCAGGAACTCCTGCGGGATGGTGACCTCGCTGCGCCAAGTCTCGCGGAACCAACCACCCTCGGGGTGGGGTGCGAGGTCGAGGCTCAGGGCCCAGTCGGGCAGCGACGTCATGGACGCAACCCTAATCCGTGGCGACCTGAACCCGGAATTTGTCGCGTTCGGTGTGCAGGCTCCACAGCTGCTCGGCGAGCGCCTCGGGGCTCTTCCTCGGATCGCTACCGTCGATGGCGCCACCGATGATCAACTGCGACACCTGGATTCCCTCGGCGGCCGACTCCTCGTTGAGCAGCTGCGCGTAGGCGGCCTGGCCTGCGAACGCGATGGACGTACCGGTGACCGTACGCCCGGGCTTGACCGCGGAGCCGCCGTTGACGAACAGAATCGTGCCCTTGTTCTCGCCGAGGAACCGCATGCCCGGCAACACCTGGTGGACGGCGGCGATCGGTCCGTAGATGGAGAACTCGACCGGCCCGACCATGTCGGCCGGGGTGGTCTCGAGCACGGGTCGCATGAAGTCCTTCTGCGGAAGCGGGCTGTACTGCAGTACCTCGATGGGTCCGAGTGTTTCGGTGACCTGCTCCAACGCCGACGCGATCGAGGCCGGGTCGCGCACATCGGCGACGAAGCCCTTGGCGGAGATACCGTCGGCAGCGAGCTGATCGGCGAGAGCGTCGACACGGGCCTGATTGCGGGAGATGAGGCCGACCGAGAAGCCCTGCGCGCCGAACTTGCGCGCGACTGCTGCTCCGAGACCTGCACCTGCTCCGACTATTGCTATCGATGTCATGTCGAATGCAAGGACCGAGACTCGAAGACTATTCCGACGACCGTCCCGAGCAGGGCCTCCGCAGTCCGATGCAACGCGGTGACATCCCCGGTCCAGCCGAGTACTCGCAGAGCGGCCTCGGCGATTCCGGCCGCGTCCGCCGTCGCGTCCTGGCGGCCGTTCTCCCGATCGGCCCGCGCGTTCACCACGGTCTCCACCAGCCGAAACGGCAGGTCCTCGGTACCCGGCCTGCGCTCGGAATCGAGCTGGACCAACGTGTCCGACGCAATGGCCGCATACAGACTCATCAGCGTGTACCGATGGTCGCGGAAGGTCTCGAAGCGCTCGCTGCGCAGTTCGGGCAGTAGATAGAGCGCGCCGAGATTCCAGGTGGACGCGCCGAGCTGTCCGGCGTCGAAGTAGGCCAGTGCGTACATCTGGGTCGCCGCGTCGGCCGAGGAGTCCCGGATGCGCAGCGCGACGGCCAGCGGCGCATCGACCGTGCCGCTGAGCAGCGCGTCGAGTATGTCGTCCTTGGTGGCGAAGTGGTGATAGAGCGAGGCCTGACGCAAACCGACGGCGTCGGCTATGACGCGGGTGGAGGTGTTGGTGAATCCGCGAGTGGTGAAGAGCTCGGCCGAGGCGTCGAGAATTTCCTCGCGAGCGGTGTCGCCCGGCCGCTTCTTCGTGCTCAGCCTTGGCCTGCCTGCTCCGGTCATGACTGCATCTTGTCAGGTCTCCGTGACGGTGAGATTTCTGTCATCTGATCGAAATAGACGAAACGAGGTTGTTTCACGACGGACACCGCCAGGGAACGGCAGTGCCGAAAACTATCAACTGACAGAAACCCGCCTCGGCGATGCAGCGGGCGGTCACTCACCACCCACCTCGCCCGTAGGAGACTTCCATGAGCTCGACAACACTGCCGGCCCCGGGCTCGGGTTCGGAACCCTCGCCCACCACCGACCATTCCGATCTGGCTTCCCTCGGCTACGACCAGCAGCTGCACCGCAGCCTCGGCAAGTACGCGTCCTTCGCCGCCGGCTTCTCGTTCGTCTCGATTCTCACCACCATCTTCCAGCTCTTCGGACTCGGCTTCAGCTTCGGTGGCCCGGCCTTCTTCCTCACCTGGCCGCTCGTGTTTCTCGGGCAGTTCATGGTGGCCCTGAACTTCGCCGAACTCGCTGCCCGCTATCCCATCTCGGGCGCGATCTACCACTGGTCCAGGCGTATGGGCGGTGAGCTGGTCGGGTGGTTCGCCGGGTGGTTCATGATCATCGCGCAGATCGTCACCGCCTCCGCAGCCGCGATCGCACTGCAGGTCGTCCTCCCCAGCATCTGGGGCGGGTTCCAGCTGATCGGCGAGGACACCGCGCTCACCTCGCCGAGCGGAGCCGCGAATGCCGTTGTGCTGGGCTCGATTCTGCTGGTGCTCACCACCACGATCAACTGCATCGGCGTGAACTGGATGTCGCGCATCAACAGCATCGGCGTCACCTGTGAGATCGTCGGCGTCATCGCGCTGGTGCTGGTGTTCTTCACCCACGCCGAGCGCGGACCACAGGTGGTCTTCGATACCGGAAGTGCCGGAGCCGATCCCGGATACATCGGTGCCTGGATCGTCTCGGGCCTGATGGCGGCCTACGTCATGGTCGGCTTCGGCTCGGCAGGCGAACTCGCCGAGGAAACCCGCAATCCCCGACGCGTCGCGCCGCGCACCATCCGGCTCGCACTGTCGGCATCGGCACTGGGCGGTGGCCTGATGATCGTCGGCGCACTGATGGCCGCACCGAGCCTCACCGACGGCCAGCTCGCGACGCAGGGGCTTCCGTACGTCATCGACTCGATCCTCACCTCGCCGTGGGGCAAGGTCCTGCTGGTCGACGTCGCCATCGCGGTGTTCATCTGCACCCTCGCCATCCAGACCGCGGCATCGCGGCTGATGTTCTCCATGGCCCGCGACGGACGACTGCCCGCCTCGACGGCTCTCGCGAAGGTCAACTCGCGCAGCGGAACCCCCATCGCACCCTCGGTCCTTATCGGTCTGGCCTGCGTGGCGATCCTGGCCGTCAACGTCGGCAACTCCGCGATCTTCACCACGCTCTCCAGCGTCTGCATCGTGCTGATCTACCTCGCGTACATGATGGTCACCGTCCCGCTGCTGATCCAGCGACTCAAGGGCTGGCCGCACGGCGGCGTGCAGCACGACTCCGACGGCCAGAAGCTCTTCACCCTCGGCCGTCTCGGCCTGCCGGTCAACATCGCCGCCGTTCTCTACGGCGGCCTGATGGTGGTCAACCTGTCGTGGCCGCGAGCCGAGATCTTCGACCCCACCGGCGAATTCCCACTGCTGCGCTGGGCCGCACCCCTGACCGTCCTGGCCGTGATCGTCGTAGGTATCGCCTGCCTACCCCGCGGCAAAGCCCACCCCAAGCCCGTCACGATCGGAGCCTGAACCAGCATGACCACGGCAACTGCAACCACCCACTCCGCCAAGGAACACGCACGCTCCCAGGCGACGGTCGCACCGGCACCCACTGCACCGGAGGGCATCTCGGAGCTCACCTGGGCAGAATCGGTCCCCGGCGGCAGCTACACCACCAAGGTCCTCGCTCGCGGAACCCGGCTACGCCTCGTCGACGTCGACGGTGATGCCTGCGCCAACCTGCTGCTCTACCGCGCCGACGCCCCATGGGAGCGACTCAACACCGCCGACACCGTCAAGGTGCCGTGGCAGGCGTATCTGAGTGCCGGCCATCCTCTGCTCTCGGATCAGGGGCGCGTTCTGGCGACCATCGTCGACGACACCTCCGGCCACCACGACGCCCTGTGCGGCACCACCTCCGCTGCTACCAACACCGCGAAATACGGAGTCAGCGGACCACATTCGTCGGCTCCCGCAGGCCGCGAACTGTTCACTCTGGCCGCAGCAAAGCACGGACTGGAACCACGCGACGTCGCACCGTCCCTGTCCTTCTTTCACGGCGTGAGAGTCGACGCCGACGGGGCTCTGGTCGGCACCGGCTCGGCGGGCGCGGGGAAGTCGGTGGATCTGCTGATCCATCTGCCGGTGATCGTGTTGCTGGCCAACACCGCTCACCCGCTCGACCCGAGGTCCGAGTACCCCACAACGGCCCTCGACGTGCTGGCGTGGCGAGCACCCGAAGAGCTGCTCGCTCTCGGCAACACCGAACCCGAGTACCAGCGCGCAGTGCAGAACACCGAGGACGCATGGAAGGCAGCACAATGACCACAGGAACACTCGAGACCACGATCGTTCGTGACGAGATCGCCCCCGCATTCGGCCCGTGGTCCGCCGTCGTCGAAGCCGGTGACGTACTGACGATCGTCGATCTGTACGGCAATCAAGCCGTCGACACCCTGATGTACGGCGCGCACGATCACTCGATCCGTTACTCCGCCCCCGCCACCGTCACCGCACAGCAGAACTTGTTCCTGACCACCGGAACCGTTCTGCGCAGCGATGATTCGACTCCGATCATGACGATCGTCGACGACGAGGTCGGCAACCACGACACCGTCGGCGGTGCGTGCTCCAAGGAATCGAACACCCTGCGCTACGGCCACCACACCCAGCATCAGCACGCGTGCGTCGAGAACTTCCTCATCGAGGGATCCAAGTGGGGACTCGGCAAACGGGACCTGGTGCCCAACATCAACTTCTTCATGAACGTCCCCGTCGACGCCGACGGCACGCTCGGCATCGTCGACGGTCTGTCGGCTCCCGGAAAGAAGCTTTCCTTGCGTGCCGAGATCGACACGCTGGTCCTGGTGTCCAACTGCCCGCAGATCAACAACCCCTGCAACGGATTCGACCCCACCGCGGTGCGGATGATCGTGACGCGAGAGCCGGGCGGTCGAGCATGAACGCGACCAAGATGACCGTCCAGCGACCCGGCATGATCACCACCGTGCAGGACTGGCCGGGTCGCATCGGGTACTGGAAGGTGGGCGTACCGCCGTCGGGGCCGATGGACGACCTGTCGTTCCGGCTCGGCAACGTCGCGCTCGGCAACCCCGAGGGTGCCCCGGGCCTCGAATCCACCATGGCCGGGCCGGCATTGACGTTCGACGCCGACACCTACGTCTGCGTCACCGGCGCAGCGGTACCGGTGCGCATCGACGGCCGATCGGCCGCGCAGTGGAAGCCGGTGCTGGTTCCCGCCGGCGCCACCCTCGATGTCGGCACCACCACCGGGCACGGGCTACGGGTCTACGTTCTGATCCAGGGCAGCCTCGACGTCGACGACTATCTCGGCAGCGCAGCAACGTTCACTCTCGGTAAGTTCGGCGGACATCGTGGCGGCACCCTCGGTGAGGGCGACGTCATCGGCCTGGCCGGACGCTCGGACAACTCCCAGATCCTCGGTCCGATACCGATGGAACACCTGCCGGTGCTGACATCGAGCTGGGACATCGCCGTCACCGAGGGCCCCCACGGCGCGCCGGAGTTCTTCACCCGCGAGGACATCGACACCCTCTACGCCACCCGCTACGAGGTGCACTTCAACTCCGATCGCACCGGGGTCCGGCTCATCGGGCCGAAGCCGCAGTGGGCCAGGACCGACGGCGGCGAAGCCGGACTGCACCCGTCCAACATTCACGACAACGCCTACAGCGTCGGCGCACTGGACTTCACCGGCGACACCCCGATTCTGCTAGGACCGGACGGCCCGAGTCTGGGCGGATTCGTCTGCCCCGTCACCGTTGTCGCCGCCGAGCGGTGGAAGCTCGGCCAGCTCCGCCCCGGGGACACCATCCGCTTCGTTCCGGTGCGAGCCGCGGCCACCGCCCCACTGGGATCACTCGGTCTTTCCCGGCGCGCATCTCTGCCTGCAGTGTTCTCCGCAGGCGGCGACGGGGACGACGGCGTTCTTGCTCGACGCGACGCCGACACGTGCGTCACCTACCGGCGCTCGGGAGACGACAACGTCCTCGTCGAGTACGGCGACATGAAACTCGACCTGGCCCTGCGTGCGCGAGTCCACGCCCTGCACCAGCGCGTCGAGGCACTCGCCCCGCGCGGGTTGGTGGACCTGACCCCGGGCATCCGCTCGTTGCAGGTGAAGGTGAATCCCGATGTGCTGTCGATCGATTCGTTGATGGGTCTGCTGTCCGAGGTCGAGGACGATCTTCCCGCGGCCTCGGAGCTCGTGGTGCCCAGCCGCCGGGTTCGGCTCCCGCTCTCGTGGGACGACCCCTCGACCCGCGAGGCGATCCAGCGGTACATGCACGGTGTGCGCGCCGACGCTCCATGGTGCCCCTGGAACATCGAGTTCATCCGACGCATGAACGGACTCGACTCGGTGGCAGACGTGTTCGACACCGTCTTCGCCGCCGACTACATGGTGCTCGGACTCGGTGACGTGTATCTGGGCGCTCCGGTGGCGACACCACTCGACCCCCGACACCGCCTGGTGACAACCAAGTACAACCCGGCGCGAACCTGGACGCCGGAGAACGCCGTCGGCATCGGTGGGGCATATCTATGCATTTACGGCATGGAGGGTCCCGGCGGATACCAGTTCGTGGGTCGAACCACGCAGGTGTGGAACCACAGCGCCGCCTACAGTGACGGCCCCTTCGAGGAGGGCACCCCGTGGTTGCTCCGGTTCTTCGACCGAATCTCCTGGTACTCGGTCGAACCCGAGGAACTGATGGATCTGCGCGCAGATCTGGCAGCAGGCCGCGGCGGCGGAGTGGACATCACCGACGGTGAATTCTCGCTGGCCGAGCACGAGAACTTCCTCGAGACCAACGCGGACTCCATCGCCGAGTTCCGCGCGACGCAAGCCGTTGCCTTCGGTGCCGAGCGCGACGCGTGGTCGGCAGCAGGCGAATTCGATACGACGAAGGGCAAGACCGATGCAGCCTGAGGTACGAGAGCGAGTTCTGCAGGCCTACAAGCGGATCGCCGAGGTGGATCGGCCCGAGGTCTGGATCACCCTGCGTGACGAGAACGACGTGCTGGCCGAGGCAGTCGCCCTCGAGGAGGCACTCGCGGCCGGTGCCGATCTACCGCTCGCGGGCTCACTGGTCGCGGTCAAGGACAACATCGACGTGGCCGGGCTGCCCACCACCGCGGCCTGCCCCGAGTTCGCCTACACCCCCGAGGTATCCGCCGTCGCCATCGAACGACTGACCAGCCAGGGCGCACTGATACTGGGCAAGACCAACCTCGACCAGTTCGCCACCGGTTTGGTCGGCACTCGCAGCCCCTACGGCGCGGTGCGGTGTGCCTGGGATCCCACGCTGGTCTCGGGAGGCTCGAGTTCCGGGTCCGCCGTCGCGGTGGCACTGGGCATCGCGGACATCGGAATCGGAACCGACACAGCAGGATCGGGTCGAGTACCCGCAGCCTTCCACGGCATCGTGGGCATCAAGACCTCACTGGGTATCGTGCCGAACACCGGTGTCGTTCCCGCCTGCGCCGACTACGACTGCGTCACCGTTCTCGCCCGTGATCTCGACAGTGCCACTGCGGCCATGAAAGTCATGACCGGCCCGACCGCCACCGATCCACGCAGCCGGGCCTGGCCCGCCGACGCCCGACTGGCCGCATCCCCACAGCCCCGTGTCGCCGTCCCACGAGGTGAGGATCTGACGTCGCTCAGCCCGGCGTACCGTCGGGCATTCGAGGAGACGGTCGCCGGCCTGGCCGACAAGGGCATGTCCCACGCCGAGGTCGACATCTCGGCGCTGCTCGACGCTGCAACACTGCTGTACGACGGAGCGATTGTGGCGCAGCGCTATTCGGCCGTCGGAGAGTTCCTCGACACCGCGCCTGCCGGTGCCGATCCCACGGTGGCCGCGATCGTTCGATCGGCCGCAGGGCCGTCCGCGCATCGATACGTGGACGATCTCGACACCCTTGCGCGAGCGAAGACAGCAGCCCGCACACTCCTCAGCGAGTTCGACGGCCTGCTGTTACCCACCACCACCGAGCATCCCACTATTGCTGCGGTGCAGTCGGATCCGATGAGCATCAACCGGCGGCTGGGTACGTTCACCAACTTCTGCAACCTGCTCGACATGGCCGCGGTGGCCGTTCCCGGAGCCCCGACGCCGGATGGCACTCCGTTCGGGGTCATGGTCGTCGTACCTGCGTTCGAGGATCAGATCGCAATCGACCTGGCGGCACAGTTGAGCGGAATCGAGTCACCGTCGTTGATCGACGACGGCATCGAGGTACTGGCCGTCGGCGCACATCTGCGCGGTTTTCCGGTGCATCACCAGTTGACCGATCGCGGTGCGCGATTCAGCGGCGAGGTGACGACCACGGCGGACTACCGGCTGGTGGATCTGCACACCACCCCGCCCAAGCCCGGCCTGATACGGCGGGCTGGCGACGGCGCACCCATCTCCGGAGAGCTCTATCGCATGTCCGCTGCCGCGCTCGGAACCTTCCTCGCCGGGCTCCCGTCACCGATGGGTCTGGGTCCGGTCGAATTGTCCGACGGCCGCTGGGTCACCGGATTCTGCTGTGCGCACGACGCCGCCGAGTCGGGAACCGACATCACCGAATTCGGCGGCTGGCGCGCGTACAGAGCTCACGCCGGGACCGGTTTGCCCCCATCGGTCGCCACTCGCACCGCGAGGAGCCCGAGCACCGTGCCCATGACGTAGCGCTGCACCCGCAGCCACGTCGGGCGAACGGCGAGGAACTGCGCGATCGATCCGGCGAGCACCACGATCGCCAGGTTGACCGCTACGGCCACGGCGATCTGCACCCCGCCGAGCGTGAATCCATGCAGCAGAATGTGTCCCGCTGCAGGGTCGACGAACTGCGGGATGACCGAAATGTACATGATCGCGATCTTCGGGTTCAGCAGGTTGGTCGCCAAGCCCATCGTGAACAGCCGGCGGTTCGAATCCTGTTGCAGCTCGGTCGGTTCGAATGCCGACACCGTCCCCCGCACGGCCTGCACCGCCAACCAGGCGAGGTAGGCCGCGCCGGCGAGCTTGACCGCCGTGTACAGCGCGGGCACGGCCGTGAACACCGCGGCCAGGCCGAGATTGGTGGCCGTCAGATAGATCAGGAAGCCGATCGCGACTCCGGAAAGCGACACCATTCCCGCTCGTCGCCCCTGCGAAATGCTGCGCGAGACAAGGTAGATCATGTTGGGTCCCGGAGTCAGCACCAACGCGAGAGCCACTGCGAACACACCGAGAACTGCGGAATACGAGACCATGCGGTCAAGACTTCACGTCGACCGGCCCGCAGGAGAAGAGCCAGTTACGGTGTCGTGGTTCCCTTATCCGGCACGCACTGCCGAGGCCACCGCGGCACCGATCGCCGCCATTCCCGCCGCCGTCGGATGCAGGGGTGCGGCAGGATTCTGCGGGACGACCCCCTCGAAGTACCGCTGATCGGCAGCCACGCACACGTCGTGGCCTACACTCAGCGCCTCGGTGTCGACGAACTCTGCACCGTGCTCGTCCGCCTGCTGCTTCAGTGCCTCGTTCATGGCGGTGATGCTGCCCTGGATGTAGTCGGCGTCCTCCGGCAGCATCGGTTGCGTGGGGAAGCAGCCACCGTCGGGCAGATAGGTGCCGTAACCGACCACCAGAATCCGCGCGTCGGGCGCACGTTCGGCCACCGCGTCGAGCATCGCTCCCCAGCTCGGTGCAGCGTCCTCGACGGCCGCGGCCACGGAGTCGACGCCCCCTGCGGTGAGCCGGTCCCTGCAGACGTTGGTGGCCGAGGTGTCCGCGAACGTCAGGCACTGCACTGCCGTCGAGACCAGCCCGATGTCGTTGCCGCCGATCGTGACGGTCACCAGATCGGTCTCGGGGGTCAGCGCATCGAGTTGCACGGGCACCTCGCCGCTGGATGTTCCCTGCGCAGTGGAGACGATGTTCTCGGTGACCGCACCCGAGCAGGTGACGTCGACGAACGAGCCGACTGCCAAGTCCTCGGCGAGTACGTGTGGGTAGTTGGAATCGGACTGCTGGCATCCCGGTGCGCCGACCTGATCGGGGATCCGCGGGCCCGATGCGGCCGAGTCACCCAGCGCGACGTAATTCAGCGGAACGGACGCGTCCTCCGACGACCCAGCAGGCGCTTCCGACACCGACGAGTCCGACGAACAGCCCGCCAGTACGCAGGCGGACACAGCAAGACAGACGAGAATTCCCTGGCTCCTCACAGCTTCGACGCTACAGATGCCGGTAATCTCGACCGGGTTGTCCAGGACAGACGTCCATCGCATCGAACAGAGGAATTTTCATGATCACCGCGTTCATCAACCAGATCCTCAGCGGCTTCGGCTCCATTTCCGCTGGCAGCAGTGGCTTCGAGCTGGCACCGGGAACGCTGCCCTTCGGGCTGTAGAGACCACCGCATACTCACCCGCGCGGTGGCCGACGATTGCTTCTTCCGCCGCGCGGGTAGTCCGGCATCATGACTACCCACGACAACGACTCGAAGACCCCCGACGCCGAGAAGGACGTGACGTCCGATCCGGCCGCGGCTGCAGAAGACAACGATTGGTCGAGCGAAGGCGGAGCGATCGAAACCGGTCCCGCGACCGACGACGAGCGAACCGACAGCAACTAACCGATCAGACGGCGGGGAGCGGCCCGCAGCGTGCGGACGTCGCCGTCGGCGACGATGTGCTCCACAGTCTCACCTCGGGTGCGCGTCGAATCGCCGACGGTGAACCTCACGCGAGCGTCACCGAGCCAGTCGACTCCGACGACGATTCCCACGGTGCCCTTCGGTATCCCGCTGCGCCACCGCAGTTGCCCCAGATTGCGTACCGTGATCACGGTCTCGCCGATCTCGAAATGCCCCATACGCCCCCCCGGCTCGATTCTTACCGACCAGTAGACCTCGAGTGAACGCCCTGTTCAACCGGTAGATCCGCGCTTACTTCGCCCGCTGACAGCCTCGGTGCCAGTCGGCACGATCACAATTCGGCAATTGGCCCATTTGCGGCCATCAACCCGGACCTGGGGTATCTTCCGCTTCTACCATTTGCTGTCCTGGCAAGAATTATTGCCAACTTCCGGACCGTGTCGGACACTCTTCCAATGACTACAGACACCGATCGACACACTCCGGTCGACGCGATCATCGTCGGCGGCGGAGTCGCCGGACTCAGCGCCGCCGTGGCCCTCGGCCGTTCCCGACGATCCGTCGCGATCATCGACGCGGGCGATCCCCGCAACGCTCCGGCAGCGCATTCACACAACTACCTCACCCGCGACGGGGAATCGCCTCTCGAGCTGGTACGCCTCGGCCGAGACGAGGCGCGACACTACGGCGCACGCATCGTCGAGGGTGTCGCGACGTCCGCGAGTCGAACCGAAGCCGGGTTCGAGGTGACTCTCGCCGACGGTTCCGTCGTCCGCGGCCGCCGCCTCCTGGTCACCACCGGCCTCACCGATGTACTGCCCGACATCCCCGGCCTCGCCGATCGGTGGGGGCGCGACGTACTGCACTGCCCTTACTGCCACGGCTGGGAGGTACGCGATCGCAGGATCGGCATCATCGGCAGCGCCATGGTCGGGCATCAGGCACAGATGTGGCGTCAGCTCACCGAGCACGTCACGGTGTTCGCGCACACGGCACCGAATTCGGCCGAAGAGGACCTCGAACGACTCGCCGCACGTGGCATCGAGGTCGTCGACGGGGAGATCGCTCGGGTCGATGTCGACGGCGACGCAATCGTCGGAGTGACACTCGCGAGCGGCACGCAGATCCCGCTCGACGCGTTGGTCGTCGGACCCAACTTCACCTCCCGCGCAGACGTCCTGTTGTCGCTGGGGCTCGCCACGACCGAGATGGTCATGAACGACCACGTCCTCGGCACGTACGTCGAGGCCGATCCCGTCGGCGCCACCTCCGTTCCCGGCGTGTGGGTTGCAGGCAACGTGTCCGCACCGATGGACACCGTCGTGGCGGCGTCCGCGGCCGGAGTGAAGGCAGGCGCGGCTATCAACGGTGACCTGATCGAGGAGGAGGTTCGCATCGCCGTCGAACGGGCAAAGGCCATCGCTTCGTAGATGCCCGGAGACCGACACCCGTGAGCTGTCACAACATCTGTTGAGCTTTTCCCACCTACAGGCCGGCTTCGGCTCCGTGTGCGCTGCGCAAAGACGTATATTCACCCATGGAGGCGTCGCGAACAGCCATGCGAACGCTACGAGCGAGAAGGAAGTAGGTCCTTCGATGAATACGAAGGTCGCTGCGCCCTTCACCATGCACACCGTACGAACCGTCGGTCTGGGTGCCGTGGTCGTCGTCGCGAGCACCGTCTTCGTTCTCGGCGACGCCGGAATACGGGCCGGCGTGCTCGCCACCGTCGCAGTCGGATCGGTGCTGGCCATCAGCGCCGCTATCCGTCGATACCGTCCCGACGACTCTCGGTGCTGGTGGGCACTGTTCGGTGCCTCGGTGCTGTTCATGTTCGGGGTCTCGCTCCGCAGCGATCCCACCGCACTGAACCATTCGTTCCCGCTGCTGCCGGATCTGTTCACCCTGACCGGGTACGCCCTCGTAGGGTACGCACTGTCGCGGTGGATCCGAGATCGACAGTCGATCGACGACATCACTCCGCTCGTCGATGCAGGCCTGATCTTCCTCGGCACCCTGTTCCTGTCGTGGTTGCTGTTCATCTCCCCGGCCCTCGAATCTCCCCGGTCGTCGGCATCGACCGTGGTCAACGGGCTGTATCCGGCGATCGACGCAGCACTGATCACCCTGACCACCTACCTGCTGTTCTCGTCCAAACCCCGCACCCCCGCGCTGCAGTGGGCTCTGCTCGCGCTCGTCGCGACACTCGTCGGCGACATCTCGTACGCGTTCGCGGCCACAACCGACGACGCGCCGTCCTCGGGATTGCTCGACGGCATCTACCTGTTCGCGTATCTCGCCCTGGCGATGGCCGCCCTGGATCCGTCGATGCGTACCGTCTCCCAGCGGCAGACTCCTGCACCGGCGCACAGCAACCGCCGCGTCGTGTTCGTGGTGATGCTGCTGGTCGTCTGCGCCACGGTCCCGCTGCTGGGCTCGGCCGTGTCCACCGGAGATCTGATCGTCCGATCCCTGTTGCTCGCCTCGATTCTGGTGGGGGCCTTCCTGCGCGGCGAACGCGCGCTGACCCGCGTGCAGGTCGGTGAGGAGCACGCGAAATACCTGGCCGCTCACGATCTGTTGACCGGCCTACCGAACCGCACGATGCTCGACGAGGAATTCACCCGGCTCGAGCGCACCCAGACTCCGGGGCGCACGTGCGTCCTGTTCGTCGACCTCGACAACTTCAAGATGGTCAACGACTCGTACGGTCACCGCGTCGGTGACGAACTCATCGTGGCCGCAGCGCGACGCATCCGCGCCGCCGTCGGTGCCGCCGACACCGTGGTCAGGTACGCCGGTGACGAGTTCGTCGTGTTGACCCGCCGCGATCGCGGCGGAGCAGAAGCATTGGCCCGCCGCATCATCGATCGAACGAACGAGCCGTTCCCTCTGAGCGCCGCAACGGCATACGTCACGGCCTCGGTGGGAATCGCGGACGCGGACCGACTGCACGACGCCATCCGCGAGGCCGACACCGCGATGTATCACGCGAAATCTCTCGGCGCGGCGCGCTACGCGTTCTTCGACGAGTCCCTGCGTGCGCGAGCCACATCCGCGATCGAGACCGCCACCGCGCTGCGCGGTGCAATCAGACGCGGCGAGCTCGAGGTGTACTACCAGCCGATCATCGAGACCACCTCGCGCACCACCGTCGTCTACGAGGCACTTCTGCGCTGGAACTGGCAGGGGCGAGTGCGTACCCCCAACGAGTTCATCCCGATCGCCGAATCCACCAACCTCATCAAGGAAATCGGCGAATGGGTGCTGCGCACCGCGATGTCGGATCTGGTGACACTGCGTTCCGACGGGCAGGACGTCACCATGTCGGTGAACGTGTCCCCGATGCAGTTGCGTGACGATTCGTTGCCGGTGATCGTCGGGAGACTGCTCGACACGTACGGCCTCCAAGGAGCGGATCTGGCCCTCGAGATCACCGAGAGCGTGCTGATCGACGACATGGGTACGGCGAAAAGCGTTCTCGACCGACTCGCTGCGATGGGTGTGCTCATCGTTCTCGACGACTTCGGTATCGGCTACTCCTCGTTGAGCAGGCTGCGCGCGATGCCGATCGCACTGCTCAAGATCGACAAGTCGTTCGTCCACCAGATCGGCACTTCGGAATCCGACACGCAGCTGATTCGCGCGATCGTCGCCATGGCGTCGGCGCTGCCGGTGGCCACGGTGGCCGAGGGCGTCGAGACCGAGGAGCAGGCCGCGATCATCGAGGCTCTCGAATGCCGCTTCGCGCAGGGCTTTCTGTTCGGTAGACCGGCACCCGTCGCACATTGGCTTCTCGAATCTGCCGAGACCCGTGCCGGCAGGTGAGCCGGGTGTTAGCGTCGGGCGGTGTCTGTAATCGGAGTGCACCGCTCGACTGTCCTTGCGTGTGCCCTACTGCTGGTGCCGCTCGCCGCGTGCAGTAGCAGCGAGAGCACCGATCCCGACCCCGCGTCCGAGAACAGCTGTGTTCTCGGTGCCAGCGGCGGCACCCCGGTAGAGGGGACGCCGAATGCGAGTTCGGGTGACATCTCCACCAATCCCGAAGTGGCGACCGGGTATCGATCCGACATGGCTCCGGTGGAGACGGCCTCGTACTCCGTCTCGACGGCCAACCCGGTTTCCACCGAGGCCGCGTGCGCGGTCCTGCGTGACGGTGGCACCGCGGCCGACGCGCTGATCGTGGCGCAGACGATGCTCGGTCTCGTCGAGCCGCAGTCCTCCGGCATCGGCGGCGGGGCCTTCCTGATGTACTACGACGCGGCCACCGGTGAAGTACAGAGCTACGACGGCCGCGAGACCGCCCCGATGAGTGCGACCGGCGACTACCTGCGGTACATCGACGACGTCGATCGCACTCTGCCTCAACCCGATGCCCGTTCGAGCGGTCGATCGATCGGCGTCCCCGGGGTGCTGCGGATGCTCGAGCAAGCCCACGACGATCACGGCACCAAGCAGTGGGGGGAGCTGTTCGAACCCGCAATCGGTCTCGCCGACAACGGAATCGAGATCAGCCCGCGCATGGCATCGTCCATTGCCGACTCGGCCCCGAAGCTCGCCCTCGACCCCGCGTCCAAGGATTACTTCCTGCAGCCGGACGGCACCGGCAAGCCGGCCGGGACGGTGCTGAACAACCCGGCGATGTCGAAGACGCTGTCCGCCATCGCAACCGACGGGGCAGACGCCTTCTACACCGGTGACATCGCGCAGGCCATCGTCGACGCGACCGCGGACACCACCGCCGGCCGTACCCCCGGACAGATCACGCTGGAGGATCTCGCCGCGTACGAACCCAAGACCCGCACGGCCGTCTGCACCGAGTATCGCGATCACGACATCTGCGGTATGCCCGGCCCGTCCTCGGGCGGTATCGCGGTGGCGTCGGCGATGGGGATTCTGTCGAATTTCGATCTCGCGCAATACGCCCCGACGGGAATGGACGCCAACGGCGGAACCCCGACGGCCGAAGGCGTGCACCTGATCGCCGAGGCCGAGCGCCTGGCCTACGCCGACCGCGACAAGTACGTCGCCGATCCGGACTTCGTACCACTGCCCGGTGGATCCCCCGATGCACTGCTCGATCCCGAATATCTCAGTGAGCGAGCGGGACTGATCGACGAGGGCAGATCCATGGGCACAGCACAGCCCGGCGACTTCGGCCCGGTGCAGTTCGCGTCGTCCACCGATCCCGAGTTCGGCACCAGCCACATCTCCGTCGTAGACAGCCAGGGCAATGCCGCCTCGATGACGACGACCGTCGAGTCGGCTTTCGGCTCGTTCCACATGGTCGACGGCTTCCTGCTCAACAATCAGCTCACCGACTTCTCGGCATCGCCGGTGGCCGAGGACGGTACGCCGGTGGCCAATCGCGTCGAGCCGGGGAAGCGTCCACGCAGCTCGATGGCACCGACCCTGGTCTTCGACCGAAACGAAGACGGCACGCGCGGAGATCTGGCGCTCGTCGCCGGCTCTCCCGGCGGTTCGGTGATCATCCAGTTCGTCGTCAAAACACTGGTGGGACTGCTCGATTGGGGCATGGATCCGCAGCAGGCGGTGTCGATGGTCGACTTCGGTGCGGCCAACACCCCGTCGACCAACTACGGCGGCGAACACCCGAACGTGATGGGCGAGAACGATCCTGTGGTCGCGGCGCTCCGCGAGATGGGCCACCAGGTCTCGGTCGCCGACCAGTCCAGCGGCCTGAGTGCACTGCAACGAACCGACGGCGGTTGGATCGGGGGAGCGGACCCACGCCGCGAGGGTGAGGTACTCGGTGGATAGGTGCGAGCGCGGTCAACTCACAAACCGGTAGCCCATACCGGTTTCGGTGATCAGATGCACCGGGGAGGCCGGATCTCGTTCGAGCTTCTGTCGCAGTTGGCCGAGATAGATTCGCAGATAATGTGTTTCGCGCTCATGCCCGGGTCCCCAGACTGTGCGCAGTATGTCCTTCTGCGACACCAGCTTGCCCTCGTTGCGCACCAGTAGTTCGAGAACCCCCCATTCGGTACGGGTCAGGTGCACGCTCACACCATCTCGCACAACGGTTTTCGTGGCGAGGTCGACGGTGAAGTCCTCGGTGACAACAACGGGGTCGGCGACGGAGTGCGGTCCACGGCGCAGGGCGGCGCGCAATCGGGCCAGCAACTCGTCCATGCCGAAGGGCTTGGTGACGAAGTCGTCGGCACCGGCGTCGAGTGCCTCGACGGTATCGGCCGAATCGGTGCGAGCCGAGAGCACCAGGATCGGTACGTCGGTCCAGCCGCGCAGACCGGCGATGACGTCGATTCCGTCGATGTCGGGCAGCCCGAGGTCGAGAATCACGATGTCCGGGTGGAAGTTCGCGGCCACCCGCAGCGCCTCTCCGCCGCTCGCCGCGCTGACCACCTCGAACCCACGCACGTTGAGGTTGATTCGCAGCGCCCGCACGATCTGCGGCTCGTCGTCGACGACGAGCACCCGCACCTTCACCTACTCGCCGCCTTCAACTCGACCGTCATCGTCAGCCCGCCGCCCACGGTGTTCGATGCCGTGACGGTACCGCCCATCGCCCGTACGAATCCTCGCACCACCGACAACCCGAGCCCGACGCCCACCGAGTTGTCGCGATCCCCGAGGCGTTGGAACGCGTCGAACATCGTCTCCTCGGCTCCCTCGGAGATGCCGGGTCCGTGGTCGGCGACGGAGATACTCGCCCACTCGCCGTGCACCGCCGCACTGACGATGATGTCCCCGGTGGGAGCGTAGCGGGCACTGTTGTGCACCAGGTTCGCCAGTACCCGCTCGAGCAGTCCCGGGTCCGCCAGCACTTCTACATCGCCCACGTCCACACGAACCCGATCGTCGGCTCCGATCAATGCGCCGCCCAACACGTCGTCGACGAAAACGGGTCGCAGACTGGGCTGAACCACGCCGGCCTGCAGCCGCGAGGAGTCGAGCAAGTTACTCACCAACGCGGTCAGCTGATCGGCCGATTCGTCGATGGTGGCGAGCAATTCGTCGGTGTCCTCGGGCGAGAACTGAACGTCGGTGCTGCGCAGCGACGAGGACGCCGCCTTGACCGCCGACAGTGGCGTCCGCAGATCGTGGCTCACGGCCGAGAGCAATGCTCGACGCAACGCGTCGGCCTCGGCGAGCGCGTTGGCTCGGCTGGCTTCCTCGGCGAGACGCGCCTGACGGACCATGCCGGCCGCTTGGTTGGCCACCGCCGCGAGTACCCGCCGATCGTGCGCGCGGGTACGTTCGCCGACGAGCAGCAACGTGAAGTCGCCCGCGTCGACCTCGGTGTCGGCTGCGGCACGATCGACAGGAGCCTGCGCGCCGGCGCTGCCCACGATGGATCCGGACTGGTTGTCCCACAGCGCAACGCCCGTCTGCCGATAGGTCTCACGGGCGCGTTCGAGGAGTGCGGTCAGATCCGCTCCGCGGAGTACCGATCCGGCGAACAGCGTCAACAGCTCGGCTTCCTGGGTGGCCCGGCGTGCCTGACGCGTCCGCCGGGCGGCGGCGTCGACGAGGGCGGCGACGGCAACGGCGACGAGGAGCAGCACGACGGTGACGACGAAGTTGTCGGGCTCGGCGATCGTCAGGCTGTACCGGGGTGTGGTGAAGAAGTAGTTGAGCAGGAAGCCCGCGATCAATGCCGAGAGTGCTGCCGGCGCAACCCCTCCCAGCAGCGCGACGCACAGCACCACCATGAAGAACAGGGCGCTCTCACCGCTGGAGTCGAAGTCCGGTCCGACCGTGCTCAGTACGGCGGCGGCCAGGCACGGCACCAGGACGGCGGCGACCCACGCGATGATCCGTCGACGACCCGAATCGACCTGCATGCCCCTGCGGGTGGCTTGCTCGGCGTGGGTGACCATGTGTACGTCGATCTTTCCCGAGTTCTGCACCACCGCCGCGCCGATGCCCTCGTCGAGGATGCGGGCGGCACGTGACCGTCTCGAGGTGCCGATCACCAGCTGCGTCGCATTCACCCCGCGGGCGAAGTCGAGCAGCGTCGTCGGCACGTCGTCGCCGACGACACTGTGCACGCTGGCACCCAGCCCGGCGGCCAGCTTGCGCACCGAACCCATCTGCGGTGCCGAGACACCCATGAGCCCGTCGCCGCGGACGATGTGCAGCACCATCAGCTCGGCACTGGACTTCGAGGCGATGCGACTGGCGCGGCGCAGCAACGTTTCCGATTCCGGGCCACCGGTCACCGCCACCACCACGCGCTCGCGGGCCTCCCACGTGTCGGTGATGCGATTGTCCTTGCGGTACTTCACCAGTGCCGCGTCGACCTGATCGGCGATCCACAGCAGCGCCAGCTCGCGCAAGGCAGTGAGGTTGCCGCCGCGGAAGTAGTTGCTCAGTGCGGCGTCGACCTTCTCGGCGGCGTAGACGTTGCCGTGCCGCAATCTGCTGCGCAGCGCCTCGGGGGTGATGTCGACCAACTCGACCTCGTCAGCGGCTCGAACGACGCTGTCGGGCACAGTCTCTCGCTGCGGCACTCCGGTGATCTGCTGCACCACGTCGTTGAGCGATTCGAGATGCTGGACGTTGAGGGTGGAGATGACGTCGATGCCTGCGTCGAGCAGCACTTCGACGTCCTGCCACCGCTTGCCGTGCACGCTGCCCGGGGTGTTGGTGTGCGCCAGTTCGTCGACGAGCACCACCTGCGGCTTTCGGGCCAGGACGGCGTCGAGATCGAGTTCCTGCGCCGAGGACCCGCGGTACTCGACGGTCGCCATCGGCAGCACTTCGATGCCGTCGAGCGCGTCGATCGTTCGCGCTCGGCCGTGTGTCTCGACCACGGCCGCCACGACGTCGCAGCCCCGGCTGCGCAGTCGATGCGCCTCGCCGAGCATGGCGAAGGTCTTGCCGACGCCGGGTGCTGCGCCGAGGTAGATCCGCAGCTCACCCCTGTCCGCCACAGCCTGTCTCCTCACCCGGCCGGTATGTGTCCCGTAGTGCCAGGTTCAACTCCGGAACGTTCACCGCTTCGGCACCGAGTACACCGTACTGCGGCCCGTGCGTGTACTCGGCGACCAGAGCCTCGACGTCGCTCACCGAGGCTCCGTTCACCTGAGCGACTCGCGCGATCTGGATGGCCGCGTAGGCGGGACTGATGTCGGGATCGATCCCCGAACCGGACCCGGTGACGGCATCGGCCGGTACCGCAGCCGGATCGACGTTCTCCCGGGCCGCGATGGCAGCGCGGCGCTGCTCGACGAACGACGCCAGCACCTCGCTCGACGGCCCCTGGTTGGTCGGCAGGGCCGCGGCCGGATCCCCCGGAGCGAACGCGTCGTCGTCGGACACCGACCCGGTGACGCGGGTGTGGAAGAACGGATCCGGCTCTCCCTGAGCCACCTGCGGGTCGACGCCGATCAACGAGCTTCCGACGACGCAGCCCCGGGCGTCGCGCAGCGGCGAACCCTCGGCGGAGTCGGTCCCGATACGGCTGATGCCCCAGACCACGGCCGGGTAGCCGATGCCGAGCACGACCGTCAATGCCAGCAGCACTGCGAAGCCGGCAACAACCTGGCGAAGAAATCCCTGTACGAAGCGCATGATCAGCCAATCCCTGGAATGTGTCGAACGAGGAGGTCGATGAGCCAGATGCCGACGAACGGGCTGATGACGCCGCCGACGCCGTACACCAGCAGGTTCCGGCGCAGCAACGCTGCCGCCGGTGCCGGGGTGTAGCGAACACCTTTGAGCGCCAACGGGATCAGCGCGACGATCACCAGTGCATTGAAGATCACCGCAGACAGGATCGCCGATTCCGGCGTCGCCAGACGCATGATGTTCAGCCCACCGAACTGCGGATAGACGGTGGAGAACATCGCCGGCAGAATCGCGAAGTACTTCGCCAGATCGTTGGCCAGCGAGAACGTCGTCAGCGCGCCGCGGGTGATGAGGAGCTGCTTGCCGATCTCGACGATCTCGATCAACTTGGTCGGGTCGGAATCGAGGTCGACCATGTTGCCGGCTTCCTTGGCGGCCGAGGTGCCGGTGTTCATCGCGACACCGACGTCGGCCTGGGCGAGAGCCGGGGCGTCGTTGGTCCCGTCGCCTGTCATCGCGACCAGCCTGCCGCCCTCCTGTTCCTGCCGGATCAGCGTGAGCTTGTCCTCGGGCGTCGCCTCGGCGAGGTAATCGTCGACCCCGGCCTCGGCGGCGATGGCCTTGGCGGTGAGCGGGTTGTCGCCGGTCACCATGACCGTCCGAATTCCCATGGCGCGCAGCTGTGCGAACCGCTCGGCGATGCCCGGCTTGACCACGTCGGAGAGCTCCACGACACCGAGAGCACGAGCAGCAGAACCGGTTTCGCGTACCGCCACCACCAGCGGCGTACCGCCGTTCTGGGCGATGTCGTGCACGGTGGCGTCGAGATCCGCCGTGCCGCCGCCCTCACGGATCCAACTGTAGACCGAATCCGCTGCACCCTTACGGATCTCCATGCCCGGAAGGTCCAGCCCGCTCATCCGAGTCTGCGCCGTGAAGGCCACGAACTCGCCGCGCTCGGATTCGCCTTCTGCCATCGAAGATTCGAAGTCACGCTCGACCAGTTCGACGATGCTGCGGCCCTCGGGGGTGCCGTCGGCGAGTGAGGACAGTCGAGCTGCCCGAGCCAGTTCGACGGCGTCGACGCCTGTGGCCGGGTGCAGTCCGGTCGCGCGTCGATTTCCGAAGGTGATGGTGCCGGTCTTGTCCATCAGCAACGTGTCGATGTCGCCTGCCGCTTCCACTGCGCGTCCGGACATCGCCAGCACGTTGCGCTGCACCAGGCGGTCCATGCCCGCGATGCCGATCGCCGAGAGCAGCGCGCCGATCGTGGTGGGGATGAGGCAGACCAACAGTGCGATCAGCTGGATCGGATCCTGTTGCTGCCCCGCGTAGTTCGACATCGGACCGATGGCGACGACGGCGAAGAGGAACACGATCGTCAGGGACGCAAGAAGAATGTTGAGCGCGATCTCGTTCGGTGTCTTCTGCCGAGCCGCGCCCTCGACGAGTGCAATCATTCGATCGACGAAGGTCTCACCCTGCGCTGCAGTGATTTTCACGACGATCTCGTCCGAGAGCACGATGGTTCCGCCGGTCACCGCCGATCGGTCGCCGCCGGACTCGCGCACCACGGGAGCCGATTCTCCGGTGATCGCCGACTCGTCGACGGTGGCGATGCCCTCGATGACGTCGCCGTCACCGGGAATGACCTCACCTGCCGAGACGATCACCTCGTCGCCGACGAGCAATTCGGCACCGGCGACCTCTTCCACTCCGGATGCTGTGCGCCGTCGGGCAACAGTGTCCTGCTTGACCTTTCGCAGGCTGGCGGCCTGGGCCTTGCCGCGGCCCTCGGCCACGGATTCGGCGAGGTTGGCGAACAGCACCGTGAACCAGAGCCATCCGGTGACGAACCAGGCGAACACCGACGGCTGGGCGATCGAGAGGACGGTGGTGACGATGGAGCCGAGGAAGACGACGAACATGACCGGGTTGCGGGCCAGGTGCCGCGGGTCGAGTTTGCGGAACGCGCCGGGTACGGCCGTTCTCAGTGACAGGTTCATTGCATGGCCTCTGCTATGGGTCCGAGAGCAAGTGCGGGGAAGAACGTGAGGGCGGCGACGAGAATCGCGGTGCCGATCAGCAATGTGCCGAACAGCGGCCCGTCGGTGGGGAGGGTGCCTGCGTTGGGTGCGCTGCGTTTGGTCGTCGCCAGCGATCCGGCCAGGGCCAGCACGAAGACGATCGGCAGGAAGCGGCCGAGCAGCATCGCGACACCGAGGGAGATCTGGAACCAGTCGCTCGTCACCGTCAGTCCACCGAAGGCGCTGCCGTTGTTGTTGGAGGCCGACGCGTAGGCGTAGAGCACCTCGGTGAAGCCGTGGATGCCGGGATTGCCCTGATAGCTGGTCGTCGATTCGAGCATCACGGTGATGGACGTGCCGACGAGCACGAGGATCGGCATCACCAGTACCGACAGTGCGGCCATCGTGATGGCGCGTCGACCCAGCTTCTTGCCGAGGAACTCGGGAGTGCGGCCGACGAGCAGGCCACCGACGAACACGGCGATGACCGCGAGCACGAGCAATCCGTACAGGCCGGTGCCGACGCCGCCGGGTGCGATCTCGCCGAACAGCATGTTCAGCAGTACTGTTCCGCCGCCGAGTGCAGACATACTGTCGTGTGCGGAATTGACTGCACCGGTCGATGTTCCGGTGGTGGACACGGCGAACAGCGCCGACGCCGGAATGCCGAAGCGGACTTCCTTGCCTTCCATCATCGCGCCCGCAGCGGTGGCTGCGACGCCCCGGGTTCCGGACTCGGCGAACAGCGTGACCGTCAGCAGCGTGGCCCAGAGCGTCGCCATGACCGCCAGCAGCGTCAGGCCCTGCTTGCGGTTGCCGATCATGGTGCCGAACGTGCGGGTGAGCGCGACCGGGATCAACAGCAGCGAGATGATCTGCACGATGTTGGTCAGCGGGGTCGGGTTCTCGAACGGATGCGCCGAGTTGGCTGCGAGGATGCCGCCGCCGTTGGTGCCGATTTCCTTGATCGCCTCCTGAGAGGCAACGGGCGCAAGCGCATTGGTGACCGTCTGCCCGTCCAGTCCGGTGGAGGTGAATCCGGTCGAGAACGACATGATGGTGCCCTGAGTCAGCATGATCACGGCCACCAGCAGCGCCAGCGGCAACAGAATGCGCAGTGTTCCGCGAGTGAGGTCGATCCAGAAGTTGCCGAGCTCACCGCCGGTGGAGACACGCACGAAGCCACGGATGACGGCGATCGCAACCGCGAGACCGACTGCGGCAGAGACGAAGTTCTGCACCGCGAGACCCAGCGGCTGCGTCAGGTTGGACAGCGTGGTCTCGGGGACGTACGACTGCCAGTTGGTGTTGGTGACGAACGACGCGGCGGTGTTGAACGCCATCGCCGGGCTGACCCCGGACAGGCCCCCGTTCAGCGGCAGCACACCCTGAATTCGCTGCAGTACGAACAGGAACACGACGCCGGCGAACGAGAACCCCAGCAGACTGGTGGAGTAACCCACCCACGTCTGTTCGGAGGCGGAGTTCACCCGAGCCACCCGATAGAGCAGACGTTCGACGCGCGTGTCGTGGGACGAGTCGAACACTCGGGCCATGTAGTCGCCGAGCGGTACGTACGCCGCAGCCAGCACGACGATCACCACCGCGATCTGCAGGCCCGCGACAAGAGCAGGATTCATGGCGGCGTCAGAACCTCTCCGGATCGAGGAGAGCGACGAACAGGTACACCGCAACACATGCGGCAACCACGAGACAGAGCAATTCGGTCATTGCTCGATCCTGAATCCCGCGACCGAGCCGAACCGCGTTCCTTACGCTTTCTTACGCCGTCGACCAGCGGTCATGACGCAGTTTTTACGTCAGCGCCAGCGCTCCACCGACCATGGCGATCCGCTAGCGCTCCTCGATGTCGTCGACGCGGATCTCCACGACATCGCGTTCGAGGGTGGTGCCCAGCAGATCCGACACGGTATCGATCGCGATGGTCGCGAGCTCTTCTCCCGCGGCCTGCAGGTCGTCGCCGTACACCCCGATCACCGCGACGAACAGGCCGATACAGGCATGGTCGTCGAGGTCGAGGTCGATCTCGGTCGGTTGCGCGCCGCGTACACCTGCGAGTGCACGCCGGAGCGTCGTCTTGACGATGTGATCGCTGATCCGCAGCGAGTCCGCCGGTCCCGCCGTGGAGCCGAGCGGATACGCGCTGTCGATAGGCCACGTACGCCTGGTGGTGTTACGTACCTTCGTGAGGATGGACGCGCTGATGTCCACCCAATTCGGTTCCTGCGGTGCGTCCCGAAGTTCGGTGGCAGCACGCGCGAGAACCGAATCCGGCTCTACTGGGTTCGCCATGTTGCCAACCTTTCGCTCAATGTTGCTCGTGCTCTGGTCAACTGACCACGTACTGCGCCTGCGGACAACGTCATGATCGCGCCGATCTCGGGATGCGTCAGGCCCTCGACCTCGCGAAGCAACCAACAGGCCCGCTGGCGGTACGGCAGCTCCGACAGCGCGACGCCCAGCTCGGTCATGAAGCTGTCGGCCTCGACATCGGCCTCTGGATTGCTGCCCGCGCCGGTGCTCTTGCGCTCGAACAACCAATCTTCGGCGGGTGGAACGCTGCGCTTGCGGCGATGGTCGATCACCTTGTGCGAGACCAACGAGAACAACCATGTTCGCAGAGCCGAGTCCCCACGGAAATTGTCGAGGCCCTTCCACGCTGCCACAAAAGCGTCCTGCACCACCTCCTCGGCGGCACCTTGATCGGACAGCATGTTGCGCGCATAGCGGAACATCTCCGGGCCGTAGCGCCGGACGATCTCCTCGAACGCATCGGTCTCGCCCAGCGCCGCAGCGCCGACGAGAACGCGGTCCGACGCGTCAACCCACTCCATCGGGCCCCCAGTTCGCTTCATCGTGGTCATCGATCACGCAAGTCTTTCGATACCGGTTTACCAGTGGACGTAATCTATGACGTAGGTCACTTTATTCGGACGTGCGTTTCACCGATCGAGCTACGACCAACTCCTGTCACACACTCTGCACCGAAGACACACAACGAAGAGAGGCATTCATGAGCTCCACGACGGACACCAAGGCAACCGTATCCGCAGCAGGCGAAGGAAAGACCGACATCACCACCAAGTCGGACTCCGTGCTCGTCAGCTCGCAGGGCCGCACCACCATTGCCGATACCGTCGTCTCCAAGATCGCCGGCATCGCCACCCGTGAGGTCCAGGGAGTGCACGCCGTCGGCGGCGGAGCCAGCCGCGCAATCGGCGCTCTCCGCGAGCGCATCCCCGGTGCCCGCGTCAACCAGTCGCAGGGCGTGTCGGTCGAGGTCGGCGAGCGTCAGGCAGCGGTCGACATCGACATCGTCGCCGACTACGGCGTTTCCATCGCAGACCTCGCAGCGGGCATCCGTCGCAACGTCATCAACGCCGTCGAGCGCATGACCGGCCTCGAGGTCACCGAGGTCAACATCGTCGTTCACGACATCTACCTCGACGACGGCTCGGACGACGAAGACACCACCAGCGAGCCCGCCACCACCCGAGTGCAGTGACCGACCCGCACATGACGGAACGTGACAGGTCCGAGGACATCGCCGACGCCGTACTGGCGATCGACGGTGTCGTCGGGCTGCACGGCGGCATGTTCGGTGAGGCCGCTACGTATCTGCCCGGGCGTCGTATCGCCGGCATCCGAATCGGTGAGGACGGGACCGAGGTCCACGTATCGCTGGAGTTCGGAGTCGCAGTCCGCGAGACGGCCGATGCAGTACGACGCACAGTGGCGACGATGGTCGACGGGCCCGTGCACGTCACCGTCGAGGACATTGTGCGAGTCTGACCAGGTGAACCAGCACGCAGCGCACGACCGAGCCGCCGAGTACAAGGCGGCTCGGCGCGCTGTGGCACGCGAACACCACCCCGACATCGGCGGCGACCCGGCCCGGTACATGGCCGCACTCGCAGATGTCGACCGAAGATTCGCGGTGCTGCCCTCGGCCCCTGTCAACGCAGCGAGCACACCGACGGCATTCCGTGCATCCTCGATTCCGTCCCCGCTACGCACACTTCCCAAGCGGATCGCTCGTATCCGCAAACGCGTCACCAGGCGCAACTACTTCGAACTCTGAGTGGAGATCAAGACCATGACCACTGCAACCATCGGTTTGTTCGTGGGACTTCTGCTGGCCATCGCCGCAGCGGCAGGCGGCTTCACCGGCTTCCTCATCGCCATCGTTCTCGGCGGCCTCGGATTCTTCGTCGGCCGCTACATCGACGGCGAACTGGACCTGAACTCGATCATGCGTGGTCGCGGTCGTGACTGAGACAGCTGCGACCGACACCCCCGAGGACGCCGGCGAACGCGGATCACTCGAGATCAAGCACAAGGCCGTCGAGCGCCTGGCAGTACTCGCTGCCCGCAGCACCGACGCCGTTGCCGATCCTCAGCCGGGCCTGCGCGTCCTCGGTGGGCGTGACCTACCCAAGGCCGACGTGACGATCAACGGCTCCCGCGTTCGCGCCCAGGTCGCGGTGGCGGTCACCTGGCCATCGCCGCTGGCGAAGGTGGCCGCTGACGTTCGTGCCGCCGTGGCCCGGGATCTGTCCGAGCTGGGCATCTACACCGTCGATCGAGTCGACGTCACCGTCCAATGCGTACCCGCCGAAGCCACCGTCGAAGAAGGGAGAGTGCAATGACCGCGAAAGCGACGAAGAAGCCGGTAGCCAACCCCGCCGCCGCCGTACCCGCAATCCTGTTCGCACTCGTCCTCATCGGAGCCGGTGTGGTCCTCGGCCGAGAAGCGTTGCTGAACCTGGGTGCCATCGACGGCCCCGAGTGGGTCGGTCCCGCTGCCACGAACCTGGACGGGCTCACCGCGCAGAGTTGGATGCTGCCGGCCGGGATTGCCGCTGTCGTCGTCGGATTCATCCTCGTCCTGCTCGCCGTCAAGCCACGCCGGCGGACCCACCGTGCCCTCACCGAGCAGGACGTCTGGCTCCGCAAGGGTGACGTCGCCGCTGTTGCTCGCACCGCCGCTCTCGACAACGCCGGAGTCGACTCCGCGACGGCCAAGGCCGGCAACAAGAAGGTCACCGTCGCCGCGTCGACCGTGACGGGCACCGACACCGCAGCGCTGAAATCGTCGATCGCCACCTCCGTCGACGACGCTCTCCGCCCACTCGCGCCGGCACCGAAAGTCCGCACGCGAGTGCGAACGACAGGACAACCATCGTGAAACGCGCAACTGCCTCGGTCGACCGAACCAGTACGGCGGTCGTCGGACTCGCACTGATCGCCCTCGGCGGCGGAGCGATCGCGTGGGAACGTGGCCAGTTCCCTGGCCGCGAGCGCATCGATGCCGCGTTCGTCGACACCACCGTCGACGCCGGGTGGTGGCCCTGGGCTCTCGGAGCAGCCGCGATCGTTCTCGTTCTTCTCGGATTGTGGTGGTTGCTCGCGCACCTGCCCCGCCGTTCGGTCGGCACCGTCGCGTTTTCGTCCACTGCAGACTCGGATGTCGACGGCAGGCTCAGTGTCGATCTGACCACCGCCGCCAAGAGTGCTGCCAAGTCCCTGGCAGCCCACGAGGGCGTCGTGTCTGCACACGGCCGATCGGTGTCGGACCGCGGTCAGCGAGTCGTCGAGATCACCGCGACCATCGACCCGGCCGTGACGACACTCGACAAGGTCTCCGCGGTTGCGGCACAGACGCGCAACGACATCGTGACGTCACTGGACGGTACTCCCGCCGCAGTGCGGATCCTGTTGCAGTGCGGAAAGTCTCGAAAGCAGTCCGTTCGCGTGAGCTGACTTCCGCTCGAACGCTCAGGAGAACTCGATCTCCCCGATCAGGCCGTGATGGTCCGATCCGGGGAGATCGATTCTTTCCAGCGACCGCGCATGGCCGGAGTTGGTGAGGATGTGGTCGATCCCGACGACAGCGGGCGTGCCCTTGTCCGTGGGATAGGTCGGGATCAGGCCCTTGCCCAATTGCGCTGCGGCGTCCGAGTATCCGACGTCGAGCAGGTTGCGGAACTTCTTGTGCGAGTACGTGGTGTTGAAGTCCCCGCTGACGATCACCCGGCCGGTGCCTGCCACCGCCTCCAAATCGTTTCGCAGCGTGTCCAATTCAGCGGTCCAGATGTCCGCCGGGGTGATGTAGGCGGGACCGGGATGCACGGCCAGCAGCGTGACCGGCTCGGAACCGGGGACCTCGACCTCGGTGGCGAGATTGACCGGGCCGTATCCGTCGAGCTGCCGGTTGTCCGAGATCGGGAATCGGCTGTAGATTCCGGCTCCGCCGCCACCTGTCGCGTACGGCTCGAGGTAGCTGTAGGGGAAAAGTTCGTCCATACCGGCGTCACGGAGACCGACCACCGACGCGTCGGTCAGTTCCTGGATCGTGACGACATCGACGGCACTGTCGCGGGCCTGACCGACCACGGCATTGGGATCGGCCAGCCCGACCATCAGATTCGCCTGCATGACGCGCAACCGCACGCCCTCGCTGCCCGTCGCGTCCTCGGGTGCCGCGTCCGCCACGTAGAGCGGTGCGTAGGCCACTGCGCCTGCAGCGAGAACCAGGGCGGAGACTCCCGCCAGAACCCAGCGCCGACCGATCAACGCCACCAGGGCACCGACCACCACGGCGATGAACATCAGCGGAACGAACGACGCGAGCGCGATCAGAACGTTGACCCGGGTGTCGGTGTAGTAGACGCCCAGTGCCACGAGCCCGGTGGCGATGCCCAGAATGGCGATCGAGCCGATGAGTATTCGTATCCAGGTTCGCTGCATCCGCCCTAGAGTAGCTACGCTCGCACGCCGCCGACCAACGCTCGGATGGTCGTCCAGGTCATCGACAACAAACCGCGAACCGCCGCGAACGAGAACGCAATGGACCACACCGTTCGTGTCGACGGTTCTTCGACCGGCACTCCGGCGAATCGATCGGACAACCAGTCCAAGGTCAGCGGCGCACCGATCGGGTGCAGCGACAGGTGTTCGCTCAGCCGATCCCGCAGATAGGTCACGTGGGCTCCGGCCTCGATGTACCGATCCACCTGTCCGTCGACGTCGTCGACGGCGATGATCTGATCGTGCACCGATTGAATGACCAGCAGCGGTGCCGTCGGCGCGGTGCGCCCGGGCTGAATATCCAGGAACACCTGCACGATCTCGGGCAGTGCCAACAGATCGGCCAGCGGAACGTCGATGTAGTGGTCCAGGTCGTGCCTGGCCAGTTTGGTCACGGCGCGCACTGTCGTCATCGACTCCACGGAATCGAGAATGCGCATTCCGTCCTCGTTGACGTGCTGACGGATGACACGATCGAGCTCGGGGTAGGTCCGCCGCAGGCCGGCCACCACCAGTGTCGGCAATGCTGCGTGCAGCGTCGCATTGAGCCGGGTGAACGCCGAACCCGGATCTCCGACGGGGGAGCCGAGCGCGGCACCGACCAGCTCGATCTCCGGTGCGTATTCCGGTGCCATCTCCGCTGCCCAGGATGTTGCGAGCCCGCCTCCCGAGTAGCCCCACAGCGCGACCGGCGTGCTGTAGTTCAATTCGAGCGGCTCGAACGACAACGCCGCGCGGATGGCGTCGAGCGTGCAGAAACCGGGTTCCTGCGGCGAACCCCAGTGGCCGTCGGGTCCCTCGTGATCCGGGATCGAGATGGTCCACCCTCGGCGCAGGGCGTGCAGTACCAGCAGGAACTCGAACTGTGGGACCGCGCCGAAAGCCCGCGAGCCACGCCGAAGCGCGTAGGACGGGAAGCACGAGGACGCGACGCCGTCGATCGCACACTGATAAGACAGAAGTACCGGCTCCGCGTCCCGCGGGCGCAGCACCGTCGTGACGCTGGCCTGGGGATACCCGCCGAGATCAGCGGTGCGATAGAGCAGCTGCCACGCATCGACTCGCTGGCGCACACGACCGAACATCGCGACCTCGACCGGCCGCACCTTGAGAATCGTCCCCGGTGGAGCCGCTTCGTACCCATCGGGCGCGGCGTAGAAGGGGTCGTCCTCCGGCCTGGTCGCGTCGCTCCGGCTCGGTGCTCGTTCCACCGGCCAGGGCTGTTCGTCTTCTATCGATCTGTCGACGCTCATGTCCCACCGCTTCTTGTCCGAGTCTCGCCGTCACACTAACTTGCCCTCAACGACCCCATTTCATGCAGCCTGCTGCCAATTGGTGATCAGGACATCGGTCGCGTAGCTGAGGTCGAGGCCCTCCCCACCCCAGTTCGGGATTATGGCGTCGGGCGCGATGCCTTTGTGTCGCCGCCGGAGTTCGTCCGCGTCGCCGGACATCGTCGGTGCGTGAATCATCTCGATTCCCGAAGGATGGTGAAACGAGAAGCGTTGATCGTCGAGGGCTTCGATGAAGAAGTACCCGTCGTGCAGCGCTCGATGGTGTTCGCCGCACAGCAGGACCAGGTTGTCGAGCGTGGTCTTGCCTCCCCGTGAGCGGTAGGTGACGTGATGGGCATGCAGAAATCGAGTGCGCCCACATCCGGGCACCGTGCAGCATCGATCTCGAATGATCAACTGCCGCAATTGGGTTCGGCTCGGCGCTTTCGCAGTCGAACTCCACCGCACAGTCTTGCCGAGGCGGCCGTGGCCGACCGATCGCATGACCGCAGAACACAGCACCTGAGCCAACGTTTCGTCGTCCAGACCCGGGCCGTCGTCGAAATGGGCATGATCGTGACCCGCCTCGTCGATGCCGCCGAGGTGGACCAACACTTCCGCCGCCGGTGAGACAACCGGTGAATCCATTCCGGCACAGACCATCTCGGCCATGGCAATCATCGCCGGCACCGGATTGGACGGTGCCGGAGCCGCCCGGTCACCCTCGGATTCGCCCTCGGTTCGGGTGCGCTCGTACTCCGCCCTGGTCAATGCAGCCAGAAACCGCTTGCCATCCTCGGGCCGAAAACGCGCCGTCAGCACGAGCGAGCCGTCGTCCTCGTCCCAGCGCCACCGCCCCACGGACGGATCGGCATCGACTCCGTTTCCCCTGGTCGGACGCATCGCTTTCTTCAGGCCACGGCACAGACGCTCGATGTGGGCGGCGGGTGCATCGAGCGCCTTCTGCAGCAGCGACGCCTCGTTGTCGACCGTGGCCACCCTCGTCATCGCCCGAACCTTGGAGTACGAGACCGTGCCGCTCAGGTACGCCGAGGTGATCAGCGGCAACTCCCGCATCGCCTTGGCCACCCGCACCTGCTCACGAGCCGTGTGCAGGTCGACTCCCGCACGCCACGACAACCAGTGCGCACAGGATCGTACTTCCCATCCCGCCCATCCGCGTCGAGCATCGAACTCACCCACCAGAATCAGATACTGCGCTGACGCGGCAACGATCTGACCGGCCAGAGCGCAGATCTCGGTCTCGATTTCTCTCGTCTCGATCCGGCCCGCCTCGGATCCTGCTTCTTGCATGTCGCTCATGAACGCCCCCATTCATCGAATGCATGTTCGACGAAGCGTACGACGCGGTACCGACAAGAACTTCTCGACGAGGTCCGACGCGTCCCCGCGGGGACGTTCAGAGCTTGCTTTCTCGCTGTCCGGCCCGATACTGACACCGGATGCTGGTTCCGAGCGGAGGGCGGTAGGCGCACGTGAGCGACGACCCGCCGGTACCCGAGCAGGCCACGAGGCATCCGGCATCGACTGGGCAGCGAATGCACTACATGGCCGACGTCCGCAATCCTCTCGCGCGCTTTCGCAGTCCGCTGCGCAGCACGTGGCTGACGTCGCTGTTCGGTGCGGTACTGCTCGTCGCGCTGCCGATCATCACGGTGACGGGGCTGCTTTCGTACAGCGCCTACGGACCGCAGTTCGGCCAGGCCAGACCCGGAGCCGTCGGGTGGCTGCGGTTGCCGTACTTCGACTGGCCCACCAACCCTGCCTGGCTGTACCAACTCACCCAGGGCCTGCACGTCGGGCTCGGGCTGATCATCGTGCCGCTCGTCATCGCCAAACTGTGGTCGGTGATGCCCAAGCTGGTCGAACTACCACCGGTCCGATCGCCGGCACATGCGCTCGAACGACTGTCGCTGTTGGCACTGGTCGGTGGCCTGCTGTTCGAGATCGTCACCGGCGTTCTCAACATCCAGTACGACTACGTGTTCGGTTTCGACTTCTACGCCGCTCACTACTTCGGTGCCTGGGTGTTCATCTCCGGATTTCTCGTGCACCTCGGCCTCAAGGTTCCGCTGATGTGGCGCACCCTGAGGTCCGAGTCTCTGATGGACGTGTTGCGGGCTCGCAACGACGCTCCGGACCAGCAGAGCGACGACAGCCCCCCGTCGACCATGAGTCGACGCGGAGCCATCGGATTGGTCGCTGCCGGAATGGGTTTCGTCGCGATGTTGACCGTCGGCCAGACGCTCGGAGGAGTGCTGCGCAAGGCTGCGATTCTGCTGCCTCGCGGACGCTCGTACGGTGACGGCCCCAACGACTTCCAGATCAACCGAACCGCCGAAGCTGCGGGGATCACCGAGGCGCAGACCGGGCCCGACTGGCAACTGACGATCAGCAGCGCAGCCGACGACGCCGTCCCGGTGGTGCTGTCTCGGGGCAGGCTACTGTCGATGCCGCAGCGCACTGCCGAACTTCCGATCGCGTGCGTCGAAGGATGGTCGACCACGCAGACGTGGACCGGTGTCCCGTTGGCCGAACTCGCCGCGCTGGCAGGCGTACCCGCACCGCGATCGGCCGAGGTCACTTCGCTCGAGCAGAACGGCGCATTCACGCGTGCGGTACTACAGGGAAATCAAGCGAGCCATCCGGATTCGTTGCTCGCGTTGCAAGTCAACGGCGTGGATCTCTCGCTCGATCACGGATTTCCTGCGCGCGTGATCGTGCCTGCGCTGCCGGGCGTCCACAACACCAAATGGGTTGCCACCATCGTGTTCCGTTCGTGACTTCCGGCTGTGCGCTTTTCAAACCTCCGTGAATGGTAAAGAATCTTTCTTCGGTGGCCCGTGGGGCTGCCGACGAGGGTGTGTTCTCTCGCCTCGATGAGTTCCGAAGGTCATGCCACGATGCTTGCTTTCTCCAGAGGCCTCCTCGCCGCAGGTGCAGCGCTCACGCTGCTGTTCGCCGCAGGATGCTCGTCGTCCGAATCGGGCAATGCCGTTGCCGCAGACACCACCACCTCGTCCTCCACGTCCGCCGCGGCCGGCACCACCGATGACGTATCCGGCCAGGAAGGCATCGACGCCGGCGGCTCCACCGACATCGATGTCGAGATCGGTCAATGCGTCCAACTCGGCGGAACGATGACGGCCGCCACCATCGAGAACGCCGAATGCGGCAGCATGGAATCGAACTACAAGGTCATCGCCAAGGCCGAGCAGAACGAGCAGTGCCCCACCGACGTGAATCAGACCTACTACGAGACACTCGACGGTGTGGAGCAGGGGGCACTGTGCCTCGACGTCGACTGGGTCGTCGACGGCTGCATGAGCGTGCCCACCGTCGGTATGGATGAGCCCTCACGAGTCGACTGCAACGACCCCACCGCGACCGACGTCGAACAGGTCACCGAGATCAAGACCGGTACCGCCGATCCCAATGAATGCCCCGAGGGTGGATTCGCCTACGATTCAAGGCAATTCGTCGTCTGCACCACGACGATCTCCTAGTCGCGCTGCGCCGTCACCATCTGCGTGACGTAGCGGTAATCCACGTAGCTGTGGCGGGCGATGGCCGCGTGTACTGCGCCCAGGACCTCGCCGCGGCGCACGTCGTCCAGGGCGAGATGGCTCGAGTACGTGGCGGCCATGGCGCAGAATTCGTCTGCGGAGTAGCGCTGAACCCATTCGTATGTCGAGGTCGTCCACGGACCGAAGCCGGCAGCGCAGGGCACGTTCGACTCCGGTTGCGCACCGAGAGAACGCACCAACAGGTGGGCCACTGCCGACTCGGTTGCGTCGTAGGCCGCCCTGACCGCTTCCCATGCCGGGCCCTCTAGGTCGCCCGGCATGTTCCACCACAACCGAAGGGCACCGCCGGGGACCAACGCGCGGGCCGCCACCGCAGCTCCTTGCCCGTGGTTCACCCAATGCCAGGATTGGGCGGCCACCACTACATCGAACGCCGCTGCCGGGACTGCACAATCCTCGAACCGTGACACCTGCACTTCGACGTCGCGGTTCTCGGTGCGCCGCCGAACCAGCTCTGCCATAGCCGGATCCGGTTCCACCGCAACAACGGACGCGCCGAGTTCAGCCAAGGCAACGGTGGCTTTACCGGTACCTGCTCCCGCCTCGAGCACTCGCAGCCCGTCCCCGGTCACGATGTCCGCGTACAACTCGGCGGGGTAGCCGGGACGGGCCCGGTCGTAGTTCTCGGCAACCTTGCCGAAGCTCAGTGCACGCGATGACTGCTGTCCGTCGGTCACCGTATCGACGGTACCGAGCGCTGACTTGCCAGGAACCGTACGTTTCGTAAAGAGTGAGACAGGTCACTGAGCAACCCCCGGCGCACGAGGAGAATCGATGACCGAGACCACTGCACCTCCGAAATGGAAGGTGGTCGGCCCCGGACTCGTGGTCGCCGCAACCGGCATCGGGGCTGCCGACCTCGTCGCGACTCTGGTGGCCGGCTCGCGCTACGGCTACGCATTGCTCTGGGTCATCATCGTCGGCGTCGTCATGAAAGTCGTTCTGGTGGAGGGTGCCGGCCGCTACACGTTGGCGTCGGGCAACACGATCTTTCAGGGCTGGCGTTCGCTGGGTAAGTGGACGACGGTCTATTTCGCGCCGTACATCGTGATCTGGGGATTCGTCTACGGTGCTGCGGCGATGTCGTCGAGCGCGTTGCCGATCGTCGCGCTGTTCCCGGCCCTGGATCTGAAGGTTGTCGCCATCGCGTCCGGGCTCCTCGGGTTCGCGTTGATCTGGCTCGGTAGCTACGGGTTCTTCGAGAAGATCATCACCGTCTTCGTGGGCATCATGTTCGTGACCGTGATCGGCGCTGCGGTAGTGGCGGTTCCGAACGTTCCCGCCATCGTCAAAGGCATCGTCCCCACCATTCCCGACGGCTCCATCGTGTACGTCCTCGGTCTCGCAGGTGGCGTCGGCGGCACCATCACGCTCGCCGCATACGGCTACTGGCTGCGCGAGAAGGGCTGGATCACACCGAAATTCATGCGCGTCATGCGCATCGACAATTCGATGGCCTACGTCATCTCCGGCATCTTCGTCCTCGCCATGCTCATCGTCGGTGCCGAACTGCTGTACTCGTCGCAGATCGCGATCTCCACCGGCGATCAGGGCCTGATTCAACTCTCCGACGTGCTCGCCGAGCGCTACGGCACGGTGTTCGGGTACGTGTTCCTCATCGGATTCTGGTCGGCGTCGTTCTCGTCGCTGATCGGGGTGTGGAACGGTGTGAGCCTGATGTTCGCGGACTTCGTCGGCAATCTGAAGGGGCTCGAACAGGGCCACCCCGAAACACGCGTGGGCGGTAAGTACTTCCGCTGGTACGTCGCATGGTTGACGTTCCCGCCGATGGCGCTGCTGTGGCTGGACCAACCGATCGGGCTCGTGCTCGCGTACGGCGTCCTCGGGGCGGTGTTCATGCCGTTCCTGGCGGTGACACTGTTGATTCTGCTCAACAGCGATCGGGTGCCACAGCAATGGCGCAACGGCTGGTTCACCAACCTCACGCTGGGTATCTGCGCATTCCTGTTCGCGTGGCTCGCCGTCGACCAGGTCTTGGACGCACTCGACAAGTACGTGTACTAGTCGGCCGCCTCCAGGCGGGCGCGTAGCGTCGACTCCGTGTGCTTGATCGCCTGACCCACAACGGGTTCGACCACAGCGCCGAGCACCTTGCCTGCAATTCCGCCGGGAAGGCTGTAGCGGAACACCACATCCAGACGGGTACCGCCGTCTGCCGTGTCGGAGAACGACCACGTGGACGAGTTGGACAGGCCCTCGACCGATTCGAGCGTGAGCCTCTCGTTGTGGACCCATTCGGTCACGTGCACAACGGAGGTGAGAGCCTTCGGACCGATCTGCATCGTCGCGTCGTACGTGGCTCCGAGACCGGACAGGATGTCGCTCCTCGGCTCGAACCGGGTGATGCCGAACATCCACTGCGGGACGTTTCTGAAGTCGTCCATGTAGGCGAATGCCGCATCACGACTGGTCGATGCCACGGCCGAACGATTGATTTCACGCACTCGTGCACCTTAGTACATGCTACGGCGTGTTACGCATACTTTGGCGGTCCGTTTCAGCGGCGCACGTACCCCGCCTGCATATCCACCACGTTGACCAATTCCGAACCGCGGACGTACCGCTGCAGGTTGTCCTCGAACAGCGCCCACAGACGCTCCGCGAAATCGTCGGAGTCGCCCGCCAGATGCGCGGTCAGGATGACGTTGTCCATGTCCCACAGCGGGCTCGTGTCCGGCAATGGTTCGACCTCGAACACGTCCAACACGGCCCACCCGATCTCTCCGGATCCCAGGGCATCGCACAGGGCCCGCTCGTCGACGACGGGACCGCGGGCGATGTTGACCAGGCCTGCATCGGAACGCATGGCCCCCAGCACCGCCGCGTCGACGAGTCCGCGCGAGGCATCGGTCAGCGGTGTCGCCAGCACGATCACGTCGTATTCGCCTGCATACGAGGGCAATTCTCGAAAGTTTCGGATCCGCGAGAACTCCGAATCGCCCGGTCGCTCGGACGTTGCCGCGGCCTCGACGCGCATACCGAGCGCGCCGAGTACCCGGCCGATCTCGCGTCCGATCGAACCGGGACCGACGACGAGGGCGGCGCGACCGTGAATTCCGCCGGCAACTCTGTGTTCCCACACCCGCTCGCGCTGCCGAGCAAGCGCCCGGGGCAACTTCTTGACCGACGCCAGGATGCCGGCTGCGACGTACTCGGCGATGGCCCGGTCGAGGATGCCACCGGAATTGGTCAGCGTCCACGGACTCTCGCGCAGAACCGGGTCCAGCAGTCTGTCGACTCCGGCACTCGACGCGTGGATCCAGCGAAGATTCTCGGCATCGGGCCACACGCCCCGCAGATCGGCAGTCTCGAAGGTCCGAAACAGCAGCACCTCGGCCCACGACACCGCGTCGGCGAGTTCGTCCATCAGGCAGCTTCGGAACTCGACTCCATCGATCCCGGGGAAGGACATCCGGTCCGAACCGCTCTCGACCACAAGCACGTTCACCACAGAACTCGCCACCTCCGTACCATGGCACCGTGCTCACCGTGGAACCCGCAACTGCCGCCGACGCGGCAACGATACTCGGCCTCAGGCACGCAGCCGAGGACTGGCTCTCGGATCGAGGGATCGATCAGTGGACGCCACGCGAGGTGCCCCTCGGCACTGTCGCAGCGCAGATCGAGGCAGGAGAGTTCTACGTCGCCCGACGCGATCCCGGCGGCCCGATAGTCGGAGCACTGCGCTTGATCGGATCCGACCCGATCATCTGGTCCGAGCACGACGAACTGGCCTGCTACGTACACGGATTGGTGATCGACAGAAGCGAGGCCGGTACCGGCCTCGGCGCGTCGCTGCTCGAGTGGGCGTCGGAGCAGACTCGCCGGGAAGGACGCTCGCTGCTGCGTCTGGACTGCGCCGAGACCAACGGCGCGTTGCGCAGCTACTACCTCGATCAGGGTTTCCGCTACGTCGGCCGCCGCGAGTTCGCCGAGGGCAGTGCATGGTTCAGCGTTGCCCTGTTCGAGAAGTCGACCGATCGGTAGTGTCTCGCCCATGGGCGAGAACCGAGATCGTATGTTGCGTGGAGAGCTGTACCGAGACAGCGATCCCGAATTGGTGGCGTCTCGGATCGCGTGCGGCACGCTCCTGAGCCGATTCAACGCAACCGACGCAGACCGGAACGAAGAGCGTCGGGAGATTCTCGGCGAATTGCTCGGATCCTTCGGAGACGATTCGTGGATCATGCCCAGGTTCCAATGCGATTACGGCACAAACATTTCCATCGGATCGAACAGCTTCCTCAACTACGACGCGATCCTGTTGGACTGCGCGCCCATCACCATCGGCGACGATGTGTCGATCGGACCACGGGCACAACTGCTGACGCCGCTGCACCCCATGGAAGATCACGAGGCGCGCCGAACACGCTGGGAGAGTGCTCTTCCCATCGTCATCGGGAACAACGTCTGGCTGGGCGGCGGAGTCATCGTGTGCCCGGGCGTCACGATCGGCGACAACTCGGTGATCGGTGCAGGCAGCGTCGTCACCCGGGACGTGCCGTCGCACACCTTCGCTGCCGGAAACCCGTGTCGGACCATTCGCGCCCTACCGTGAGATCACCTCGTGCAAGATCTCGTCGGAGTCACCGACGAGCGTGTCGACGGCCATCCGGGCGCCCCACCAGATGCCCAGCCATCCGATAGCCGCGGCCACGGGAACGGACAGGTACGCGAACGCACCGGGCAGGAGCAGTGCCAGCAGCAGACCGGGCACCACCGACACTCCGAGTACGACCATCGACAGCAAGATCAATGCGAACGAACCTCCGTTGAACGACCCTCGGGTGTTCAGCGAAAAGGCCTTGGTGGGTTCGGGGACCGGGTAGGTGGCACGGACCGAGATCACGACGATGAGCCCGGCACTGACGCCGAGCATCGACAGCGTCACCGAGATGGGGACCGCCAACCGGTCGAGTCCGAGGTCGCCGAACACTCGGACCACCGTCGTCGACACGATCGCGAACGGTGCCGCAACCATCAGCCACGCGATCTGCCGACCACGGACGTCGTCGCGCAGAGCCTGCGGAATCATCACCAGATGCCACATCGAACCGCCGTCGAGGCCGTACAGATTCGACCCCGCGCCCATCGCCAAGTAGATCACCATCCACGCACCCCACGCTGCGCTGAACGGAATCGAGTCGGTCAGCAACGGGCCGACGCCTCCGAGCACCGTGAAGATCAGCACCGACAGCAACTGGCTTCGACGACGCACGTCGCCGCCCCACAGGGACAACTCCCGCATCACCACCGCGCCGACACGGGTAGCGCGCCAGCCGGTGTCGCTGTTGCGGCCGTTCGTTGCCGTCTGCTTCCGCGACGCGCCGTACGAGGCGGACACCCGCCCCTCGAAGAGCCGCAGCACAAGTCGCTGCCACGCCCACACCACTGCGACGTCGAGCAGCAGCAGGCCGGCCACTGCGCCGATCGCGAGAGGCCAGTTGCCGTCGAGCGCAGCGTCGACTCCGGTGATTCCCCAGCTGAACGGAATCGAATGTGCCAGCGTCAGAGGCCATGTCACTTCGCCCGACAGCACCCGAGAGAAGTTCTGGGTGATGGGGAACTGCAGGAAGTACAGGCCGCCGAACACCGCACCGAACGCCAGCAGAGCGAGCTCTCGACTACGCCGACTCTTCAGTAGCTGAGACATCGCCACGGTGACCACCCTGGACAGCGTCACGAAGAGTACGACGGTCGCAGGCCAGGCCACCAGGGCAAGCGGAAGTGCTGCGAGAGAACGGGACACGGCGTAGATCGGGATCGACGCGGTCGCGATGGCCGTCAACGGCACCAGCATCCCGTACGCCGAGGTGGCCAACAGGGCATGCGCCAGGCGTGAAGGTTTCACCGACAGCATCTGGAAGTGGCGGGGCTGGATGTTGTCGTCGGAGATCCCCGAGAGCACCGGGAACAGCACCCAGCTCAGACCGATCAGTGTCAGCCCGAGGCTCACGGTGCCGCCGACCAACACCTGCGAGGCTCCACTGCGCGCAGACAACACACAAGCCAATACCGCGAAGACCAGCCCCAGCAACCCGAACACGGTCTTCACCACTGCTTGGCCGCCCCTGAATTGCCTGCGGTAGAGCGTGATTCGCATCTGCAGGACGGTTCGACCGAGAGACGTCACGAGCGCATCCAGGACAGGCCGTCGGGGTTCTGTTCGCGAGTACCGACCAGGCGAACGAAGGCATCGTCCAGACTTCCGCCGTTGCGGACCTCGTCCACCGTTCCCGCAGCCACGACTCGGCCACCGGTGATGACGCCGACGTGGGTGCAGAGCTGCTCGACGAGCGCCATCACGTGACTCGACAGGATCACCGACCCGCCGGAGCGAACGAACTGGACCAGAATGGTGCGAATGGTGGTGGAGGAGATGGGGTCGACCGCCTCGAAGGGCTCGTCCAGCACCAACAGCCGGGGGCCGTGCAGCAGCGCCGAGGCCAGTCCGATCTTCTTGGTCATACCCGCCGAGTAGTCGGCGATGACGGTTCCCCCGGCGTCGGCAAGATCCAACGCGTCCAACAGCTCGTCCCGACGCTGCGCAATCACGTCCTCGGGCATCGCGCGCAGTCGTCCGAAGTAGGTCAGAAGCTCGTGGCCGGTGAACTGGGATGGCAGAGCGAGCCCGTCGGGCAGTACTCCGAGTAGCTCTTTCGCGGCGATGGGGTCGGCCCAGACGTCTCGTCCGAACACCAGACTTCGGCCGTACTGTGGCCTGAGCAGACCGACCGCCATGGACAGACACGTCGTCTTGCCTGCGCCGTTGGGGCCGACGAGTCCGAACGTCGAACCGGGTGGAACCATCAGCGACAGGTCGTCGACTGCAACTTTGGGGCCGAAAGCCATACAGAGGTGCTCGATCAGCAGGGCAGCAGAATTCGTTTGCACGGGTAACAGACTAACCGGTATGGGACGGTTCGTCATCCGGTATCGATCAGCCGTCCCGGTACCATCTGGGCATGAATCGCACGGCAGTGGTCACCGGAGCTTCGTCGGGTATCGGACACGCGGTTGCGCAGGCGCTCCTCGCCCGGGGGTATCGAGTGATCGGCACCTCCCGCAATCCGGACTCGATGACCGACGCGCAACGGGCCACCGGCGTCGAGTATCGCGCTCTCGACCTCACCGATGCCGAGTCGATCCGGAACTTCGTCGCCGATCTCGGTGTCGTCGACGTGTTGGTCAACAACGCCGGTGAGAGTCAGTCCGGGCCGTTCGAGGAGCTGCCGACCGATGCCATCGGGCGGTTGTTCCAGTTGAACGTCTTCGGTGCAGTGACGCTGTCCCAGGGCGTCATTCCCGGTATGCGCGAGCGTGGATACGGCCGCATCGTGATGATCGGATCGATGCTGGCCAGCTTCCCGCTCGCCTACCGCTCGTCCTACGCGTCGACGAAGGCCGCCATCAAGGGCTTCTCCGATGCCGCGCGCCTGGAACTTTCACCCTTCGGGGTGTGGATGACCACCGTCGAGCCGGGCTCGATCAACACCGGAATCAGTGAGCGACGAACCAAGTACATCGCACCGGATTCGGTCCACCGAGACGACTTCCACACCGCGATCTCGTCCCTGGACCGCAAGGAGGGAACCGGCATCTCCGCCGAGGACGTCGCGGAGGTGGTGTTGAAGGCCATCGAGGCCGACAAGCCGAAACCGTTGTACGCCAGAGGAAGCAACGCACCGATCGTGTTCATGGCGCGGCGGTTGCTCCCGGCGACCTTCATGGAGAAGACAATCGCGAAGATGTTCGGCCTGAAGCGGTAGCCGACGTCACCCGGCGATCGCCGCGTGCATTTCCCAGACGATCACTTCGGCTCCGGTTGCGGTGCTCAGTTTCTGCCCGCCGCCTCCGGAAATCCGCACGGCGTCGCCCTCGGCGAGTACGCCGACAACTTCGAGCATCGCTTCGCCCTCGGCTACGAAGATGTGCACGAACGGCGCGTCGGGAACGTCGACCGGGGCTTGTCCTGGCTGCAGACGTGCAGCGTGCATCGCGGCGTACTTGTTCTTGATTCGGATCGCCGCGTGATCGGCGTGGCGCGCCATCCCTGACGCCACCGGAACCAAACCGCCACTGAGCAATTCGCCGTCGATCTCGAGCTGTTCGTAGCCCGGGGTGATGCCCTGTTCGTCGGGCACAACCCACATCTGGACGAATCGAACGGGATCGCCGTGCTTGCCCGAGTACGAGCCGGCGGTCTCACCGAGTCGCCACGAGTCGTTCTTCTCGGAGTGCAGGATTCCTGTGCCCGCACTCATGCGCTGCGCGAGACCGGGATAGATGACGCCGGAGTGGCCCATCGAATCCTGGTGCACCAGCGATCCTTGCAGTACCCAGGTCACGATCTCCATGTCACGGTGCGGGTGGGTGTCGAATCCCTGCCCGGGGGTGACGATGTCGTCGTTGTTGACCATCAAGACGCCGTGGTGGGTGTTGCCACGATCGAAGTGGTGGCCGAAGGAGAAGGAGTGCTTGGAGTCTAGCCAGCCGATCTTGGTCTTGAATCGCTCGTCGGCCCGCCGGACGTCGAGTGTGGTTGCTGCAGAGGTCATGTCATTGCCTCGAATCTCGAAGTATGGGGTCAGAGGACGTGCGACCCGTACATCTCACCGAGTGGATCGGCGATCAGTTCGAGACGCGCACCGTCGGGGTCGCGGAAGTACAGCGAGACCTCGCTGTGCTCGATCAGTTCCACTCCGGCGTCGATCAGCTTGGTACGCAGGTGTTCCCACCTGGTGGGCTCGACGCTGATCGCCACGTGGTGGAGGCCGCCGAGCACCTCTGCATACGGTCCGACGTCGAGTCCGGGAAAGTCGAAGAACGCCAGCAGGTTGCTGTTGCCGATATCGAAGAAGAAGTGCGAGGAGCCTGGGTAGTCACGGTTCTCGATCAGTTCGGTGAGCGGGAACTCGAGAAGATCCTGGTAGAAGCGAACCGTGGCTTCGACGTCGCTGCTGACCAACGCGGTGTGATGCAGTCCCCGGGCCGACGACGCGGGCCGCTCGCCTGCAGGCTTCATGTGCTGGGCACGAATGCGGTCACGCTCGATGGTGTGCTGATCTGTCTCGGTCATCGCTCTACCCTTCGGTCAAGTAGTTGCTTCGTCAACTACTACGAACAGTACACCGAGTAGTTGCGTTGTCAACTAATATGGACCCATGGAATCTCCACGGTGGCTCAGCCAGGACGAACAGTCGGCCTGGCGCAAATACCTCGACGCGACTCGGCTGCTGCTTCGCGATCTCGACAACCAGCTCACTCGCGACTCCGGTATCTCGTTCACCGACTTCGAGCTGCTGGTGGTGCTCTCCGAAGCGCCCGATCGCCGACGCCGCATGAGCGAACTCGCCGACGCCGTCACCACTACTCGAAGCGGCGTGACGAGGGCCATCAGCCGGTTGGTCGAGTGCGGTTGGGTTCGACGCGTCAAATGCGACGACGACAAGCGGGGCATGTCCGCCGAACTCACCGAGTCCGGCCTCAGCACCCTCGCCGAGGCCAGTCCAGGGCACGCCGCAGCGGTGCGGGAGAACATGTTCGACCTGGTGAACCCAGAGGATCTCGCGGCCCTCACCCGCACTTTCTCGGCAATGCGGAACCACGCGTCGTGACCCTCACCCACATTCCCGGCGAACAGCGGCATCACTGGTGGAACGAATGGCTCGACTCCAAACAGTCCTTCCCCGCCACCGGCAATTACGACCTGGCGGCGAACGCGCACGGGCTGCTGATGGTGCACAACGAGGACACCGTCTTTCCCGGGGAAGGCTTCGACTCGCACGAGCACCGGAACATGGAGATCCTCACGTGGGTACTCGAGGGCACGCTCGCGCACACCGATTCCGAGGGCCATTCCGGGCTGATCCGCCCCGGGCTGATTCAAAGAATGAGTGCGGGCACCGGCATTCGCCACACCGAACGCAATGCGTCGAGCCTGACCAGCCGCGACAAGCTACGCGTCGTACAGATGTGGATCCCGCCGGATGCCGACGGACGAGTGCCCTCGTACGACGAACTGGACATGCGCGACGAGTTGGCATCCGGCGAGCTGGTCTGTGTGGCATCGGGAATGCCGAGCAGAAGTGGAATACACATCGGCAATCGCTTCGCGGCACTGCACGTTGCGCGGCTCCCGCCGGGGCAATCCATCACCGTTCCCGACGCGCCGTTCGGTCACGTCTTCGTCGCCGACGGTTCAGCGATGTTCGAGGACATCGGCGAGCTCGCCCAGGGTGACGCGGTGCGACTGACCTCCACCGGCGGACACCGTGTGACAGCATCGACCGCGAGCGAAATCATGATCTGGGAAATGCACGCCACCTTCGCCTGAGGGAGTGTCGACCATGCCGACCGTCATCACCGACGATGCCGTCACCCTGAACTATCTGGACGAGGGCACGGGCCCGGCCGTGGTGCTCATTGCCGGTTTCTGCGCGCCCGCGACGACGTGGGTGCTGCAGCAGAAAGCGTTGGTGGACGCCGGATATCGCGTTCTGGCGCTCGATCGACGAGGACACGGTGCCTCGGAGGCACCGACCCACGGGGCGTCCATGGAGCGGCACGGACGCGACGTGGCGAGCTTCTTGTCCGAGGTGGGCGTCGACGAGGCCGTCTTGATCGGCGGCTCCATGGGGGCGAGCACCATCTGGTCGTACATCTCGCAATTCGGCACCGAGCACGTACGAGCCGTCGTATCGGTGGATCAGACGCCGAAGATGGTGAACACCTCCGACTGGAAGAACGGCTTCTACGGTCTCACCGAGGACAACCGAACGACGTTCTTCGACAACGGAATACCTGATACCGGACACGGCCTGCCCAAGTGGAAGTCCGTGCCGTCGCTCCTGAAGCTCGTGCTCGCGCTACGTGCGGTTCCGAAGATGGCGTCGCCCGATACCCCGCCGATGCAGGCTCTGCTCGCAGACCACGCTGCCCGAGATTGGCGCGCGACCATCGCAGCAACGGATCGGCCGTACCTGATGGTCGCCGGGCGTGAGAGTCAGTTCTGGCCCGCTGCACACGCTTCCGAGTCCGTGGCAGGCAACTCACATGGCCGATCGGTAGTGCTGGACAAATGCGGCCACGCCGCGAACATGGACCGACCGAACGAATTCAACACGGCAATGCTGGAGTTCCTCGACTCGATCGAGTGAGGTCACGCGTGCGGGTGGCCGCCCAATGCCTCCGCGCACGCAACAAGATTGCGATGCAGCACTTCCCGCTCCTGCGCGGAGAGCGATTCGATCATGGTGCGTTCCACGTCTGCGACGGCGGCCGACGCTTGTCGTAGGCGTTCGATTCCCCGAGCCGTCACGTGCAGGCGTTGGTCTCGACCGGCACCTTCGATCTCCACCAAACCATCGCGCGTCAGCCCGGCCAGCAGCTGATGGGTTGCCTGCCGGCTGACGAACACCGCGCGGGCGAGCTCTGCGTTGGACAGCCCCGGCTTGTGTGCGAGGAGTTCGAGGCTCGAATACTGCGAGACCGTGATGTCGAGTTCGCGGAGGCGGTCGTCCATCGCCGAACGCAGTGCGGAGGTGGCCCGCTTGAGGGCGTAACCGATCGAGGTGTCGAGGTCCACTTGACTCATGTCAACATCTTGACATAAATTCCATTCGTCAAGAACTTGACGACCACCTCGAAAGGACCCCACATGACCACGGCTACCGTTTCCGGACCGAGCTTCCTCTCTCTGCAAGTACGCGACCTCGCCGTCAGCGCAGACTTCTACGAAAGCCTGCTCGGCTTGGTCCGCGCTCCCCAGGCACCCCCCGGCGCGGTGGTGTTCACGACCTCACCCATCCCGTTCGCCGTCCGAAACCCATCTCCCGGAACCGATCTCGACAGCGGGCGGGCCGGACTGGGGGTAGCCCTGTGGCTCTCCTGCGACGACGCCGAGGCGTTGCACGCGTCACTGGTCGCCGCCGACGTGCCCATCCTGACAGCACCCTTCGACGGCCCCTTCGGTAAGACCTTCGTCCTCTCCGACCCGGACGGATACGCGGTGACCGTGCACAGCACCTAGTTCCGAAAGAATTATTGCGAAATATTTATTTCGGGTTATGGTTGTCGTATGACCCCACCACCTCCGCATCGGACGCCACGGAAGCTGACGGACATGTCCGAGCTGAAGGCGCTGACGCATCCCATCCGGCTGCGACTGCTCTATGCGTTGCGCGCCAACAAGTCGATGACAGCGACCCAGCTCGGCGATCTGGTGGACGAGTCACCCGCCTCGGTGAGCTATCACCTACGGAAACTCGCCGAGCACGGGTTCGTGAAGGAGGTCGAGAACGGATCGGACAAGCGTCAGCGCTGGTGGTCGGAGGCCAACGAGGGAGGGTTCAGCTGGTCCGAGAACGACTTCTCGGACTCACCCGAATCGTTGTCGGTTGCCAAGGCATCCATGGATTCATGGCTGGCACACCAATGGTCACGTCTGCTCGACTTCGGCCGAACCTCGGAATCATGGGGCCAGGACTGGGTAAACGCGGCATTCAGCAGCGACGACGTTCTGCGGCTCACTGCGGAGGAAACGAAGACCATGGGCACGGAGATGCGCGCCGTTATCGACAAGTGGCGTCGACGTGGGGAAACCGCGACCTCGGGGGAGCGCGAACACGTCATGGTTCTGATGCACGGATTCCCCACGACACCATAGGAGTTGGCATGTATCCGTTCGATCCGCACACGTACCTGTTCATCGCCCGGCACGATCGCGAGTTGCATGCGCTTCGAGCCGAGCGCCGCAGACTGGCTGCCGCCCAGAAACGCCTGCGCCGCGACGAACTTCGCGTTCAGCGCGCATGGGACCAGTTGACGGCGTCGCTCGCCGATGTCTCCATGTCCGAGCGAAGGGTGCTCGAGCTGATTCATCGGTGAGGAATGCTGCCACTACTTCGCGGCAGCCCGCTTGGCGAGTACCTTCGAGATTCCCAGCTGCGCAGCGACGATGATGCCGCCCACGATCGCGCCGATGATCGCCGACGCGAGGGTGTTGACGATCCATGCCAGCACTCCGCCGATGCCGGCCACGCCGCGCACTGCGTCCTCGCCGTGGTGCACGAGTTCGTAGATCGGATGGAATCCGAGCTCGTCGATACCGACGAGCAGGATGTGTCCGCCGACCCACAGCATCGCCGCGGTGCCGACGACCGAGAGCACCGACATGACCTTCGGCATGCCCTTGACCAGGCCTCGGCCGAACTTCTCCACGAATCCGGTGGAGCCGTCGGCCAGTTTCAGACCGATGTCGTCCATCTTGACGATCAGCGCGACGACTCCGTAGACGACGATCGTGATGACCACGGCGACGACCGCCAGGATGATCAGGCGGCTCCAAAAATCCTCTGCAGCAATGGTGTCGAGCGCGATGACCATGATCTCGGCGGACAGAATGAGGTCGGTGCGCACTGCGCCGGAGACAACGGTGTCCTCGTCGCGCGGCTCGTCCTCGGCTGCGGCGTGATGGTCGCCGTGGCCGAACAGCGCGCCCCAGATCTTGTGCGCGGCCTCATAGCTGAGGTAGCAGCCGCCGAGCATCAGAATGGGTGTGAGCAGCCACGGCAGGAACTGACTGAGCAACAAGGCGATCGGCAGAATGATGAGCAGCTTGTTGCGCAGTGAGCCCACGGCGATGCGCTTGATGATGGGCAGTTCACGTTCGGCTGCGAGACCGCGAACGTACTGCGGCGTCACGGCGGCGTCGTCGATCACGACGCCGGCGGCCTTGGCCGTCGCCTTGCCCGTCGCCGCACCGACATCGTCGATGGACGCAGCTGCCAGACGAGCCAGCGCTGCCACGTCGTCGAGCAGGGCTACGAGTCCGCCGGCCATCACAAACCTCCGCTTCGATACGAGAACACCGCTGGGCTCCTCATGATGCGAGCCCTTGGAACCCTACCGTCCGCAGGTGGTCTGTGATCGCCGTCCGGCCCGCCTGGGTGCTACGCGATCTTGCGCTCCTGCTCGGCCTCGACGACCTTTGCCGGCGGCAATCCGATGCTCGGGTCGTGTCCTCGGAAATTCTTCAGCCACCAGCTCCAGTCCTCGGGCACCAGCGAGAACGGGTCACCATGGCCGAGCTCGCGTGCAGCCCACACCGGCCAGTGCGGGTTGGCCAACGCCGGACGACCGAGCAACACCACGTCGATCTTGCCGTCGCGGATCACGGCGTCCGCATTTTCCGGAACGCCCAGATTCCAGCTGCACGTCACCGGGATATCCAGCTCCCGCTTGACCCGCGCGGCCCGCTCGACCATGAACCCCATGTCGCCGAACGGTGGGTCCACCATGTCGTCGGTGTTGAAGCCGAGGCTGACATCCGCCATGTCGAGCCCGTGTTCCTTCATCCATCCGATGGCGATCATGGATTCGTCGAACTGAACTCCGTCGGGGTGGTGGTCGTCCGAGCCCAATCGCATGGTGAGCGGGTACTTCTCGGGCCACACCTCGCGCACTGCGTCGAGTGCCTCGAGGTGGAACCGGGCCCGGTTCTCCAGGCTTCCGCCGTACTGATCGGTGCGCTGGTTCGCCAGCGGGGAGAAGAAGCTGGCACCGAGATAGCCATGGGCGTAGTGCATTTCGAGCCACTCGTATCCGGCTTCCGCAGCTCGGACAGCTGCGTCGGCGTAGCTCTGGTGGATGGCCTTGATCTCGGGCACGGTGAGTTCGTGGACGGGGAACGAGTGGTCTCCGCCGTAGGGAATCGCCGACGGCGCAACGCACTCCCATCCGTCGGGATGGTCTGCCGGAAGCTGGTGCCCGCCTTGCCACGGTGGCACTTCACTGCCTTTGCGTCCGGTGTGGCCCAACTGAATGGCCGGGACCGAACCCATCTGCTTGATCATCGCCGTCACGCGAGCGTGACCCTCGATCTGGTCGTCCTCGTAGATTCCGGCGCAACCGGGAGTGGTGCGTCCGTCGGGCGTGATCGCAACCTGTTCCGGGAACACCATCCCGAAACCGCCGGCTGCGCGCGCACCGAGGTACATGAGGTGGAAGTCGTTCATCTTTCCGTCGACGGCGCGGTACATCGTCATCGGCGACATGGCGATGCGGTTTCGAAGCGTGACGCCTTTGAGCGTGAACGGACTGAAGAGATCGGGCATGGCAGTGGTCCTTTCCTCGGTAGAACCACCTCATCACCTGGCACGTTTCGACCGACTACACCGGTGGTGCAACTCGGTGACGGTTTTCTCACCGTCCAACTCACCCGAGTGTGAGGGCCGGTGTGCGGCTTCCTGTACGCGCACCGGTCCACGGTCGATCTTCACTGCCGGTACGAGCTCATGAAGTTGCCGAGCCGCTCGAGCGCCGTTGCGAGATCGTCCACGTTGGGCAACGTCACGAGCCTGAAGTGATCGGGCACATCCCAATTGAATGCGCGGCCGTGGCTGACGAGGATCTTCTCGGATTCGAGGAGGTCGAGTACGAATTTCTCGTCGTCGACGATCCCGAATCGGTCGGTGTCGAGTTTCGGGAACATGTACAGCGCACCCGCGGCCTGGACACAGCTGATTCCGTCGATGGAGTTGAGCATGCGATGCGCCAGGTCACGCTGCGCGGTCAGCCTGCCCGCCGGCAGTAGGAGATCCTCGATCGACTGCCGACCGCCGAGCGCGGTCTGTATTGCATGTTGCGCCGGCACATTCGCGCACATGCGCATGTTGGACAGCAGCGTGATGCCCTCGATGAAACTCGCCGCGCGTCGACGCGGGCCGGTGATCGCCAGCCGTCCGGCACGAAATCCGCACACCCGGTACGCTTTCGACAGACCCGAATAAGTCAGGCACAGAATGTCTTTCCCGGTCAAAGTGGCGAGGTTCGTCATCACCGACCCGTCGTAGACGATTTTCTCGTAGATCTCGTCGGCCAGCAGAATCAGATCGTGCTTGCGGGCCAGATCGACAAATCGCTCCAGTGCCTCACGCGGATACACCGCTCCCGTGGGGTTGTTGGGATTGATCACCACGATCGCGCGGGTGCGGGGGGTGATCTTGGCTTCGAGGTCCTCGAAGTCCGGAGCCCAGTCCTGGCTTTCGTCGGCCAGATAGTGGACGGGTACGCCCCCGGCGAGAGCCACCGAGCCCGTCCACAACGGATAGTCGGGCGACGGGATCAGGATTTCGTCTTCAGGGTTGCACAAGGCCTGCATCGTCATGGTGATCAATTCCGATACCCCGTTGCCGAGGTAGACGTCGCCGACGTCGAGATCGGTCAGGCCTTTGGTCTGGTAGTACTGGACCACCGCGGTGCGGGCAGAGAACAGGCCCCGGGAATCCGAATAGCCCTGTGCGGTAGGAAGGTTGCGGATCATCGCCATCATGATCTCGTCCGGTGCCTCGAAACCGAACGGGGCAGGATTGCCGACGTTGAGCCGCAGGATCGCGTGCCCCTGCTCCTCGAGTTCTTCGGTCTTGTCCAGAATGCGTCCGCGAATGTCGTACCGCACGTTCTCGAGCTTGCGCGCCTGATCGATCGATTTCGTCACTTCGAAAACTCCTCCTGCCGAACGGTCGGCGACATCCGGGTCCGGACCGCCACTGTTGCACACACGATGACCGCCGCTCCACCCACGAGCACCGGCCAGGTCACGCCCTCGCGCAGGATGATCGCGGCCCAGCAGATGGTGAGCACAGGTTGGATCAACTGGACCTGGCTGACGCTGGACATCGGACCGATCGCCAATCCCCGGTACCAAGCGAAGAACCCCAGGTACATGCTCACCACCGCCAGGTACCCGAAGGCTGCCCACTCGGGCGCACCTGCTGTCGAGGGTTGCTGCCACCACGCGAACGCGGCCGATGCGCCGGTGACCGGTACGGACACGACCAGCGCCCACGACACCGTCTGCCACGCACCGAGTTCTCGCGACAACAGGCCGCCCTCGGCGTATCCCACCGCCGCGGCGACCACTGCTCCGAGCAGCAGCAGATCCGACCACTGCACACCCGTCGACTGCCCGCCTTGCAGAGCAGCGAATCCGACTGCGACGGCAGCGCCCACGCCTGCGACCAACCAGAACATCGGCCGCACGGGTTGCCGTTCGCGAACGACAGCGACGACGGCGGTGGCGGCCGGCAGCAATGCGATGACAACGGCGCCGTGCCCGGCCGATGCAGTGGTGAGAGCGTACGAGGTGAGCACCGGGAAGCCGATGACGACACCGGCCGCGATCACCGCGAGCCGCATCCACTGCCGCCCCTGAGGGAGCCGTTGCCCAGTAGCGGCGAGCGCTACCGCAGCCAATGCGGCGGCGACCACAGCGCGTCCAGTTCCGACGAAAAGCGGGGACAGGCCCCCGGTGACGGCGACGCGGGTCAGCGGCACCGTGAACGAGAACGCTGTGACGCCTGCCAGGCCCCAGAGCAGTCCGGCGCGGGATAGCAGACCCGTCCCAGACCGAGTAGCGCTACTATGCTGTGTCATGTCCGACGATAGCAGTTCCCGGATCGTGTCTGCACTGAGAATATGGATTGCGACTGCGCCACCGGAAGCCCGGCTGCCGTCCACCCGCGCCTTGGTCGCCGAACATTCGGCAAGCCCGGTCACGGTTCAGAAGGCCCTCCGCACGCTCATCGCACAGGGCACCATCGAAAGCCGGCCTGGCGTCGGCACATTCGTCAAGACGGTGCGCACAGCCCGCCCCAACGATTACGGATGGCAGACTGCAGCTCTGGGAGCGCCGGACAATCGACTGCAACTGCCGGCGGCTCTGCAGTCGACCTCCAGCGACGTGATCGCTCTGCATTCTGGCTATCCTGCTCGAGAGTTGTTGCCGGAGCGGCTCGTTCACGCGGCATTCACCCGCGCCTCCCGCACCGACGCGGTGATCGCCCGACCGCCCACCGCGGGTCTACCGGAACTGCGGGCATGGTTCGCCGCCGAGTTGGGGGCGTCGACACCGTTGGGCATCACGCCACCGTCGGCCAGTGACGTCGTCATCATCCCCGGCAGCCAGACCGGACTCAGCACGGCATTTCGGGCCCTCGTCGGCGCTGGGCGGCCGTTGCTCATGGAGTCCCCGACGTACTGGGGCGCGATCCTTGCTGCCACGCAGGCAGGTGTCCGCGTCGTACCGATACCCAGCGGCGTCGACGGTCCGGACCCCGACGCGCTCGCTCGGGCATTCGCGCACACCGGCGCTCGGGCGTTCTATGCCCAACCCACGTTCGCCAGCCCCACCGGTGCACAGTGGTCGCCTGCATTGTCCGAACAGATCCTCGCCACTGTTCGACGCCACGGCGCGTTTCTGATCGAGGACGACTCTGCCCACGATTTCGGCATCACCTCGGAGCCGAGTCCGCTGGCCGCACGGGACGACGGCGGGCATGTCGTCTACCTTCGCTCACTCACCAAGACGGTGTCACCCTCGGTTCGCCTGGCAGGCCTGATTGCTCGCGGGCCCGCACACGAGCGCATCCTCGCCGATACGGGGGCCGAATCGATGTATGTCAGCGGGATTCTGCAGTCAGTCGCGCTCGACGTGGTGACGCAGCCTGCCTGGCGAACCCACCTGCGGCGGTTGCGTGCTCAGCTGGCTTCGCGTCGAGACTTGTTGGCGAACAGCCTCATCGAGTTCGCACCGCGTGGACATCTCGACGCGGTGCCCCGAGGTGGACTCAATCTCTGGATGCGACTGAGCGACGACGCAGATCTGGAAAGCGTTGTGCGCGAATGCAAGTCGGCGGGCGTCATCGTCGGGGCCGGCGACCACTACTTCCCCGCCGAACCAACCGGAAAGTACCTTCGACTCAACTACGCGGGCCCCAATCCCGGAGAGTTCGCCGACGCGGCGCGCACGATCGGCTCGATCATCTGAGACCGTTGGAGGCATCGACGGCGAACGTCGACTTCCGACCCCACACGAACCAGACCAGGGGACCGAGGAACGGGAACGCCAGTACGACGAAGATCCACACTGCGCGACCGGCGACGGTGTAGTTGGGCGAGCGGATGATGCTGACCAACGCAGCAACGAACAGCACGACCGCGCCGAGCACTGCCACCAGAACGATGGTTCCCAACCCCCACCCCAGCACCTGCTCGGTGGTGGACGGTTGCTGAGACAGAAGTGTTACGGCGTGCATGACGGTTCCTCCGATATAGCTGTTTCGTTGACCTGGTCAACGTTACGAACCAGCAGGCTGCGCCACATCGGTCTGCGTGGGTATTTCGTCGTACATCTCGAGATGTACGACGCGGTCGGGATCGGCTCCGTTGTTCAGTCGACCGAACGACACAAGTCTCTGGGGCACAGAGTATTTGGCTCCGAACGATCATCCGAACAAGGGATATCCGACGCAGTTCGGTTGTGTCACCATCGCTGAGACGGACAGCCCGTCCAGTACTTTCGGTGGAGGAATTGTGTCGAGCAAGAGTGGAATTCGTAAGAACCTGGCGCGCCGTTCGGTGGCGGTGGCCCTGACCGCCGCAGCGTTCACATTGGCCGCGCCCGCGTCGGCCCTGGCCCAGCCCGAACTCGGGCCGATCGTCGACAGCGGAAGCGCCATCGTCGACAGTGGCAGTGCGATTCTCGACGGCGGGAACATCATCGACAACGGTGTACGCATTCTCGGCAGCGGAAGTGCCATCGCCGGCGGCATCCTCGGGATCGACACGGGTTCGGCGAACGGAGGTATCGCGACCCAGCAGTGCAACGCCTCGACACTGTCGGGAGAAGAGGGCGTCACGGAGACCCTGCACGAGTTGGGTCGAACCGGACCGACGTCGTTCGTTCTCGGCTACGACACCGTCGACGTTCCCGATCAGATCGAGGTGTTCTACCAGGGCGCACTGATCCACAACACCGGCTATGTCGGCGGCAGCACCGGCGTCGGCTCGGTGGTGGTGGCAGTTCCGCCCGGCGCCGCAACCAATGTTCTGGTGCGCGTCACCGGACCGGTCGGCACCGTCTGGACCTACACCGTGAGCTGCCCGGCCTGAGAGAGCTACCCACGACAGGCCCCTCCGGCTACGTTGTCACTGAACGACGTGACCTGGGGGGACTGTGCAGAACGTCAAGAACGACTACGCCGCGTGGATGGAACTGGGGCCGGGCGGACTTCCCGCGAACGTGGGCGGCTGGCTGATCACCACTGCCCTGAGGCCACTTGCTCGACGCGATCCACTGACGGTCGCCGGCACATCGAGTCCTGGGCTGCACTGGTATCTCGAACAGCGCCCCGGGACTCGGCCGGCGATCGCGCCGCACCCCATTCCTCATCGCCAACTCACCGATCGAGGTACCCCTGCTTCGATCGAGCGTCTGACTGCCGCCGTCAACGAATACGCCGGATCGGAATCGCCGTTTCACATGGAGCGCAGTCGATTCGAGCGACGAGGCGACGCGCTGTACGTCTCGGACATCAACGCTGCCGCGCCGTGGATATCGCGAACGAAGGGCGAAGTTCTGCACGTACACGAGAGCGAAGGCTCGATGCACGTGGTGATGCAGCCGGACGACGCCCAGACCGTCATCTCCGCCGGGTGGGGTGAACTGCACCCCTTGGCCGGACGCCCGGTCCTCGGGTTACCCGAGACCTACGTCTTCCTCTACGCACCACGAGACTCCGACGACATCTACGGAATCGAACAGATCATCGGCCGCGCGGTCTCCACCGCGAAGGCCTGACTCTGCACTCGAGCGGGGTACCTACAAAGTGGGCTGAACTCTGGGCAGAAGCTGCCGAACATGTGACGATCGATGAATGACACTCGACGACATCGTGAACGTGGTCGCCAGCTTCGAGGGCACCGTGACGCAGCGCCCACGAGAGGGTGATGGAACTCCCGAACTTGCTTGGGGCGATGCGTTCTTCTACTACTCACCCGACGGGACGATCCCGACGACGCAGCCGTTCGCAACCATCGTGACCAAGAACTATCCGGGTGACGAATTGTCCCAACTGAACAGGCCGGGCGCGTTCCGCGTCAATATCGTTGCAGGAAAGCAGGATTTCGAGAGGATTCTGGGAATGCCGCCCCGCGACGCGGCCCACGCACCCCAGGCCGACAGCGACGACGTCATCGCCGCCCACCCTCAGTACGGCACCGCCGGTTGGCTTTCGGTGGTCAACCCGTCGGCGCAGACCGAGACACACGTTCGGGAACTACTGGACTCCGCCTACAACGTTGCCAAGAGCAGATACGAACGACGCCAGGGCTGATCAGCCGAAGAAGTCGTCCATCGATCGGGACAGCCCTTCGACGTCCAGGCCGTTGGCCCGATCGTGTTCGGCCACTGTGCCGTACTTGCGACGCTCTCCGGGCTCCACCCCGATTCCCGACACCCGATGACGCACATCGGCCAAGGCTCGATCAACCTGCAGCACAGACGTTCCCGCGAGATACGGCTCGACGATCATGATGTCCGGCGCCGTCAGCCTCTCTCGTAGAGTGGCACTGTCGAAGGGCCTGATCGTCGACGCATGCAGCACCGTCAGGTCGCGGCCTTCGGCCGCGTTCTGCACCCGATCGGTCATGGGCCCGACGGAGATGACGGTTCCCGAATTGCCCTGCTGCAGAACGGTGAACATCCCGTCGGACCGTCCGTAAGGGCGATCGTTGCACACCCCGTCGAGCCTGATGTACACGCGATCGTCGGTGGCCGCCGCGCTGTGCAGCATCCACTCGACCTCGTCTACGTGACCGGGGACGTGGACCGTCCACTCGCCCAGCGTGTCGAGGAGTGCGACATCTCGCTGACCGAAATGTGTCTCGCCGCCCTGCGGCCATCCGTAGGACCCGCCCGAGCTCACCAGGATGGCACCGACGCCCTGGTGCCCCAGATCGAGCTTCACCTGCTCGAAGGGTCGCTCGATCAGAAACGGCGGGAAGGTATGCACGATCGGCCGCATTCCGGCCAGGGCCAGACCACCGGCGACACCGATCATCGCCTGCTCTCGAATCCCGACGTTGATGACCCGCGATCGAATATCAGGGGTGAGGTGCGGTTCGAGATACCCGGCTCCGATCTCCGCCAGCACCAACGCTGTTCGCTCGTTATGCGCCAACAATTGGGGTACCAGACTGTAGAAGTACTCGCGTTGATCCAGCGATGCACTCATCAGCTCTCCTTCTTTTCGACGTGAGCGACCACCACGTGCGGACGGCCTGCGTGATCGGCGCGAAACGCCTGGCGAAGAGCACTGTGGTCTCGACCGTCGACGTCAGAGGTGAGCCACCCCTCGACGGCGAACCGCGAGGCGATACCTCCGGGCCAACCCAGACCGGCAGAATCGTTGTCGATCACCACGGCGGTCAGGTTGCCCAACTCGGACCGCGCAGCGAATTGGATGGCCTCCATATTGCTGCCCTCGTCGAGTTCCGCGTCGCCGATCAGTACGAAGACTCGGGCAATGCGCTTCTGAATCCGCAGCGCGACAGCAGTTCCAGCGGCCAGCGCCAGACCATGACCGAGCGATCCGGATCCGATGTCGACCCCGCGAATGAGCGTGCGGTCCGGATGATTACCCAGCGGAGAGTGGTAGCTGCCGAACGACGCGAGCTCGGTGGGCGTCAAGAATCCACGTGCCGCGAGCACGGCGTAGTACGCCATCGGGCCATGCCCCTTGGACAGATAGAACCGATCACGATTCGGGTCATCGGGATTCGTAGGATCGAGCCGCACTATGTCGGAGTACAGCACCCACAACACATCCAGCGTCGAAGTGGCACTGGTGCTGTGCTTTTCGTCGCCCGTCATCAATGTCATGAGTTGCGGCAACTCGTCGTAAGTCCTCTGCATGACCCCACCTTGCAACCTCGAGTGCACTCGAGGTCAAGGCAGAAGTGGGTGGTGCGGTGGGTGTCCAACATTTGTGCTCCGATGCGCTTTCCAGATTCTCGAGCAGAATCGTGGACACTGAGCGCACCGCCGCCCGTAGTCTCCAGACATGCCGCGAAAACACCTCGCTGTAGCGGGGACGTCCATCGACTGCGCCGAGCCGGCGGAGCTGGCTCGCTTCTACCTCGCCCTACTCGGTGGAGAGCTGTTGTGGGAGAACCCGTCGAGCTCGGGCATACGCACGCAGGCAGGCCTGAACATCGTTGCGCAGAAAGTAGCGAAATACATTCCGCCCGTGTGGCCGTCGACTTCGATCGTGCACTTCGACCTAAACGCGGGAGGGGACCTCGCGGGATCTGTTTCCTACGCAGTCGAATGCGGAGCGACCGAGGCGGCGGACCAGCCTGACCCCCGTTGGCGCGTTCTCCTCGACCCTGCCGGACACCCCTTCTGCATCACCACGGAGGTGTACGACGGTTGACGGGCGGTATCGAATTGCGACGCTGAGCCGTTGCCCATACCGGGGTGCGGTGACAGCATGAAAGGCATGAAGGCCGAAGAACGCCCCTGGAAGCGATACGGGCTTGCCGCGTTGCTGGCTGCGCTCGCGTTCATGACCATCAGCGACCTTGTGTCCGATCCTTCTGCCTGGAACTGGTCGAAGCTGGTTGTGCTGGCTGTAGCCGGTCCGTTCATCTGGTTCAGAGAGAGCCGGCCCCGGACGTCTCCGGAAAAGATCGGACCCGAGGCTGTACCCGCCGAGGATGTCGACGCGGTGGTCGCAGAATCCGGCAGAACTGTCCACGCCATCAAAGCGCTGCGAGAGATGCATCCCGGCCTCGGTCTGCTCGACGCCAAGAATCTCGTTCAACCGGATCACTGACGGGGGAGAAGTCGATGACATCGGTCAGCGGTACACGTGCCGTCCAGGATCCCGCCGAATTCATCGAGGCTGCGAAGCTGTTGATCGATTTCAATCGCGAGTACGACTACCCGGTGCCCGAGCCCGACTGGCTTGCAGCACATCTCGACACTCTGGTGAAGTCCGGCGACACCAGCGTGCTGACCTTCGGAATTCCTGCCATCGGTGTTGCGGTACTGCGCTTTCGGACCGGTACGCTGAGCGCAGACCTCGAGGCCTACCTCGCCGAGTTCTACATCCAGCCCGGTCTTCGCGGGAAGGGCTACGGCACAACCTTTCTCGATGACGTCATCCAGCACGCGCGCGGCAGGGGTGCCACCTACATGGACCTCAATACCTCAGAGGACGACGAGGCGGCGCGACACGTATACGAAAAGCGTGGGTTCGACTGCCACGAAGGCCGCGGCGAGGGACCGAAGGCTCTCTACTACGAACTCGAACTGAACTGACGCAGGAGATGTAACCTGGCTGTATGGTTAGCCGAGATAACAGCTCGACGTCGTTCGGGACCGTCGCCGACGTGTACGAATCTGCTCGCCCCGAATACCCGTCAGCCGCGGTCGAGTGGCTGTTGGAACCCGTTCTCGAGGTCGGCAGGCGTCCTCTTGTCGCCGACGTCGGAGCCGGCACCGGCAAGCTCACCCGCATCATCGTCGCTGCAGGGTGCGATGCCGTCGCCGTCGACCCTGATCACGCCATGCTCGACGCCCTGCGCGACGCAGTGCCCGGCGTTTCCGCCCACGTCGGCACTGCCGAGTCCCTCCCGTTGGAAGACGGAAGCGTGGATGCCGTCCTGCTCGGACAGGCCTGGCACTGGGTCGAGCCAGTGGCCGCGTCACGCGAGATCGGCCGGGTTCTTCGCCCTAGCGGCACCCTGGGACTGATCTGGAACCTTCGCGACGAATCGCAGCCGTGGGTTCGGCGACTGAACTCGGTGGTCTCGCGTGGTGGAGCCCTGACCATGTTCGACGACGGTCCACCGCCGATCGCAGAACCGTTCCATCAGCTCGACGAAAAGCGGTGGGCGTGGTCGCGGACTGTGACTCGGTCCCAGCTGACCGACCTGGTTCGGTCGCGCAGCTTCTACATCACTGCCACCGCCGATGAGCGCAACCGCATCGACCAGGAACTCGCCGCACTGTTCGACGAACTGGGCCTGAACGGCTCGACGACGATCGACCTTCCCTACGTGACCAGAGCGTTCCGCACCACGATGCCGATCCGATGATGCTTCCCGCGACCCCGGAAGTCGCCACAGCCGAACAAAACGAATACGATTCCCAATAAGTGGGTCAGGTTCGAATTCGAGGAGCTACAACATGGCGTTTCCGATCATCGTCGCGAAGGCAGTATCGACGGTCGTAACAGGCGCAGTCGGAGTCGCCGCATACAACGGTGCCAAGAAGCTGTACGACAAGGCTCCCGTCCGCAAGGCTGCGGTATCGGCAACCGAACTCGGTCTCCGCGCCGCACGAAAAGCCGAAATTCACGCCGAATCAGCGCGTTTGGCCGTGTCCGATGTCGTTGCGGAGGCACGCGACCGGCTCGGCGAAGAGGTACCACCACCCTCGGCCACCGAAGTCGGCCACGGCCACTCGCACTGACCGCGACAGCACGCCGATTATGACGACGCTCGTCGAACACTCGCTCGATGCGGTTCCCGACCGCGCGGATGGCATCGAAATCCTGTCCGACGCAGCCGGCCGCATGCGGCTCCGCGTCGACTGGCTGCGGTCCAGTCCGGGTCGCGCGGTCGCCGTCGAAGACCACGTCGACAAGATTCGCGGCGTGCGGGCCGTCCACGCGTATCCCCGCACCGCATCGGTTGTGGTCTGGTACTCCCGCACCCGCATCGACCGGGCCGAGTTGTTCGACGCAGTGAACGCCGGTCGCACCACCGACTGGGGACTCGTACCAGTCCGTAGCCCACGGTCTGCGGACGTCAACAACGGCGACGTCCTGCGCATGACCATCGGCGGAGCCGCGCTGGTCCTACTCGGCTTCCGTCGCTACGCCTTCCGGCGGCCACCCATCCTCGGCCCCACCAGCCGTGTCGTGGCCACCGGAGCCACCATCTTCACCGGCTATCCGTTCCTGAAGGGAGCGCTGCGCTCGCTGGCCGGAAACCGGTCCGCCGGCACCGACGCGCTCGTCAGCGCTGCCACTGTGGCAAGTCTCGTACTCCGCGAGAATGTCGTTGCCCTGACCGTGCTGTGGCTGCTCAACATCGGCGAATACCTGCAGGAGCTGACCCTCAAGCGCACTCGTCGGGCAATCTCCGATCTCCTGACCGGCACGCAGGACACCGCATGGATCCGGCTACCCGACGGTTCAGAGATCTCCGTGGACGTCGATCGGCTGGAGATCGGCGACGAGGTCGTCGTGCACGATCACGTCGGCGTTCCGGTGGACGGGACCGTCGTCGACGGGGACGCGGTGGTCGACCAGTCGGCGATCACCGGTGAGACACTGCCGGTATCGATCGTTGCAGGCGACCGCATCCACGCTGGATCCGTCGTGGTTCGTGGCCGCATCGTCATCCGAGCGTCTGCGGTAGGCCGCGATACGACGATCGGTCGAATCATTTCCCGTGTCGAGGAAGCGCAGGAAGACCGCGCCCCGATTCAGACTGTGGGAGAGAACTTCTCACGTCGGTTCGTACCCGCGTCGTTCATCCTGTCGGCTCTCACGCTCGTGGTCACCCGCGATGTCCGACGAGCGATGACCATGCTGCTCGTCGCATGTCCGTGCGCGGTGGGGTTGTCGACTCCGACGGCCATCAGCGCCGCTATCGGAAACGGTGCTCGCCGAGGCATTCTCATCAAGGGTGGATCGCATCTGGAACAAGCGGGCAGGGTCGACGCCTTCGTGTTCGACAAGACCGGAACCCTCACTGTCGGACGCCCCGTCGTCACCAATGTCGTGTCCTTTCAGGACGATTGGGAGCCGGAACAGGTGCTGGCGTATGCCGCGAGTTCCGAGATCCACTCTCGGCATCCGCTGGCCGAGGCCGTGATTCGCAGCACCGAAGAACGCCATATCGTCATTCCTCCGCACGAGGAGTGCGAGGTACTCGTCGGTCTCGGTATGCGCACCGTCGCTGACGGCCGGACGTTGCTGCTGGGCAGTCCTTCACTGCTGCGCGGCGAGAACGTCGCTGTGTCCGAGTATGCGGCCGACTGGGTTTCGCGACTTCAGCGTCAGGCCGAGACTCCATTGCTGCTCGCAGTCGACGGGGTGTTGGTCGGGTTGATCAGCCTGCGCGACGAGGTTCGGTCGAATGCCCTGGAAGTACTGAACGCCCTTCGCGCCGACGGTGTGGAACGCATCGTCATGCTCACCGGAGATCACCCCGAGACCGCTGCGGCCGTAGCCGCCGAACTGGGCATTGCCGAGTGGCGAGCCGAGGTGATGCCCGACGACAAACTCGAAGCCGTCCGCAAGCTACAAGAAGAGGGCTACGTCGTCGCGATGGTCGGAGACGGCACCAACGACGCTCCCGCCCTCGCCGTCGCGGATATCGGAATCGCAATGGGCTTGGCGGGCACCGATGTTGCCGTCGAGACGGCCGATGTAGCTCTGGCCAGCGACGACCTGACACGGTTGCTCGACGTTCGCGATCTCGGCCGACATTCGGTGTCGGTCATCCGGCAGAACTACGGAATGTCGATCGCTGTGAATGCACTGGGCCTCGTCGTCAGCGCCGGTGGAGCACTGTCTCCGGTGCTCGCCGCGATCCTGCACAACGCATCCTCGGTCGCGGTGGTGGGCAACAGCTCACGACTGATCCGATACCGAATCTGATCAGTAGCGCCCGAACGCGAGGGCGATGTGCTCGGTACCTAATCCGCTACTTCGCGCCGCGGAAGTACGGTTCGACCGTGCCCTTGAGCTTGACGAGCATGGGATTTCCGAAGCGATCCTTCGCGGTAGGGACTTCGACTCGCACCCAACCCTCGGACACGTTGTATTCGCGGACACTGGTCTTTTCGACGCCATTGAAGCGAATACCGACGTCCCGCTGAAGAACTTCTTCGTTGTAGAAGGGGCTCCGCGGATCGATCGAGAGGTGATTCGGTGGAACGTCTGTGTTCTGGTCCTCGGGCATGGATCACTTTCGTCGAATGCGGCGTCAGGTGCTCGGTTGATTCACAGCGAGAATACGCGACCCAGCGTTGGACCAGCGCCGTTGGTGTTGGTTCTCGACCTCAGAGATGCTGTCCGCGCAGGTGCACAGAGCGAGAGTTGTTCTCAGACATTGGAGCTCAGGTCAGCCGAGAAGTGCGGCGGGGGTGCTGCAACCGACACTTCCCATGACCGTGCAGTGGCCCGGCAGGAAGATTCGAATGATGTCGTCGACCTGCTCGACGGTCAGACCCGACGATCCGAACGTCGGTGGCGTCGGGTCGCTGGGAGCAGCCGATGCGGACGGGGCTGCGCTCAACATCGCCAAAGCGACGAAGCTGGATACGACCAGGGTGCGTACGCGGTTCGATTTCATGTTCGGCCTCTCATCGGATCGGTGGCGTCACCATAAACCGAACGATAGGTTTGTTCAACCCCTGTTCGCACAAGAGCGAAGGCTGATAGCTGCCGGTGTTGCACCGGACTGTGGGGTTGCAGACCGTTGACGGTCGACGCCGATCGAGCACAGACTCGGGTTCATGGATCTGGAGCACCTCGTCGTCGCCGTCGGCGACCTCGTTATCGGGCGAGGCACACTGGTGGCGGACTCCGATGGTTCGCTGTTCATCGAACCCGATACTCCCGATCGGGCAGCGGAATCCTCGAGTGTGGCGCGGCTACCGTTGAACGGCTCCGATCTCGATGCCTCCGCGGCCGGCAACCTGGTAGCCATTCGCGGAACCTTCCGGGCGGACGGAATTCATCTGCGCGACTTCAGGATTGTCGAGGCGACTCCGTTTCCCGGCGCGCCCACACTGAGAATTCCTGTACCACTCCGCACGAACTGGACTCGCGCGGACGTACTCGACACAGTCGAACATGACATGCCGGCAGAAAACGAACTGCTGGCCGGTAGCGGCGGGACAAGGAATCCCGACGGGTCGGACACGTTCACACTCTTCTTCCTCTGCATAGACGACGCGGCCGCCGCTTGGCTGCGCCGTCCTCACCCCGGCCCGATCGACGTGTGGACCGCACTGACCAAAGATCTGCGGTCGGCCGACCGATCCAACTAGCCCCGCGCCATGTCCACGAATCTGGACAGGTGAAGCTGGTGTGCCACGGTGATCGTCGCGGTCGGACCGTTACGGTGCTTGCCGAGAATCAAGTCGGCCTCACCGCCGCGGGGGTCGTCGCGCTCGATCGCGTCAGGGCGGTGCAGCAGAATCACCATGTCGGCGTCCTGCTCCAGTGAGCCGGACTCACGAAGGTCCGAGACCATCGGCTTCTTGTCGGTTCGCTGCTCCGGGCCACGGTTGAGCTGGCAGACCGCGACCACCGGGCATTCGAGTTCCTTCGCCAACAGCTTGAGCTGACGCGAGAAGTCCGAGACCTCCTGCTGACGAGATTCGACCTTCTTGCCGGACGACATCAGCTGAAGGTAGTCCACCACAATGAGTTTCAGGCCGTTGCGCTGTTTGAGGCGACGGGCCTTGGCGCGGATTTCCATCATCGTCAGGTTCGGAGAATCGTCGACGAACAACGGCGCTTCGCTGATCTCACTCATTCGGCGGGCCAGCTTGGTCCAGTCGTCGTCGGTCATCTTTCCCGAACGCATGTCGCCGAGCTTGATCTTCGCCTCGGCGGACAACAGTCGCATGACGATCTCGGTGCGACTCATCTCCAGAGAGAAGATGACACTGGGCATGCCGTGCTTGATGGAGCACGAACGCATGAAATCCATACTTAGGGTCGACTTACCCACGCCAGGCCTCGCCGCCACGATGATCATCTGACCCGGGTGCAAGCCGTTGGTGATTTCGTCGAGTTCGGCGAATCCTGTTGGTACGCCCAGGGATATGCCGCCGCGGCTGGCGATGGAGTCGATTTCGTCCATCGTGGGCTGCAGGAGTTCCTCGAGGGGGAGGAAGTCCTCGGAGGTGCGGCGCTCGGTGACCTCGTACACCTCGGCCTGCGCGCGGTCGACGACCTCGGCGACGTCCTGCCCGTCTGCTCCGGCGTAACCGAACTGCACGATGCGGGTACCGGCCTGTACGAGCCTGCGCAGAATCGACTTCTCCGCGACGATCTCGGCGTAGTACCCGGCATTGGCTGCCGTCGGCGTGGTCTGGGTGAGGGTGATCAAGTACGGCGGGCCGCCGATGCGCTTGAGTTCCCCGCGACGATCCAGCTCGGCCGATACGGTCACCGGGTCGGCAGGCTCACCGCGGCTGTAGAGGTCGAGGATCGCGTCGTACACGTTCTGGTGGGCCGGCCGGTAGAAATCGCCGGGACGAAGCACCTCTAGCACGTCTGCGATGGCGTCCTTGCTCAGCAGCATGCCGCCCAGAACGGACTGTTCCGCGGCCATGTCCTGTGGGGGCTGGCGACCGAAATCCTCGCCGGGCCCCTCGCTGGACGAGGGGCCGGAGTAGTCGGACTGTCCTCGATCGTCCACAACTGCCACGCGAACCGGCCGTCCTCTCCCCATTGTCGTCGGCATCGTCGGGTGTCACCCGGCGGTGCTGTGTAGCAAGTTCTACCCCCGGGCACCGACAAGCTTTTTCGGCACCGGATTCGCACTGTCCCGTCGCCGCTGCACGGCATCGAGAGAGACGCTGCACGGACGTTAAGCGCTATCGGCAGGAGTCACAACACGGCCTGTGGATGAACCTGTGCACGAAATGTGGATGGTCTTGAACAACCGTGTTGACCGTCTGGGGATAACCTGGGTATAACTTTCCAAGTTTGGGTCTTTTCGGCAGGTCAGGGCATGTACATAAAGTTTTCTTCCTGTGCATCGATTCTGGATCGGCGTGTCGGCCGAATTGACAGCTCGGGCGTGTTGAGTAAATACCAGGTGAACCCGGGGGTGAACCAGGTCACAGTGGCTGGGATGACTCACAGAAACAGACCAGTGTCCCGTTTGCGCGCGAGGGGCCCGATTCCACGCTGGGAATCGGGCCCCTCGACACTGTTGACGAAAGCTCAGCTACCGAGCTCCTGCGGGCACATCGCCGGGTCCAGCACGGTGACCTCCTTGGTACCGATCTGAAGCACTCGTGCCGTGGGAATGTCGAAGAACAGTCCGGTGATGCGCAACCGCCCCTCGGCATTGGCTCGGCCGACGACCCGGTGACGGGTGAGCGTCTGCAACTGCACCGCCACGTTCACCATCGCGAGTTGGTCCGCCTCCCCGAAGCCGAGCTCTGCCGCCTGACGGCCCACCACGTGCCCGCTGCGGTACGCATCCAGGCTCGTCATGGCATGACCCAGCCATTCCGCCACCGACTCGTCCGCGGCGTTCTCCGGTCCACTCAGCACCGCCTTCATGGCACCGCAGCCCGAGTGTCCGCACACCACCACCGACGAGGTACCCAGTTGATCGACACCGAAGGCCAGCGCTGCCTCCACCGAGCAGTCCTGCCCCTGGGCAGGAACGAGATTGCCCATGTTTCGGACCGTGAACAGATCGCCCGGTCCGCTACTGGTGATCGTGTTCGGCATCACGCGCGAATCCACGCAGCACAGAAACAGGGTGTCGGGATCCTGAGATTCGGTCAAACCCTCGAGGTGCGGTCGAATATTGGGGGCGTGGGTGCGGTGATACTCGGCTACGCCACTGAGGACCGCCCGCAGCGCTACGGGTGACTCATTCTGTGTCACATCGCTTTTCAGCTGCCATGCCCGCCACGGTGCCAACGAGCTGCGTACCGTCGCAGATCCGCGCTTGGGCGGCCCCTCGGCAGCAGCTGCCATCGACGCCGTGCCCACTTCCTCGACTCTCACCGTGCCGCCGCCGAGTTCGTGCTGACGGATCCACTCGTTCAGAGCGTCGTGCACCGCATGATCGAGGAAATCCACTCCCAGATGCACGGTGACGACGGTGCCTGCGGGGACGGTGGACAGTACGTGTGTCAATCGAGGGAGCGCAAGGAAGCTCAACGACCCCTCGGTCGTGACGCGCCAGGTGCCGTCGACCGTCTCCTCTGCGCGAACCTTTGCCCACACCACACGGCGCAGCACGAGAACGATCGACAGTGCCAAACCGATCAGCACACCCTCGAGCAGGTTGAGTGCCACCACGCCTACAACCGTCACTGTATAGACCGCGATGTCTCCGGTCTTGTTGGCGATCTTTATGTCTGCCAACTTGATCAGCTGCACACCGATCATCACCAGCAATCCGGCGAGTGCGGCGAACGGAACCAATTCGACGATCGAGATGAACAGCACCGAGAAGATCAGAATCCACACGCCGTGCAGAATCGCCGACGCACGGGACTTGGCACCGACCTTGACGTTGGTGGCACTGCGCACGATCACGCCGGTGATCGGCAGACCGCCGATGGCACCGGAGGCCATGTTGCCCGCGCCCTGAGCCATCAGTTCCCGGTCGAAGTTGGTGCGCTCACCGCTGTGCATCTTGTCGACTGCCACCGCGGAGAGCAGACTCTCGACGCTGGCGATCAACGCGATGGTGATGACGCCGGTCGCGAAAGCGCTCCACTGCCCGTCGGGCATGATCGGAAAGCTCAGCGATTCGATCAGGTTGCCGGGCAACTCGATTCGCTCGACATCCAGGGAGAAGAAGATCGAGACCGCGGTAGCGGTGACCACCGCGACCAGCGCAGCCGGCACCTTCGTGATCTTTGCCATCACGCCCGACACTCCAGCCAATCGCGGCCAGCCGAACATGAGCACGACCACGATTCCGCCGACGATGATCGACGGCCATTGGCCGTTGGCGACCGATGTGGGAATGGCGAGGACGTTCTGAACTGCGGAGCTTTCGGATTCACCGCCGAGAAGTACGTGAATCTGTTGCAGCGCAATGGTTATACCGATTCCTGCCAGCATGGCGTGCACCACCACGGGAGAGATGGCCAGCGCACTGCGGGCAATCCGGCTCATTCCCAGCAGTATCTGCACCGCACCGGCCAGCACCGTGATGGCACACGTTACGCCCCAACCGAATTGATTGACGAGCTCGGCAACCACCACGGTCAGTCCCGCGGCGGGCCCACTGACCTGCAACGGTGATCCGCCGAGTATGCCGGCGAGAATTCCGCCGACCACGGCGGCAATGAGGCCGGCCATGATCGGGGCACCGGAGGCGACGGCGATACCGATCGAAAGCGGTACTGCCACAAGGAAGACGACCAACGAGGCCGGTACGTCGTACTTCAGGATCGACCCGACGCGAGACTGCGGCTCGGGTCGGGTCTCGGGACTGGGGTCGGAATCGGGTTCCACGGTCGTGGTCACGGCAGCGTTCCTCCGGGCGTCTAGGCGTCAGGTCGGGTGGATCCAGTTGGTGATGATGTTCGATGTCGCCCCGCCTAAAGACTACGCAAAGCTTTGCTCACGAACCTTTGAAGAGAGATGCTTCACAAATCGGAACCCATTGCGACAGTTGATCTTTGTGAGAAGACACGAAAAAGCCCCACGAACCCAGGGTTCGTGGGGCTTTGTTCGACCGAAACGGGCCGAAAGCTGAAATCAGCTTCCGACGACCTCCAGCTTGAACTTCGCGGTCACGTCGGGGTGCAGGTTCACGACGATGTCGTGCTTGCCCGTGCTCTTGACGTGAGCCTTCGGCAGATCGATGCTGCGCTTGTCGACGACCGGGCCACCGGCAGCCTTCAGAGCAGAAGCGACGTCCGACGCGGTGACCGAGCCGAACAGCTTGCCCGAGTCGCCCGCGGTCTTCACGGACAGCGTGACGGCCTCGAGGCCTTCGATGGCCTGCTTGAGCTCGTTGGCGTGCTCGAGGCCGCGGACGGCACGAGCTTCCTGAGCGCGGCGGATGCCGTCGACCTGCTTCTGAGCGCCACGGGTGGCCTGGATGGCCAATCCGCGGGGCAGCAGGAAGTTACGGCCGTAGCCGTCCTTGACCTCTACGGTGTCGCCAGGCGCACCGAGGTTGTCCACATCAGCGGTGAGGATCAGTTTCATACCAATCGCCCTTTCTATCGAGCCGTCGCGGCGTAAGGCAGCAGTGCTACCTCACGCGAGTTCTTCACGGCAACGGCCACGTCACGCTGATGCTGGACGCAGTTGCCGGTGACACGGCGAGCGCGGATCTTTCCGCGATCGCTGACGTACTTACGCAGCAACGTCGTGTCCTTGTAATCGATCGACGTGTTCTTTTCCTTGCAGAAGGAACACGCTTTCTTCTTGAGCACCTTGTCGCGCAATGGCGGTTTGGGCATGGGTCTTTCTCCGTTACATCTGGTTGTTCTCGATCGAAGGATCTAGAACGGTGGCTCTTCGTCTCCGCCACGTCCGCCGAAGGAGCCCGACGCCGCCGGGGCACTGCCCCAGGGATCGTCTCCGCCGGAACCGGAGTTGGACGAGGAGTTCGAGCGGCCGCCGCCCGATCCGCCGGAGGAACCGGAGCCGGAGCCGGAGTTGAAGCCGCCTCCGCCGCCACCTCCACCGCGATTGGCCTTGTTGACCTTTGCGGTGGCGTAGCGAAGTGAAGGTCCGATCTCGTCGACTTCGAGCTCGACGACTGTCCGCTTCTCACCTTCACGCGTCTCGTACGAGCGCTGCCGCAGCCGTCCGCTCACGATCACTCGCGAGCCTCGGGTCAAGCTCTCGGCAACGTTCTCCGCTGCCTCGCGCCAGATGTTGCAGCGCATGAAGAGCGCGTCGCCGTCTTTCCACTCGTTCGTCTGACGATCGAATGTGCGCGGGGTGGATGCAACCGTGAAGTTGGCAACCGCCGCACCGGCGGGGGTGAATCGAAGTTCTGGATCAGCCGTCAAGTTTCCGATGACGGTGATGACGGTCTCGCCTGCCATGGTTCCTCTTTCAGTAGTAAGCGTTGTAGATGCCAGCCTAGAGGCGGGCAACGACAATTACTTGCCCTGTCGCAGGACCTTCGTGCGCAGAACGGACTCGTTGAGTCCGAGCTGACGATCCAGCTCGCTGACCGTGGCAGGCTCGGCGTTGAGGTTCACAACGGCGTAGATGCCCTCGGCATGCTTGAGGATTTCGTAGGCCAGACGACGCTTGCCCCACACATCGACCTTGTCGACGGTGCCGCCATCCTTGCGAACGACGTTGAGGAACGTATCGAGCGACGGAGCGACAGTGCGCTCGTCCAGATTGGGGTCGAGAATGACCATCAATTCGTAATGACGCATAAGACCTCATCACCTCCTGTGGACTAGTGAAAACGGCCACGGACTGTCCGTGGCAGGAGGGTCGTTGCGTCAGCAACCCCTCGAAGATACACGAGGCGGGCCCTGACCTGCTAATTCGCGTCGGGCGCACGGTCCGGCGTTCGCGCGTCATAGTCTTGCACCATGCGATCCGGGGTCCGCGCCAATCCGATGACGGTCGTCGTGGTCGTCGCGATGGCTGCGGTGGGATTGATTCTGGGTTACCTGAACAAGGCCCGATGCGCGGTCGCGCCGTTCGACGCCTCCGGTCGCAGCACGATGTTCGACGCCATCAAGGATTCCTCGGTCTGCTACTCCGACATCCAATTCCTGTGGCTCGGCCGAGACATCGACAATCACATCTTTCCGTACATTCACGGGGCCATCACCAGCGACGGAATCCTCACGGGCGGAACGGTGGAGTACCCGGTCCTCAGTGGATTGCTGATGTGGCTCGGAGCCATTCCGGCCCACACCGATGCACAGTTCCTGTTGACCTCGGCGTTGATTCTCGCGCCGTTCGGTCTGCTCACCGCCTGGATGCTCGGCCGGATGGCAGGCTGGCCCGCCTTGCTCTGGTCGATCGGCCCGCCTCTGGTGATGTACGCCTTCCACAACTGGGAGCTTCCCGTCGTGGCCACCGCCGTCGGCGCGATATTCGTCATGACGCTGCCGATGCCGCTGCGACGCAAGGCGATTCTCGCCTCGGTGCTGCTGGCCGTCGGCTTCTGCCTCAAGCTCTACCCGGGAGCATTCGTGTTGCCCCTGATCGCGTACGTCGTCACCGGCGGCATCGATGGACGTGAGTCCGCCGACACCGTCCGAGCTCGCTGGGACATCCGCGGCGGCCTGATGGTGGCCGGCGCTGCCATCGGCACGGTCGTCGCAGTGAATCTGCCGTTCGCGGTGCTCGGTTACGAAGGATGGCGGGCGTCCTTCACATTCCAGTCGCTGCGGCAGGCAGACCTGACGACCAACTCCATCTGGTACTGGGGATTGCGCCACTTCTACATCAACGACCAGATGAATCCCGATGCCTACGCCGAGGCCGAGGCCTCCTTCCAGAACGTGGTCGACGTGGCGTCGCCGCTGCTGGTGTTCGCCGCGTTCGCTCTCGCGCTGTGGCTCGGATGGCGTCGCGCGAAGGTCGTCGGGACGTACCCGTGGGTCGCGGTCAGCGGATCGATGCTGTGCGGTTTCATGCTGCTGCACAAAGTGCACTCGCCCCAGTACACGCTGTGGCTGCTGCCCTTTCTGGTGCTGCTTCGGGTCCCGTGGGGGCTCGTCGCCGCGTATCTGGTCGTCGATCTGTCGATGGGAATCGGCGTCTTCAAGTACTTCGCCGCGTTGGCCTCGGGGGCCGATGCCACCGACGAGGAGTTCTTCGTTCTCGTCGGAGTGTGGGGACGAGCGCTGCTGCTGGTGGTGTTCTTCGTACTGTTCCTCCGAGCTCGGATGCGGGTTCCGTTCCCGGGCGAAACCGACCAGGCGTCTGTATCATCGCCCCGACCAGCAACGATATCGCTGACAACATCACCGGGGCAGTAGCACGTAGGGCGGGGCGGGGACATGACACAGGTGTCGCAATCGCAGGAGAACACCGAGAAACGAACCACCGATGTACGACGCGTCGGCCTCGTCGAGGACCACGAATCGGTAGCGCTCGGACTCAAGGCCATGCTCGCAGACGAACCCGACCTGGAACTGGTGTCCACCGCCGCCACGGTCGCGGAGCTGCTCGCCCAACAGCCGACACTCGATCTGGTGGTGCTCGATCTTCGTCTGGGTGACGGTTCGTCACCCCGCTCGAACGTGGAGCAGTTGCACGCCGCCGGCGCGCGCGTCCTCGTCTACACCGGAGCCGAGAACGCCTTTCTCGTTCGTTCGGCAGCCCGTGCAGGTGTGCTCGGCGTGGTCCGAAAGTCCGCCCCGGCGGCGGCGATCGTCTCCGCGATCCGACGCGCAGCGAGCGGCGGGCAGGTCGTCACGACGGATTGGGCTGCGGCGATCGACGGTGATCCGCAGCTTCCCGACGTCGGACTCAGTCCGCGTCAGCGCGAGGTACTCGCCCTCTACGCGTCGGGCGAGAAGGCCGGACGCGTCGCCCGCCTCGCCGGATTGTCCGAGCAGACCGTCAACGACTATCTGGTGCGAATCCGCAACAAGTACGCCGAGGCCGGGCGTCCGGCACCGACGAAAACCGATCTGTACAAGCGAGCGGTCGAAGACGGCTGGCTGCCGATGCCCGAACTACCTCCGCAGGATTGATGCAGGGTCCGAGCGCAGAGGAACGCCTCTCGCGCTACATGGCTCGCTTCGCGAGTGCAGGCGCGTTCGCCTATCTGGTGTTGCTGGGACCGCAGATCCTGTCTCAGTTCGATCGGCTGCAACTCTGGTACACCCCACTGTTCGTGTGTTCGATCTTCGGCCCGGCTCTCTGCCTGTCGTTCGCCTCGTTCCGGTGGTGCATGCGCCGCATCCGCGCTCTCGTCACGGCGTTGGCCGTCGCGTATCTCGCCGGGCAGGTGCTCTGGCTTCCGGCCTTCGAGGGCCCGGCACTCGGATTGACCGAATCGGCCTGGATCGCAGTGTTCCCCGGTCTCATCTCGGTGACGACGGCGATCGCGTGGTCGAATCGTGCGATCTTCGCGTACCTACTGCTCGTCGCCTCCTTCGGGCAGGTCGTCAACTATTTCAGCCGAATCGACCACGGCAACGTTCCCTTGTTCTCGGACATCGTCTTCGGCATCGTCTTCTGCGGAATCTTTACTGTCACAGTGACATTGGTGGTCCGAACCGGTCGGCTGCTCGACACGACGCGAGTCGCCGCCGAATCTCAGGCCGCCACGGCAGCAGCGAGCGCTGCGAGATCGGTCGAGCGCGAACGGTTCGACGCACTGATCCACGACGACGTCATGTCGACGCTGCTCTCGGCCGCGCGCGTGGGCAACAGTCCGGCGCTGACCGCTCAGTCGACCACCGCACTCGCCCGAATGGATCGGTTGCGTGCGGGCATCTCCTCGACCGAACCCGTAGGCCCCGACAGCTTCCTCGCCTACGTCCGATCCGCGCTGACCGAAGTGGACGACGACGTGGTCATCGATGCCTACATCGATGCGGTGTCGCGGGATTCGACGCTGCCGATGGAGGCGGTGCGCGCGCTGTCGGCGAGCGCGGCAGAAGCGCTGCGAAACAGCGTCCGACATGCGGGTGATCGCGCGCAGCGCGCGGTGCGCGTTCGCGTCGACTCCGACTCTGTACGCATCGACGTCCGCGACGACGGGTACGGCTTCGACCCCGGGTCGGTCGCCCCGCACCGACTGGGTCTCGCTGTCAGCATCAGAGGCCGCATGCGTCAGCTGCAGGGCGGATCGGCCGAGGTGACGTCGACACCAGGCCACGGCACCAGGGTCACGCTGACGTACCGATCCCCGGTGGACGCGACATGACCGACGACCCCGCTGTCGACGCCGATCGCGACGTCCGAGCCTTCCTCGGAATGAACACCGCCAGCGCGTCCGGAGTCGCCGCGACCTTCTTCGCGACCTACTCGTTGATGAACTTCACCGCGTCCGAGGGCGTGCAGAGCGTCTGGGTGGTGCAAGCGGCGGTACTGCTGGTGGCATTCGCGGCGTTCGCACTGGCGGCCGTGCCAGGCGATCCGCTCGCGGCCGGGTGGGCGACGGCCATCAGCGCATCGGCTCCCGTTGCCACAGCCGTTGTGTTGTCACAGCTTTCGGTACCGGTCGCGAACGGGCTGCAGACCTGGCCGCTCAGCGCTGCGGTCGCCCTGTGCGGATTCGTCAGTGTCCGGGGGCGCACTGTCCTCGCGTGGATGGCGATGGCCGCGGTGGTCGCGGTGTGCACCGTCTGGTCGGCCGCCACCGGCCAGGGCCCGATGGCCGGTGTCGCGATGTCGGTCATCAGCTTCGCCCCACTGGTGATGGCGACGTTCTTCGCACTGTCGTTTCGCTCCACGGCCGCGGCGGTCTTCGAGCTCCGGGCTCAATCTCGTCGCCGCGCGGCAGAGGACGCCGCGACCTCGGCCGGCCTCGACGAGAGAGATCGCCAACTCGAGCAGTTGGATCATCTCGCCCGCCCGCTGCTGGAGAAGATCGCGAGCGGATCCGATCTCGATGCCGCGGAGCGTCAGGCCTGCGGACTTCTCGAGGCAGCTCTGCGGGATCGACTGAGGGCACCGGGACTGATGACGGACGAGGTCGCCGCGCAGGCGCGGGCTGCCCGGGCACGGGGAGTGCAGGTGGTTCTGCTCGACGACGGCGGACTTGCTGTGGTTCATCCCACAGTGTCGACGCGGGTGAGCACCGCGGTTTCCGACGCACTCAGGGGTTCGACGAGCGGAGTGGTGACCGCCCGGATACTGCCGCCCGGCCGCGCGAGGATCGTATCCATCCTGGCCAGCGACTCGAGCGCCGACGTGCGGATCGAACTCGATGCTGAAGGCCGGCAGTCTGTCGTAGCTTCGTGACACGCTTACCGGACGGTTGACGGTTCAATGCCCCCAATAGTCAGGGCAGAAAACCTGCGAATTACCTGTGAGAATCATTCCCATTGGTTTAGTTGGTCTCAACCCACTACGGCGTCCGGGAGAATTGATGTCTGCACTGCTCGAACCCTTGCCCTCCGCGGACGACGCGGGAGTCCCGACGACGCCTCGTTCACGTGGGCCCATCAGCTTGGTTCCGCCTGCGATGCAGATACACCCCGTCTCGGCCGCCCCGAGCCCGTTCCCGCCGCGACCGGATCTGACCGGCCGCGAGATCGAGGTGCTGCTCTGCTGGATTCGACACGACTCGAAGACCGAAGTGGCGAAGACACTGTTTCTCTCGCTCGGCACGGTCAACACACACCTCACCCGAATCCGGGCCAAGTACACCTCGGTGGGGCGCCCGGCACCGACCAAAGCCGCCCTCGTCGCACGGGCCCTGCAGGACGGGCTGGTCGACATCTCGGAGCTGTGAGTCTCGGAGCTGTGAACCCGCCGGTCAGACGCTGACTGCGGTCTCCACGCCTTCGTTCTCCAGACGCTTGTTGCGTCGGATGCTGCTCAGCAGGGCGGCTCCGATGAACAGAATTCCCACGAAACCGGTGATCAGCTCGTTGATGTGCACACCGATCGAGACCAGCAGGATGATGGACAACGCGCCGATCGCCCAGTGCGCACCGTGCTCGAGGTACACATAGTCGGACAACGTTCCCTTGCGGACCAGGAACACCGTGATCGAGCGGACGAACATCGCGCCGATGAAGCCGAGGCCGAGCGCGATGATGATGGGGTCGGCTGTGATGGCGAAGGCACCGATGACACCGTCGAACGAGAAGGACGCGTCGAGCACCTCGAGATAGAGGAACAGGAAGAATCCGGCCTTACCCGTCGCCTTCGCCAGTTCGCTCGGTCCGCCCGAGGACTCCTCGCCCTCTTCCTCGACGTGGAAGAGCTCGCCGAGTCCGTTGACCGAGATGTAGGTGATCATGCCCAGCACACCCGAGACCATGACGGTGGAGATCTTGTCGTCCTCGGCCAGGAACTCGGCGCTCAGTACCAACAGCAGGCCTGCGACGACCACGGAGAGCTGATCGAGGCGGCCGATCCGGGCGAGGGGCTTCTCGAGCCAGCTCAACCAGGTGATCTCGCGGTCCTCGAAAATGAAGCCGAGGAACAACATCAGCAGGAACATGCCACCGAACGCGGCGATCTGCGGATGCGCGTCGGTGAGCAGAGTTTCGTAACTCGGCGACCCGTCCGGGAAGGTCGCGGCACCGTCGGCGGGCGGGTTCAGTGCCAGATCGAGTGCCGCCACCGGGCCCAGACCGGACGCGGCCCAGACGATGACCAGCGGGAACAGCAACCGCATGCCGAACACCGCGATGATGATGCCGATGGTGAGGAAGATCTTCTGCCAGAACTCGCTCATGCGTCGCAGCACAGTGGCATTGATGACGGCGTTGTCGAAGGACAACGACACCTCGAGGACGCCGAGGATGAGCACGAGGATCATCGCCTCGATCCCGCCGTACAGGAAAGCCACGATCACGGACACGATGGTGACCGCGATCGACCATCCGAAGATCTTCACAACCACAGTCAGTGGCCTTTCTCGAGACTTGAGACGGAAAAACCCCCGCCCATCATGAATGACGAGGCGGGGGTACTCCCAATCTTGAGAGGGCCTTTACTACACGTTTACCCCGAAATCGCGCGCGATTCCGGCGAGTCCGGATGCGTAGCCCTGACCGACTGCGCGGAACTTCCACTCCGCGCCGTTGCGGTACAGCTCACCGAAGACCATGGCGGTCTCGGTGGAGGCATCCTCGCTGAGGTCGTAGCGAGCGAGCTCGGAGTTGTCGGCCTGGTTGATGACGCGGATGAACGCGTTGCGCACCTGACCGAACGACTGCGAGCGTGCGTCCGCATCGTAGATCGACACTGGGAAGACAATGGTCTCGATCTCCGGCGGTACCGCGGCGAGATCGACCTTGATCTGCTCGTCGTCTCCGTCGCCCTCACCCGTGGTGTTGTCGCCGGTGTGCTCGATGGAGCCGTCCGGAGACTTCAGGTTGTTGAAGAACACGAAGTGCCCGTCGCTCAAGGCCTTCTTCGTCGAGTTCAGAGCGATGGCGCTGGCGTCGAGATCGAAGTCGGTGCCGGTCGTCGTGCGGATGTCCCATCCGAGACCGACCACGACCGCGGTCAGGTTCGGAGCTGCCTTGGTGAGCGAGACATTGCCACCCTTGCTGAGGCTGACGCCCATTGAGAGGTCCTTTCGCAATTGGTTTCCCGTACGGGTTCAACCGTAGTGGGAATGTCCGGTTCTTGGACGTACTCCGCCAACGAGTACGACATCGCCAGGGTTCCCGTCAGTACTATCGAGCAGGTGACAAGTCGCTGGCCTGGGGTGTTCCGCCGGGGTGCCGAATCCGACGCCGCCGCGCGTCGTTCCCAGGACAACGCTGTCGCCGCGTTCCTCGACATGGACAAACGTCAGTCGATCGCCTCGGCGGGCGTCGAGGCCTCCACCGCACTGCGTCCTCAGGATCGACTCGCGAGCCGGTGGGCAGACACCGAGAAGCAATGTTTCGATGCCGGAGCTGCCTACCTCGCCGCCGTCGATCAGTTCGACGGAATCACCACTCCTGCCGCCAGATCGGCCTTCGACCGAGCGACCGCGCTTCTGCACGACGCCAGCTCGGCTGTGGATCGGTTCTACGAAGCCCACCGAGACACCCTCGAGCAGTCCTCCGCTCAGTTCGCCGCGACCCCGCGCTTGGTCCAGGACGCACTGGCCGAGGCCGACGCCGCCCGATCGACCGTCGACGAACAGTTTGCCGGCTACCCCTCACTCCGGCAGGCGTGGCGCGAACTCGATTCGGCAACAACGCAATTGCAGGCCGATCAGCGCGACCCCCTGCGCGCCCGAGAGCACGCCGCCCTGGTCCGCGATCGGGCGGCCGCACTGCGTGCAGCAGTGAACTCGGCTCCGGGCCGCCTTCAGGAGGCCCGAACGGCACTGGCCTCGGTGCGCACCCGAATCGAAGCCGTACGAACGAGATCCGAGGGCATTGCCCCGGCCTTCTCGAGCTTGCTGCGGGAGTTCAACGCCAAGAGCTCGGCGGACCTCTCTCGCAACGAACGGTCCAGTGCGCGCCACATCGAGCAGGCCGACGAGGATCTGAGCGCAGCTCGTTCTGCACTCGACGCGGGCAATCCCGAACACGCGTTGGATCTGGTGACCCAGGCACGCCAACACCTGAGCGATGCCGAACAACTGGTCGACGCCGTCACCGACCGAGTTCGTCTGCTGCGCGCGGTCAAAGCCGATCCGAAACAGACCGAGAACAAAGTGCGGTTCAAACTTCGTGACGCCCAACAACTCGCGGTCAACCGCGGTCTGGTTGCCGAATGGGGCTCGGTGTTGGATGCTCAGCTCGCCCGGATCGACAGGGCGAGCACAGCCCTGTCGGGTACCCACCCCGACTACTGGTCATATCTGCAGGATCTGGATACCATTTCGGACTTCATCGCAGGCGTGATCGACCGCATGCGTACCTCGCACTGATCACATTCACACGAAGGACAGTGGTGCAACACTTTCGCCATCTCGACGCAGACACCCGTGAACGAGTGTTCTTCCTGCAGCCGGAGGACATCGAGACGAGCGACGGAAACGACCTCGTGGCAACGGCTCTCGGAGCGACGCTGTACATCCCGGCGACGCGTCCCGACCTGACCGCGACGGTGAACAAACGCACCGACGAGGGGGTTCGGTCCATCGTCATCGATCTCGAAGACGCTGTGGCGGACCATAATCTGGAAGAAGCGCTGGCCAACACCGTGCGAACTCTGAACGAACTCTCGGGTTCGGGATCACTGGTGTTCGTTCGAGCTCGCACCGCCGCGCACATCCGCAGCATCTGCGCCGGCCTGAACCACGGTGCCGCCGGGCTCGCCGGATTCGTCGTACCGAAGTTCACGGCAGCACGCGGAGCCGAGTTCCTCGACGAGATCGTCGCCGCGTCCACGACACACGGCACCCGTCTGTTCGCCATGCCCGTCCTCGAATCCACGGAAGTGGTGCACCGGGAGACACGCGACGCGGAACTGGTTGCCATCCGTGAACTCCTCGGTGAGTACCGCGACACCGTGCTGGCGGTGCGAATCGGGGCCACCGACATGTGCGGCACCTTCGGCATCCGCCGCGACCGCGACCTGACGATCTACGACGTCCGCGTCGTCTCCGACGTCATCAGCGCTATCGTCAATCACCTGGGTCGTTACGACGGATCGGGTTTCGTCATCACCGGACCGGTGTGGGAGTACTTCGCAGACCACGAACGCATGTTCCGCCCGCTGCTGCGCCAGACGCCGTTCGTCGATCAGGAGGCCGTGCGCTTTCGCCAGCAACTGGTGAGCAGCGACCTCGACGCCCTCCTGCGCGAGGTGGCACTCGACCGCGCGAACGGCATTCAGGGCAAAACCGTCATCCACCCCTCGCACGTGCCTGCCGTGCACGCGCTGTCCGCGGTGACGCACGAGGAATACCACGACGCACTCGACATTCTCTCCTCCGACCAGGGCGGCGTCCAGGCATCCGGCTACCGCAACAAGATGAACGAGCTCGGCCCGCACCGCAATTGGGCGAAACAGACGGTGGTGCGCGCCAGGGCATTCGGTGTCACCAACGAGGGGATCACGTTCGTGGATCTACTGACCGCACTGGCACAGCGATGAACGCGAATCCGGCCGACGGAATCGTGCTCACCGACACCGGTTCGTCGTCGTCCTGGACGGCAACACAGTTGGTGCTGCCCGGTCTGCGTCGCAACCCTCGCCGCGCCCACCTGTTGGTCTCGACGGTGCTCGGCAAACACATACCCGTCGATCCGGACGTCGTCATCTCCGCCGGCAACGAACTGGCCGCCCTGGTGCAGACCGCGGTGGGCGGCTCCGATGTCGACGTGCTCGGATTTGCCGAAACTGCAACCGGATTGGGCCATACCGTCGCGACGGCTCTGGGCGCGCACTGCTACCTGCACTCGACGCGTCGCCACGTTCCCGGCATGAACGTGCACGGCGAGTTCGAGGAGGGTCACTCACACGCCACCGACCACCTGCTGATGCCCACCTCGGCCGACCTTCTCGCCGGCGACCTACCGTTGATCCTCGTCGACGACGAGATCTCGACCGGAGCGACCGCGCTCGATGCCCTTCGGCAGATTCACGCATCCGCCGGCCGCGCGCACTACGTCATCGCATCCCTGGTGGACATGCGCACCGCCGAGCATCTCGCTGCTGCTTCGGCGGTGGCAACAGAACTCGGCGTTCGGATCGACAACGTGAGCCTGGCGCAGGGATCGGTGGAGCTCGAGCCAGGCCTGGTGGAGACGGTGCTGGCCCTCCCCGATCCGGAGTTCGATCCGGTTGCTGCACAGCCTGGTTCGGTTCGCCGCGTCGATGCGCAGTGGCCGGCAACCCTGCCCGATGGCGGCCGGCACGGGTTCCTCCGATCCGACGCCGCCGGTTTCGACTCGGCGATCGATGCTCTTACAGCCACCGTCGACGCGTCGCTCCCCGGATCGGCACCGGTGGTCGTCATCGGCCACGAGGAGCTCATGTACCTGCCGCTCCGACTGGCGGCGGCATTGCAGGAGCGCGGGCACAGCGCACTGTTCCAGACCACCACTCGGTCACCGGCATACGTTCTCGACCTGCCCGGCTACCCCCTGCGCCGCGGCTTCGAGTTCACTGCGCCCGAGGACGAATCGGGACTGCGCTACCTCTACAACGCGTCCGGACCGGACGACGCGACACTGGTGCTCGTCGCCGACGCCCCCGCCGACACCGACGCTCTGGCAGCAGCCGCCGAGACCCTGGCCGCCTCGGGTACCGACGTGCTGCTGGTCGTCGTCACGGGCGCGGACCCGGTGGCTCTCGAAGTCTCGCGGCGGGCACGTCCGCTGCGGGGGCCGGATTTCGGCTCGTACGCAGCGGACGAAGTCACCTGGCTGCTCAAGGACCTCTCGTCGGTCTCACTCGAAGCAGGAATCGAGGAGCGGGAGAAGCGCATTCAAGCCGGCGAAGCCCACTACGCCGAATCGCTTCCGGTCGAGTATCAACCGGATCTCGCCTACCGCGAACTGTTCGAGAAAGTGCTGCAGGAGAGCGCGTCACGGCTGGCGGTCGCGGTCGGCACCGTCACCGAGGTCGTGCTGGCCGAGCGCGGACACGACATTGCACTGGCGTCCCTGGCCCGCGCGGGCACACCCGTCGGAATTCTGATGCGCCGCTGGGCATTCGCAGCCCACGGCATCGAGATTCCGCACTATGCCGTCTCGATCGTGCGCGATCGAGGCATCGACGCCGTGGCCCTGCGCTACCTGGCCGAGCATCACGATTCGCGCTCGGTGGTGTTCGTCGACGGCTGGACGGGCAAGGGCGCGATCGCCCGCGAACTCACCGCGGCGCTGCGCGAATTCCCCGGAGCCGAGTTCGACGACGACCTCGCCGTGCTCGCCGATCCGGGCAACTGCGCTCGCACCTACGGCACCCGCGACGACTTCCTCATCGCGTCTGCCTGCCTGAACTCGACTGTATCGGGCCTGGTTTCACGAACCGTGCTCAACGACAGTCTGATTCGTCCCGGGGACTTCCACGGCGCGAAGTACTACGCCGATCTCGCCCCCGACGACGTCTCGCGTCACCTGCTCGACACCGTCGCAGCCCGTTTCGAGGACGTCCGGGACGAGGTCGATGCCTCGGTAGCAGCGGTTCTCGGCTCCGACCGAACACCCACGTGGTCCGGCTGGGCATCGGTGGAGAAGGTCCGCGAGGAATACGGCATCTCGCACGTCAATTTCGTCAAGCCCGGCGTCGGTGAAACCACTCGGGTGCTGCTGCGCCGTGTCCCGTGGCGAGTACTGGTGCGCGAGGCCGATGCGCCCGAGCACGAACACATCAGGATGCTCGCTGCGGCCAGGGGAGTGCCGGTGGATGTGGTTCCCGACCTCGCATATTCGTGCATGGGGCTGATCAAGAACGTGTCGAACGGGGAGGCGTCGTGAGCGCTCTCGTCGCGGTGGATCTCGACCGTACGATGATCTTCTCCGAGGGCGCACTCGGTGTGCCCCTGGACGATTCGTTCGAGTGCGTGGAGATTTACGAGGGAAAACCACTGTCCTACATGTCTTCTCGATCGATCTCTCTGCTGCGCGAGTTGAGCGAGAATGTTGTGGTCGTGCCGACCACGACACGTACCATCGAGCAATTTCAGCGGATCGCACTCCCGGGTGCCCCGTGGCGGTACGCCATCACCAGCAACGGCGGAAACATTCTTGTCGACGGCGAGCCGGACATGCACTGGCGCAACGGGTTCGAGTTGAACCTGGCCGGCATCGGTGCCGAGTTGAGATCGAGGGTCTCCGAGGACTGGGTCCTCAAGTACCGCGAGGCCGACGGCCTGTTCTGCTACCTGGTGGTGAACACGGCGGCCGTGCCCGAGGGCTTCGTCGCGGAGTGGTCGCAGTGGTGCACCGCTCGGGAGTGGAACGTCTCGCAACAGGGGCGCAAGATCTACACGATGCCCAACGCGGTGTGCAAGAGCTCTGCGGTGGCCGAGGTTCGGACCAGGCTGATACAGGACGGCACCCTCGACGCCGATGCCCGAGTCCTCGCCGCAGGTGACGGTGCACTCGACGCCGAGATGCTCATCGCGGCCGACGCCGCGATCCGTCCGCGGCACGGCGAACTGGAGCTGCTCGGATTCACTCGGCCCGGGTTGACCGTCACCGACTCCTCCGGTGTCCGGGCCAGCGAGGAAATTCTCGAATGGCTGCGGAACCGAACCGCCGTGCGCCGCGTCTAACTGTTCGTCGGGGAGGCAGACGTAGGGCAAGGGGTGGGCATGACGGATCCGTACGAGGAACTCGCAGCGACGATCGACAACATCGTCACCAGTGCGTTCGTGACGCCGATCGGCCCCGAATTTCTCGGCTCCGTTCTGAATGCGGCATTCGAGAAGGCGAACGTGGCCCTCGACTACCGCGGCGAGTTCGAGCCGGCCGAAGTGGTCATCACGGAGGCGTTCGAGGTGATGCCGCACGAGCAGATCGTGACCATGGTGAAATCGCTGGGTACCGAAACCATCGGGGAATCGTCCAAGAACTGGAACGACTTGTCCGCTGCCGCGAACACCGGATCCGACGGCTTCCGGTCCGGCATCGAGGCGGCCATGACGTCGGGCTGGTCGGGACCTACAGCCGACGCCGTCCGCGGCGGTGTGGGCGACTACGTCTCGTCTGCGAACGCGCTGTCCACCTCCATGAGTCTGATCAGCAACAAGTTGCTCGAGGCGCACTCCGGTTTCACGCAGACGAAGTCGAGGATGCCGCCGGTGGTTGCGGGAGCCGTAAGCAGCTTGATCGATTCCCTGCTGCCCATTCCCTTCGCCGCGAAGGAGGTGGTGTCGGCCCGAGAGGAGCAGCAGGAGGAAGCACGGCGAATCATGCGCTCGGTCTACGTACCAGGGGTATTGCAGTCCGATTCCGAGGTCCCGGTGCTACCGGCAGCGCACAACCCGGTCGTTGACGGTGGCGGTTCCGACGGCAGCTGGGGACTCGTCAGTTCTGCCGGGGGCGGAGATGGGGGTATCGGGTCGACTTCGCCCGGCGGCTCCGGTACCGAGGGTGGGGCTGATACGGCAGCGCAGGCGCAGGCCAGCGGCACTGAGGCTGCCGAAGCGGGTCGGAGCGGTACTGCGGCGTCGGAGCAGCCCGGGTCGGGAGGTCCGGGTTCCCTGCCTCCGGCCGACAACTCAGGCGAAACTCGTGCCGCCTCGGCCACCGGGCCGGGCGCTTCCGGCAGTGGTGCGGGTTCTGGGGTCGGCGCAGGTCCCGGCGGGGGGTTCGGCGGAACAGGACCGGGCGGCAGCGGCTTCGCGGGATCCAATGGTTCGAGCTACGGCGGCGGTGCGGGATACGGGTCCGGATCCGGAGGCAGTTCCGGTGCCGGATCGGGTTACGGCGGCTCGATTCTCGGCTCTCCGATCGGCGGCGGCACGGGCGGGATCGGTGCGGGCGGCAGCGGTGCGGGCAGTGCAGCTGCGGCGTCGGCCGGCCGCGCGGGAGCACACGGCATGCCGGGAATGGGTGCCATGGGCGCAGCAGGCGCACGGGGAGCCGGCGACAACGACGGAGAGCACGCCGTTCCCGGCTACCTGGTCGACGTGAGCAACGGCAGCGAGCTGATCGGCGATCTACCCCTGGTCGCACCTCCGGTACTCGGCGGCTGACGATGACGAAATGGACCATGCCCGGCATCGACTTCATGATGCTGTGCAGTCGATTCGGACGCGACCGACTGCCGTACCCCCTGGCGGTCACCATCGACGTCGAGACCGTCGACGAACTCCGACAGTTGCGGAGCGAGGCGTCGGCGAGGATCGACGCGATAATGGACGAGAAGCTCGGCGCAGCTGTTCGGACCGTCGTCGACCCGATCGTTCGCATCGAATGTCGCGGCGAGACAACCGATTCTCGTCACGACATCGTGCGCAGCCACGCGGCGATTCGCCACGACACTGCCGCGGTGCTCACTCGAGAGCCCGGGCCCGACGCCTCCTCCGGCGGTGCCGTCACCGTCGAACTGACCGGCCCTGCCCATGCCCCCGCCGTCGTTCTCGGATCCGTACCGAACATCGCTGCAGGCCGTCGACCGGCCGAGCGACTCGAACGCGTCACTGCTGCAACGACTTCGGGTGGGTCGCATCTGTCCACCGCAACCCGGGGGGCGACGGCGGACGAGCGGTTCCGGTCGTTCTTCGACCGCCCACGGTCTGCAGTCGGCGAGATCATCGTCGCGCGCGGCCCGACCTACGACAACCGCCGCGACACCGATGCCGTCTCGTTCTTCTGGATGGACTTCGAACACGACGGCCGGTACATCGTCCATTCCGCGGAAACGATCGACATCGCGCCCGCCGATACGACCGGCCTGGCGTCGGAGATCGGACGGCACGTGGCAGTGGCGCTGAGGCGGTGAGGACGGCCCGCTCTTGACACCGTATCGATTTTCGATAGGTTATCGATATTCGTTGTTATCGACTATCGATATGGAGGCGGCGGGATGGCATACGGAGTGGGCTCGGCACGGGCGAACAAATGGACGATGGCCGTCTATGCGGCGGCAGCTGTGATCTGGACCGGTCGGAAGATGTGGGAATACCGCTCCTCGGACCACGTCAGCGCAACCGTCACGCCTCTGGAGGAGTCGCCGACGCTCGACCTGTTCGGCGGACAGTTGCAGCCAGGCAACGTCATCGAGCTCAGTGTCCCCAAAAGCGACGTCCAGCGGCTCATCGGGATGATCGACTTCATGAGGTACGGCGAGATCGTGGCCGGCGGAATCCTCATCCTGGTGGGAATCTTCTTCGCGTACCGATTCTTCGACAATGTCATCAAGGAGACCCCGTTCAGCGTCGGTGCCAGCATCGACCTGGTCGTGGTTGCTGCCTGCCTGGTCCTGTACCCGGTCATCACCGGAGGGCTTCGGGTGATGAGTACCAACGCCATCCAGGCCGCACTCGAAACAACCGAGGTCACCGATACTGCACGAAGCTTCGGCTCGGTCTGGCTGGCCTTGATCGTCGCTCTGGTCCTGCAATTCGTCTACGCAGTTCTCCGGCAAGGCTCCAAGCTCGCTCGCGATGCCGATGGTCTGGTCTGATGGCGGAGGAGTTCGTCGACCATCTCGTCGTCTGTCATCTGGGCGAGATTCTCGACGCCCGCGGTATGACGCTCGCGGAACTCTCCCGTCTCGCCGGGGTCAGCGTCGTCAATCTGTCGGTGCTCAAGAACGACCGCGCCAAGGCCATCCGATTCTCGACGCTCACCGCAGTCTGTCGCGTCCTCGGCTGCACACCCGGCGACCTGTTCACCCTCCGCGAGATCTGACGTCCGCCCGATCGCAGCCACACCAGTCGGACAAATCGAACAAGTACATTGGATGACGGTAACCAGCACTACGAGAGAGAGTCCATCACATTGTCTGCTCCGGCCGGTCAACCGTTGTCCAAGGGTCAGAACGGCCCCCTCACCGTCGGTGACGTCGTCGTCTCCATCTCGCTGGCCGTACCTGCGGACCTGTCCGCGCTACTGGTCACCGACGCCGGAAAAGTACGCACCGACGCCGACTTCGTGTTCTTCAACCAGCCCACCGGCCCCGGTGTTCGCCTCGAGCCCGGCCAGGGCGGACCGGCCCGGCTCGCCGTGTCGCTCGCGGCAGTGCCCGCCGACATCGAGCAGATTCGCGCGGTCATCACCCTCGACGACGCGTCGAGCAACTTCGGGCGATCCACCGCCCCCGTGGCGCGGGTGAGCGACTCAGCCGGAAATGTGTTGTACGAGTACACAATCGATGGCCTCAGCTCGGAGTCCATCGTGATCGCGCTGGAGATCTACCGCCGTCAGGGAAGTTGGAAGGTGCGAGCCGTCGGTCAGGGCTACGCGGGCGGGTTCGCCGCCCTGGTGACCGATCACGGTGTGTCCGTGGACGACGCCCCTGCTCCCACACCTCCCGCACCGACACCGCCTCCCGCTCCCGTCACTCCACCGCCGCCGGCTGCCCCGCCGGCACCACCCGCCGCCCCGGTCCCCACCGAGGCTCCGGAAGTCAGCCTCACCAAGTCCAAGCCCGTCAGCCTCACGAAGGGCCAGAAGGTCACCCTCCGCAAGGACGGCGGCGTGGCGCTGACGGTCATCCGGATGGGTCTCGGCTGGGACCCGGTGACCACTCCGAAGAAGGGCGGATTCTTCGGCGGCGGCGGCCGAGCCGCGAACATCGACCTGGACGCGTCGGCGATCATGCTCGCCGACCGCAACGTCAACGATGTCGTCTACTACGGTCAGCTCAATGCCAAGGACGGCTCGATCGTGCACCAGGGTGACAACCTCACCGGCGAAGGCGAGGGCGACGACGAGGTGATCGTGGTCGACCTGACGCGGGTACCCAAGCACGTGACCGGCATCGTCTTCACGGTCACGTCGTACCGCGGTCAGACGTTCGAGCAGGTCGCGAACGCATTCTGCCGTCTCGTCGACAACACCACCAACACCGAACTGGCCCGCTTCACCCTGCAGGGCGGCATGCCGTTCACCGGTCTGGTGATGGCGAAGGTGTACCGCCAGGGCAGCGAATGGAAGCTCCAGGCCATCGGCGACGGTATCCAGGCCAAGCATGCCGGTGAAGCCGTCAAACAGCTCGGCCGCTATATGTGACCTTGCGGGCAGTAGTCGTCCGATCTGCAGCGCCGTCGAGCACGCCACCGAGCGGGTCGACGGCGCTGCCGTTTCGAATGAGATCCTCGGCCGGGCGGTAGATCTGCCGAACGATCAACGCGCACAATCCGATCACGGCGACATCGCGTACCACGACGGTCGCGGTGAACCACTGTTCGGGTAGACCCTTGTTCTCCACACCCAGGTAGTAGTACATCCGCGGGAACCAGACGAAGGCGTCGATCGTCATCCACGCCAACAGAATTCGACGGTGCGGCAGCGCCAGTACAGCCAGCGGAACCAGCCACAGCGAGTACTGCGGACTCCACACCTTGTTGGTGAGCAGGAACCCGGCGACCACCAGGAACACCAGCTGCGCGAGCCGCGGCCGCGTCGGAGCCGTCGTGCCGATGTACGCGATCAGCGCACACACGATGGCGAACAACACGAGCGTCACGGCATTGAGAACCAACGGTTTGTCGCCCGGGTACAGCGGACCGTCGAAACCGGTCCAACCGGTGAACGAGGTGACGACGTTGTACAGCGAATCCGGGTCCGCGCCGCGCTCGGAATTGAGCCGGAAGAACTCGTACCATCCCGACGGATACAGCAGCGCCAGTGGAAGATTGACCGCCAACCAGGCACCGATCGCCGCACCGGCGGTGATGCCCCACTCGCGCATCTTTCCGGTGCGCCAGCACAGCACCAGCAGGGGCCCGAGGAACAGCAGGGGATAGAGCTTGGTGGCACCGCCGAGACCGATCAGAACTCCGGCCAGCACCGGCTTCTTCTTGGCCCATGCCAGCAAACCGGTGAGCGCGAAAGCCGTTGCGAGAGCGTCGAAATTGGTGAATCCGTGCACGATCACCAGAGGCGAAGCCGCCACGAGGGCCGCGTCCCAGATGCGGCGTCCGGCGGCTATGGCGGTGGCCCACACGGTGACCAACCAGGCGACGGCCAATCCCAGGGCAACCACGTTGAAGTAGACGACGACCGGCAACGCCTGCGGCAGGAAACTCAGTGAGTTCCATGCCTTTCCGACGACCATCGAGCCGTATTGGTAGAGCCCGGCGAGCACCGGGTACTCCATGTACCGAATCTGACTCGACCCGTCGGCCTTGGTTTCTTCCCAGGACTTCTTGTACGGGAACGCACCTTGATCCAGTCGCTCCGCCCCGTACAGCGGCACGGTATCGGAGTAACACATCGCCACGTACTGACGACTGCCACTCCAATCGAGTCCGAGCTCACCGCCCGGTCCCACCGGTGCCTGCTGGATACACGCGGCCTTGGCGAACCAACCGAAGCAGAGAAAGACCACCGCGAGCAGCAGAATCACCCGGAGCGCAGTGAACCAGCGCTGCCGACCGATGACCGCGTGCTTGCCGACCGGACCGCCGATGACCGAGGACAATTCCTCGGTCATCGGATCGGTACGACTGGGTAGATCGCGGTCCGCAGCGCTCGCCGAATCGAGGCGACCGGGGCTCGCCACGGCTCGACCCTTGCGGTCGGGTTCGGTCGTCACCGCCGCGTCGCTACTGCCCGGGCGCTGCCGGTTCGGGCGCTGCCGGTTCGGGTGCCGCCGGTTCGGGTTCCGCGGGCTGCGCCGGTGCCAGTCCGGGAAGCGGAATGGTCACGCCGGGCAGAATCTCGACCTGCCGCGGAGTGATGACTACCGGCGGCGAGATCTCCGTCGGAATCGGCAGGGTCACCTGCGGCGGAGCTGTCGATGGTGCCACCGTCGTCGCCGGAGCGGGTGCCGAGTACTGCGGCACACCGGCCTGACCCGCGATGGCCTCGGGCGTCGGGAAGGTCTCGTTCGAGGTGCCGTCCAACGTGCCGTCCATCGTGTCTTTCCAGATGTCCGACGGTAGGCCCGATCCGTAGATCGGTCCGCCGTAACTGTTCTCGAGCGGCAGACCCTGCTCGGTGCCCACCCAGACGGCAGTGGACAGCGACGGCGTGTAGCCGACCATCCAGGCATCCTTGTTCTGACCGGTGTCTCCGAGCTGAGCGGTACCGGTCTTGGCTGCCGACTGGCGACCGCCGGCGAGGTTGTGACCGTTGGAGTAGCCGGCGATCGGACGCATCGCCGAGGTCACGTTGTCCGCAACCGCAGCCGAGACGACCTGCTGGCCGGCTTCGGGAGCCCGGTCGAGCAGCACGGTGCCGTCGGCGGTGACGACCTTCTGCACGAAGTGCGGAGTGTGATAAACGCCGGACGCAGCCAATGTCGCGTAGGCCGAAGCCATGTCGATGACGCGAGACTGGTACTGGCCGAGCACGACTCCGTAGTTGGGGCCCGCGTTGTCGGGCTCGGTGAGGGTGGGTCCGACGCCCTCGATCTCCTGCGGGATGCCGAGCTTGTGTGCCATGTCCGCGATGGCCTGCGGACCGTTGTCCATGCTGAGCATCATCCGGTAGAAGCTGGTGTTCAGTGAACGCTTCAGCGCCTCGGCGATGGTGCACGTTCCACAGGAAGCGCCCTCGACATTGCTGATCTCGATGCCGTTGACGTCGAGCGGGGAGCTGTCGTACATCTTCGACAGCGGAATGCCCTGATCCAGCGCGGCGGCCAGACCGAACACCTTGAACGAGGATCCGGTCTGCAAGCCGGACTGGGCGAAGTCGAATCCTCGACCGTCCGCACCGCCGTAGTACGAGCGGACCGCGCCGGTGCGTGGATCGATCGACACCGACGCCGTCCTCAGCTCCGAGGGCTCGCCCTCCATGTTGCTGTTCACGGCCTCGACCGCGGCCGCCTGGGCGTTCGGGTCGATGGTCGTGGTGATCTGCAGCCCCTCGGTATTGAGGTCCTGGTCACTGATACCCACCGCCGACAACTCTCGCAGCACCTGGGCCTTGATCAAGCCGTCCGGCCCGGCATCCTGAGCATCACCGGTGTCGACCTGCGCGCTCGGGACCACCGCCGGGAACATCATCGACGCCCGCTGGGTCGCATCGAGCTGACCCTGGGAGACCATGCCGTCGAGCACGTAGTCCCAACGCGCTTGCGCGCCGGTGGGGTTGAACTCGGGATCGAGATTGGAGGGTTGCTGGATGACGGAGGCGAGAACGGCACCCTCCTCCACCGACAGCTGGTCGACGGACTTGCCGAAGTACGCCGTCGACGCGGCGGCGATGCCGTAGGCACCGCGACCGAAGTAGATGGTGTTCAGGTACGCCGCAAGAATGTCGTCCTTGGACCACTGCCGCGCCATCTTCGAGGAGATGACGAGCTCACGCATCTTTCGGGTCAGCGTCCGATCGTTGCCGACCAGCGCGTTCTTGACGTACTGCTGGGTGATGGTCGAGCCACCGCCGGCACTGTCGCGTCCGAGCACGTTGTCACGCAGAGCCCGGCCGAAACCGGTCACCGAGAATCCCGGATTGGAGTAGAAGTCGCGATCCTCGGCCGAGAGAACGGCGTTGCGCACGTGCTCCGGGATCTGATCGATCGTCACGTCGGTGCGGTTGCCCTCGGGTGGCACCACCTTGCCGAGCACACTCGAGCCGTCGGCCGCGAAGATCGTGGCGACCTGGTTGGTTCTGATGTCGCCGGGACGCGGCACGTCCTCGACGGTGTAGGCCACCATGAACGCCAGGATCGGCACGATCAGACCCAGGGCGATCAACGCATACATCGTGCGTCGAACGACCCGCCACTTGGACTTCTTCTTCGTTTTCGCGGCGGGACCTCTTTCGGGCGGCTCGGGCGGTTCGCTGCCCGAGGAAAGAACTGATGGATCGTTCGGTTCGTGGGGTGGTGGCACAGCGCCGGACCGAGTCACGCCCGTCGAGGCGGCGGATCGCACAAGAGGCGCGATGGGCGGCTCTCCGTACCGACGTTCGCCGTAGGGACGCTCACCCGCGGGACGTCCACTCACCGGATCCACCGGTGGCCTGCCCTGAGCGGGTCGGCCCTGCGGGGGCATGGGAGGGCGGCCCTGCGGGGGCATCGGACGCTGACCGGGAGGGGGACCGGGTCGCTGGCCGGGAGGAGGCATGGGAGGACGACCCTGCGGCGGCATCGGACGCTGACCGGGAGGAGGTCCCGGTCGCTGGCCGGGAGGGGGTACCGGTCGCTGGCCGGGCGGAGGCATCGGGGGACGGCCCTGCGGCGGCATCGGACGCTGGCCGGGAGGAGGTACCGGGCGACGCCCGGGTGGGTCGGAATGGCGGCTGCCGCGCGGCGGCCCGGGCACGTCGGGACGCCGTCCGGAGTCGCTACGGCCCGGTTCGTTGCTACCCGGATTGTTGTCGTAGGGGGAACTCACGTACGAATCTCCAGTAATTTCGGCGGCCGCGTCGAATTCTCGGTGGATGGGATCAGCTGAGCGATTGTGTCACTCACTCGCTGTTCGACGGTTCGGTTGACGGGAACCCGATCGCGGACGACGGGGTTGCTTGGGCGCGGGGACGGCCCCGAGGACATAGGACTGGACGAGGTGGTTCCAGCTGCACGACCTACACACCTCGACCACGTGGACCGAGAACTCCTCCTGGGTCGCCGCGAGACGGACGAGTTCGTCCGCCGTTCTCGCCGACCCGGACAGTGCCCCGAGCTTCTCACCGAACACCCAGGACACCAGCGTGAGCTGCTCCTTGCGGCAGATGGGGCACACCACATCGCTGCCACGTCCGTGGAACTTGGCGGCGCGAAGAAGGTACGGATCCGCATCACAGACCGCTGCGACGCCCGTCCTTCCGGAGTACACCTCGGCCAGCAGCGACCGACGCTGAAGGGCGTAGTCCACCACCTGTCGCTGAAGTCGCACGAGGACCAGAGTACGTGCGGCCCCTCCGATGCGGACCTGCGAACCCCGCCTCGACGGCGAGCAGGGCCCATTTCGGCCCTCGGAAACTACGCTCCACCTGTGCCGACGCGGTCTGCCCCTCGACGCAGGCGAGAGACGCAGATCGCACCGACGTCGATTCGGTGTGAGCTCCGGTCCCTACACTTGCTCGCATGTCGGCCACATCGGGAATCCACGTGCGCCCCCGACGACACGGCGACCTGACCACTCTCCTGCCCATCCTGCAACGTGCGCACGAATTACACCGTTATCCCGTGCGCGCAGCGGCGGTGCGAGCCGACTGGCTTGCCCCACCGAACGAACTCGCGGCCTGGGTGGCCGAGTCCGACGACGCCGTCGTCGGCCATGTCGCGCTGCACTCGACGGCAGCACCGGGAACCGATCCCGGCGCGGACGACGCAAGCGCGCAGTGGCGGCGAGCAACGGGGGTGGCTGCTGATCGACTCGCTGTGGTGTCGCGCTTGGTCACCGACGGTTCCGTACCGGGCAGTGGAACGACTCTGCTTGCACACGCGATCGATGCTGCGCGCGATGCAGGGCGCGTGGCGGTTCTGCTCGTCGAGCCGAGTAGCGCCGCCCTCGGCTTCTACCGCAGGCGAGGGTGGCAACAGATCGGGACGTCTGCGCAGCAGTGGGGCGAGTATCGAGTCGATGCCGTGCTGATGGTGGCACCGTCTCGCTGAGCCGACTGGCCACGTGCACGTTCACCCGCGCTCGGTCACGCCGACAGTGCAAAAAACGCACACACCACTGCACCGCAGAGACGTACGCGGTCCGCCGATCGCAGCCGACTCATCAGGTGTTCGTTGCGTCCCGCACGCCCCAGTTCGCCATGGGTGGGGGCAGCCACGAAGGCAGTCGCCGACGCCGAGACCGCCGCGCCGCCGATGCTCGTCAAGACAACCGCATCGATCGGCCCGGACACCAACACCCACAGACACGCAGCAGCGAGCAGTCCGTAGACCGGCCCGACGACGAGGGTTATCCGACGCGAGTGCGCGTCGTGGGCACGCGACCAGTCTTCGTCCGGAACCTCCGCCAGCGCCGGATAGACGACGCCGGTCACCACCATCTGAAAGCCCAGGTGGAGGGCCGCGGCGGCGAGAAGCGCGTCGACCGGGGTCATGTGTCGCACGATACGTGCACGGCCGAGTTGTCAGAATATGTATCGGCGCGATACATTCTTCGATAGTGCGGTCAATCGCATCGTCATGATGTGATCGTTGGATTCGAGAAGGGGGAGTTGCATGCTCGAGCTCGCAATTCTCGGACTGCTTCTCGAATCACCCATGCACGGTTACGAGCTCCGCAAGCGGCTGACCGGCCTGCTCGGAGCTTTTCGAGCGTTTTCGTACGGATCGCTGTACCCGGCACTCCGTCGACTACAAACCGACGGTCTCATCGCCGAGGACGCCGGTCCCGACTTGCTCGTGAAGAGACGAGCAAAACGGGTGTATCAGCTCACCCCGCTCGGCAGGGAACGATTTGCCGAACTGGTGGCCGACACCGGACCGCAGAACTACACCGACGACGGATTCGGCGTACATCTTGCCTTCTTCAGTCGGACTCCCGCGGAAGCTCGAGTCCGCATTCTCGAAGGCAGACGTCGCCAGGTCGAGGAGCGCCGAGAAGGCCTCCGCGACGCTGTGGCCAAGGCGAACGGGACACTCGACCGCTACACCCGGCAGCTACATCAGCTCGGTCTCGAATCGAGCGAACGCGAGGTGCGCTGGCTCAACGAAGTCATCGCAGCCGAGCAGGCCGACCCCAACCCAGCACCGTCCCGCACAGCACCAAACAGGACAGTCAAGACAGAAGGAGAACCCGACCATGGGTGAGAACAACAACGCAATCCGCGTGGCCATTGTGGGTGTGGGCAACTGCGCCTCATCCCTGGTCCAGGGTGTCGAGTACTACAAGGACGCGGACGAGAACGCCACCGTCCCCGGCCTCATGCACGTCATGTTCGGCAAGTACCACGTCCGCGACGTCGAGTTCGTCGCCGCGTTCGACGTGGACGCCAAGAAGGTCGGCTTCGATCTCTCCGAGGCCATCTTCTCCAGCGAGAACAACACCATCAAGATCGCCGACGTACCCCCGAAGGACGTCCACGTCCTCCGCGGACCGACCCTCGACGGCCTCGGCAAGTACTACCGCGAGACCATCACCGAGGCCGACGGCGACGCCGTCGACGTAGCGCAGGCCCTGCGCGACGCCAAGGTGGACGTGCTCGTGTCCTACCTCCCCGTCGGATCCGAAGAAGCCGACAAGTTCTACGCACAGGCCGCCATCGATGCAGGCGTCGCCTTCGTCAACGCGCTGCCCGTCTTCATCGCCTCGGATCCCGTCTGGGCCAAGAAGTTCGAGGACGCAGGCGTCCCCATCGTCGGCGACGACATCAAGAGCCAGGTCGGTGCCACCATCACCCACCGCGTCATGGCCAAGCTCTTCGAAGACCGCGGCGTGCAGCTCGACCGCACCATGCAGCTCAACGTCGGCGGCAACATGGACTTCCTCAACATGCTCGAGCGCACCCGCCTCGAGTCGAAGAAGATCTCCAAGACCCAGGCCGTCACGTCGAACCTGCAGAAGGAATTCAACGCCAAGGACGTCCACATCGGACCGTCCGACCACGTCGGCTGGCTCGACGACCGCAAGTGGGCCTACGTCCGCCTCGAAGGCCGCGCCTTCGGTGACGTTCCCCTGAGCCTCGAGTACAAGCTCGAAGTATGGGACTCGCCCAACTCCGCAGGCGTCATCATCGACGCAGTCCGCGCCGCGAAAATCGCCAAGGACCGCGGAATCGGTGGACCGGTCATCCCGGCTTCGGCCTACCTGATGAAGAGCCCCCCGAAGCAGCTGGCCGACGACGTCGCCCGCGAGCAGCTGGAAGCGTTCATCATCGACGCATAAATGCCTGCGGCAGTGGTGTGACTGAGTGCCTGCGACTGCACTCATCCGCGCCACTGCCCCCGCCCGCCGGTCCACTCGATGTGACATTGACCCCCGAAAAGGTCACTGAATGTCACATCGAGTGGACCGGTGGGCGTTCGTCTATCCGGCCGCGGTGATTTCTCGTGGATCAAATGTCACCCGGATTTCCCTGATTGTTCCGTCCTCGATTCGCTGCCAATTGGCGGTGCTTGCCGGGGAGGCGATCGACGTGTGCAGATCGAACCACGTCAGTACGTTGGGGCCGTCCACGAAGACGTGGGTGATATCGATGTCGGTGACGATCTCCGACATTCCTTTCAATCCCGCCACACATTCCGCGCCGTTGGCCGCTGTGCCCAGTGGTCCCCGGAATGTCGCGTCCTCGTGCAGGATCGACGCCAGAGTGTCGAAATCTTTGCTTTTCCAGGCCTCGAAGTAGGTTGCGGCAACTTCTTTCGGTGTCCGTGTCATGACCTCGAGTCTCGAGCGCACCGGGTCAGAAGTCCAACAGTTTCTTCCGATGACCATCAGAAGTTCTACTCATAGCCGCAGCTGAAGCTAGCGCGCTATCGTGTGCTGGTGGCCATCGATCCCACGTCCAAGCATCCGGTCCTCGAACGCGTCCGCGCGCTGGCCTTCGCCTATCCCGAGGTGTCCGAGAAGATCTCCCATGGACGGCCTACCTTCCGCACGTCCTCGGTCTTCGTGTACTTCGGCGGTGGCGTCAAAGGCGGCGACCAACACGACCTCTCGATCCTGGTCAAATGCGAGAGCGCCGAGGAACAGCGTGCCTGCGAGCTCGAACCCCGGTACTTCCACCCCGCCTACCTCGGACCGGCCGGCTGGGTGGGCTTCGACCTCTCCGACGCCGACGACGACGTCTGGGCCGAGGCCGCCGAACTGATCGACTGCAGCTACCGCTTGACTGCCCCGAAGCGCAACGTCGCCAGACTCGATGCCGGTGAGGGTCCGAATCTGGGTGTCCAGCAGTGGAACTGAGGCAGCTGGAGTACTTCGTCGCGGTGGCCGAGGAAGCGAACTTCACCCGCGCCGCTGCCCGAGTTCACATCAGCCAATCCGGCGTCAGCGCCCAGATCCGCGCGCTCGAACGAGAACTCGGTGCCGAACTGATCGACAGATCCGGCGGTACAGCAACATTGACCACCGCAGGCCAGGCCGCGCTGACACACGCCCGTGCGACTCTGGCCGCCGCCGACTCGGTTCGGCAATCCATCGACGATGTTGCCGGACTTCTACGCGGATCGGTACGGATCGGCATGGTGACCGCGTGCACCGTCCCACAACTGTTCGACGCGTTGGCCCGCTTCCGTTCGGCGTATCCCGGCGTCGAACTTGCTCTGCAGGAGGGGAATTCGGATCGTTTGGTAGCCGATGTGCGCTCAGGGGAACTGGATCTCGCACTGGTCGGCGTCGCGGCTCGGGCCCCCGACGGACTGGAATCGATGGTGATCATCGAGGAACGAATCTGCGCGGCCGTGGCACCGAACCATCCGTTGGCATCGCTCGAGCGGGCGACGTTGGCTCAGGTGAATCACTACCCGGTCGTCTCGCTTCCCGTGGGTACCGGAGTGCGGGCGGTGTTCGACCGTGACTGCGCCGGAGCGGGGCTGCCGCCGTCGATCCCGTTGCAGGCCAGCGCTCCCGACACAGTCGCCGACCTCGCTGCACGCGGCCTAGGGGTGGCAATTCTGAGCGCATCGATGCTCGATACCTACGGCGATCGACTGACTGTGGTGGAGCTGGCGGACTCGACCACAGCAGCGCTGTTGGCTCTCGTCTGGACCCCGAAACCGAACGCCGCGTCGGCGAGGTTGGTCTCGATGACGCTGGATGCCTTCGGTTCCACCGCGATCTGAACCGGATCGATAACCGGAGTCGTTCGGCGCACAGGTCGGGACTTCCTACCCCAGTGCCGGGCGCACCTGCGAACCTACGGTCGAAGACATGAAAACTCCCACCTTCGGTCAGCGTCTTCGCTTCGACGTCGGCGGCGTCCTCCCGGACGACCTACGGGATTGGGTCCTCCACGACCTGACCGGACGTGGATCCATTCCGCGCTATCTGGCCCGATTCCTCGTTCCACTGGCCGCCGTGCTCTTGCTGTTCCTCCTGTTTCCAGGGCCGAACTGGATTGCGGGTCTGATGATGATGCTGATCTTCGTCCCGGTCGTCTACTTCGCCTCCGCACTGCATCTGATCTATCGCGCGTTCCGGCTCGGGCAACACGGGATCGACGCAGCCTCGATTCCACGCGCTACGCCCAGTGCGGAACGCGACCGCAGAACCTACGAGGCCAACTACAGGCACCCGTGACCACCACACCCGATATTCGAACGAAAACAGCACAGGACGAGGCAACCATGACCAGCACCCCGACAGAGCCCGCGACCGATGTCGGAAAGCCACGAATCGGAGACCGCGCGCCGTCGTTCACTGCACTCACCACGCAAGGGCCCATCGATTTTCCCGCCGACTACCGCGGAAAATGGGTAATTTTCTTCTCGCACCCCGCAGATTTCACACCCGTCTGCACCAGTGAGTTCATCACCTTTGCCTCGATGGCAAACGAATTGCGTGACTACAACACCGAATTGGTCGGCCTGTCGATCGATGGTCTGTACAGCCATATAGCGTGGTTGCGCACGATCAAGGACAAGATCAGTTTCAACGGGATGTCCGGTGTTGAGGTCGAATTCCCTCTGGTCGAGGACATCTCGATGGACATCGCCCGGGCGTACGGCATGATCATGCCCGGCGAGAGCTCGTCGAAGGCAGTGCGGGCGGTGTTCGTCGTGGACCCGAAGAGTGTGGTGCGCGCAGTCATCTACTACCCGCTGAGCACCGGTCGGAACTTCGACGAGATCCTGCGTCTGATCAAGGCACTGCAGACCGCAGACGCATTCGACGTTGCGACGCCGGCAGATTGGCGCCCGGGCGACCCGGTCATCGTGCCACCGGCCGGTTCGTGCGGTACTGCCGCGGACCGAATGGACGGTGCCGATTCCGACGTGGAATGCCAGGATTGGTTCTTCTGCACACGGTCGATCAGTGCAGAAGACATCGAAGGTGCCATCCGCGCACGCTGAGAGTCAGCGAATCTTCTTGACGGTGAACCACAGTGCGACAAGCAGACCCAGCAGCGCCAGCGACGGCAGTACGCCGGGATCACCTCCGATGATCCCGGCGACAGCGAACCCGAGCGCCACCAGCGCGAAGAATCCCAGAATGCCCGCCAGCAGCTGCAGATGATCCTGTGCCGTCACGACTTGACGCCGCCTGCGGTCAAGCCCGAGATGATGCGGCGTTGGAACAGCAGCACCATGATCACCAGCGGGATGGCCACGATGGTCCCGGCGGCCATGATTGCCGCATACGGCACCACGAGCGGATCGTTGCCGGTGAACCGCGCGATGGCCACGGTCACCGGCTCGGTGCTGTCACTCGAGAGCTGACTCGCCAGCAGGTACTCGTTCACCGCTGCGATGAACGCGAGGATGGCGGTGGTGAACAGGGCAGGTGCGGCAAGTGGAAGCATCACCAATCGGAAGGCCTGGAAGCGTCCGGCGCCGTCGATCCGGGCGGCTTCTTCTAGCTCCCAGGGCAATTCGGCGAAGAACGCCGCCAGCGTGTAGATCGTCAATGGCAGTACGAACGAGATGTTCGGGATGATCATGGCCTGATAGCTGCCGATCCATCCGATGTTGGTGAAGAACTGGAACAGCGGGGTGACCAGCGCGACGACCGGGAACATCGAGGCTCCCAGAATGATGCCCGTCACCACGTACTTGAAGCGAAAGTCGATGCGCGAGAGTGCATACGCAGTGAAGATACCGATGGTCAGCGCGATCAGCGTGGTCGCTCCGCCGACGATGAGGCTGTTGCCCACCGCCCGCAGAAAGTTGTTGCCGTTCGCGGTCGACAGGGCATTTTCGAAATTTTCCCACGTGACATGCGTCGGCCACGGCGTCGTGTCGAAGGTGTAGCGCGGGTCGCGGAACGCGGTGACGACCATCCAGTAGAACGGTGCCAGCCCCCAGACGAGAATGACGACGACGCCGAGATAGATGCGGGCCTGCTTCATCGGCCGGCCCCCTTACGCTGAGTGTCCTGCGTGGCAACGGCATTGGCACCGAGGAACTTGACCAAAATGAACGCCACTACGAAGATCATGACGAACGAGATGGTCGACAGTGCCGCAGCGCTGTTGAATCCCTGCCGGATCTGCTCCACCACCAGGATCGAGATGGTTCGCGTGGCGGGATTGCCTTCGGTGAGGATGGCGGGAAGGTCGTACATCCGCAGCGCGTCCATGGTGCGGAACAGAATTGCGACCATCAGCGCGGGCTTGACCAGTGGCAGCGTGATCTTGGTGAAACGCTGCCACGCCGACGCGCCGTCGACGCGAGCTGCCTCGTAGACGTCCGCCGGGATCATCTGTAGCCCGGCCAGGATCAGCAGAGCCATGAACGGCGTCGTCTTCCAGACATCGGCGATGATGACCGCGAAACGCGCCGGCCACGCGTCACCGGTCCACAGAATGTTCGTTCCCAGAATGCGATTGGCGATACCGTCGTACGCGAAGATGAAGTACCAGAGCTTGGCCGTCACCGCCGTCGGGATGGCCCACGGGATCAGGATCGCGGCGCGCAGCAGGGCCCGTCCGGCGAAGGTCTTGCCCATGATCACGGCCATGGCGAAGCCGATGACAACCTCGATGGACACCGTCACGACGGTGAAGAACGCGGTGTTGCCGACCGCGCCCCAGAACTGAGAACCGAGAGTTCCCGGCGGGCAGGGCACCAGCGTGCCCGACGCCGACGTGCATTGCTGCAGTATCCAATGCGTGTAATTGGCGAAACCCGCAGAGCCACCGGAGACGAACATGCCGGTGGCCGGATCGAGACCGGGATCCTTCGAGAACGACATCACCAGAGCTCGAACGACCGGGTAGACGATGACGATCGCGAGGATCACCAGCGTCGGTGCGATCAGCAGCCACGCCCGACCAGGCGTCAGGCCGAAACGCTTGTTCTTGGACCGCACATGCCGACCGCGGCCGGGGGACGAGCCCCCGGCCGCGGTGGTTGCGCCGGCCCCACTGGTCACACCAGCAGGTACAGCCATTGGTTCTCCCGAAATCAGTTGGCGCCGGCGGTTTCGATGCCGGCCTGCATGTCCGTGATCGCCTGGTCGACGTTCTTCTCACCCTTGATCGCGGCAGACACGTTGTCCTGCACGGCCTTCGACACGGCCGGGTAGAACGGGGTCACGGGACGCGGAACTGCATTCTCGATGGATTCCTTCAGTGCGGGAAGGTACGGCATCGCGGCGATCAGGGCGGGGTCGTCGTACAGCGATGCGAGCACGGGCGGCAGTGCACCCTCGGCGATGATGCGCTGAGCCTGCTCGCCCTGCAGGAATCGCAGGAAGTCGGCAGCGGTGGCCTTGTTCTCGGAGTACGCGCTGATCGCGGCGTTGTATCCGCCGAGCGTCGAGGTGCCGACTCCGGTGACTCCGGGAAGCGGTGCGACCGAGTACTTTCCGGCCACAGTCGATCCTTCCTCGGCCGCGGTGCCGTAGACGTACGGCCAGTTACGCAGGAACAAGGTCTGACCGTCCTGGAATGCCTGCTGGCTCTCGGACTCCTTGAACGTGGTGTCCTGAGCCGGGATGACGCCGGTCTCGAACGCGGTGACGAGGGTCTGCAGTCCTGCCCTCGCCTCCGGGCTGTCGACGGTGGGGGTCTTGCCGTCCTCGGCCACGATGGATCCGCCGTGCGCGTTGATGATCTCCGACGCGTTGGCCGTCAGACCTTCGTACGGGGCGAATTGCCCCGCGTAGCAGTCGATGTTGTTGTCCCGGGCGACCTGGCAGTCCTCGGTGAGCTCGGCCCAGGTCGTGGGCGCCTCGGGGAGCAGATCACTGCGGTAGTAGAGCAGTCCACCGTTGGTGTTCTTCGGTGCGGCGTACTGCGTGCCGTTGTAGGTCGCGCTGGCGACGGTCGCGGGCAGAACGCCTGCGTTGTCGAGCGCGAATTCGCCCTCGAGCGGCACGAGCCAGCCCTTGGCCGCGAACTCGGCGGTCCAGACGACGTCGAGTGCCATCACGTCGTAATCGCTCTGCTGAGCCTGCAGCTGCTGGACGAAGTCGTCGTGGGCCTGATCGGCGTCGGCGGACTGTTCCTTGAAGGTGACCTGCTCGTCGGGGTGGCTGGCGTTCCACTCCGAGATGATCTGCTGGACGACACCGGTCTCGGTGGTGTCCTGGCCCTCTACATAGGTGATAGGTCCACGGCCGTCGGCATTTTCGGATGCAGCACCCGAATCACCGCCCGAACCGCTGTCGCTCGAACATCCGGTGAGCGTCAGCAGCGTGGCTGCCGTTGCAACCACCGCCACCTTCGTGATCAAAGACGCCATTGTTCTCTCCACTTACTTCTACGCGGTGGTATGTGCCCGGAGATGGGCACGCAGAATCTCGCTGTGATGCTCCCCCCGACACATATGTCGATGGGTACTGTGGCACACATCGCACCGCGCAGTGGTCGTTATCGCGTTCCTGAATCGGTCAACCAGGACGTGTCGTAGGGGGCCGGTAGCCTTTCGCTCATGAGTTCGGACAAGATGCTGACGCGGATCGGCGGGCTGCTGCGCCAGGCCGAGTCCACCGACAATCCACACGAGGCCGAGGCCTTCATGGAGGCAGCTCAGCGTCTGGCCACGTCGGCGTCGGTCGATCTGGCAGTGGCTCGTTCGCACAGCGCGTCACGGGAACGGCGGGCGACACCCAGCCAGAAGGTGATCCCCATCGGAGAACCGGGCAAGCGTGGACTCAAGACCTACGTGCACCTGTTCGTGTCCATCGCACACGCCAACGACGTCCAATGCGATGTGTCCCGATCGTCGACGCAGGTGTTCGCCTACGGTTTCGACTCCGACATCGAGACCACCGAAGCCCTCTACTCCTCGCTGCTGATCCAGATGGTGCGAGCCTCCGACGCGTACATCAAGTCCGGTGCCTACAAATCCGAGACGGCCATCCGTACCGTCACCGAGATCAAGAATCGCCGACGCTACACCCGACGGGAGGAAGTGCCGGTCGCTGCGGTGACGGCGCGGCTCAACTTCCAGACCGCATTCGCGTCGCGCATCGGTCAACGACTCGGTGACGTGAAGAAGGACACCGAGGCGAAGGCCATCGCACAGGAGCAGCAGGGCGCTGGTACGGCGCTTGTGTTGCGCAACAAGGAGATCGAACTGCGCGACTACTATCGACAGACCTCGACCGCGCGCGGACACTGGCGCGGCCAGAGCGCGAACGCCGGCTACTCCGAGGGTGCCCGAAAGGCCGGAGATCGAGCGGGGCGAAACGCGAAGATCGGCGGTCATGCCGAAATCGACGCCGCGAGCCGGCAGTTGGGTCGCTGACTACCGAGTTCGCGGCGATGCCGCGAACACCGGCCATCCGATTTCCGTGCGCCACTGCGTCGAATCGTCCGTATCGCGCGGCCCGACGGCGTAGACCTCACGAACCGGCCCCGCGATGGCCAGGCCGTTGGTCTCCACGTAAATCCCCAGAGCGCCGTAGGTGACGTCGATATCGTCGTGGGGCCCATGATGGACCGTCACCGCGAGTTCGGTCGGCTGCAGCGTCGTCGGCCGAATTCTGTTCAGAGAGAGCGTATGTGCGGTGGGGACATAGACGGTCATGGCCCCGCGCCCCTCGGTGAACAACTCGTTGTCGTACAACCCACCCGGTGGTCCGGTGTTGTCGGAAACGGCTGCGTCGATCTCGGCCATCGCGTCGGAGTACCAGTCCAGCACCTCGGACGCGTCGACCATCTCGGAAATTGCTGCGACAGAGCACTCTTCGGTGAGGATGCGTCGAACCTCGATGGTCGGTGGCGTCGGGTCGAGGAGTCGCCGCAGGGCCGTGACCGCTGATCGGGTGTCGTCCAACTGCCGCTCGAGCCGAGTGAGGTGTTCGGTGATCAGTCGGGCTCGGGCGTCGGGGTCCGGGGTGTGCATGATCGCCCGCACCTCACGCTCGGGCATCTGCATGGTGCGGAACCGGCTGATGACCTGCGCCGTGGCAACCTGATCGGTGTCGTAGTACCGATAGCCGGAGTAGTCGTCGACGGTCGCAGGCTCGAGCAGACCCGACTCGTGATAGCGCCGCAGCGTCTTGACCGACAGGTGCGTGATCCGAGAGAACTCACCGATCGTCAACAAACCGTTCATATCGACATTCTGACCCCTCCCCCTGCGGGAGAGTTAACACTCGCCTTGGGACAGGGGTGACACTCGGTTCACGGCCGAACTTCGATGCTGGGGATTCGGGTGTAGCCGGGGCTGGTAGCAAATGCGCGCGCATTCGCCAAGTGCGCGGGGAATCGCGTCGAATCGGAGACGAATCTGCTCGCGTATGACAAACGCGCGCGCATTTGCGGGGACTCGCGGTGCGGGGACTCGGGGGCGACGGGCTCAGGGGCGGGGCTCAAAGGGCGGGGGCGGTCAGTCGAGGCGAGCGAGCACCACGCGCAGTCCGATGACACTGGCGATGGGGAACAGGGCCGCCACCAGCCATGGGACGGCTGCGCCCCAGCCGGTGTCGGGGGAGGCGTCGATCACCACACCGAGTGCGGTCGATCCGATGAGCACTCCGATGCCCCCGAGCGAGGCCATGAAGCCGTAATACGAGCCCAGGCGACGTTCGGCGGCCATGCGCGGCACCAGGTCTCGGGCCTGTGGCATGGCGATCATCTGCCCCAGCGCCAGCAGCAGCACGAACAGAGCGGCCGGGACGAGACCGACCGGACCTTCCAACTCGAAGGGACTGAATACCGCGACCAGGGCGAAAGAAACTGCCATGACGGCGAATCCGATCGGCAGCGTGATCCGCGGTGATACCCCGGCGACACGTCGGGTGATGGGCAGTTGCGCAGATACCACCAGTACTGCCGAGATCGCGAAGAACCACCCCAGCACCGTCTGCGAACCCCAGGCGCGTTCGACCTCGAGGGGCAGCAGCAGGTACAGCTGGTTGTAGGCCACCAACTGCGCGCTCATCGCCACCGCGAACAGCACGAAGGTTCGGTTGCGCACCACGTCGGTCCAGCCCGAGAGCCATGGGTCGTCGCGATGCTCGCCGCGCTCACGCGGCAGCCACCGCATGTGAGCGGCGACGACCAGAACGAAGATCGCCGCGGCCACGAGGCACGCGATCCTGAAATCGACGAGCAGCAACACCGATCCGACGAGCGGGCCGGTGAACGAGCCGATCTGGCTGCACACCGACATCAGCGCGAAGCTCTCCACGCGCGTGGGTCCGCCGTCGCGTTCGCTTTTGCCCGCCTCGATCGCCACTGCGGATTCGACTGCAGGGGAGAACAATGCGGCTGCGAATCCCACCATCACCGTCGCGATCAACACGGCAGATAGCGAATCGGCGAAGGCGAGACCGACAAATCCCAGCACCCGCAGAACACAGCCGACGAGAACGACCGGCTTGATACCCCACCGATCGGCGAGGGTGCCACCGACGAAGAACAGTCCCTGCTGCGAGAACGTTCTGATTCCGAGAACCACTCCGACGACCGCGGCACCGAGCCCGAGGTCGCTCGTCAGATGCACCGACAGATACGGCAACACCATGAAAAAGCCGATGTTGAAGGTCATCTGAGTGAGGACGAGCAAGCGGACGGTGGGGGTGGCCCGCCGCAGATCGACCAGAAACGACCACCGCCACCGCGTCGGCGATCCGTCGGTCCTCGTGCTCACGTACTGCGCCCTCCTGCGTCGACTTTCTCGATGACGCTACCGGTCTTGCGCACGCGTCCCGAGGTGGCACCGGCGAGCGAGACTGCGAGAACGGCAAGTGCGATCAACGACGCGAGCGGAGCGGCGGTGACCCACGGTGCCCGCTCGACGGCGGCGACCCCGTCGGACAGTATCAATCCCCAATCCGCAGTGGGGGGTTGCGGACCGAGGCCGAGGAATCCGAGGGCCGCGAGAGCAAGAGCGACACCGGGAAGCCGAATCATGGCGTGCCGCAGAACTACCGGAACGACGCTGGGCACGATGGATCCGAACAGGATTCGCGCATTGCCTGCCCCGAGTGTCGGCAGAATGGAGATGTACGGCCGAGCACGAGTCTCCTCGACCAGAGCGGCAGTGTGCGCGGCGAGCGGAGCCCACGTGACGATGAGAACGGCAACGGCCGCCCCGCCTGCACTCGGACCCCAGATCGCCGCGATGAGAATGCCGGTGACGACGGGCGGTGCCGCATTGGTGACCTCGACCAGACCACGCGAGGCCCGCGGAATCAGTCCCAGCAGCACGCCGACCACCAGGGCCGCGAACGTCACCGCCAGCGAGAGTCCGATGGAGCGCAGTGCGCCGTCGGCGACGCGGGCCAACAGATCTCGGCCCGACGCGTCCGTACCGAAGGGGTGGGCCGATGATGGCGCCGCGAACTTCTCCCGCGTCGTCGCCTGGCCGTCGCGTGGGAGTCCGGCCACGACCATGATCAGCAGGACCGACGCCGCCGCGATCGGCACCACCCAACGCCGGGGTGACGGGTGGAAGACGCCGGACGGGATGGGCATCGCCTTCTCGTGCAGGGCGCTGCCGAGCAGTAGCCGTCGCACGAGTTCGGCGGAAATCCCCAGAACGGCACTGACGGCCAGCAGAAGGATGATGTCGATCTGCAGGGCGGGAAGATCCTGTGATTGCGCATCACCGAGAGTGGTGCGGCCCAATCCCGGTATGGCGAAAACCTTTTCGACGGCCACTGCGCCACCGGTCATGGCGACCATGATCAGCCCGATCTGCGATGCGAGCCCGGGGAGGGCGCGTCGCAGAACCGCACCGGCGATCTGCCGCCGCGAGAATCCTGCGACCGTCCACGTGATGACCCAGCCCTCGGTGAAGGTGACGGCGATCGCATCGGCGAGAAGGCGTCCGATCAGCCCGCCGGCAGGCAACCCGAGCGCGAGTGCAGGCAACACCGCGTACTCCGGGCCGTTCCAGCCGTACGCCGGGAACGACAGCCACACGGCTCCGACGAGGACCAGCACCGAGGCGAGCAGAAACTCCGGCATCGACGTGAGCGCCGCGGCGACGCCACCCCCGGTTCGCTTCGGGGTGCCGCGCAAACCCGCCCGCACGCTGGGGAGCACGACCAGTGCGGCCGTGACGACCGCAACCAGCATCGCGAAGCCCATGAGGGTGAGCGAGACCGTCAATGCATCCAGGGCACCGGGCAGTACGGGCTTGCCGGTGTTCCACGATGTTCCGGGATTGCCCGACGCGATGCCGGTGAGCCAGTCCCAGAACATCCGCAGCGGCCCGGCATCGAGGCCGAGGTCGCGGCGAATGGCCGCCAGGGCCTCGGGGGTTGCTTCCTGTTCGGCCGAACGGGCCCGCAGAATGCTCAGTGCCGGATCGCGATTCGACAGCCACGGCAGCATGCCGACGATCAGGACGACACCGGCGACGGCAACCAGCCGCGAGGCGGTTGTTCTCACTGCTTACTCGAAGGCGGTCTGGTTGGTGATGAGCGTGCGTTCCCGCGGATCGCGGGCGACACCGGTGAGGCCTTCGGATTCACCCTGGATGACGCGTTCGTGCAGCATCGGCACGGCCGCATCCTTCTCCAGGATGAGCTTCTCGGCGGCCAGGATCGCGGCGCGGCGGTCGTCTCCGGGCTCGGTGGCCGAGGCGTCTGCCAGCGCCGCGTCGACCTGCGGGTCGCAGAACTGGGAGATGTTGAACGATCCCTCGCAGGCGAAGTCGGAGTACATGTATGCCACCGGGTCACCGGAATCGAGGACGGTGGCGCGGGAGAGGATGAAGGCATCGAATGCACCACTGAGAGCATCGGTTTCGATGAACTGGTATTCGCGCACCACCTGCTCGACCTCGAAGCCCTTCGCCTCGAGTTCCTGCTGCAACAGCACGGCGACCTCGGGAAGTTCGGCGCGGTCGGTGAACGTGGCGAGGGTGATCTTCTTGCCGGTGGCATCGCCCGCCGGGGTCTCGGTGCGCGCCGGACGGTCCGCCGCCCACGGCAGCGCGGGGCCGAGCAGTCCGTTCGCGGCGTCGGCGCGACCCTCGTAGACCTGCTCGACCAGACGATCCTTGTCCACCGACTCCCGTGCGGCGGCGCGCATGGCGGGGTCCGCGAACACGCCGGACGACGTGTTCAAGTACAGGGTGTTGGTGCGCGGCATCGGAACCTCGTGCACCAGCGACTGGTCGATGTTGGCGGCCTGCGACACCGGAATCGCCTCCACCACATCGGCGGTGCCGTTACGTAGCGCTGCTGCGCGGGCCGTACCGTCGGGCACGAAGTCGACGTCGATGCCGGCGAGCTTCGCGGGCTCACCCCAGTAGTCCTCGTTGCGGTCCAGCGTGGCACTGGACGTGCCGTTCACTGCGGTGAGCACGAAAGGTCCGGTGCCGGTTCCGACGGGGTCGCTGCCGCCTGCAGAGTAGGCCGCGGGTGCCAGGATGGCGAGCTGCGGGCTCGAGAGTCGTTGCGGCACCAGTGGATCGATGTCCGCGGTGGACACCTCCACCGTGTCGTCGTCGGTAGCGGTCACCGTCAGCTCGACCCCGTCGAGGATGCGCGGCTTCGGCGCGGCGGTAGTGGCAGCAGTCAGTGCGGTGACGACGGCAGCGGAGTCGAGTGGCGCACCGTTGTGGAATTTCACGTCGGGTCGGAGGTCGAAGCTCCAGGTCCGGTCGTCGACGCGATTCCAGGCGGTGGCCAGCTCGGGCTCGGCGTCGCCGAGATCATCGAGAGTGACGAGGGTTTCGGCGGTGGACCAGCGCGACAGCTTGAAGGCATCATCGCTGAATTGCGACAGCCCTGAGCGTGGTGGTTGCAGCATCGCCACGCGGGCTCGATCTGCGGTGTCGTCGGCGGCACCCGAAGAGAAGCAGCCGGTGAGCGTGAGGGTGCCTACCGCTGCCAGGGCACCGATACGGAACACGTTGGTAGACAACAGAGTGGTGGTCAATGGATCTCCTGTGATGGTCATGCAAGCCGGGGTACGGCGTCGATCAGGTCTCGGGTGTAGGAGTGCTGTGGTTCGGTGAGAATGTCTCGTACGCTGCCGGTTTCGACGATTCTGCCGTCGTGCATCACCGATACGTCGCTGCAGAGTCGAGCGACTGAAGACAGGTCGTGGCTCACGATCAGCAACGCGCTGGACAGTCCGGCCAGAACCGCGAGGACCTGCTCACGCAGATCCGGGTCCAGTCCGCTGACCGGCTCGTCCGCCAGCAGGTACTGCGGTTCGCATGCCACCGCGCGCGCGATGGCGACGCGTTGGTTCTGACCACCGGACAGTTCCGTCGGTCGGCGTTGCAGATAACGCTCGTCCAGCCCGACAGCGGCGAGTGCGGCACCTGCTTTGGCTCGATGATCGCCGTCGACGCCCAGAAGTCGAAGCGGCGTCGCCACCAGATCCAGCACACTGCGGCGTGGATCGAGGCTGGTGGCCGGATCCTGGGGTACGTACTGCACGAGTCTGCGAAACCACCGCAGCGAGCGCGCGGAACCCGGACGTACTGTGCGGGCGTCCAATTCGATGACCCCTTCGGAGGGCACATCCAGCGCCAACAGCATGCGCAGCAACGTCGTCTTCCCCGAACCGGATTCGCCGACCACGGCAACGCGACCGGCCGGTGGCAGCGTGAACGAGACGGCGTCCAGCGCGGTACGAGAAGAGCCGTGCCGTACGTAGGTGCGCGTGATGTCCGTGGCCACCAAGCCCGTCATCGCGCGACCAACTGACGAAACGGATCGGCGGCGCGAGCCCGCTCGAGCATGCGCACCACGAGATCGGATTCCGGGCTGTCGAGAATCGCTGCCGTGGAACCGGATTCGACGACCTTGCCCGAGTCGAGAACCATCAGGTGATCGCACAGCTGCGCGGCGACGGCGATGTCGTGCGTGATCAGCAGCAGAGACGCCACCTCACGGAGAGCGTCGAGCACCCGCGCCTGACTGATCACGTCGAGGGCCGTCGTCGGCTCGTCCGCGATCACCAGCGGACTCTCACGCGCCAATGCGGCTGCGATACAGACGCGTTGACGCTGGCCACCGGACAGCTCGAGCGGGTGCGAGGCCAGGATGCGTTCGGTGTCGCGCAGACCCACGCGCTCGAGCAGCGCGGAGGCGTCGGGCGTGCGGAGTTGCTTGCCGACGGTGACCATCGGGTTCAGTGCGGTGGCCGAATCCTGGAAGACCATCGCCGGACGGGCGGGGCGTGGCCGGCGGGGCGTCGGAACTCCGGCGACGTCGTGGCCGTCGACGACGATGCGGCCGGTGCAGGTGATGCCCGGCGGGAGCGCTCCGACCAACGCCGAGGCGATCAGCGACTTTCCCGATCCCGACGCACCCAGCAGGCCGAGGCGTCGACCCGCTGGGATCTCGAAGGAGACGTGCCGGACGATGCGCGACCGTCCGGCGTCGATGCAGAGGTCATCGACGGCGAGCACGGTTTCTCCTGAGGATAGACATGGGAACGACTTCGACAATCGTTGTCGATAGACGACTGTAGGCGAATTCGAACGACGACACAAATTAGGCTGACCGGATGAGCAGGGCGAGGGACTCGCAACGAGCGGCCGTCTACGACGCAGAACAACTGGTTCGCACCATGTTCGATCGCGCCGAGGAGCGGGACCTTCGCATGGTGCAGGTGATGGGTTCGCAGATCACGCTGCCGATCGAGCGCAAGTTCGCCTCCATCGACTCGGTGCAGGCATACGTCGATGCGGTGCTCGCTCTGGAGTGGGTTGCCGCAACGTGGCCCGACGCCGGTCGGGTGGTCACCGTCCGAGCCCGATCGGGTTCGGCTGCGGCGCACTACGAATCGGACACCGCCACCATCGCGGTGCCCCTGCACAGGGGCAACAGGGCGTGGGCGTTGCGGGAACTGGTGGTGTTGCACGAGCTCGCGCACCACTTCGCCGACGAGAACGAGGAGCAGCACGGCGGCGCATTCGTCGACCGCTACATCACTCTCGTCGGCGAGATTGTCGGCTCCGAGGCCGGGTTCGTCCTGCGCGCGATGATGGCCGAGAGCGGCGTCCGCATCGGCTAGTGGTTTTCGGGTGCATCATGGGAGACGCAGCCCACACGACGAGGAGATGTCCATGACCGTCAAGATCGGTGTTCAGCTTCAGCCCCAGCACGCTCCCGACTATCAGTTGATCCGCGACGCGGTGTTGCGCTCGGAGGATGCGGGCGTCGACATCGTCTTCAACTGGGACCACTTCTATCCGCTGTACGGCGACCTCGACGGTGCGCACTTCGAGTGCTGGACGATGCTCGGGGCCTGGGCCGAGCAGACATCGAACGTCGAGATCGGCGCACTCGTCACCGGCGGCGGCTACCGCAATCCGGACCTGTTGGCCGACATGGCGCGCACCGTCGACCACATCAGCGGCGGACGGTTGATCCTCGGCATCGGCGCCGGATGGAACGAGAAGGACTACGACAACTTCGGGTACGAGTTCGGCACGGCCGGTTCGCGACTGGCCTTGCTGAAAGAGAGCCTCGCCAGAATCCGCCGCCGCCTCGACGTCGGAAACCCGGCCCCGACCCGCGACATCCCGATCCTGATCGGCGGCGGCGGCGAGAAGAAGACGCTGAAGATGGCGGCCGAGTACGCGCACATCTGGCACAGCTTCGCCGACCTCGAGGCGCTGAAGCGCAAGTCCGAGATCCTCGCCGAGCACGGCACCACCGTCGGACGCGACGTCTCGGTCATCACCCGCTCGGTCGCGTGGCCGGGAGCGGACACCGCCCAGGACTTCGTCGACGCCGGAGCCACCCTGTTCACCGTCGGCGTCAACGGACCCGAGTACGACCTGGCCGAGCTGGGCCAGGCCATCGAGTGGCGGGACGCGCTCGAGTAGTCACACGTCACTCCAGTTCGCTGAGCGAAACCCTTGCGCGTGGCGCGTTTGGGTGAGTGGGCCCTGGTCCGCTTAGGGTTTTGTACATGGTTGCCGTACGCGCCTCACGCGCGCTCGTGGTTCTCGTTCTCGGACTGTTGATGGCCCTCACGCTCGCCGCGTGTGGCACGTCGAATTCCGATGATCAGGCGGCGGCAGGTCCGACCGACCTGTGCGCCCCTCCCGGAGTCGACAGTGCGTCGTCCACCCCGACGAACTTCGACGCTGCCGCAGCGGCCGCGACGGAGGACAGATACACGACGGACAATGTCACGCCCCTGGACCGGATCGACACCGCATCCCTCGGATTGGCGACGCCGGGAGTGCTCACCGTCGGAACCCTGTCCGACGCCCCGCCGAGCATCTGCCTGGACTCGGCCGGCCAGTACACCGGCTACGACAACGAACTGCTGAAGGCCGTCGCCGAGAAGCTCGGTCTGCAGATCAACTTCTCGGGCACCGAGTTCTCGGGTCTGCTCGCGCAGGTTGCGGGCCGCCGCTTCGACGTCGGGTCGTCCTCGATCACGACGACGGACGAGCGACGCAACACCGTCGGGTTCACCAACGGATACGACTTCGGCTACTTCTCCCTCGTTGCTCAGACCGGCGGCCCGATCACCAGGTTCGAGGACCTGAACGCGGGCAGCAGGATCGGCGTCGTGCAGGGCACCGTGCAGGACGACTACGTGGTGAACACGCTCGGCCTCGATCCGGTGAAGTTCCCGGACTACAACACCGCGTACGCGAACCTGCGCACCGGGCAGATCGACGCCTGGGTGGCCCCGTCCCAGCAGGCGGAAGGCTTGGTCAAGCCGGAAGACGGCACCGCGATCACGCAGAACACGTTCTCGCTGAACAACTTCGTCGGCTGGGCCGTCGCTCGCGACAATCAGCCGCTGATCGACGCGTTGAACTCCGGGCTCGACGCGGTGATCGCCGACGGCACCTGGGCCACCCTGTACTCAGACTGGGTTCCACGCGAGCTGCCCGACGGCTTCAAGCCCGGCAGCAAGGCCGCCCCCGAACCCGAGCTACCCGACTTCGCTGCCATCGCAGCACAGAACGATGCGGACGCTCCCGAAGCCGTTGCCGTCCAACCCAAATCGACTCTGGCGCAGCTGGGGGATACGTTCTTCGACTGGTCGCTGTACAAGTCCGCCATCCCCGACCTGTTCAAGGTGGGCCTGCCGAACACGCTCATTCTGGCGTTGGCGTCGGGCATCATCGGTACGGTCCTGGGCATGTTGCTGGCCCTGGCCGGGCTGTCTCGCACCCGATGGCTGCGCTGGCCGGCGCGTGTCTACACCGACATCTTCCGCGGATTGCCCGCCGTGGTGATCATTCTGATCATCGGACTCGGAATCGGACCGGTGGTGCAGGGGGTGACCGGCGGCAATCCGTACTGGCTCGGCGCCGCGGCACTGTCACTACTGGCCGCCGCGTACATCGGTGAAATTTTCCGGTCCGGCATACAGAGCGTCGAGGCCGGTCAGATGGAAGCTGCGCGGGCACTGGGCTTCAGCCGTCGCCGGTCGATGAACTTGGTCGTCGTCCCACAGGGTGTCCGACGCGTCCTGCCGGCGCTGATGAACCAGTTCATCTCACTGATCAAGGACTCGTCGCTGATCTACTTCCTCGGACTGCTCGCCACTCAACGCGAGCTGTTCGCCGTCGGTCGAGATCTCAACGCACAGACCGGAAATCTGTCCCCGCTCGTCGCCGCCGGATTGTTCTACCTGGTGCTGACCGTGCCGCTCACCCATCTCGTGAACTACATCGACAAGCGATTGCGCACCGGCAAGGCCGAGCAGACGCTGGACCCGGTCGAGCAGGCCGTCGTCGTGGAAAGAGGCTGACATGACTTCTGTTTCGCTCGTAGGCAAGGACATTCACCTGTCCTTCGGTACCAACAAGGTGCTGCGCGGGGTGAGCATCGACGTTCCGGCGGGCACGACGACCACGGTCATCGGACCGTCGGGCTCGGGTAAGTCGACGCTGCTGCGTGCTCTCAATCGACTGCACGAGCCCGAGCAGGGAGACATCCTGCTCGACGGCAAGTCGGTGCTGAAGGACAACCCCGACGAGCTGCGTCAGCGCATCGGCATGGTGTTCCAGCAGTTCAACCTGTTTCCGCACAAGACCGTTGCGGACAACATCGCTCTGGGCCCGCGCAAGCTGCTCGGCCTGTCCAAGGAGGCGGCTCGTGCGGCGGCGATCGATCAGCTCGAGCTGGTGGGACTGACCGACAAGGCGGATTCGCGTCCGGGCAACCTCTCCGGTGGCCAGCAGCAGCGCGTCGCCATCGCCCGGGCCCTCGCCATGAAGCCCGAGGTGATGTTCTTCGACGAGGCCACCTCCGCTCTGGACCCCGAGTTGGTGAAAGGTGTGCTGGCGCTGATGGCCGACCTCGCGAAGGGCGGAATGACGATGGTGGTGGTGACCCACGAAATGGGCTTCGCGCGATCGGTGTCCAACAGGGTGCTGTTCATGGACCACGGCAGCGCCGTCGAAACCGGAACGCCGGAGCAGTTGTTCGACGATCCGCACACCGATCGACTGAAAACGTTTCTGTCGCAGGTGCTGTAGCGAGCATCGGTCAACCCGGTACCCGGTACAGACGCCAATCCGGTTGATCTGCACCGTCGTTCGGAACTTCGAGGACGAGTGGATACAGGTCGGCTCCGTTGTCGTAGATCGTCGGATATCGCCGGTTGACCGCATCGGACACTCCGCGGCCCTCGTTGGGCACCGTCAGCAGATACTGCACGCCCGCCGATGCCGGGTCGTTGAGGATCTCGGTGAAGTCCAGGTCGGACGGAACCACGAACCGCTTCGGGTGTTCCGACGCTGCCACGACGGCGAACCCGTAGACGGTGTCGAGGAGGATCGACCCCTCCGGGAGGTTCTGGCCGTCGAGGTACGACGCCAGTCGGCGTTCGGTGGAGAAGGAATCGATGACTCGACGGGCCGCCATCGCCTGGGGATCGTCGGCCCGGGGATTTTCGTCGAGGAGACTACCGAGGGCGTACTGCTGACTCGACAACCCCGGCTGCACCATCGCCCACCCAGTTACCGGAAGAGCCAGCGCACAGACCGTCATTGCCACCGCCGCGGCGGCAGGACGCAGCGGCGCGAGCACGGGGCGGTGCCGTCGATAGGCCCCTGCGCGCCGGGTCGGCCGATCTCCGGTGGCCGGAAACAGTTGTACCACAACGACTGCCGCCAACGGAACGGCACAGATGAAGAACCGCAGGAAGCCGAATGTCGAACCCGTGATGTAGCTCGCGGCCTGAAATCCGAGCACCCCACCGAAAAGCAATGGTGCCACGACGAATTCGAGGTCTCGGCGACGCAGCGCCAGCACCACGGCCAGCGGTAGCGTCACCAGCAACGCCGGTCCCAGCACGACGACGGCACCGAGCGAGAACAGGCCGGTGCCGATCAGGTCACCGCTGGGCCCGCCGGACTGCGTCAGAATCGCGGCGTTTCCATAGCTCGAGGACAGCTGGGCGAGCGCCTCACCGGTGATCAGCCAGCTCGTGCTGATCCACACCAGAAACACTGCCGTGCCGGGCCCTGCCACGAGTACTGCGTCCAGAATTGCTCTGCGGCGCAAGCTTTTCCAATACAGCCGGCCCTGACGAAGAGCCGTCACGACCGCCACCAGTACCGCGGCCAGAGCTATCGGGACGACGCCCTCGTAGCGAGCGAGGAAGGCGAGAGCCAATGCGACGCCGGCCAACAGGAGATCGTGAACGTCGTCGGTGTTCATCCATCGAATCAACCGTCGTACAGCCCAGCAGAGGAAGAACAGGAAGCCTGCCTCGCTCATGCCGTTGGCTCCGTAGAAGACGATCATCGGGTTGATCGCGAAGACGACGGTGACCAGGAGGCTGTATCGGCCGGGGAGTCCGCGGTCTCGGCAGATCCCGTGGATCATCACCACTGCACCGGCCATGAACACCGCCGACACCGCGATGCCCGAGATGTTCCACCGGGTGATCGCCGGCCACCACGATGCGAAGGCGACCATGGGCAACTGTGCGAGGGCCGTCAACGGCGTGAAGATGAAGCCGATGGCCGACACGTGCGGATCGCGGCTGAGCAGCACCGCCTGCGCGGCCGAGGTCCGCGACAATGCGTCGCCGAGGAGATAGCCGAAACGCATGCTCAGAGTCAGCCCCACCGCCAGGTAGCCCGCCAGCGCGCTGCCGAACACGATCCAGGGGGTGCGCCGATTCACGTGTTCTGCTCTTCGCCGACCGGCGGCGGCGCGGCGGGGCCGGACAGGCCGTGGAACGTCTTCTCCCAGTACGACGGATTGCGAACCAGCTGCCAACACCCCTTGATGGCGGCCACGCTCATCATCACCCAGTACAGGGGCATCGTGAGGCTGGGAACGAGCAGGTACGCGTTGTCGCTCTCTCGGCTCGCGATGAGGTACATGTACACCGTGGCGATGTTGCCCACCACCAGAGACAGCAACGAGAAGTAGTAGATGTACGGCGGAAAGAGCTCGGCCACCAATGCCGGCTGGCCGAGAATCCATGCCGCCGTGGTGAACCAGAAGACCATGTTGATGCATGCGGTGATCGGTGTTCCCGCGAGCAACAAGGTGAAGCGGTAGGTGCCGACCGGGCCGAGGGCACGAACCGTGGCGACCGGTCTGCGCATGTGCACCAGCCACGTCTGCAGATAGCCCTTGTACCAACGAGAGCGCTGGCGAACCCAGTTGATCGGATCGCTGTTGGCCTCTTCGAGAGTGGTGGAGTCCAGCACCGCCGTCGAGTAGCCCGAGGCCGCGATGCGCACACCGAGATCCGCGTCCTCGGTGACGTTGAAGCCGTCCCAAGCCCCCACCTCGTCGATGACGTCGCGGCGCAGATGATTGGAGGTTCCGCCGAGGGGAATCGGCGAGGTGCTGGCCATCAGACCCGGCAGCAGATACCCGAACCACAGTGCGTAGTCCGCGGTGAACCACCCGGTCAGCAGATTCTGAGAACCGTTGTGGAACGCCAACTTCGCCTGCACGCACGCCACGGTGTCGGGCAGCCGCTCGAAAGCAGCGACGACGCGACGCAGTTGCAGTCTCTCGGGCAGATCCTCGGCATCGAAGATCGTCACGATCGTCCCGGTGGCGAAATGCAATCCGTAGTTGCATGCTTTCGGCTTGGTGCGAGGGTCGCCTGCGGGCACCAGGACCACGTCCACCGAATCGCTGACGCCGCTGCGCGCGGCCGCCTCGATGGTGACCTCGTCGTCCTCCTCGAGCAGCAACAGAACCTGCAGCTTGTCGGCGGGATAGTCGAGTCCGGTCATCGCCGCGATGAGGTCACCCACCACCTCCGGCTCGTCGTACGCCGGAACCAGAATGGTGTAGTAAGGCAGCCGATCATCGGGAACGGCTCTGGCTTCCTCGTCGGTCACCGTGACGATCGCCGACGCGTCCAGACCACGGGAGAACAGCAACAGGCGGTCGATCATCGCCAGCAGATACCCGATGGTGCAGACGACCGTGACCACGAGCAGCGTCCCGACCGGGGCGATCACTCCACAGGCGAGGAGCAGCAGCGCAGCCCCGATCGCCGTGTACTTCTGCCAGGGAACGAAGGCAATGGCTGCCGACGCCAACGGATTTCGATCGGCCAACCCGTTGATCGCGTCGTAAAGCGCAGCTGCTCGGAACTCTTCGGTCTCCGTTCCGACGCGCGGGGGAGTCGGCCGTTTCCCCGGGCGAGTCGTGGTCATCGCGGCGCACCGTTCGCCAGGGCCCACTGCTGGCGAACCAGCCCGGTACCGAAGGTCGTCAACAGCTCACGGTCCTTGTACTCCGGATCGTCGTCGATGGAGATGGCGTTGCCCCGCAGAAAGGTGCCGAACGCCGTCCCGAGGTTCGATGCCATCGACGGCATCGGTTGCGGGAACGCGGCATCGAGGTCGTGGTTGTCGACGCTGATGACGGTCACACGTTGGAACACGTCGCCTCGCTGCCAATGAAACACGAGCTTGGTCCAGGTGAGCAGCAACGCGTCGCTGACCGAGGTGTACAGCGCACCCGTCACCCCGCGTCCGAGATCGATGGTCAGGGGTTGGCTCGTGCGCGTGTTGGTCAAGCGATACAGGGTGCTCTCCGGATAGACGGCCAGACTGGCCCGATTGGTCGTCGACAGAACGTCGACCACCACGGTCCGTGGTCTCGACCGCAGGTCCCAGGCGGAATTGCCTTCGTCGGCGCGCATCGTCTGTCGAGTCAGAGTGGCTCGAGTTCCGAAGAACGCACGGACCCAATCGAATTGCTCGATGTCGAGCTCGCTGAAACCGACCGGCGGAATCAATGGAACCGATGCCGCACCAGGTGGTCCCGCCGGTGCCGCCACGGGGGTGCGGTCGGGTAGGGGAACGAGAGCCAGAACCACGGCCGCCACGATCGCGACGACGATCGAGCTCGGCGACCACTTCGCCGTCGGGACAGCGAGGCGCCGCGGCCGACGCTCGTCGAATCGGCCGCGACGGGCAGCGAGATAGAAGGCGATTCCGGTGACTGCTGCCGCGCCGACGGTCGGGACGAGCTGCAGCCAGACGATGTCGATCTGGGGCCACACCGTCAACATCGCTGCTGCAACTGCCAATCCGGACGCGACGGTGCAGACGAACCCGAGCCACCCGCGCCGTGTGGTTCGGCCGACGGCGATGGCACCGGCGATTCCCGCCAAGAGCACCATCACCGTCGCGTAGGCGAAACGGCCTCCGCCCAAACCGATGGCGACCAACCGGTAGCCCAGCGGACTCAACGCGAGCAGCAACAGCCAGACGGACCAGAACCGACCCACCGGACGCAGTCCGAACATCAGGATCGCGCCACCGAAGAAGAATGCAAGCGCCGCAAGGACATCCAGGTGCGCAAGCTCGTACTGATCGGCGTAGCGCGGCAGCCACAGCGCCTTGATCGCGATGGACACCAACAAGCCGATACCGCCGACGATGTTGTCGGTCTGCCGGTCGTGAATGGGCAACTCGTCTGCCCTACGCCGCGCTACCCCCTGCGCCGCAACGACAGCGAGCAGGGGCAATACGAAGATGTACGCGGTGATGGCACCGTCGGACGCCTCCTGCGCCAGCCGCACCCAGGTGGGAAGGAACGCGAGAACGACACAGGCGAGAAGAACCACCCAGCGCACGACCAGGATGCCGAGCGGACGCCGTGCTCGCCACCGAGGCGGCGCGGTCGGCTCCGCGCCCGTGTTCGGGGCGATGTCCACTGTCATGTCGAGTCGCTCATGTCGAGTCGCTGTGCCGGCTCGGCGCGGTCGTCGACCGGCGCGCTCGGAGCGCGAGCACGAGTGCGCCCACGCCTGCGACTGCAAGGACCGCAAGACCGACTCCCACGACCAGCACCGTCGTTCGGTCGGTTGTGTTCTCGGGCGCCGCTACGGTGTCGTCCGCACCGGACAGTGCCGCGCTCGACAGTGAGATCGGTTCGGTGTTCTGCGCGGCGAACACGATGTCGCCGTCGAGCGCGAACCACCGAGCCGGGTCGTCGTCGAGCCAGGACAGCATCGCGTCGAATCGGTCCGGGGCCGAGTTCCAGGATCCGACGAGGACTGCGTTGTCCTGCACCGACGTCACCTGCACCGTCGCGAAGGGCTCGTCGGTGTCGACCGTCAATTCGACGGCACCGCCGGCGGAGTCCGGATCTGCGACCCGAAATGTCGTCTCGTCGATCGACGACAGCGGCAGCGTCACCGTGTCCGGCAATTCCGAGACCGGCGCGATCACGAGCGCGGGGGCGCTACCGTCGAGCGCCTGCTCCATCGACACGACCTCCGGGAGGAGGGGCAGACTCGACAGACGCTGCAGTCCGGTTGCCATCGTGACCGCTCGGACCACTCCCGCGTAGGACTCGTCGGCCAGCGCGATCTCGAACTGCGGCATCAGCGCCTGCGGCATAGAGCGAAGTCCCAGCGGGGCCGGTGTCGTGGAATCCGACGACCGCACCAGAGTCGAACCGTCCACGGTCACACTCGTATCGGCGGCCGCGGAACAACCACCGCCACCCGTGGTCGACGGATGGTCGACGGAAATGTCGAGTGTCTCGACGCGGGACAGTGCCGAATTCGGAACGTCGATCCAACGATCGAGCCGACCGGTGTCGTCGGCCTCCCACACTGCGAGCGGTGACCCGTTCACCGTGGCCCGCACCGATCCTGCGCCCGGTGTGTAGCTGCCGATCAGGTGCACGGACAGGTTCGATGCAGATCGGCCGAGCCGGGTCTGATCGATTGTGATCGACGCGGTCGCCGTGGCACCGCCCGAACCGGTCACCGTGCCGATGCCGAGGTCGTCGAACGTGATCGATTCGGGCGGAAGTTGCGCTGTTGCCGACGATGGTCCTGCCGAAGCAGCCGTGGAGACTGCGATGTCGGCGAGATCACTGGTGATGAGGAGGGCCTGATCGGTCAGATCCGATCCGGTACCGGTGATGTACATCCGTGGTGGAGCCTGCTCGACGGGGTAGATCAATTCCACACCGGCGTCGGAGTTCTTCGCCAGGACGACCGACCTCTCGAGCGGACCGTCAGGAGCAGCGCCCTGAAGCTCGCTGTCCGGCCGCACCACCACCCGCACCGGCTGCGCCCCATAGTGGTGAACCACCGATGTTGCCACAATCGTTGCGGCTGAGATGGTTTCGCGGTCCGCGTTCGATGGGACGAACAGCGTGAGCGTTCTCAGCACTACCGGCAAAAAGTCCGCAATGGTCTCCGGCACCGCCGGTTGCCCCTGATAGTCCACGGCCGCGTCGATCAATCGGACGGCATCGGAGTCAGGATCGGGACAGTAGCGATCGTCGGGAATCAGGGACGGGATCAGATCGAGGGCGATTGCTCCGTCGACCGTCGGTGCCGCAGCCAGGGGAATGGACACCGCGGTGGTCGGTGCGGTGGTGTCGAGCGTGATGCGGGTGATCGGCCGACCGTCCGATTCGACGTCGACCCAACCCCGGTCGAGCCAGGCAGGCACCGTCAACACTGCGCTCAGCGTCGTAGGCACCGAGCCTGCAGGGGACGGCACGGTCAGCCTGGTGGGCTGTCCGGTCGAGTCGACGGTGGTGGACCGACCCAGTCCCAATTCGGCAAAGGTGAAGCGGTCCGAATAATCCTGTGGCTCTCCATCGATCGGTTGCGCCGATACGAACGGGGCCGTAAGCAGAAACGTAGTTGCGACGAGAGCTGCCGTCGATGCAACGTATGCGATTCGCATTGGGGGATTTCCAGCTTTCGATAATGAAACGGAAACCCGAACTGTACTGCGTACTCCCGATCCCCGGTACATCGGAAAGTCGTTCATTTATTCATCTGGATCGAAATTCAGCCAGAAACATACTGGGAGACATGAAAATTCGAGACAATGAGCGGATCGGATCTGTGGATTCGAACTCCGACGCGACGGTACCCGTGGAGTTGTACGAATACGGTGATATTCCCGCCGACGGCCCGTCGAATTCACACGTTTCTATTTTTGCCGACAGACATCTAGCATTACGCCGATGCGGATCGCTTCTATGTTTTCACGGTGCGCACTCGGCACAGCGATGGTGCTGTCCCTCGCGCTGAGCACCGGCGTGCCCGACGCGGCAGCAGCCCCCGAGTCCGGTGCCCGCGTCACGGCAAGCGCCGACGGTCTCGCACTCGACGGAAATCCTTGGTGGCCGACCGGATTCAATGCCTATCAGCTTGCGACCGATTGGTCGGTCAACGCAGGCTGTGGAGCGATGGTGGACCTGAACGGCTACTTCGGTGCCCTGCCTTCACATTCCCTCACGCGGTTCAACGCGTTCCAAGCGCTGGCGATCAACCGATTCACCGGCGCACTCGACTTTCGCCCGATGGACGCGGTCTTCGCGGCGGCCGAGGCGCACGGGCAACTGGTCGTCCCGGTTCTCTCGCCACAGGACGGGGCCTGTGAAGGAAACGCCTTCAAGGGCAGACAGTGGTACGTCGACGGATGGACGACGCCCCCTGCCGTCCCCGACGCGAATGCGGTGACGAGTTTCGAGCAGTGGATGCTCACTGCTGTGAACCGGTGGAAGGATTCGCCCGCACTGGCAGCCTGGGAATTGGTCGGTGAGCCGGAAACCAGCTCGTGCACCGACGCGGCGTGCTCGTGGACCACCCGAACCTGCACCGCAGACGCCGCCCAGGTTCTGCGCTCCTTCTTCGACACCGCGGGGCAACAGCTCCGCACTGTCGATCCCCGCACCCTGATCACCGCCGGTCTCACCGGCGGCGGACAGTGCGGTAGCCAGGGTGACGAGTACGAGTACCTCGCCCAGTCGCCCTTCGTCGATGTGCTGCAGTACCACGACTACGGATACGACGGTGTGCCGTTGCCCGGAGATCAGTGGAACGGGCTGCAGCGGCGGATCACCCAGAGCGCTGCGGTGGGCAAACCCCTCCTGGTCGGGGAGATCGGCCAACTCGCCGGTTCCTGTGGCGATATCGGCTCTCGCGCAACGAGTATCGCCACCAAGATCGACGGCCAACGCGCCGCAGGCACAGCCGGAGCCCTGCTGTGGGCCTTCGTACCCGACCCGCGGCCGGACGAGTGCACCTACGACATCGGACCCGGCGATCCGTTGTGGCAGACGATCGGACGTTAGGGCATCCTCGTTGTCCGCGACTTCACCTGAACGTTCCTTTACTTTCGCTTTTGGGTGACAGCGTGCCGTGACATGAAGCCACTACCCTTGTTCGCGGTTCACGACGGAAGCTCCAAGCGGTCAGCATTGACGTGCAAGTACAAGTGCGGGGATGCGTGTTTCCACGAGGTTCCCAACACGTCGAAGGGTCAGTACTTCGGCGACATCGTCAAGACCGCCATGTCGCGGCGCGGTGTGATCAAGGGCGGTGCCATGGCGGTACTCGCCGTGGGTGCCGGTAGCGCTCTCGCGGCGTGCTCGACCGACGAGCCCGCCACCACCGGAGGCGCAACCTCGAGCACGTCGGGTACCGATACCCCGCCCGTCGACGGCGTGGATTTCGTTGCGGTGGAACCGAACACCGAGGACGCAGTCGTGATACCCGAGGGCCACGAGCAGGCCGTCGTCATTCGCTGGGGCGATCCGGTGCTCGACGGCGCTCCGGCGTTCGACTTCGACAACCAGACCGGTGCGGCGCAGGCCATGCAGTTCGGCTTCAACAACGACTTCGCCGGCCTACTGCCGGTGGAGGGCACGCCCAACGCATTCCTGCTGGTGGTCAATCACGAGTACACCACCGAGCCGGCGATGTTCAAGGGCTACGACGAGGAGAACCCGACGCGTGAGCAGTTCGACGTAGCGCTCGCCGCGCACGGTCTGACGGTGGTTCAGGTTCAGGGCGAGGGCAACTCGGGCAAGCTCACCCCTGCGATGGGCCGGTACAACCGCCGTATCACCGGCACCACGGAGTTCGTCGTCACCGGCCCCGCCGCGGGCAGCGACTTCCTCAAGACGAGCGTCGACCCGACGGGCACCCGCGTGCTCGGTACGTTCAACAACTGTGCAGGCGGCCTGACGCCGTGGGGCACGGTGCTCTCCGGCGAGGAGAACTTCAACCAGTACTTCGGCAACGCGGAGTCGGTCACCGAGACCGTCGCCGCCGAGCGGCTCGCCCGCTACGGCATCGAGGGTGCCGCCAGCGATCGCAAGTGGGAGACCTTCGACAAGCGCTTCGATCTTGCCCAGGAGCCCAACGAGGCCAACCGATTCGGGTACATCGTCGAGGTGAACCCGTGGGATCCGCAGTCGGCTCCGATCAAGCACACCGCGCTGGGACGCTTCAAGCACGAGGCCGCCACCATCTACGTCACCGACGACGGCACCGTCGTCGCCTACAGCGGTGACGACGAGCGCTTCGATTACATGTACAAGTTCGTCTCGAGCCGCAAGATGATGCCCGGCACCGGCGCGGCCGCTATGCGCAACAACCTGACGCTGCTGGACGCGGGCACGCTGTACGTCGCCACGCTCACCGGCGACTCCCCGGACGAGATCGACGGCTCCGGCACCCTTCCCGCCAGCGGTGAATTCAAGGGCACCGGAACGTGGGTGCCGCTGCTGCGCACGAACGAGGACGGCCGCGGCGAATCCCTCGTCGACGGCATGACCGCCGAGGAGGTGGCGGTGTTCACCCGCCTGGCCGGCGACAAGGTGGGCGCGACCAAGATGGACCGCCCGGAGGACTTCGAGCCCAACCCGGTGACCGGCAAGGTCTACGTCGCGTTGACGAACAACGCCAACCGAGGCACCGAGGGCAAAGCCGGGGCAGACGAGGCCAACCCCCGCAACACCAACAAGAACGGCCAGGTGCTCGAGCTCGAGGACGACCACGCGGGCACGTCGTTCACCTGGAACCTGCTGCTGGTGTGCGGTGACCCGAACGAGGCCGACACGTACTTCGGCGGCTTCGACAAGAGTCAGGTAAGCCCCATCTCGTGCCCCGACAACCTCGCGTTCGACTCGAAGGGCAACCTGTGGGTCTCCACCGACGGAAACGCTCTCGACTCCAACGACGGCCTGTTCGCCGTGGTGCTCGACGGCCCACGCCGTGGTGAGACCCGCCAGTTCCTGACGGTTCCCGCGGGCGGCGAGACCTGCGGTCCCATCGTCTCCGACGAGCGGGTCGTGGTGTGCGTGCAGCACCCGGGCGAAAGCGACGATGCCACCGCCGACGCACCGATCTCGCATTGGCCCGACGGCGGCGACACTCAGCCGCGGCCGTCCGTCGTCGCAGTCTGGAAGTCGGCGTAGCAGGTATTCGTCAGCGCCGTGATCGCCGCGAGGTCGTGGACCTTCGCGGCGATCACGGCGTTGTGGGGGTCGATCACCAGCGAGCCAATGCCTTCAACGATTCCGGTGTGCCCGAGTAGTGATTGATGTCGGTTCGCCCGTCGATTCCGGGAATCGTGCCACGGTCGGTGAACTGCCAGAAAAGCCAGTCGGTCCAGCCGCCGGGCAGCGGCCCCAGCTCGTCGTCGTAGTCGGCGATCCACAGCGGATAGTTGTTGAACTCGTGGGTGTCGGCCATCGCCGTCCGCCAGAAGTTGGGATAGGTGTAGATGATCGGCTGACGTCCGGTCAGCGTCTGGACGGTATCGAGGTACCGGTGCGTCCAGTCGATCACCTCGGCCGGCGACCTGCCCTTGGCATCTTCGAGGTCGAGCACCGGCGGCAGATCGCCCGGTCCGTTGATGCCCAACACCAGTGCCGAGTAGTACGCGGCCTGCAGCTCGGGTGACAACGTCACATCGGCGTAGTGGTACGCCCCGCGCGCCACGTTCGCCGTGCGCATGACGATGGAATCCTCGACGAAGTACGGGTTGACGTAATCCAGCCCCTCGGTGGCCTTGACCATCGCGAAGCCGTGGCCCGCAGCCTTGACGGCATGCCAGTCGATCGCGGTGCCGTCGATGTGTTGCCACGACGAGACGTCCGGACCCTGCCGAACAGCGGACGCGATGCCGGGCGCAGCGCAGGCGATGACGCCGACGGAGAACAATCCGAACAGGGCACGCAGCGTGCGGGAGAAGACCACCCGGGTGAGGTTAGGGGCCCGGACCTGGGCACTCAATGGTGAACAGTCACTAATGCGTTCTGTCCACAGACGTGATTGAGTCGTCGGTGATGAGACGTGGGTAACACTCACGCTGCCGATGGCGACATACCCAGAGTCGGCACGAACAAACAAGTCCAATGGAAACACGAACTACATCTCTTGGCTCGGAGGCGCACCCATGACTGTCGTGAACGATCTCTCGCATCTGGCTCTCACGGAGCTCGACCCGTCCGACTACGCGGTGCCGACAATCGCACCGATCCGAACCACCGGACACCTCGACCCCGTGTTCTGCATCCACCCCTTGGTGGGTCTGGTCGATTGCTACGCGGGCCTGACCGCTCACGTGGACGACGACCGCCCCATCTACGGCGTCCAGGTACCCGCGTCCGGTGAGCGCGCGGAATCCCTCGCGGCACTGGCGGCGCAGTACGCCGACGACATCGTTCGCATCCAGACCGACGGCGCCATCCACCTCCTCGGCATGTCGTTCGGTGGAGTTCTCGCTCACGCCATCGCCGTCGAACTGCAGAATCGGGGCGTCACGGTCGGCGCACTGACGCTGCTCGACAGCGACCCTGTCCGGGCCCGCGCCGAGGGTGCCGATCTCCTCGCCGCCATGGGTGACGAGATCGATCGCAGCCATGTCGAAGAATTGCTCGCCGTCGCCTCGCACAACGACGAACTCGTTCAGCGCCACCTACCCGGCATATACTTCGGCGACATCCTGGCCGTCTCGTCCCTGGGGACCGACTCCGGTTCCGCATGGCATCCCTTCGTCTGCGGCACCGTCGCCAAGTACCTCGTGCCCGACGCCACCTCGTTCGACGTCGTCGGCCCGTTGGTCGACAGCTACCTCAGCTGATCTCGCGCTACCCCAGCCAGTCCAGTACGGCCGCGGCCGTCCACGATTGCTGCATGCTGCCGAGCGGCTTGCCGGTGAACGGTTCGTAGTACTCGGCGAAGCTGCCGTCGCTGGCCTGGCGCAAGCCTTCGTCGCGCAACGACAGTGACCGCTCGGACCACCCACGACGCGCGAATGCCCACGAGAACAGCCACGTCATCACCGGCCACACCGGCCCGCGCCAGTACTCACGGGCACGGAAATCCTTCGAGACGGGCGACGTGGACGGCGGAACCGCGTACCGCAGATCCGGGTGACCGCAGAATCTCGTGCCCTCGAAGATCCGAAGCAGATTGCGTTCCTGCTCGCGGGGCAGGCCGCCACACAGCAACGGCGCGAACATCGCGATGGTCTCGGTGCCGATCCACTGGCCCGTCCGCAGATCGAAGTCGCGGGCCCCGCCGGAGCGCGCGTCGGTCGTCGCAATCACTCCCTTGCGGAACTTCTCCGCCCACGACCGCAGCTCCCGAACATCGGAGTGGGGACGCGAATGATCCTCGCCGATGGTCGCGAGCACATCGCAGGCCACCGCGAAGATGGCGCTGACGAACACATCCTCGACGGCGAAGCTCATCTTCGTCTTCAATGCGTCGTCGTCGTACCCGACCTGCTTCATCTCCTCCACGAGCCAGATGTAGCGGTCGTACTCGAGATTGCTGGGCCGCTGGGAAGCGTCGCTGATGACCGCCTTGTCCTCCCGGAAGTACGGATCCATCTCTCCCGGAACCACATTCGCGTAGGCCGAATCCCACCGCGGCGAGTTGTCCATCCCCGACTCCCAGCCGTGGAAAACCGCGATTCTTCCGTTGTCGTCGACATCGCGGGCCTGGGCGAGCCACCTGTGCCACCGCACCAGATCACCCCAGCGGCGATCGAGAAACTCCTCGGCGACGGCACGCGTCGTGCGTCCGTGGCGCTTGGAGTGATCCAAGATGCGCTGCACCGCGATCGCGTGGACCGGCGGTTGGGTGATGCCCGAGGTCTGCGGGCTCATCGGTGCGTGCGACGCGAGCGTGCCGGTGGCCCACCGCGCCGGGCCGGGGAAGTAGCCGTCGACACCGTTGGCGAACACGATGTGCGGGATCATCCCGTTCTTCCACTGTGCGGAGAGCAAGGTGTCCATCTCCACCACGGCCCGCTCCACGCTCAGCGGGGCCAGTCCGACGGAGACGAACGCCGCATCCCAGCTCCACATGTGCGGATACAGCCGCGGAGCCGCACTGGTCATGGTGCCCAGGTCGTTGCCCCTGAGCAGATATGCCGCGCGCGCTGCCAGCTGCGTGGAAGTGAAACCTCGATCGCCCATGCAGACAGTTTGCGTGCACAGGCGACATTCCGCTCGTTTGAAATTGCGGACCGAACCTGTCCTCGATCGCTCCTACTGTGAACATCACCAACCACCAGGAGGAACAATGACCACCGAGAACACCGACATCGTGAAGATGCTCGACGAACAACGCGCCAATTTTCACATCACCGTCCGCGGAATCACCGAGGAGCAGGCGCGCACCCGCACCACCACGAGCGAGTTGACCCTCGGCGGGCTGCTGCATCACGTGATCAGCAACGAACGGCACTGGATGAAGGTGATCGCCGACCTGGACGAGAACGCGGAATTCGACATGGCCAGCGCCGGCGGCGAATACGTCATGGCCGAGAACGAAACCGTCGCGGGGTTGATCGCCGAATGGGACGAGGTGGCGGCCTCCACCTCGGCTGCGCTCGAGACGTTGGACCTCGACCTGTCGGTCCCGGTGCCGACGGCACCCTGGGCACCCGAACGCATTTGGCAGAGCGCACGATTCACGGTGCTGCACATTCTGCGCGAGATCTCCCAGCACGCGGGACACGCGGACATCATTCGTGAAGAACTCGACGGAGCGAACACCACCCGGACCTGGGCAGCCGAAGCCGGTATGAGCTTTTGAGTAACCTGCTTTCATGACTCGTACTGCGTTGGTGACCGGAGCAAGCCGTGGCCTCGGGGCCCACATCGCCCGACTGCTCGCCCCGGATCACCACGTCCTGCTCGGCGGACGATCGGCCGAGTCTCTCGAGCCGATCGCGTCGGAACTGGCAGGAGCTACCCCGTGGCCGGTGGAACTGACCGATCCCGACGCGGTTGCGGCGGCCGCGTCGGGCATCGATTCTCTGGATGTGTTGGTGCACAACGCCGGAGTCGCGGCGCTGGGGACGGTCGAGGAGTCGACGGCCGATGATTGGCGTCGGCAGTACGAGGTGAACGTCATCGCCGTCGTCGAGCTGACTCGATTGCTCCTTCCGGCGCTGCGAAAGGCGAACGGCCATGTGGTGCTGATCAATTCGGGTGCGGGTATTCGCGCGAACCCCGGGTGGGGCGGCTACGCGGCGAGCAAGTTCGCGCTCCGGGCCTTCGGAGATGCACTACGGCAGGAAGAACCGTCGCTACGCGTGACCTCGCTGCATCCCGGACGCATCGACACCGAAATGCAGCAGGAGATCGTCGCGCACGAGGGTGGGGAGTACGACGGCTCGAAGTTCCTGCAGCCCAGTACCGTTGCCCGTGCGGTACGCAATGCCATCGATACGCCTGCCGACGCACATCCCACAGAAGTGGTGCTGCGCACCAGGTGAGCGAAAGTCCCCTCGGTCGTTGCGCAGGCTCCACTCCGGCCTCGTAGTGGGGGTCGAGTTTCCGCTCACAACAGAGGGTTCGGCGTGAGTCTGGTAGTTCGTTGGCCAGACGACTTGCGTGGGCCCCTCGGCTACGCACGTTGCCTGCAATCAACCCCGCCGACCTTCGTCGCTCAGAGGTCGTCGAGTTTCACTATGCCGTCTTGCAGGGCCCTGGCGACGAGTGCCGCCTTGGTAGGTGCTGCCCGACCGACGCGGGAGTATTTGTCTCGAATTCGTGTCAGGTGGGTGTTGACGGTTCCCAAGGCGATGTGGAGGCGCGCACCGACTTCGACTTTGGAGTCGCAGTCCAACCAGACTTTCAGGACTGCAACTTCACGCTCGGTCAGTCCGGGTGACGCGTACGTCGGCGCTGGTCGTCGGCCCTGGACTCGCCCCGATGCAAGAGTGGAACGGGTGACGGGCGGCCTCGGGCCGAGGGGGTTGCGCACTGTCCCGGGCACTGCGACGCGCGTCTGGACTTGGGGTCGACGATCGATCAACACCATCGGGTCCTCCTCGAGATACCGGCCTTGAGGCCGATGAGTATCGGACCACGGACCGCGAACCCCCTGCAACACAAACCAATTCGAGAACAACATCGATTCGAGTGTTACGACTACACAGACATGTAGTTAGAACTAAACACTGCGAGCTCGGTCACTGGATTGCTATGGTTCGTGATCCATTCAGGTGCTGTGAAGTCCAGTGAAGGCGGTTGACGTTGAACCCTAGGCCCGTCCCGCGTGAACAATTTCTCCACGCCGGATACCGGCTCCTGAACGACGTGGACATGACCCACCTCGCCCGCTCGCTGTCCATCTCGGCGGTGGTCGACGGTGCTGGGCTGTCGCATCAAACGTTCCACAACACCTACCCAGGCAACTCTCGCAGTGGAGGTTCCGGCGGCAAAGAAGCGTTCGTGGCGGATCTTCTCGACAACCTCACCGTGAATTACATCGGCACGACGCCCATCGACCCGCCTGCCGGGCTGCGAGACGCGACCGCGCCGGTGTCCGCCCTGTTCGAGGACCTGACCTCCGGCCTGATGCGTCGGCGCCTGGTCGCCACCCTGCTCGCCAGCGACCACGACGGGGCGCGCAAAGCCGTCACCCCCGAATTCGAGCGACTCGATGCCGACCTGCGCACCATGGTGGGTCGGGCCATCCAAGCTCAGGGCGGGTCCGTGCGTCGGCCACTGACGTTGACGTCCCTGTCCACTGCCCTGGGCGCACTTCTCGACGGCTACGCTCTTCGCGAGATGCTCACGCCGGGTTCCGTTGCCACGAGCGAGGTAGCCGAGGCAGTCACCTCGATCCTGCGTTGGGCCGTCGACCCAGTGCATTCCGATCGGAACTCGACCGAACCCGACCCCGTCGACGTGCTCGACGATGCCGCGTCCCTCCGCCCCGATCTGGAGGCCGACGTCATCGCGGCCACGGAAGCGCTCTTCCTCGACAACGGATACTTCCTGGTGACGCTCGCCGACATCGCCGCAGCAGCAAAGATTCGAGTCGAGGATCTCCGACGCCTGTTTCCCAGCAAGGTAGACATCATCGTCGCCGCACTGAAACCCGAGTTCGATCGCGTCCTACGACTGCGCCGAGCCGACGAACGCCTCGGCATCGAGCCCGCAATCGCTCTGCAGCGCACGTTGATTGCGGTGGGCGAGTTCGTGATCGACAACCGCGCGATGAGCACAGGGATGCTCCTCGCGCTCAGCTTCGAGCAGTTCCAACAGCCGAGCACGATCACGACCGTGATGGAGAACCTGTACCTACCTGCCGCCGTCGTCCCCATCCTCGAACGCGGTCGCGAAACCGGCGTGTTCAGCGACGAGGCACCGACGATCGAGGCGGCAGTCATGCTGACCAACAACGTGCTGTTCCGATGCTTGACGCGGCCGACCGAATCGGCAATCGACGTTGCCGACGGCGTTCTCCGACTACTCATGCCCGGCATCTCGACCAGGACGCCCTGACGTCACCCGGCCCGAGGGTTCGTCTCAGGTCTAGAACTTGGTCTGCGAAAGTCCTACGGTTGTTTCATGGCACTGTCGAAGGCAGAACGCGAAGAATTTCTGGCCGAACCTCACATCGCCGCGCTGTCCGTCGCTGCAGGCCCTGATCGTGGTCCGTTGACTGTCCCCATCTGGTACGACTACACCCCCGGTGCCCAGGCGTGGGTCCTCACCGGGAAGACGTCCAGGAAGGCCGAATTAATCAGAGCTGCAGGTCGATTCACGCTGATGGTCGAGCAGTCGGACCCGAGGATCAGGTACGTCTCGGTCGACGGATCCGTTGCGCGGGAACAGCCGAGTACACCGGAGTTACTGCGCACCATGGCAGCGCGCTATCTGCCGCCGGAGAAGGTCGACGGCTACCTCGAGATGGCCGACAGTGAGCACGAAGCGAACGTGGTGTTCTACCTGCAGCCGGAGCATTGGCTGTCGGCCGATCTGGGCGCGATCTGACAGAACCACCCGGGTTCTACGGAGTCGGTGCCAGGCTGTTTCCGGGCGGGATGGTTCCGCAGTTGCTCCGCTTCGGCCCACCGGAGAACCGCTCGGTCAGGAATTGCAGACTCTGGGCCTCGAAAGCCGGGAAGGCTTCGCTGTGCGACAAGCCGTCGTACTGCGCGTACTGCACATCGACGCCCCGGCCGCAGTATTCGTACGCCAGTCCCTGTACGTCCGCGGTGATCATGACGGAATCGCCGATCGGATCGGCTTGCCCCACAGCCAGGAACATCGGCGTCCGCGGAGTGCCTTGGCTACCCATGATGTTGTCGTCGATCGCCGCCACCACCTCGGGTACGTCGAGCATGGAGGTGTACGGAGCCTTGACCATCGACGCGTCGGTGAGCGTCGGGTAGTCGTCGGCGAACTGGGCGATGCACTCCTGATCGACCTGATCGATCACCTGGCGACCGTAGTCGGAGATGAAATCGTCCAGGTCGAGACCGTAGGCGCGTTGGTAGGCGACGATCAGAGCCGGAATGACGCCCGCCCACTCCTTGCTTCCGCTGACGTACGGCAGGTTGTGAGCCAGGTCGACGGGCAGCCCGCCGGCCGCCGCTCCGACGAGGTTCAGCTCGGGTGCGTACTCGGGGGCAATCTCGGCACCCCACTGCGTCGGGACGGAGCCTCCGGAGTATCCGACCATGCCGACGGGGGTGTTCGACGGAAGCTGCAGAAAGGACTGTGCCGCGCGAACGCCGTCCAGAGCTGCGTACCCCGACTGCCGTCCGATCGTCCACTCGAGTTCCTCGCCCTCGTAATCCGGCACGACGACGGTGTAACCGGCAGCGAGATAACCGGCAATGACCACCTGTTCCGCACCGGCAATAGGACTCGTGGACCCGCCGCTGAGGGTGTACGAGGGATTGCACTGGGACCCGAGGGCGTCGTATGCCATGTGGTACGACACGATTCGCGTCGGTCCGGGGATCAGCGGCCGCAGCACTGTGGCGACCGTGACGACGGCGTCGCCCTGCTGGTCGGTAGTTCTGTACAGAACCTGGCTACCGGTGACCGGCGTCGGCTGGTTCGGCGTTCGGAACGTCATGGGCCTCGACCGAAGCACCGTTCCCGGGGAGACGTCCAGGCCACCGTCCCAATCGTAGAACGGATCGTCGGCCGGAATCGGTGAGCCGGGCCCCGGATCTGCTTGTGCAACAGGGACACTCACGAGCGTGACGGATCCAAGAACCAGGACGACGGAGGCCACCAGCCTCACCACGAATCCTTTACCGACCTGTGACATGGAACAAATTAAAGCCCCGAGCTCGAAGTTATGGACGGAAATCGCCAGATTTTCATCCACAACTTCGAGTTCGGCGGGGGCTACTTCAGGACGATGTTCACCATTCGACCCGGGATCACGATGACCTTGGTCGGGGCCTTGCCGTCGAGCAGGGCGACGATCTTCTCGTCGGCCAGTGCAGTCTTCTCGACGTCGTCCTTGGTCGCATCGGCGGGGACGGTGATGCGGCTGCGTACCTTGCCGTTGACCTGAATGGGGTAGTCGACGGTATCGGCGACGAGCCACTTCTTCTCCACGCGCGGGAAGGGACCGTGTGCCAGCGACTTCTCGTGGCCGAGCTTGCTCCACAGTTCCTCGGACAGGTGCGGAGCCAGCGGAGCGAGCATCAGGATCAGCGGCTCGACGACCCCACGCGGAGCACCGTCGGGGTACGCCTTGGTGATGTGGTTGGTCAGCTCGATGAGCTTGGCACCGGCCGTATTGTCGCGCAGCGCAGCGTAATCCGCGTGCACACCATCGATCACACGGTTGAGCACGCGCAGTGTGTCCTCGGTGGGCTTGTCGTCGGTGACGCGGACCTCGCCGGTCACCTCGTCGAGTACCAGTCGCCACACCCGCTGCAGGAACCGCTGCGCGCCGACGACGTCCTTGGTCGCCCACGGCCGCGACGTGTCCAGCGGGCCCATCGACATCTCGTAGAAGCGCAGGGTGTCGGCACCGTACTCGGCGAAGATCTCGTCGGGGGAGACCGAGTTCTTCAGAGACTTACCCATTTTGCCGTACTCACGGTTGACGGGCTGGTCCTGATGGAAGTAGCCGCCGTCGCGCTCGATCACCTCGGCCGCGGGTACGTAGACGCCTCGGGCATCGGTGTAGGCGAAGGCCTGGATGTAGCCCTGGTTGTACAGGCGACGGTACGGCTCGCTCGAGCTGACATGGCCGAGATCGAACAACACCTTGTGCCAGAAGCGCGAGTACAGCAGGTGCAGCACCGCATGCTCGACGCCACCGACGTAGAGATCGACCCCGCCGGGATCGTTGGGTCCGTGGATCTCCGGACGCGGCCCGACCCAGTACTTCTCGTTCTCCGGGTCCGCGAAGGCCTCGGAGTTGGTGGGGTCGATGTAGCGCAGCTGGTACCAGGAACTACCGGCCCACTGCGGCATGACGTTGGTGTCGCGGGTGTAGGTCTGCAGCCCGTCGCCCAGATCGAGCTCGACGTTGACCCACTCGCTGGCCTTCGCCAGTGGCGGGGACGGCTCGGAGCCGGCGTCGTCCGGATCGAACGAGACCGGCGCGTAGTTCTCGACCTCCGGAAGTTCCACCGGCAGAGCAGAATCCGGCAGGCCGTGCGGGTTGCCCTCGGAGTCCCAGACGATCGGGAACGGCTCGCCCCAGTAGCGCTGGCGAGCGAACAGCCAGTCGCGCAGCTTGTACTGAATGGTGCCGCGGCCGGTGCCGTCGGCTTCCAACCGCGCGATGACGGCGGCCTTGGCCTCGTCCACCGGCAGGCCGTCGAGGAAGTCGGAGTTCACCACGGCACCGTCGCCGACGTACGCGGCCTCGGTGACGTCTCCGCCCGAAATGACCTCGCGCACCGGTAGACCGAATGCCGTGGCGAACTCCCAGTCGCGGGCATCGTGTCCGGGTACGGCCATGATCGCGCCGGTGCCGTAGCCCGTCAGCACGTAGTCCGCGATGAACACCGGCACCTGCTCACCGTTGACCGGGTTGCTCACGTAGGCGCCGATGAAGACGCCGGTCTTCTCCTTGTTCTCCTGCCGCTCCAGATCTGACTTGGCGGCAATCGAAGCGCGATATGCCGCAACGGCTTCCGCGGGAGTAGCGGCTCCGCCGGTCCACTTCTCGGACACGTCGGAAGGCCACTCGGGAGCAACCAACCCGTCGACCAGTTCGTGCTCGGGGGCGAGCACCACGTAGGTGGCACCGAACAGCGTGTCCGGGCGGGTGGTGAACACCTCGATGTTCGAGAACGAGACCTGCGCACCGCGGGATCGCCCGATCCAATTGCGCTGCATGGTCTTGACCTTCTCGGGCCAATCCAGGTACTCGAGGTCGTCGACCAGGCGGTCGGAGTACGCGGTGATTCGCATCATCCACTGCCGCAGGTTCTTTCGGAACACCGGGAAGTTGCCGCGATCGCTGCGTCCGTCGGCGGTGACCTCCTCGTTGGCGAGCACCGTACCCAGACCGGGGCACCAGTTGACCATCGAGTTGGACTCGTACACCAGACGGAACCCGTCGATCACCTCACGGCGCTCACCGACGGTCAGCGATTCCCAGGAGCGGCCGTCGTCCAAAGACCGCTCACCCGAGGCGAACGCCGCCTCCAGTTCCGAGATGGGCCTGGCCTTACCGAGGTCCGCGTCGAACCACGAGTTGAAGATCTGCAGGAAGATCCACTGTGTCCAGTGGTAGAAGTCGACGTCCGTCGTCGCCAAGGACCGTCGGCGATCGTGCCCGAGACCCAGCCGACGCAACTGGCGTCGCATGTTGGTGATGTTGTTCTCGGTGGTGCTGCGCGGGTGCGTGCCCGTCTGCACGGCGTACTGCTCGGCCGGCAGACCGAACGCGTCGTAGCCCAGCGCATGCAGCACGTTGCGACCCTGCATGCGGTGATACCGCGCGAACACGTCGGTGGCGATGTAGCCGAGGGGGTGGCCGACATGCAGGCCACTGCCCGACGGATACGGGAACATGTCCTGAACGAACAGCTTGTCCTTCGGGACGTCTCCGGCGAGGGTTCCGACCGGGTTGGGAGCGTCGAAAGTGCCCTGTGTCTCCCACAGGTCCTGCCACTGCTCCTCGATGTGCCCGGCGAGATCGGCTGTGTAGCGGTACTCGGGGGCGGACTCGGTGGGTGCTTCAACGGAATCGGTCACACCTACCAGCCTAAAGTGTGATGCGGCCCGCCTGGTACCAGGACCTCGCTGCGCCGTATCCTGGCCAGGTGGTCATCGTCTCGGTTGTGTTGTTCGTGCTCGCGCTCGTCGTCGGCGCTGTCGCTGCCATGTCGCTGCTGGGTCGGCTCCCACGCAACCGCTTCGCCGGTGTCCGCACCGCCGAGGCCATGCGTGACGACGAGACGTTCACCCTCGCCAATCGCGTCGCCGGTCCCACGACAGCCGCATCGGCGCTGGTACTGGCCATCGGCGCAGTGGCCGCCCTCGCACTGAACGGCATCGCCGCCGTCGTCGGCGTCGTCGTTGCCCTCGTGGCCGCGCTGTTCATCGCCGCAGCCGGCGGATCCATCGGGGCCCGCGCAGCAGCGGCCGTTCCGCCACCCGCCGAGGCGGACGGATGCGGAAGCTCGTGCATCTCGTGCAGCCTCAAGGACGCCTGCCAGCCGAGCTGAGCGGATGAAGGCGAAGGCACTACGCACGTTCGACCCGGCCGGGGTCATGTTCGGCGTTGCCGTCCCCCTTGTCGTCGCCGCACTCGGACTCGTCCTGGCCTACCTGTGGCAAGGCCGTCTGCCCGAGCAGGTCGCCACTCACTTCAGCGGCACCGAACCGGACGACTTCTCCAATCCACTCTCCAACGCCTGGACCCTCGCGATCGTGATCGTGCTGGTCGGCGGTGGGTGCAGTGCCGTCGCGTCGTTGACTCGGGTGCTGCTGATCATGCGTCGAACCATGCTGGTCATCGGGCTGACCGTCGTCGGAACGATCGGTGTTCTGCAGATCGCGACCCTCGTCCGAGAACTGGACATGGCGTCCGAACGGAGCGTGACCATCCCCGGCTGGGCTATCGCGGTGGGAACCGTCGTCGGATTCGCGGCCGGGTTGTTCGGTGCGTCCAGGCTGCGTGACTACCGCGAACGCGTCGACGCCACATCACCGCCGCACGCAGATCTTCCGCGCTGCAGCCCGGAGTTGCCCCTGGTGGTCCACGTCGGAGCCAGCCGGGTCGCCGGCATCACCGTCGTGGCAGTCTCCCTGGCCGGAGCCGCTCTGACGTGCTGGCTGTCCGGCTCACTGTGGCCGATCTTCCTGTTCGCCCGACTGACGATTCTGATTCTGTCCCTGCTGCGCTTCACCGTGCACATCGACAGCGACGGCCTCTTCGTCTCGAGCCTGGGCATGGCGGCATTCGACTACGACATCGACGAGATCACCGGTGCCTCGGTTCGGGCGGTCGATCCCTCGAAGGAGTTCGGGGGCTGGGGACTTCGGGCCAAGGGACGCGGGAACTACGCCGTCGCCACCGACGCCGGTCCCGCGGCCTTCGTCACCTTCGCCAACGGGGATCGGCTCACCATCGGATCCGTGCACGCCGAGAAGATCGCGGGAACGCTCAACACCCTGACCGCCCGCACTCGCAACGCTACGGTGGATTAAGTTAGCCAAGTGAAGTTGTTGCGGGATACCGTGCTGGATCCCTTCCTGTTGGGCATCTTCGCGGTCGCAGCGCTGGCAAGCCTGTTCCCGGCCACCGGCACAGCGGAGGACGTCCTGGGCTGGGTGACGCGCATCGCCATTGCCCTGCTGTTCCTCATCTACGGCGCTCGACTCTCGCCGCGCGACGCCTGGAACGGCGTCAAGCACTGGCGGCTGCACTCGGTGATCCTGGCGTGCACGTATCTGCTGTTCCCGGCACTCGGGCTGGCCCTGCGGATTCTCGTCCCCGGCGTGATCAGCGACGACCTCTACACCGGAATGCTGTTCCTCTGCCTGGTCCCGTCGACCGGAACTGATGCTCGACGGCAGCTCGCGCCTGAATCTGGCGACGTTCGTCACCACGTGGATGGATCCGCAGGCCGAGAAACTCATGGCCGAGACGTTCGACAAGAACATGATCGACAAGGACGAGTACCCGTCCACCGCCGCCATCGAGGAACGCTGCGTCAACATCGTCGCCGACCTGTTCCACGCGCCCGGACTCGGCCGGGAGGACCCGTCGTCGGCCACCGGGGTCTCGACCATCGGCTCCAGCGAGGCAGTCATGCTGGCCGGCTTGGCACTCAAGTGGCGCTGGCGAGCGAGGGGAGCAGGTACCGACACTCCGAACCTGGTGCTCGGCAGCAATGTTCAGGTGGTGTGGGAGAAGTTCTGCCGCTACTTCGACGTGGAGCCCAAGTACCTGCCCGTCGAGCGCGGACGCTACGTCATCACCCCGGAACAGGTTCGAGATGCAGTGGACGAGAACACCATCGGTGTCGTCGCCATCCTCGGCACCACGTTCACCGGAGAACTCGAACCGGTACAAGAGATCTGCGCTGCACTGGACGAGATCGCGGGTAGCGGCGGGCCCGACGTACCGGTCCATGTCGACGCGGCCAGTGGCGGATTCGTCGTACCGTTCCTGTACCCGGAGCTTGTGTGGGACTTCCGGTTGCCTCGGGTCAAGTCCATCAACGCCAGCGGCCACAAGTACGGACTGACCTATCCAGGAATTGGATTCGCCGTCTGGCGAACCAAGGAAGACCTGCCCGAGGACCTCGTGTTCCGCGTCAATTACCTCGGCGGCGACATGCCCACCTTCACGCTGAACTTCTCCCGGCCGGGCAATCAGGTGATCGGGCAGTACTACAACTTCCTACGCCTCGGCAGATCCGGCTACACCGACATCATGAAAGCACTGCGCGACACCGCCGTTCGCGTCAGCCGACACCTCGCGAAACACCCCGACATCGAAGTGATCACCGACGGCTCGGCCATCCCGGTCCTGTCGTTCATGCTGAAGGATCACTGCGAGTTCACCGTCTTCGACGTCTCCCACGAACTACGCGCCCGCGGCTGGCAGGTGCCGGCATACACGATGCCCGACAACGCAACCGACGTCGCCGTGCTCAGAGTCGTAGTGCGAGAGGGTTTCAGCGCGGACCTGGGCCGAATGCTGTGCATCGCCATCGACGAGGTGCTCGCCGGCTTGAAGTCAGGTGGACACTCGAGCGCGCAGGCCTTCGCTCACTGAGCGCTGCGCGCATGTGAGCGAAAACTCGACCCCTGCTACGAGGTTTCGCTCACGTGCGGCGCAGCCGCTCTAGTTGCGGTCGACGTCGATCGGATGAGATGCCAGCAGCGCCAACGGCATCGGCTGCCTGCGCAGTACATGCGCCCACAGGTCGATCCGCGGCGGACCGATCACGTCGGATGCCAAGGCCGACAACACGATCCAGTCGTCACGGTCGAGTTCACCTTCGAGTTGCCCGAACGTCCAGCCCGAGTATCCGGCGAAGATGCGCACGCCCTCGACGAGTGGGGCGATGTCGGCAGGATCGGAATCGAGATCGACCATCACCACTCGGCCGTCAACACGGCGCAGACCGGGAACACCGTCGATCGACACACCGGTCCGCAGCGTCGCCAGGCACAGAGCCGAATCGCGCTTGACCGGGCCACCGACGTACAGCGCCTGCGGTTTGGCTGCCAGCTCGGACCAGTTGGGCAGTACGTTCTGCACCGCCGTCTCGCTGGGACGGTTGATCACGACACCGAGGCTGCCCGCATCGTTGTGTTCGATGATGTAGATGACGGTGCGCCGAAACGTGGGCTCGACGAGTTCGATGGACGACACCAACAGACTGCCGGGACGGACATCGCGCAAGGCCGATGCCGTCTGGTCCTCGGGTTCCTCCGCATGCGCTGCCACGCTAGTCATTGTGGCACCGCCCACCGCCGGATGTGGCGCAAGCGATACGGCCAGTCCTCATGGGTCGTTCCGCAGGCTCCACTCCCGCCCTTGTTACCTACTCGAGCCCGGCGACCTTCGTCAACAATCCCAACTGGTACTCGAACAACGCGTCCCTGCTGGAGAACGTCGTGGCACCGTACTGATCGAACACATCGAAGCTGATGGCCCCGAACAGCGACGCCCACACCATGACGCCCAGTGCGATCAGCCCGTCGGGCAGATCCATCTCCATCTGCGCACGGATGTCCTCGAAGCTGCCGTGCAGTGACGCCAGCTCGGGCGGGTCGGTCTCGACGTCCGGTCGACGTGTCTGCCACGCCGAATTCAGGACGGCCACCAGGGTGGTGATCACCCGGGTGCCCGGCCCGGTGGTCTGCTCCGCAGGGGCGTGATACCCGGGCACCGGGCTGCCGAACAGCAACGCGTAGCGCGCCGGCTCCCGCAGACCCCACTGCCGGACCGTCCGGCCGAGAGCCAAGAACTTCTCCTTGGGTCCGTCGGCCGCGTCCACCGCTGCGTCGACGGTGTCTCCGAGCTCGGTGTATCCGTCGACGACGAGCAGCGTCAGCAGCTCGTCGCGGCTGGCGACGTATCGGTAGACGGCCGAGGAGACCACACCGAGGTCCCGCGCGACAGCGCGCAACGACAGGGCCGCGGCGCCGTCGGCGGCCAGGTGTTCGCGTCCGATCCGCGTGATATCGGCCAGGGTCTGGGCGCGGGCTCGGGTGCGGGGAGTGCTCGCCATGGCTGCCACTGTAACTGCTGCTCTTTTCAGAGAGCAGTGCTCTTGCTTTATCGTTGCCGCGGGTGCACACTCTTCATAACAGAGAGCACCGCTCTCGTTTTCCTCGAATGGAGCGATCATGACCGAACTTCACGTCGTCACCGGAGCCGGGCCCGTCGGCTGGACAGTTGCCGAACAGCTTGCTGCACAGGGTCATTCGGTGCGAATCCTGACCCGATCAGGCAACGGGCCCGAGCACCCGATGATCGAACGCCGCGCAGTCGACATCGAATCCGACGATCTCCGTCGACACCTCGACGGCGCCACCGCCGTGTACCACTGCACCCACGTCGCCTACGAGAACACGGTGTGGCGGAACAAGCTCGTCGCCATGCAGAACCGCGTGCTCGACGCGGCCGCGCGCACCGTCGTCGCGTTTCCCGAAAGTCTGTACGCCTACGGCCGGGTCGACGGACCGATCCGCGAGGACTCACCCCGCGAGGCGACGTTCCGCAAGCTGGGTGTGCGCACCCAGCTTCTCGCCGCGCGCGACGCTCACGCGACCCCCACCGTCAGCGTCGCCGCCTCGGATTTCTACGGGCCTCGGGTGATCACCTCGCACATGGGTGAGCGGGTGATCTCGCCGATTCTCGCCGGAAAGCCGGTCCGCGTCCTCGCCTCCGCCGACCTTCCTCACTCGTTCACCTACGTCCCGGATCTGGCAGCCGCCATGCTCACGGCCGCGGCGTCCCCGTCGATGTGGAACACCGTCCTGCATGCGCCCACCGCGCCCGCGGTCTCGCAGCGCACGATGATCGAGATGTTCTCGGCTGCTGCAGATCTGCCGACTCCGAAGATCGGTGCCATTCCGACCTGGGCACTGCGACTGCTGAGCGCGGTGCCCGGTCCGATGAAAGAGCTCGGCGACACCCTCTACCAGTTCCGCTACCCCTACCTTCTCGACTCGAGCCGCAGCGAGGCGATCCTCGGGCTACAGCCCACTCCACTCGCCGACGGCACAGCCGCAACGATGGCATGGTGGACAGCCTCGACGCCCGCCGTCTCCGTATGACGGGCGGGGGCTAAAGTCCCGTCGGTGAGCGACGCTTCCTTCCGTGCCCGACTGCGTGAGTCTCCGGGGGTCGGCAAGCTGACGACCATTCGGTTCGCCGGTCAGTTCGGCGACGGGTTGTTCCAGGCCGCGCTCAGTGGTGCCATTCTCTTCAACCCCGAGCGCGCGACCAATCCGGCCGAGATCGCGGCCGGATTCGCGGTGCTGCTGGTCCCGTATTCCTTGGTGGGACCGTTCGCCGGAGCGCTTCTCGACCGCTGGGACCGCCGGTCGGTCCTGCTGTGGGCCAACATCGTTCGTATAATACTGATCGTCGCCACCGCAATCCTGCTGTGCGCCGGGGAGGACGCCACACCGTTGTTGCTGTTGGCTTTGGCCACCGTAGGGCTCAGTCGGTTCGTGCTCGCGGGAGCGTCGGCATCACTGCCGCACGTGGTTCGGCAATCGTGGCTGGTACCGATGAACTCGGTGCTGGCCACCGTCGGATCCGGTTTCGCAGCGGCAGGTGCGGGCCTCGCCGTAGCGGTGATCGGCGTGATCGGTGCCGGGGATTTCGGCTCGGGTGTCGCCGTGGGTCTCTCGGCCACCGGGTCGGTCGTCGGGGCGCTCGCCGCCGCGCGGTTCCGACCACGATCCCTCGGCCCGGGCATCGAGAGTCGCACCGACAGTCCACTGAAAGACGTTGCTGAAGGGCTGAAATCGGGTGCGCAGGCCGTCTGGCGGTCCGCCGGTGTCACGACCGCGATGCTCGGCATCGGCGCGCACCGCATCGTGTTCGGCATCAACACTCTGATCATGGTGTTGGTTCTCCGCGAAACGACGAGCAGCACCCTGCCCGGCGGCCTTGCCGGCTTCGGCATCGCCGTCGGTGCCTCGGCGGTCGGCATGTTCCTCGCCGCCCTGATCACCCCCTTCGCCGTTCCCCGGTTCGGACGCACCCGCACGATCGCTGCCGCACTTGTGCTCGCCATCGTGGCGCAGCTCGGTGCCGTCTCGGGCCTGACGCAAACCAGCTTGCTGATCGGAGCCTTCCTCCTGGGCATCGCCGGGCAGACCGTCAAACTCAGTGGCGACGCTGCCATGCAGATCGAGATCGACGACGCCCATCGCGGACGCGTCTTCACGTTGCAGGACACCGTGTTCAACGTCGCCTTCGTCGCCGCACTCGCTGCGGCGGCCTTCGCCGTCGGCCCCGACACGACCGATCTGAGCCAGGACCCCACCGCGCACATCCTGGTGTTCGTCGGGGCAGGTATCTACGCCCTCGGCCTGGCCGCAGCGGTGGTGAACACCGGGCGCACACGCCGCTGACGTGGTGTATCTTTCCGTATCGGACCGATGGGTTTCGTCGGTGAACACGGGGGCACCGCATGCACGGCCGCTCGGCGTCACTCGGCTGCATACTCGCGGTCGCCGCAGGTACGGCCGTTCTCGCTGCACCACCGGCGTTCGCGGCGCCGCCTCCGCCGGTGAACTCCTGTGGCGAAACAGGATTCGACCCCAAGGACTACCCACCCGAGCCCATCGGGCCGGGCAATCCGCCCCAGCTGCCGCCGTTGCCGGATCGTGTGGTGATTCCCGTGCCCTATCCGTCGGTGGAACTCGTACCGGTTCCCGATCCGGCCCCGAACAACACCCGCGTACAGGCCGAACCGCTGACCGACCCGTGTGCGGACCCGTGCCCCGATCTCACCGACGACACCGATGCACCGACGCCGGCAACGGGCTCTGCAGACCATCTGCCGTTCCCGCGCATCGAGATCGACCCGCAACCCGAGACCATTCCGATCCCGATTCCCGGCCCCGCTGCCCCGGGAACGCCGCCGCCCGCGTCCGCCGTCAACCCAGCGGAGCCAGGACCCACGACGGTGCCGCCCGGAGCACCTGCCGTCGGAAACGTCGAGGTCGTCTCCCAGCTGACCGGACCGGGATCGGACAACCGAACTGACAAGCGCTGGCAGGTGAACGGAACCGACCTCGGCATCATGTGGGAGAGCAAGCCCGGTGAGGTCGCCGTGGCCTTCGGCGATTCCTTCGGCAAAGGGTGGGAATTCGGCGTCGTGGGCGGCGACGACTGGCGTTCCAACGCACTCGGCCACAGCACCGACACCGACCTGTCCGACGGCATGACCCTGGACTCCATGGTGCAGGATTCCCGTTGTCATGCAGCCGAACTGCTGCCGTCGCGCAAGGTAGAGAACTGGGAGACGACGGTCATCCCCACGTCCGGTTTCGCCATCGACGACCGGCAGTACATGTCGTACATGTCCATCAGACGCTGGAGCACGATTCCCGGCGTGTGGTGGACCAACTACGGCGGCATCGCCTACTCGGACGACAACGGTTCCAACTGGGTCAAGGACGAGCATGCCAAGTGGGACAACGTCTTCGGCTTCTCCAAGTTCCAGGTGTCGACGATGGTCCCGGCGGGGGAGTACGTCTACATGTTCGGCACCGTCAACGGACGCGCCGGACAGGTCGGGCTCGCCCGCGTCTCGAAAGCAGACGTGCTGAACAAGACCGCATACCAATACTGGGTGAACGGCACCTGGGCTCCCGTCGGATCCAACGAGGCCACCCCCATCGCCGACGGTATGGCCGGGGAACTGTCGGTCCATCACGACGAGGTCCGTGGCCTCTGGCGGATGACGTATCTCGATCCGCTGCGCGGCGATATCGTTCTGCGCGAATCGAATTCACCGCAAGGTCAGTGGACCGCGCCGACCACCCTGATCGACACCGCCGAGTACCCCAAGACCTACGGCGGCTTCGTTCACCCGTGGTCGACGGCGAACGAGCTGTACTTCACGATCTCGGAGTGGGACAGCTACAACGTCTATCTGGTCAAGGCCGAGCTTCGCTCGTCGTGAGCGGAAACTCGTAGCAGGCTACGAGGTTTCGTGCACGTGCGGCGCAGCCGCTCCTACTGCGTGGGCCACCATTCGAGCAGCGCGGCCTCCGCGTCCTCGCGGGAGAGCGGTCCCCGGTCGAGACGCACTTCTTTCAGGAACTTCCATGCCTTGCCCACGTCGGGTCCGGCCGGGATGTTCAGCAACTCCATGATCGCGTTGCCGTCGAGGTCGGGCCGCACCCGCGCCAGATCCTCCTGCTCGGCGATGCGGGCGATGCGTTCTTCCAGGTCGTCGTAGGTGGCCTGCAACGCGGCGGCTCGACGCTTGTTCCTCGTGGTCGAGTCGGCCCGAACCAGCTTGTGCAGCTTGGGCAGTAGCTCGCCGGCGTCCGTGGCGTAGCGCCGCACGGCCGAATCGGTCCACTGACCCTTGCCGTAGCCGTGGAAACGCAGATGCAGGAACACCAGATGCGAGACATCCTCGATCATCTTCTTGGAATACTTCAAGGCGCGCATGCGCTTTCGCACCAACTTGGCACCGACGACCTCGTGGTGATGGAAGCTGACTCCACCACCCGGCTCGTTTCGCTTGGTATCGGGCTTACCGATGTCGTGCAGCAGTGCGGCCCAACGCAATACGAGGTCCGGATCGCCGTCCTCGAGATCGATGGCCTGCTTCAGCACGGTCAGCGAGTGGGTGTACACGTCCTTGTGCTGGTGATGCTCGTCGATCTCGAGCTTCATGTTGGGCACCTCGGGGATGATCCGCTGCGCCAGGCCCGTCTCGCACATCACGTCGATGCCGTCGATCGGGTGCTCACCGAGGATCAGCTTGTCCAGCTCCACCTGGATTCGCTCGGCGGTGATCCGGTCGATCTGCTCCGCCATGTCCTCGATGGCCCGGTGCACCCGTGGCATCAGAGTGAACCCCAGCTGGGAGACGAACCGCGCGGCCCGCAGCATGCGCAGGGGATCGTCTCCGAACGAGACCTCCGGTGCCGAGGGAGTATCGAGAACGCCCTCGAGTAACGCGTCCATACCGCCGAGCGGATCGACGAATTCCTGGGCGCCGTCCGCTCCGAGACGTACTGCCATGGCGTTGACGGTGAAATCGCGTCGAACGAGATCTTCATCGAGGCTGTTGCCGTACTGCACCTCGGGATTGCGGGAGACCTGGTCGTAAGAGTCGGTGCGATAGGTGGTGATCTCGATCGTCTGGCCGTCCTTGGCCGCGCTGATGGTCCCGAACGCGATGCCGGTGTCCCACTGATGGTCCGCCCAGCCCGACAGCAACGCCTGAACGTCCTCGGGCCTGGCGTCGGTGGTGAAATCCAGATCGGTTCCGAGTCGACCGAGAACTGCATCGCGCACCGAGCCACCGACGAGGAAGAGCTCGTGCCCCGCCGCGGCGAACAGTGCGCCCAGCGGAGTCAACACCGGAGCGAGTTCGCGCAGCGTCACAGCAGCTCCCGCCAGCAACCTCTCCCGGCGGGCATCGGTCTGCTCGGCGGAAACGGAGGACAGGGACTGATCGGCCACGGTGGGAGAGCCTACTTGCGCCGAGCCGATCGATTGTCCCGGCCTTCACCCCGCGGTGCGGCACGGTAGAAGAGTGCGCACAGGCAACTAGTATGGATCGGGTGTCTGCTGCCGAACGTGCGAACAGGAGCCGCCGCAACCCGCGGCGGCGTCAGGCACGCGCCGACACCGAAGCACCCAAGCTGCGGACCGTCCGCGAGACCTCGGCAGGCGGCCTGGTGGTCGACGGCCTCGACGGGCCGCCTGCCAAGCGCTGCGCCGCCCTCATCGGCCGCACCGACCGCCGCGGACGCCTCCTCTGGTCCCTGCCCAAGGGGCACATCGAGCAGGGCGAAACCGCCGAGCAGACGGCCATGCGCGAGGTCGCCGAGGAGACCGGCATCCGCGGTACCGTCCTGGCCTCGCTGGGCAGCATCGACTACTGGTTCGTCACCGAGGGCCGACGCGTCCACAAGACCGTCCACCACTACCTGCTCCGATTCCTGGGCGGCGAACTGTCGGACGAGGACCTCGAGGTGACCGAGGTCGCGTGGGTCCCGCTGACCGAACTGCCCTCTCGACTCGCCTACGCCGACGAACGCAAGCTCGCCGCCATCGCCACCCGTCTGATCGAGGACATGAGCAGCGGCAACTCGGGCGCACCCATCCCCGGCGGGAAGTGATCGTGCGGGCCCGGAAGGTCGCTGCCGCCGCATTGACCACGTTCGTTCTTGCGGTGGCACCGTCGGTCGGCTCCGCAGCACTGGTCCCCACGCAGCTTCCGAACGCCGCGGCCCAACCCGACTCCTCCGTCGGCGATGCGTCCGGCACCACCAGCGCCGTTCCGGACACTCCGATGACGCAGGACGGCAACCCCTTCCTGACGCTGAGCATCGAGACCGTCGCCCCCTCCACCGTCACCACCAGCAGCGACCCGTTCGTCACCGTGCGCGCCACGGTGACGAACACCGGGGACCGCCGCGTCGACGACGTCAGTGTCCGGATGCAGGCCGCTGCCGCCGTCGACACCACCGCCGGCCTGCGGACCTCCCTGACTCTCGACCAGGACCGATTCGAGCGAGTGGGCGATTTCGTCACGGTCGCCGACTCACTGGAGAAGGACGAGAGCCGCCAGTTCGACATGTCGATGCAGCTGCGCAGCACCACCGAACCTTCACTGGGAATCGAGGTGCCAGGCGTCTACCCGCTGCTGCTCAACGTCAACGGCACCCCCGAGTACGGCGGAACCGCACGACTCGACGACGCTCGCTTCCTGCTCCCGGTCGTCGGGTTGCCCCGCAACCCCGGTGAGATGGACCCCACCGCTCCCGGCGCGATGCCGCTGCCCCCCAACACCCGCAACCCCGTGGCGATGACGGTCCTGTGGCCGCTGGCCGACATCCCTCGCCTCGCTGCCGGAATCCCCGGATCCGTCGACGAGCGCGTGCGACTGATCGACGACGAACTCGCCGGCGAACTCGCCACCGGCGGGCGACTCGACACCCTGCTCAAGGCCGTCGAGTTCGCGACGCAACCCGGCCTCGATCCCGACGGCAGACTGGCGTCGAGCCTGTGTATCGGCCTGGACCCCGACCTGCTCGTCACCGTCTCGAACATGACCCGCGGCTACCTCGTCGTCGACAACCCGGCCGATCCCGCCAGCACGACGCGTGAAGGCACCGGAAGTGCAGCCGCAGCCGAGTGGCTGTCCCGACTCGAGACGATCGCGTCGAGCACCTGCGTGACGGCGATGCCGTTCGCCCAGACGGATCTGGGGGCGGTGGCCGACATCGGCGATGCCACTCTGCTGAGCAGTGCTGTCAGTGCCCCGGCCGACATCGTCGACGGCATACTCGGCATCACCTCGACGCGCGGTTTCACCTGGAGCACCACCGGTGGCGTGGACGAGGACACCGCCGATGCCCTGCGCACGGCCGGCACCGACACCGTACTGGTCGCCGATAACAGCATCAGCCCGCCGACCTCGGCCCCGACCTCGCTGCTGGTCTCGTCCGCGACCCAGCCATCGGACACCCAGCAGACCGAGACGCTGGCCGCCACCAAGTACGACGCCGCCACCGCGGCGGCGCTGGCCGGCGTCGGAGACACGCCGTCCACCCCCGCCCTGACCCCCACCGAGCAGCGTTTCGACCTCGCCACCGACTCGCGTACCGCGCGCCTGCAGGACGCGCTCGGAGCTGTGAACTTCCATGCGCTCGTCGGCACCGATCGGCCCGGGCGCACCGTCACCGTCGCGCCCCCGCAGTATTGGACCGTGGGGGGCGACGAACCGTCTGCCATTCTGTCGACGGTGTCCTCGCTGCTGCGTTCGGGGTTGGCGACGCCGCGCCCACTGGCCGAGTTGCTCGCCGAGCCCACGTCCGGACCTCCGGTGACCGGCATCGATGCAGCCACCGAACTCGATACCGGCACCATCGGCCTGGTGCAATCGCAGAGCGCCCGGGTCGACACTCTGATGCAATCACTCGTCGAGGACCCGCAGTCGGCGCTGACCCCGCGCCTGTACACCGCCCCGCTGCGCGAGGACATGCTCCGAGCGCTGTCGACGGCCGGTCGCGCCAGTGCCGCCAGTGACGACACCGGCGTGATGGCGCGCGACCGACTCGCAGCCATTCGCATCGGATTGGACACCATCTACGGGTCGGTGACCGTGCTGGCCCCTGGCGGGGTCTACACCCTCGCCTCGGAGCAGAGTCCGCTGCTCCTCGTCGCCCGCAACGACCTTCCGGTCCCGGTCAACGTGCTGCTCAGGGTCGATGCGCCGCCGGAGATGACGATCAGCGACGTCGGCGTCACCCAACTTCCGGCCCGTGGATCACGGACCATCACCGTTCCGGCCGAAGTGGACGACACGCGCAATCTGTCGGTCGACTTCTCCGTCACGACGCTCGACGGGTCCCGGCTCGGTGAGGTCTCGACGGTGTCCGTGCGATCGAACGCATACGGCCAGGCACTGGCGATAATTACCGCCTGCGCCGGTGCTCTCCTACTGTTACTTGCAGGTCGACGCCTCTGGCACCGATTCAGAGGTCAACCCGACCCGGCCGACGAAGGGTACGAGAGACCATGACAGGCAACGTCCCGTACGACGGCGACCTGCCGCGGTCACGCATGCCTGCATCGCAGGTGTTCCGACGCACGACGCCACCGCGGTCCGCCCCCTGGGAGCGGCAGTCGCGGCCGGAGCTGCGCTCCTACCCGGCACCGCCGTCGCTCGACGGTCAGCCGGCCGCCGACGACACCGTCACGCAGATGATCCCGCGATTCCGGGACGAGGACTACCCCTATCCTTCGTCGAGCACAGCACCGTCCGGAACGGTTCCGCCGACGACAACTCCACCGGGCGGGCCCGCCCCGGCACCGCAGCCCGAGCCGCGGCCGCAGAAGTCACTGCTGGCCGCGTCGGGTTCGATCGCGGTGGCGACACTGGTCAGCCGCATCACCGGATTCGCCAAGCAGGTCGCCATGACGGCCACCCTCGGCGCGGCTCTGGCCAGTGCGTTCACCGTCTCGACGATCCTGCCGAACATGATCTCCGAGCTGGTCCTCGGCGCCGTGCTCGGAGCCATCGTCGTGCCGGTGTTGGTCCGAGCCGAGCAGGAGGACGCCGACGGCGGGCGGGCATTCGTGCGACGCCTCTTCACCATCGCAGTGGCGCTCCTCGGAACCGTGGCGCTCGCGGCGACGATCGCAGCCCCGCTGCTGGCGCGGCTGATGCTCGACGGCGATCCGAAGGTCAACGAGGACCTCACCATCGCGTTCACCTACCTGGTGCTGCCCGCGCTGATGTTCTACGGACTGTCCGGCCTGCTCACGGCCGTGCTCAACACCCGGCAGAACTTCAAGCCCGGCGCCTGGGCCCCGGTGTACAACAACCTCATCGTGCTCGCGGTGTTCGCCCTGTACCCCTTCGTCCCGGGCGAGATCACCGCGAACACCATCGAGATGAGCAATCCCAAAATTCTCGTTCTCGGCCTCGGTGTGACCGCGGGTGTCGTCACCCAAGTTCTCGCTCTGATCCCGGCCCTGCGCCGCGAACGCATCGACCTGCGCCCGCTCTGGGGATTCGACGAGCGACTCAAGAAGTTCGGCGCGATGGCCGCCGCGATCGTGCTCTACGTCGTCATCAGCCAGATCGGGCTGATCGTCGCCACCAGGATCGCGTCGGGCACCGACGATGCCAGCAACGTGATCTACTCGCAGGCCTGGATCGTGCTGCAGCTGCCCTACGGCATCCTCGGCGTGACGGTGCTGACGGCGATCATGCCCAGACTCAGCCGCAACGCCGCCAATGGTGACACCCCGTCCGTCGTCGACGATCTGTCGATAGCCACCCGCCTGACGATGGTCGCGCTGGTGCCGATCGTGGTGTTCCTGACCTTCGCGGGGCCTTCGGTGGGCGAGGCGCTGTACGGCTTCGGCCGGTTCGCCGAGGTCGCACCCAGACTCGGCGAGGCCGTCAGCTGGTCCGCGTTCTCCCTCATCCCGTACGCCCTGGTGCTGATCCACCTGCGTGTCTTCTACGCCCGTGAGAAGGCCTGGACACCGACGTGGATCATCCTCGGCATCACCGCCGTCAAGATCGGCCTGTCGTTGCTCGCGCCGATCGTCGCGTCCTCTCCGGAGCAAGTGGTGCTGCTCCTCGGCGCCGCGACCGGCCTTGGGTACACCGTCGGCGCGATCATCGGCGGATACCTGCTGCACAAGAGCCTGGGCAGCCTGCGGATGGCCAACGTCGGCAAGACGGTCTGGCTGGTGCTCATCGCCTCACTGGCCGGCGGCGCGGCCATGCTCGCGATCGACCGGATCCTCGGGCTCGACGCCATGATGAACGGCTGGGTCGGCAACTTCGCCCGCGTGGCGATCGACGCCGTCATCATGCTCGGCATCACGTTCTCGATCCTCTGGTTCGGCAAGATTCCCGAAGTTCTTGCGGTCACCGTGGCCCTGAGCCGCCTCGTCCGCAGGTTCCGCGGAGGATCCGACACGCGGGACGCAGATCTGGCCGCTGCAGAAACCGGCGTTATTCCGGTTATTCGAAGCGAGCCCACATGGGACACTGCGCGGGATCGGCTCCCGTACCCTGGTCATCGGCACCCGGGGGCACAAGCTCATGAGGGTCGACCGTTCGTAGATCAACACGGGGCATATTCGCCTGAAGGAGTGACAGTGACCGACGACGAAGTTGCTGGGGGGCCGGCACAATCTCCAGCAAGCGAAGCCGACCGAACGAGCGGCGGCGTCGAGGTCGACACCCAGGACCGCACCGAGCCCGTGAAGGCCGAGGCTTCTTCCTCCAAGACTCCGAAGCCCGCCGAGACGCCGGCGAAGACCGCGCCCGAATCGAAGACTGCAGTCGAGTCGAAGGCACCTGCTCCCGAGAAGGACGTCGAAAAGTCCGCCGACGAGCCCGCTGTCGACAAGCCTGCTGCCGCCAAGTCTGCTCCGAAGCCGGCCGACAAGACCGTCTCCATCTCCAAGGCTGCCCTCGCGGCGCGTCCGACCGACAAGACGATCTCCATCTCCAAGGCCGATCTGCCGGTCGAGACCGACGACGAGAAGTCCACACAGGAGTCGAAGCCCGCGGCGGATGCGGATCCCGAGAAGACCGCAGCCGTACCGGCCACACCCGGTAACGACGACTCGTCTTCCACCGACGACGTCGACACTGCTGCGGCTCCGGCGAGCGCTCCCGGGCGCACGCTCCGCGGCCCGACGCTCATTCCCGGTGCCTCCGTTGCCGGTGGACGGTACCGACTGCTGGCACCGCACGGCGGCGCGCGCGGCCTCAAGTTCTGGCAGGCCCACGACGTCAAGCTCGATCGCGAGGTCGCGTTGACGTTCGTCGACGCCGACCAGCAATCCACCGCCTCGACCGACGACCGCACTCAGGGACCGCAGGCGATCCTCTCGCGCACGCTGCGTCTGGGTCGGATCAATTCGCCCGGCCTCGCACGCGTGCTCGACGTGGTGCGTGGCAGCTCCGGCGGCATCGTCGTCGCGGAATGGACTCCCGGCCGGTCGCTGCGCGAGATGGCCGATACCGTGCCTGCACCCACCGGCGCGGCACGCGCGATCAAGGTGCTGGCCGCAGCGGCCGAGGCCGCGCACCGCAGCGGAGGTGCGCTGTCGATCGATCATCCCGATCGCGTGCGCATCAGCTCCAGCGGCAATGCCGTCCTCGCCTTCCCTGCAACACTGGCCGACGCCGACCCCAGTTCGGACGTCCGCGGACTCGGCGCGATGCTCTACGCCCTGATCACCGCAAAGTGGCCCCTGTCCGACACCACCGGCGGTGCCGTCGTATCCGGCGACGCAGCTCCGGCCCGCAGCGTCGGCGGTATGCGTCCGGCCGACCGCGACGACAAGGGTGCCCCGCTCGAGCCGAGGCAGGTTCGTCCCGACGTTCCGTTCGAGATCTCCGCCGTCGCAGTGCGGGCGCTGGAACAGAACAGCGGAATCCGTACCGCTGCCACCGTGCAGCACGTCCTCGACCAAGCAGCTGTGGTCAACGACAAGACGGATCTGATGCCGGCTCTGCGATTGGGCCAACGCGCGCCGGGCGCCAGTGGCCATTCGCTCGCCGACCCCGAGGAGATCGCCGCCGAGAAGGCGAAGTCGATGCGCACCAACATCGCCATCGCGGTACTCGGTGCCTTGACGGTCGTCGTGCTCGCGTTCGCGGGCTTCTGGCTGTTCACCTCGATCGCAGGCGACAACACCGAAACTCCGCTCGACACCCAGGACTTCGGACTCACGACTCCGGCCGAGGCACCGCCCGCAGCCGATTCCGCGGCCCCCCCGGCTCCAGCCGGTGGCCCGGTGGCGTTGGACGACGTCAGCGTCTTCTCACCCCAGGGTTCCGCCGACAACCCGAGCACCGCGTCCAACGTGATCGACAACGACCCCAGCACCGCGTGGACGACCGACTCGTACTTCCAGCAGTTCCCGGCTCTCAAGAACGGCGTCGGCCTGCTCGTGTCCATCCCGTCCTCGACGCTGCAGAACGCATGGATCGAATCGACGTCTCCGGGAACCGTCGTCGAGATCCGGTCGGCCCCGAACGACTCACCCAGCCTGAGCGACACCACGCTGCTCGGTGAGGCCACGTTGCAGAACGGCCGAACCGACATCGCCCTCAACGACGCGGAGCCGACCGGGAACGTCCTCGTCTGGATCACCAGTCTCAGCGAACAGGGTGGCCGCATCGCCACCTCGATCTCCGGGATCGGTTTCGACACCTAATTCGGGCACTCGGTAATCAATACCGGCTCGTTTCGTACTTCACGGTATTCATGGCCTAGGCTCCCCCCAATGCGTTAACACGGGGGGAGCCGTTTTCGTATGACCGAACGTTTCGATTCGGCGCCAGGGGAGCGCACGGATGCGGAGCTTCTGGCTGCTCATGCGGCCGGAGAGCCGAACGCCTTCGCCACGCTGATCTACCGACACCACGAACACCTGTGGCTGACGGCTCGGCGCACCAGCTACACGCCCGAGGACGCCTCCGATGCGCTGCAGGAGGCGTTGCTCTCCGCTCATCGCACGGCCGGGTCGTTCCGCGCCGACGCCGCGGTCCGAAGCTGGTTGCACAAGATAGTCGTCAATGCCTGCCTCGACCGCATCCGCAGAAACAAGGCACGCCCGTCGGTTCCGTTGAGCGAGAACGAAAGTCACGAGCCCGTATCTCCCAGGGATCGAATTTCCGAGACGGAGACGAGCATTCTCGTTCGGCAGGCTCTGATGATGTTGCCACCCGATCAACGTGCAGCCGTCGTCATCGTGGACATGGAGGGCTATTCGGTGGCCGACGCTGCGGACCTGCTCGGCGTTCCCACCGGTACCGTGAAGAGTCGATGCGCCCGCGGTCGACTCAAGCTCTCGACGCAACTCGCGTACTTGAAAGATGCAGGGAACCGAATCTGACCCCCTCGCGTCTATACCGTGTGAGAGAGAAAGCAGACTCGGCGAAGGGAGGCAGGATCGTGCCGTCGAGCACAGACGCTCTACAAGCCCCGTTCTCGCCGGAGCTACTCGCCGATCTGCATGCCGATGCACTTCCCGAGGACGTCAGTAGGCGACTGTGGCCACTGGTTCGCCTCGACGAGGATTCGATGCGCATCCTCGCCGGTCTCGACGCCGTCTCGGCTCGACTGCACGAGTTGGGCGAGGACCCCACCGGGACGTTGTCGATTCCGCCCGACGTCGCCCAACAGATCGATCGCACCCTGCACACGGTCGAGCAATCGACGTCCCCGGTGGACGTCGTCGTTCCGCTCCGTCCGCGCAGACGCCGTATGGTTCTCGGAACCGCCGCTGCCGCAGCACTTCTGACGGCCGGATCGGTTGCTGTCGCGGCGTCCGTGTTCACTCCGGACGAGCCCGAGTCGATCGTTGCCGACCCCACGCAGGCTCCGGATTCGTCTCTGGTGCTCGATTCCGCCGACCTCGACTCCGGTTTCGCGTTCGGCATCATCGGCAAGCGGGATCCCGGAGCATTGGCCGATCCGGCCGACCTCGCTGCCTGTCTGCAGTCCAACGACGTGGATCCGGCCACCACCGTTCTCGGATCGAGTCGAGTGCGCGTCGACGGCCGAGACGGAACGCTGCTCGTCCTCGCCGGAGAACAGCCCTCACAGTTCATCGCCCTTGCGGTGGGCAACGACTGCAGCACTGCAAACCCGGACGTGCTGACGCGTCGCGATATCGGCTGACAGATCTCTCACCGGGGAACAACTGCCTCTAGGGTGGTGTTGACCAGATGTACGTCGACCGGCGTGTGCGCTGAACACTCGGTTGTCGACTGCACGTATACGCCGCACATGATCGGAAGGTCTGCATTGAGTACCCCCAAGGTTCACGATCTCATCATCGTCGGCTCGGGACCGGCCGGTTACACCGCCGGCGTCTACGCCGCACGGGCGGAGCTGGAGCCGATCCTGTTCGAGGGAACACAGTTCGGCGGTGCGCTGATGACCACCACCGAGGTCGAGAATTTCCCCGGGTTCCGCGAGGGCATCATGGGCCCCGATCTGATGGAACAGATGCGCGAACAAGCGGCGCGATTCGGTGCCGACATCCGGACCGAGGACGTCGAGGAGCTCGATCTGACGGGCCCGATCAAGACGGTGTCCGCCGGCGGCGAGACCTACCGGGCTCGGGCGATCATCCTCGCCATGGGCGCAGCAGCTCGCTATCTGTCCATCCCGGGTGAGGAGAAGTTGCTCGGACGCGGCGTCAGCGCCTGCGCCACCTGTGACGGCTTCTTCTTCCGTGATCAGGACATCGCCGTCATCGGTGGTGGCGACTCGGCCATGGAGGAAGCGACCTTCCTCACTCGCTTCGCACGCAGCGTCACGATCGTGCACCGCCGCAGCGAGTTCCGCGCGTCGCGCATCATGCTCGAGCGCGCCAAGAACAACGACAAGATTCGTTTCCTCACCGACACCAAGGTGCTCGAGGTCCTCGGTGACACCAGCGTCACCGGGCTTTCGCTCGAGCACGCCGAAACCGGCGAGAAGACCACTCTGGACGTGACCGGAATGTTCGTCGCGATCGGCCACGATCCGCGCAACGAGCTGGTCAAGGGCCAGGTCGAGCTCGACGACGCCGGCTACGTCAAGGTCGCGTCGCCCACGTCGGCCACGTCCGTCGAGGGCGTCTTCGCTGCCGGAGACCTCGTCGACCACGTGTACCAGCAGGCCATCACCGCTGCGGGTACGGGCTGCACCGCGTCGATCGACGCCGAGCGGTGGTTGGCCGAGCAGGGCGACATCACCAGCAACACGCTCGAACACGCCGACCAGCCGGTCGACGCCGTCAACGCCTGACAGGCACCGAACTTCCACATCGAGGAGATAGAAAATGTCTGACGACAAAAGCACTGTCACCATCACCGACGCGTCGTTCGCCGACGACGTCCTGACCAGTGAGAAGCCCGTCCTGGTCGACTTCTGGGCCACCTGGTGCGGCCCGTGCAAGATGGTCGCCCCGGTTCTCGAGGAGATCGCGGCCGAGCACAAGGACAAGCTCACCATCGCCAAGCTCGACATCGACGCCAACCCGCAGGCCGCTCGCGACTTCAAGGTCATGTCGATTCCGACGATGATCCTGTTCCAGGGTGGAAAGCCGGTCAAGCAAATTGTCGGCGCAAAGGGCAAGGCCGCCCTGCTCAAGGACCTCGAAGGCGTTATCTGACTCACCTGCACACAGTGTGGATTGCAGCGGAAGCCAGTCTTTCTGCGACAATCATCTGATGTGCCGATGCTTCGGCATCGGCACATCAGCCGCAAGGTGTGAGTGCCGTCGGAACGATCGAGAGGCTTTGTCGAGGATGCAGGAACTCAGTCACGGCGATTCCGGACCCGCCGTCGCCGAGGTCCGCGGCACTCTGTCGGCTCTCGGCTTTCTCCACGAAGCGGTAGTTCCCCCCGGTCCCATGGACGACGGCCACTGGACGGCTCCCGGTTCCGTCTTCGACGGTGCCCTCGGAGGTGCCGTCCGCGCGTTCCAACAGCACCGCGGTCTGTTGGTCGACGGCGTCGTAGGCCCGGCCACATATCGCGCACTCAAAGAAGCGTCGTACCGCCTCGGCGCTCGAACCCTCATCTACCAGCTGTCCGCTCCGCTGTACGGCGACGACGTCGCCTCGTTGCAGACGAGACTCCAGGACCTCGGTTTCTACAGCGAGCGCGTCGACGGCTTCTTCGGTCCCCGCACGCACGAGGGACTGTCCTCGTTCCAGCGCGAGATCGGCCTCTCCCCGGACGGCATCTGTGGACCGGCGACTCTGCGCTCTCTCGACCTTCTCGGAACTCGCGTCACCGGTGGATCCCCGCACGCCATGAGCGAGGAAGAACTCGTTCGCAAATCCGGACCGCAGTTGACCGGCAAGCGCATCGTCATCGATCCAGATCTCGGCGGAGCAGACACAGGACGCATCGTCGAGGGAACGTTCGGCCGCGTCTCCGAGTCCGAGATCCTGTGGGATATGGCGAGCCGACTCGAGGGCCGCATGGCCGCGACCGGAATGGAAACCTTCCTCTCCCGTGCGCGCGGGACCAATCCTTCGGTCGCCGACCGCGCCGAGACGGCCAACGCTTGGGGTGCCGACCTGATGATCTCGTTGCGCTGCGCATCGAGCACCAGCCCCGTGGCCAACGGCGTCGCGAGCTTCCACTTCGGTAACTCGCACGGATCCACCTCGATGATCGGTCAAGTACTGACCAGCTACGTGCAGCGTGAAATCGTCGCCCGCACACCGCTTCTCGACTGCCGCAGCCATGGCCGCACGTGGGATCTGTTGCGCCTGACCAACATGCCGACCATCCAGATCGACCTCGGCTACCTCACCAACGAATCCGACGTCGAAGTTCTCAGCGACCCGCGGTTCCGCGACATCATCGCCGAAGCTATTTTGATCGCCGTGAAGCGCCTGTACCTACTCGGTCAGGACGATCAGCCGACCGGAACGTTCACCTTCGCCGAGTTGCTCGCCGAGGAACTCGCTGCTTCCGATCGCCCCTGAACCACCGCGCGCGAGCGCGTCGGTGGGTGAGGTGTCACCGCGCCCCTACCGTCGACTTCTGCTCGATATCGACGACGGAGATGCTGGCCGCGATCAGTAGCTGCTCGAGTGCAGACTCGACATCCTGCTTCCACCCGTGATCGCGATCGAGCTCGAGCCTCAGTCTCGGGAATCTGTGGTGGGGAGCAATCACTTCGAACCCGACCTTCTCGAGGAAGTCCGCTTCGATCATGCACGTCGACGCCGAACACGTCAGCTGTGCCGTGGCGTTCGGAACCGCCGGCGCAGCATCGTCGGCGTTGCGCCGAATACCGAACGCCTCCAGAGCGCGAACTCCACGATTGACGAGATCGCCCACGACCGCCTGAATCAGCGTGGCCGAATGCAGGTCCGCGTCGTCCGGCGAATCGATCCGGAGTTGGGTCAATAGAACTGCATCGTGACTGACCGGCGACGTCGGGAACGTCGTCGCCCGCGGAACTGCGCGGGGTGGACAGTAGAGGGCGCATCCGATCGTCCTGCCGTCGACGGACAGCAACTGCCCGCAGGATCCCCATTCGAGCATGATGGTCGACAGCCATACTTCGTTCTCGAACTCGAGGTCGACCGAGGAACTCTCCGACGCGGGGTCGAGGACCCAGAAGCTGCATCGCCGCGAATGCGTCGGCAAGTGCTCGAACGAACCGAGCGTCACTCCGGTCACCATCGCCGACACCGCTTACCTCAGCCTTCGTGTTCTCGTTCACCGCGAGAATTCTCGATCGGAGCCGATCTGCCCCTCGAACAGGATAGGCGATTCGTCGTCTGACCCGTCGGGTGGAGCCGATCATTCAAATATGTTGTATCGCAGTACTTTTCGAGTAGATTTCGAGATTTCAGGACCTCCTCCGACCGAGCTACGTCACAGTGACGTTTCGACCGCGTATGACTGGTCCTGAAAAATCGCCGCTACTTTTTCTTCTGTGCTTCCATCATCTCGACGATCCTCTGAAGGTCATCGACCGATCCGAATTCGACCACGATCTTGCCTTTCCGCTTGCCGAGGCTGACCGTTACCCGCGTATCGAACGAATCCGAGAGGCGATCGGCGACGTCCTGGAGGCCCGGCATCTGAATGGGCTTGCGCCGGGGCGCCGGTTCCGGGCTCTTCCCGTCCTCTCGATTGGCGAGGGTGACGGCTTCTTCGGTCGCGCGGACGGAGAGACCTTCGGCAACGATTCGCGCCGCCAATGACTCCTGCGCATCCGACCCAGCGTCCAGAGACAACAGAGCGCGGGCGTGGCCGGCCGACAGAACCCCGGCCGCCACTCGTCGCTGCACGGGAATCGGCAGCTTCAACAGACGAATCATGTTTGTCACGACCGGACGTGACCGACCGATTTTCGCGGCCAGTTCCTCGTGCGTGACGTCGAATTCCTCGAGCAGCTGTTGATACGCCGCTGCTTCTTCGAGCGGATTGAGCTGGACGCGGTGGATGTTCTCGAGCAAGGCATCGCGCAACATCGCGTCGTCCGCGGTCTCCCGAACAATCGCCGGGATCGACTCGAGGCCGGCTGCCTGGCTTGCACGCCACCGACGCTCGCCCATGACGAGCTGATATTTTGCATCTCCGGCCCCAGCGGAACCCGACACGAGACGGACCACGATGGGCTGCATGAGCCCGAATTCGCGGATCGAGTGGACCAGTTCGGCCAACGAGTCGTCGTCGAAGACGTGCCTCGGCTGCTTGGGATTGGCTTCGATTCGATCAGGTGCGATCTCTCGGTAGACGGCACCGACGGGGGAGAGGTCGTCTCCGTTCAGCACCGGCGGGGTCGGTGTGGGTGCTGTCGCGGTCTCCGTGAGTTCGTCCGCCGGTGCGGAGCGTTTCGGCTTGGTGGACGTATCCGGGCGGTCCTTGGCGTTGCGATCCGCGCCGATGATCACGTCTGCCGCCGCGTTGCCGAGACGTGGTCCGGCATCGGGTCCGGTGGGAATGAGTGAGGCCAGGCCGCGGCCCAGACCACCCTTACGTGTGGAACTCATCTGTTCACTTCTTCCGTGCTTCGTCGATGCCGGCCGATCGGGCAGCGAGCTCTCGTCCGGCGTCCAGGTAACTCATCGCTCCGCGTGAACCGGGGTCGTAATCCAGCACCGTCATGCCGTACCCGGGAGCCTCGGACACCTTCACGCTGCGAGGGATCACGGCCCGTAGGACGGCGTCGCCGAAGTGCTTGCGTACCTCTTCCGCGACCTGGTCTGCCAACTTGGTGCGCCCGTCGTACATCGTCAGGATCACGGTGGAGACGTGCAGTTCTGGATTCAGATGCGACTGCACCAGCTCGATATTGCGGAGGAGCTGACCCACACCTTCGAGCGCGTAGTACTCGCACTGAATGGGGATCAGTACCTCGGTCGCTGCGACGAGTGCGTTGACCGTCAACAGACCGAGCGACGGGGGGCAGTCGATGAGGATGAAGTCGGCGTCGATACCGGAGAGTTCCTCCACCGACAGCGCCGTCTTGAGGCGACCTTCGCGGGCCACCATCGACACCAACTCGATCTCGGCGCCGGCGAGGTCGATGGTCGCCGGAATGCAGAACAACCTGTCGCTGTGCGGACTCTTCTGCACTGCGTCCTTGGCGCTCACTTCACCGATGAGGACCTCGTAGCTCGACGGCACACCCGAGTGATGCTCGACGCCCAACGCCGTGCTGGCGTTGCCCTGAGGGTCCAGATCGACCACCAGAACCGTCAGTCCTTGGAGGGCCAGCGCGGCGGCCAGGTTCACGGCAGTCGTCGTCTTCCCGACGCCACCCTTCTGATTGGCGATCGTCAGCATGCGTCGCTTCGCCGGTTTCGGCAGCGACACCGATCCGGGATGCAGAACCTGGCTGGCTCGATGCGCCGCAGCGCCGATGGGGGTGTCGTTCGGAGAGATCGCGTTGGTGTACTCGAACCCGGAGCTGGCCGCCACCCCCGACTGTTTCCCCGAGTTGCTCGACGCGTTCTTCTTGGACGCTGTTTCACGTGAAACAGCGGAATCGGACCCACCCGACATATGTGCTCCTTAGTGCGGAACTGACTGTGTTCAATACGATCGATCGGGTCGAGCGCGGGACGTGTGAGCCCACGATCGAAATCAGTGACGACTCAGTCTCCGCGGCTCACGCACCGCTCTGACGACGATGGTGGGAGTGGGCAACAGACCCACTCCGCACTCCACTACCTCCAGCTTGCCAGCACCCATCCGGGTGAGGGAAGTCCGGTCGCGTTCGATCTCTTCGCCGGCGCTCGATCCCTTCAGAGCCAGCATCCGCCCGTGCTCGTGGACCAGAGGGAGCGACCACTTTGCGAGTTTCTCCAATGGCGCCACCGCCCTCGACGTGACCACATCGGCACCGCCGGCTTCTTTCTTGACGCCGGGCTGTTCCGCGCGACCGCGCACGACCAAGATGTTCAGATCGTGTTCCTCGATGAACTCTGCGAGATAGACGGTTCGGCGGAGGAGGGGCTCGACGAGGGTCACCCGCAAATCGGGCCGCGCGATTGCCAACGGGATACCGGGCAAGCCAGCACCGCTGCCGATATCGACGACGGTCTCGCCCTCGTCGATGAGCTCACCGATCGCCGCGCAGTTGAGGATGTGCCGCTCCCAGAGCCGTGGAACTTCACGCGGTCCGATGAGTCCTCGTTCGACGCCGGCCGTAGCCAACGAGTCGTGGTACCTCCGTGCCAACTCGAGCCGATCACCGAAGATCTGCTCCGCCACGGCCGTCAACTGATTGCTATCCGAGCCTTCTTGTTCCACGTGAAACATCTTCCCGTGCCCGGGCATGGAACGCCAAACGACATCGCTGTAACTCGATCGAATCAACGTCGAACCGCCGAGATCCGGTACCAACGCGACCGACAGTGGGCGGTGGCGTAGCGATCCACGACGAGTGGAGCCGTCCCTATTCTCGGCGTGGGCGGACCATCCGGATCGATCTCCCGTTTGTTCGGGCCCGAAGATCTCCCGACCCCGCACGGTTCGACAGACCACCACTCCCGCGGCCCCGCCAGTTGGTCCGGTCGCGACTGGGGGTGTCTCGATGCCCGCGCTGTTTCACGTGAAACTGCTTTGCCATTGCCTCGCTATCGTCAGTGCCGCGTGACGACTCGGTGACGTATTCAGCGTCGACTCTCAGAGATCTCGACATTAGGCATCGGTGTCGGGAGATCGGTTCGTACATGCTCGGACGACAGGTAACCGAACCTCACAAATCAGGTACTCGGTCCAACGCGCGTGGTACCGACCGACCCTGTACCCCAACCGGCTGACGCCATTCGCAATCGAACACAGTCATGCCTCCGTCCGGCTGGCGAGGTACGGCTGATCGGCTCGTGGATGTTTCACGTGAAACTAGGTAGCTGTACGAGTCCACGTTTCTGGAAGGAGTTGATCGACAACCGTCAGCCGGTGGAGATCGGAACGAATATCTGTCGATCACGTAGACCGGGCCGGGCACTTAGATGCCATGACCCACCTAGTCGGGGGAGAGCCCGAGACGCGACTCCATTCTCGGTCGCGTCCCGATCGAACGGGAAGTCGTTGCGGTGCATCCGAACTTACACGTCGTCCGGGTTCACGGAGGTCTCGATTTCCCACGAGCTCAGCGGTCCCACACATTCGTACTCTCGAAAGTTCGTCGTCCGGACATTCGTCATGTCGATCCCAGCCTGCGAATTGAGATACCCAAGATTCTCGATCAGCAACCGTCGTCGGGACGTCAGGTCGCCCGCCGCGTTGCCCGGATGAAGACGAACACATCCGGGTTTTCGGTAGCGCAGTCCCTGAGGCTCGATCGCCGCGGATACATCCACCATCGAGATGACGTCGGTCGGGCGTCGTCGATTCTTCGTAGACCGGTAATACCGACCCACGCAACTTCCATCGATTGTGGGATGAAGAGTCCTGGACTCGTCGACTGCGTGAACCGTCGAGAGCCGCTCGGTAGCGTCGCCCAATCCGACAAGACCCACTGGACCCAGATTCGATCCTTCCCTGAAGTCGGATCAGGTTCGACTCGATCGCACGTGCTCGTCGATGGTTTGAGGCATCCATGATCGCCCGCAATGTTTCACGTGAAACTGCACCGACTCCAGACCGTGTCGATCCGGCACTCAGATCTCGGAACCTAGTGAGGGCTCTGGAGATCGTTCTAGCCCGACCCTACGGATAGAACGACAGTCCTCGAATCCAGAACTCAGACGGGCGTATCGGCAACAGTTCGTTCACCTCGCATCCCGCCTGTTTCACGTGAAACAAACGCGACCGACGCGAGCAACAGGCAAGAAAGACACCATCGACTTTGCCGTCACAGTGACGAAAGCGCAGTGCATGACTGATCTCGAGAATCCGGCGAGAAAATCGATCGCAACCCGCGCCGACACCGGTCGTCGTCGAGCAAATTACATCGATGACATTCGACCGATGGATCTACTACGTCCGGATACGACGATGGCCCCCACCGAAGTGAGGGCCATCGACTGGGGACGCTCTGTTACGCCTTGACGACAACTACTCGTCGAGCCGGCTCGACGCCGGTACTTTCGCTCGCGACGCCGTCGATCTTGGCGACCGCGTCGTGCACGATCTTTCGCTCGAACGGAGTCATCGGGGTCAGCTCTTCGCGCTCACCGGATTCGAGTACACGACGCGCAGCTTCGGCACCGAGGTTGCCGAGTTCGGTGCGCCGGTTGGCACGCCAGCCGGCGACGTCGAGCATCAGCTTGCTGCGCTCGCCCGTCGACTGCTGGACCGCGAGCCGAGTCAGCTCCTGCAGTGCATCGAGAACCTCACCCTTGCGCCCAACGAGCTTGGCGAGATCGTCGCCGCCGTCGATGCTGACGATGGCGCGGTCACCCTCCACGTCCAGATCGATGTCGCCGTCGAAGTCCAGGACGTCGAGGAGTTGCTCGAGGTAATCGCCGGCGATCTCGCCTTCCTCGACGAGGTAGTCCTCGTCGTCCTCGTCGTCGTCATCCGACTCGTCGTCGGTCTTGTCCTCGACGACGCCCGAGTCCTCGGACTTCTCGACCACGGGAGTCTCGTCTGCCTCCACGTCGACTGCACTCACCTGATCGGCCTCGACCACCACGTCACTTGCTCCATCCCCGGATACCGCATCGGCTGTCTGCACTTCGTCGTTCTGAGCTTCTTCTACGTCCGCTGCCATGTTCGTCCTTCTCTCGACGCGTCGGTCAGCGCCGCTTGCGCTTGGTCGACTTGTTCCGGTTCGCCTGCGGTCTCGGTTTGGCCGGCGATGCGGCACCGGTCGTCGAACCGGCGATACTCTCACCGGTCTCGGCCGTCGTCGAATCACTCGTCGGCGTCATCTTCGAGAGCTTCGGGCGAGCGCCGGGCTTCGGCTTGGTGGTCGACACAGGCTTCACACCGGGCTTCGGCGCATTCTCGGAACGCTTCTCCACTGCGGCAGCGGCCTTGGCAGCTTCTTCCTTGTCGATCTTTCCGAACACCAGGTGCTGCTGCGCGTAGGTCCAGGTGTTGTTGCTGACCCAGTACAGCAGGATGGCGATGGGAAGCAGGGCACCGAACACCAGCACGCCGAGCGGGAACACGTACAGGGCGAGCTTGTTCATGATGGCGGACTGCGGGTTCGCTGCCGCAGCGGCGCTCTGACGGGCCACGGACGCACGCGAGTTCATGTGCGTCATGATCGCCGCGATGATCATCAGAGGAACGGACACCGCGACAATGACCCAGGTGGACGGAATGGTCGCGCCCGGTCCCACGGCGAATGCGTTGAGCTGGTCCTGCGGCATCGTGATCCACGCCGAAATCGGCGCACCGAACAGACGAGCGTCCAAGAAGGACTGCACGTCCGACACATTGAACGCGTAGTTGGACAGCTCGCGGTTCTCCTCGGGAGTCAATCCGAGCTGACCGAAGCCGGTACCGGTGCGGTTGAACGAGCGCAGCACGTGGAACAGGCCGATGAACACCGGCGCCTGCGCCAGCACCGGCAGGCAGCCCATCAGCGGATTGAAGCCGTGCTCCTTCTGGAGCTTCTGCATTTCGACGGCCATCTTCTGCTTGTCTTTGCCGTACTTCTTCTGCAGAGCCTTGATCTGCGGCTGTAGCTCCTGCATCTGTCGAGTGGTGCGGACCTGCTTGACGAAGGGCTTGTACAGAATCAGGCGGAGGGTGAAGACCAGGAAGACGACGGACAGTGCCCAGGCGAACCCATTGCTGGGATCCTGGAACACAAAGCCGAACACCTTGTGCCACACCCAGAGAATCCAGGCAACCGGGTAGTAAATGAAGTCGAGCACGGCTCTATGTACTCCTCTGTTCTTCCACTCGCGCGAGATCGTGGTGTTCTTCGGTTTCGGTCAGCTCGGTGACGGTCGCGCGCCACCTACCGGGTTCGGGCACCGGGTCCCAGCCTCCAGAGTGCCAGGGAGCACATTTGAGGAGGCGGACGACTGCCAGCAACGAGCCCTTCATCATCCCGTGCACCTGGAGCGCCTCGATGGCGTACTCACTACAGGTGGGGGAGAAGCGACAGGTGGGAGGCCTCATCGGGGACACGTACGTCCGGTACAACCCGATGAAGTAGACGAGTGTTCGAGCAGGAATGGAACGAAGGTTGCCCATGAATGTCATGACGGCGGACCCTTCGGAGCTTCGAGAAGACCGAGCTTCTTCAATCCTGAACGCAGTTGAATCAGTAGATCTGTCGAGGACGCTCTCGCGGCTCCGGGCAGTGCGCGGATCACCACGTCGGTGGTCTCGGGGAGTTCACCGATGACGTCGGTACAGATATGCCGAAGCCGGCGCGCAACTCGATGACGAGTTACGGCCGGCCCGACTGCCTTGCTGACGATCAATCCGAATCGTGGACCACGAACAGTAGATGCGATGTCCTGTTCGTCACGCACGACGGCGTGAACCACAAGATCCGATCTACCCATTCGGCGTCCTCGACGCACCGCTACGGAGAAATCACGTGCTCGGTGTAGTCGATTCGGCTCAGGAAGCATCCCGAGCTCCAAGCTTCGGACGAACAGATATCAGGCTGTGAGTTCTTTACGGCCCTTGCCGCGACGTGCGGAAACGATTGCACGACCCGCACGGGTACGCATACGAAGACGGAAGCCATGAACGCGCGCGCGGCGGCGATTGTTCGGCTGGAACGTCCGCTTGCCCTTGGCCACGGTCAACACTCCTCGAGATTGAAAAGACGCCGTTCGTCGGCGCCTGCTGGAAAGGTACTCAGCGAGTCCGGATGGACTTGCTTGCCTCCCGAGCGAGAAATCCGAGTGAAGACAGACTGTAAGCAGCCAGCAAGCATCGGCCACCTCGCTATTGGGTGACTGTTCGAGAGTACTGATCGAGTCACCGCCGGTCAAACTCGCTCTCGAGCGAACAGTGCCGTCGTTCATACACAGGCAGCGTCCGTTTCCGGCCGCGGACGGTGTGATGTACGTCGAAATCGCCAACGGACGGCCGCTCGCTCCGACGCACGTCCTCCGATTGCACTACAGACAGTTGGCATCGGTGCAGGTCAGACTGGCGTAATTGCCATAGCACGAGCCGGAACGCGTTCTGGGGTCACATCGGTGTCGTTTATCCACACCTGTGGATAATTGTGTGGAAACACAGTTCAGGTGGCATATTCGTACCTTGCGGGGTCCATCCACGGACCCTGGTCTCGGCCGCAGCGACGCACGAACGACGACGCTATCCGACGACGTTGCCGCGCGGGTACGAAACGGCGCGCGGATTCCTGCGTCGAACACCGCCCGAGACCAATGCTCGACGACGGAGGGCCCAACGTGAACGACGATCCGGATGCGCTCGCGCGCATCTGGCCCGAGGTGGTCGCGGAGCTCACATCCGACCGACACAGTGGGTCTCCGCTGACCAAAGGCCAGAAGGCCTGGCTCGCTCTGGTCAAACCGCTGACCTTGACGCAGGGGTTCGCGCTGCTCGCAGTGCCGTCGACTTTCGCGCAGGAAGCGATCGAACGAGATCTTCGCGAACCCATCCTCGGCGCCCTCGGGCGTCATCTGGGACAGGGTGTCGAGGGACTCGGCGTGCGTATCTCCGCTCCCGAGGACGAGAAGATCGACTCCGAGCGATCGACGTATCCCGATGCCGCCAGCTCTCCGACGTACCGGCGCCGCGTCCTGACCAGCAGAGACGACGAGCCGTCGGACTCCGAGACTGCCGACTACGAAGAGGTCGACGACGAACGCGAGGCTCTCGCCAGCGTCCAGAACTCGTGGCCGACGTACTTCACGAAGCCTCCCGACTCGACGCCCCCGTCCTCAGGTGCCAACAGCCTCAACTCCAAGTACACCTTCGACACCTTCGTCATCGGTGCCTCCAATCGGTTCGCCCACGCAGCTGCGGTGGCGATCGCCGAAGCACCTGCTCGCGCGTACAACCCGCTGTTCGTGTGGGGGGCGTCGGGTCTGGGCAAGACTCACCTCCTGCACGCGGCCGGGCATTACGCGCAGCGCCTGTTCCCGGGCATGCGCGTCAAGTACGTCTCCACCGAGGAATTCACCAACGACTTCATCAACAGTCTTCGTGACGACCGCAAAGTGGCGTTCAAGCGCCGCTACCGGGAGACCGACGTGCTGCTGGTCGACGACATCCAGTTCATCGAGGGCAAGGAAGGCATCCAGGAGGAGTTCTTCCACACCTTCAACACCTTGCACAACGCGAACAAGCAGATCGTCGTGTCCTCCGACCGCCCACCCAAGCAGTTGGCCACCCTCGAGGAACGGCTTCGTACTCGCTTCGAGTGGGGCCTGATCACCGATGTGCAGCCACCCGAGCTCGAGACGCGGATCGCCATTCTGAGCAAGAAGGCTCGGATGGACCGGCTCGATGTGCCACACGACGTGCTCGAGCTCATCGCCAGCCGAATCGAACGCAACATTCGTGAGCTCGAAGGCGCCCTCATTCGAGTGACGGCGTTCGCATCGCTGAACGGACAAGCCCTCGACCTCACTCTGGCCGAGGTGGTTCTCCGCGATCTCATCCCCGATTCGTCGAGTCTCGAGATCAATGCGGCGACGATCATGGCTGTCACAGCGGAGTACTTCAACACCTCCATCGAGGACCTGTGCGGGCCGGGCAAGGCCCGAGCACTGGCCATGGCCAGGCAGATCGCGATGTATCTCTGCCGCGAGCTCACCGATCTGTCGTTGCCCAAGATCGGGCAGACGTTCGGTCGGGATCACACGACGGTGATGTACGCGGACAAGAAGATTCGGAAGGAGATGACCGAGCGCCGCAAGGTGTACGACCAGGTGCAGGAGCTCACTGCGCGGATCAAGCAGCGCTCCAAGCGGTAGCCACCGAAGACCGACGGACTCCGAGAAGACGGCACCGAATCCCATCGAGGGTTCGGTGCCGTTGCTGTTTCCGGTCGTTCGTCGGACCGATTCTCGACGCGTATTCGGTGAGTTTTCGAGCCGTCGACCATTGATTCACACCTGTGGATAACCATGTGGACAACATCGAAGTTCTGGGGATGGAATGTGGGCGCCTGTGCACCGATGTGATTCGTGCACAGGCAGCCGCGCGTCAATCACGTATTGGTCCCGAGTTCATCCCCACGACACCACGCTCGGCCACCAGCGGATCGAACGGTCCGTGCACAGATTCCACAGGACCTATTAATACTTCTGTTTTCTCCTTGAAAGAACTTCTTTGAAAACAGGTGTTGGGGAACGATCCGTTCACAGGCCCTCCGAGAACCCCCGAATCCCACCTTCGACGCGAGCTTCGCGCTTTCGTCTTCGCTTCGGAGGGCATACGGTGTGCTTGCGCTGGATGTGCCACACTCGTCGTTGCAGCGGTTCGAGCCGCAACCTTCGTGGTTGCACCGCTCCGGCCGTAACGCCGAACACCACCGAACGAGAGGAAATGCCGAGCGATGGAGCTTGGAAGTTTGAAGTTTCGCGTTGCTCGTGAAGATTTTTCCGATTCCGTCGCGTGGGTAGCCCGCAGCCTGCCGTCTCGGCCGCCCGTTCCCGTTCTCGGTGGAGTTCTTCTCGCTGCCGACGAGCAGGGTCTGACGGTTTCCGGATTCGACTACGAGGTCTCCGCTCAGGTCAAGGTGTCGGCGGAGGTTGCCACTGCAGGCCGAGTTCTGGTGTCGGGCAAGCTACTTGCCGATATCACGAAGTCGTTGCCCAACAAGCCGGTCGACGTCACGGTCGACGGGACCCGCGTTCTGGTCAACTGCGGAAGTGCCAAGTTCTCGCTGCCCACGATGCCGGTGGAGGACTACCCGCAGCTCCCCGAGTTGCCCAGCAACACCGGCTCGCTGGCCGGTGATGTCTTCTCCGAGGCAATCGCCCAGGTCGCCATCGCTGCGGGCAAGGACGACACGCTTCCGATGCTCACCGGTATCCGCGTGGAGATCGACGGCACCAACGTCGTTCTCGCGGCCACCGACCGTTTCCGGTTGGCGGTTCGTGAGGTGGAGTGGGCTCCCGCCGGTGCAGACACCACCACCGCGGTGCTCATCCCGGCCAAGACTTTGTCCGAATCGGCAAAGACTCTGGGCGGCAACTCCGGCTCACCGGTGGAACTGGCCCTCGGTTCCGGCTCGTCCATCGGTAGCGACGGTTTGCTGGGCATCGTCAGTGACGGGCGCCGCACCACGACCAGGTTGCTCGACGCAGAGTTCCCGAAGTTCCGTCAGTTGCTGCCCGCCGAACACACTGCGGTGGCGACCCTCGACATCGCCTCGCTGGTCGAGGCCATCAAGCGTGTCGCTCTCGTTGCCGAGCGTGGTGCGCAGGTGCGCCTGGAATTCAACTCCGACGGCGTGTTGCTGTCCGCAGGTGGCGACGACGCCGGCCGCGCCGAGGAAGCTCTGCCTGCCGACTTCCAGGGCGAGGCACTGACCATCGCCTTCAATCCGGGATACCTCATCGACGGGTTGTCCTCGCTGCACAGCGAGAAGGTCACCTTCGGATTCACGACGCCGAGCCGGCCTGCAGTGCTGCGGCCGACCTCCGACGAGGAACTGGTGCCCGACGACGCAGGCAAGTTCGCGGCGCCGAAGTCCGAATACACGTATCTGCTGATGCCCGTCAGGCTGCCGGGCTGATCCTGCCTGGTTACTGTTGAATCCGCGGGAATTTTCGCACCTGACACAGACAAGGACGCGTCATCATGCAGCTCGGCTTGGTCGGTCTCGGAAAAATGGGTTTCAACATGCGCGAGAGATTGCGCGAGCACGGTCACGAGGTGATCGGCTACGACCCCCGACCCGAGGTGACCGATACCCCGTCACTGGCCGGGCTGGCGCAATCGTTGACGGCGCCCCGGGTGGTGTGGGTGATGGTCCCGTCCGGTCAGGTCACCCGCGACACCGTCAACGGCCTTGCGGATGTGCTCGAGCCCGGCGATCTGGTGATCGACGGTGGTAATTCACGCTTCACCGATGACAAGCCCAACGCAGAGTTGTTGGACGCCAAGGGAATCGGTTACATCGACGCCGGAGTATCCGGCGGGGTCTGGGGCCTGAAGAACGGCTACGGCTTGATGGTCGGCGGCCAGGACGAGCACGTCGCCAGAGCGATGCCGATCTTCGACGCGTTGCGTCCCGAGGGCGAGCGCGCGGACGGTTTCGTGCATGCCGGCCCGGTCGGTGCCGGTCACTACTCGAAAATGGTGCACAACGGTATCGAATACGGGTTGATGCAGGCCTATGCCGAGGGGTACGAGATCCTCGAAGCCGAAGAGCTCGTGCAGGATGTGCAAGGCGTGCTGCGGGCCTGGAGCAAGGGCACGGTCGTGCGGTCGTGGCTGCTCGACCTGCTGGTCGAAGCTCTCGGTCAGGATCCGGAGTTCAGTGAGATCTCCGGGTACACGGAGGACTCCGGTGAGGGTCGCTGGACCGTCGAGGAAGCCATCCGTCATGCCGTCCCTGCGCCGGTGATCTCCGCGGCATTGTTCGCCAGATTTGCTTCGCGGCAAGAGGATTCGCCTGCCATGAAGGCTGTCTCTGCCCTTCGGAACCAGTTCGGCGGGCATGCGGTCAAGAAGGCCGACGCCGACGAGACCCTGCGCGCCCCGGCGCCGAAGAACACCGAGTAAGTGTTCGTCCGGTCTCTGCAGCTACACGACTTCCGATCCTGGGACGACCTCACCGTCGACCTCGGACCGGGCTCGACCGTGTTCGTAGGGCCCAACGGACACGGCAAGACCAATCTGCTCGAGTCGCTCAACTATCTGTCGACGTTGTCCTCCCATCGTGTGTCCTCGGACGCACCCATGATCCGGGCAGGCGCCGCCAAAGCGTTCGTGGGCAGTGCCGTGGTCAATCACGGTCGCGAATTGATCATCGACGTCGAGCTGCTCGAAGGCCGGGCCAACAAGGCTCGGATGAACAGGTCGCCGCTGCGTCGCCCACGCGAAATCCTGGGCGTGTTGCAGAGTGTGTTGTTCGCTCCCGAGGATCTCTCGCTCGTCCGCGGTGATCCCGGTGAGCGCCGACGCTATCTCGACGAGCTGCTCACCACTCGAATTCCTCGAATGGCCACTGTCCGTGCCGATTACGACAAGGTACTGCGGCAGCGATCGGCTCTGCTCAAGACCGCGAGTGGATCGTTGCGCCGCGGTTCGTCGTCGGGTGACGGCGCCAGTGCACTTGCCACCCTCGACGTCTGGGACGGGCACCTCGCGGCGCACGGTGCTCGATTGCTCGCTGCCAGAATATCTTTGGTGCACGAGCTGATGCCTTTCGTACAACAGGCCTACAGCTCGATCGCACCGGAATCGCGGTTGGCCGCAGTCGCCTATCGCTGCAGTCTGGCCGATGCGCTCCCGCCGGAATTCTCCGATGCCGATCGTGCACCGGAACCCGACGACACCGAGGTGCTGGAAGCTGCGTTCCTGCATCAGCTTTCGGTGATGAGACAGCGCGAGATCGAACGCGGGGTGTGTCTGGTGGGACCGCACCGCGACGACTTGGAATTGATGCTCGGTGATCAACCGACGAAAGGGTTTGCGAGCCATGGTGAGTCGTGGTCGTACGCACTGTCGTTGCGGCTCGGGTCGTTCGCGTTGCTGCGGGAAGACGGTACCGACCCGGTCCTGATGCTCGACGACGTGTTCGCCGAGCTCGACCGCAAGAGGCGCGCGGCGTTGGCGACCGTGGCCGCCGGCGCAGAGCAGGTGCTCATCACGGCGGCGGTACCGGAGGACGTACCTCCCGAACTCGATGCTCGGCGGTACGGGGTCGAAGCGACGCAGAGTTCGGATTCCGGTGCAGCAGGACGTATCTCGCGCATCTCGGACCTGTCGGCCGATACCGGTACCGCAGCTTCTGAAGGTGAGGTTCGATGACCGACGACGAGGCAACGCCCACAGGTAACGGTGAGGTACCGGAACTGAAAGGTGTCGATCTGGCGCGTCGAGCACTCGAGGACGCCCGGGCCGCAGCCAAGGCCAGTGGCAAATCGGTGGGGCAGGGACGGTCGTCGCCCACCGGCGGGGTACGAGCACTGCGGGGGCGTCGTCGACGCGGTTGGTCGGGAGCCGGGCCGGACGACCGTGATCCGCAGGCGTTCGGGGCTTTGGCGAACTCGATCGCGTCCAAGCGTGGGTGGTCGGCCAAGGTGTCCGAGGGTGCTGTGTTGGGCCGGTGGCCCAGCGTGGTCGGCGAGGACATCTCGGCTCATGCGGAGCCCACCGGTCTCAAGGACGGCGTGTTGAGTATTTCGGCGGAGTCCACGGCGTGGGCGACGCAGTTGAGGCTGATGCAGTCGCAGATTCTGGCCAAGATCGCCGCCGCCGTCGGTCACGGTGTGGTGACGTCTCTGCGCATCACCGGTCCGACGACGCAGAGCTGGAGAAAAGGTGAGCGTCACGTGCGCGGGCGGGGCCCGCGCGACACGTACGGATAGTGAGACGTCCCAACGTATGCTTTTCGAAGTGCCTGGTCCAGGTGATCCTCAACAGATGTTGGGGCCAGTGTTGCTGTGACATGGTCGATGTGCGTAGCGTGATTCGCGACACTCAGCGGTCGGGGGATCGATGAAGATGTTCTAAGCGGCCATCGGACGAGGAGAAGTTGTGTCTGCACCAACGAAGAAGGCATCGACAGCGGCCGTCGATGTCGACGGAACCCCCGAAGACCGAGTCGTTCTCCATGCCCGGAATGTCGAGTTCGACTGGAAGTCCCTGCCGTTGCACTACATGGACGGCAATCCGCTCGCGACGCACCTGATCAACGTGATGCACCTGCTCCTGCCCGAGGGCGAGGAATGGTTCGTGCGCACCTTCAAGGAAGCGTTGCCGCTGATCCACGACGATCAGCTGCGCGACGACGTCATCGGGTTCATCGGCCAGGAAGCCATGCACGCCCAGGCACACACCGATGTCCACGATCAGCTTCGGGCACACGGCATCGATGTCGACCCGTACGTCGATCAGATGAAGTTCCTGTTCGGCCGCGCGCTCGGCAACAGGTCCGGTCACGGTCAGAACAGTCTGGTCGAACGTCTCGCCCTCATCGCTGCCGCAGAACACCTGACCGCCTTCCTGGGCGATTGGGTACTCAATGCCTCGGAGTTGGACGAGGCCGACGTCGACCCGATCATGCTGGATCTGCTGCGGTGGCACGGAGCCGAGGAGGTCGAGCATCGATCGGTGGCCTACGAGGTGATGCGGTACTTCGACGTCCGCCCGGCCCGCCGTATTCGTACCTACGTCGTCATCGCGCCCACGTTGGTGTGGTTCTGGACCCGCGGTGTTCGTTTTCTGATGAGCCAGGATCCGACGCTGGCGCACCTGCCACCCAAGCAGCGCACACCGTCGTTCCGAGAATTTCGTCGAGTTGCCCATGCCGGCCTGTTCCCGACCCCGATGTCGATGGTGAAGGCGTCGTTGCGTTACTTCAAGCGCACCTATCACCCTTCCCAGGAAGGTTCGACGGCGCAGGCAGTGCAGTATCTGGCCACCTCACCGGCAGCTCGGTCCGCCGATCGATGACCAAACGCACGTTGCGGAGCAAGCTCGGCGCAATGGCACAGATGGTGGACTCGTTCCGGGCGGGACGCACCATTCCGAAGAATCTGTACGGCCGCGACGAGCCCGATCAGACCGTGTCACTGGTGACCGATGCGCTCGACAAATGGTTCGCTCTGCTCGACGGTGACGACTACGACGCGTCGTTCGCTGCGCCGCCCGTGGCTCGGACCCGGTTGCTGACGTTGGTCGCGCGCGAGGTGTTATGCGTCGACGAGCAGGTGGTCCAACTGACCTTCTCGGCCGCCGACGGTGAGGTGCTGCCCGCGTGGGCACCGGGAATGCATCTGGACTTCTATCTCCCGTCCGGACGCCGTCGGCAGTACTCGTTGTGTGGGCAGCCGAATGCCGACTCGTACTCCATCGCGGTGCGCTTGGTTCCCGACGGCGGGGGTGGGTCGTGTGAGATGCACGATCTGCAGGTCGGTACCGAGGTCGCAATTCGCGGGCCGCGCAACGGTTTTCCGTTCGTGCAGTCCGAGCACGCCGTGTTCGTGGCCGGCGGAATCGGTATCACAGCCATCATCTCGATGGTGCGTCGTGCTCGGGAGACGGGGATGGACTGGCATCTCGTCTACTGCGGCCGCTCACGTGAATCGATGCCGTTCCTCGACGAGATCGCCGGCTGGGACGCCGACCGCGTGACGGTGCGGACCGACGATGTGGACGGCATGCCGTCGAGCATGGATCTGCTCGGTGCCGCGGCGCCCGGGGGTTCGGTCTACGTGTGCGGACCTCCGCCGATGATCGATCTGGTTCGGGCGTCGTTCGACTCGTTGCCGGCAACGCATCTGCACTTCGAGCGTTTCTCACCGCCGCCGGTGAAGAACGGTGCCGAGTTCGAGGTGCAGCTCGTCGATTCCGGACAGATCATCGCAGTGGCTCCGGACGAGACTGCGTTGCATGCCATTCGGCGTCTGAGGCCCGATGTGGCGTACTCCTGCCAGCAGGGGTTCTGCGGGACGTGTCGCGTTCGAGTACTCAGCGGAACACCGCAGCATCGGGAGAACCGGCTCACCGCCGAGGAGCAGGAACACGAGATGTTGATCTGTGTGTCCCGTTCCGAGGGTGAACGGATCGTGCTCGATCTCTAGCCGAGCCGCCGCATTTACCCTTCATCTTTGTCGCCCGGCACCCTGAAAATGCGCCTGTGAAGCAATCAGAGGCCTTTTAGGGGTGTCATCGTGCCCATGCTGACGCAGGCAACCAGTACTATGGACCGGTACGACATCAAGCCCGGAACAACGCATGGACCCGGGCGCGGCCGGAATCGACTGCGCTCGCCCCTGCGGTAGCACCCTGTCGGGGTGTGAGCGGGGTAGTGGACGCGTAGAAGGAGAACCAGCTAACCGTGGCTGCCCAGAAGTCAGGTAACAACGAGAACAGCAAGGATTACGGCGCTTCGTCCATCACGGTCCTCGAGGGCCTGGAGGCGGTTCGTAAAAGGCCCGGTATGTACATCGGTTCCACCGGTGAACGAGGCCTGCATCACCTGATCTGGGAGGTCGTCGACAACTCCGTCGACGAGGCCATGGCCGGTTATGCCTCCACCGTCGGCGTCACCATTCACGTGGACGGCAGTGTCGAGGTCACCGACGACGGTCGAGGAATTCCCGTCGCCATGCACTCGTCCGGCGTCCCCACCGTCGAGGTCGTCATGACCCAGCTGCATGCCGGCGGCAAGTTCGACTCCGATTCGTACGCGGTGTCCGGCGGACTGCACGGTGTCGGTATCTCGGTGGTCAATGCCCTCTCGACCAAGGTCGAACTGCAGATCGCGCGTGACGGTCACCGCTACACCCAGACCTACGACTACGCCAAGCCCGGACCGCTCGAAACCGTCGGGAACACCGACGAGACCGGCACCACCGTCCGCTTCTGGGCCGACGGCAAGATCTTCGAGACTCTCGACTACAGCTTCGAGACCGTGCACCGCCGCCTGCAGGAGATGGCGTTCCTGAACAAGGGGCTGACCATCAACTTCACCGACGAGCGAGTGGCCGCGACCGACGCCACCGAGGAGGAATTGGGCGAGACCGCCGAGGCTCCCAAGACCGCCGAGGAAGAGCAGGCCGATGCGGCCAACGCGAAGCCGGCCAAGGTCCGCAAGCGGACGTACCATTACCCCGACGGCTTGGTCGACTTCGTCAAGCACATCAACCGCACCAAGACCGCGATCCACAACTCGGTCGTGGGCTTCACCGGCAAGGGTGAAGGCCACGAGGTCGAGATCGCGATGCAGTGGAACGCCGGTTACTCCGAGTCGGTGCACACCTTCGCCAACACCATCAACACGCACGAGGGTGGTACCCACGAAGAGGGCTTCCGCACCGCGTTGACCTCGACGGTGAACAAGTACGCCCTCGAGAAGAAGCTGGTCAAGGAAAAAGACATCAAGCTGACCGGTGACGACATTCGTGAGGGCCTTGCCGCGGTCATTTCGGTCCGAGTCGGTGAGCCGCAGTTCGAGGGTCAGACCAAGACCAAGCTCGGCAACACCGAGATCCGATCGTTCGTTCTCAAGGCCTGCAACGAGCACCTCTCGCACTGGTTCGAGTCGAACCCGGCGGACGCCAAGACGATCATCAACAAGGCGGTCTCCTCCGCGCAGGCCCGGATGGCTGCGCGTAAGGCGCGAGAGATGGTGCGCCGCAAGAGCGCAACCGATATCGGTGGTCTCCCCGGCAAGCTCGCCGACTGCCGATCCAACGACCCGAGCAAGTCCGAGATCTACATCGTGGAGGGCGACTCCGCAGGCGGCTCGGCCAAATCCGGACGCGACTCGATGTTCCAGGCGATCCTGCCGCTGCGGGGAAAGATCATCAACGTCGAGAAGGCTCGTATCGACCGCGTCCTCAAGAACAACGAGGTTCAGGCGATCATCACCGCCTTCGGAACCGGCATCCACGACGAGTTCGACATCACCAAGCTGCGTTATCACAAGATCGTGCTGATGGCCGACGCCGACGTCGACGGTCAGCACATCTCGACGCTTCTGATGACTCTGCTGTTCCGGTTCATGCGTCCGTTGATCGAGAACGGTCACGTCTACCTCGCCATGCCGCCGCTGTACAAGCTCAAGTGGAGCCGCGGTGAACCCGACTTCGCCTACTCCGATCGTGAACGCGACGGACTGCTCGAGGCCGGCATCGCCAACAAGCGCAAGATCAACGTCGAGGACGGCGTCCAGCGCTACAAGGGCCTCGGCGAGATGAACGCCAAGGAGCTGTGGGAAACCACGATGGACCCGGCTGTGCGAGTCCTGCGTCTGGTCACCCTCGACGACGCGGCCGCGGCCGACGAACTGTTCAGCGTCCTGATGGGCGAGGACGTCTCCGCACGCCGAAGCTTCATTGCCCGCAACGCGAAAGATGTTCGCTTTCTTGACGTTTAGTCACTTCCCTTCACGCACCGATGAGGTTTCTCGGTGCGTGGAGGTGACCGTTTCTCGAGGAGATTTGCATGTCTGACATCACCGAACCGCCGGTAGGACCCCCGCCGGGTTCGACCACCAACGCCGAGGGCGGAGACCGGATCGATCCGGTCGACATCCAGCAGGAAATGCAGCGCAGTTACATCGATTACGCCATGAGCGTCATCGTCGGTCGTGCCCTGCCCGAGGTGCGTGACGGCCTCAAGCCGGTGCACCGTCGTGTCCTGTACGCGATGTACGACTCGGGCTTCCGCCCCGACCGCAGCTACGTCAAATCCGCACGCCCCGTTGCCGAAACGATGGGTAACTACCATCCCCACGGCGACACCTCGATCTACGACGCACTGGTGCGTCTGGCTCAGCCGTGGTCGATGCGGTACCCACTCGTCGACGGCCAGGGCAACTTCGGTTCACGTGGCAACGACGGTGCCGCAGCCATGCGATACACCGAAGCCCGGTTGACCCCGCTGGCGATGGAGATGCTGCGCGACATCGACGAGGAAACCGTCGACTTCATCCCCAACTACGACGGCAAAACCCAGGAGCCGACGGTACTTCCGTCGCGCGTGCCGAACCTGTTGATGAACGGCTCCAACGGTATTGCCGTCGGTATGGCCACCAACATCCCGCCGCACAATCTGCGTGAACTGGGCGACGCGGTGTTCTGGGCCCTGGACAACTTCGAGGCCGACGAGGAAGCAACCCTCGCTGCCTGCATGGAACGCGTCAAGGGCCCTGATTTCCCCACCCACGGACTCATCGTCGGCGGCCAGGGTATCCAGGACGCGTACTCGACCGGTCGCGGCTCCATCCGGATGCGCGGCGTCGTCGAGATCGAGGAAGATTCCAACGGTCGCACCACGATCGTCATCACCGAGCTGCCGTACCAGGTCAACCCGGACAACCTGATCACCTCGATCGCCGAGCAGGTACGGGACGGCAAGATGTCCGGTATCTCCAAGATCGACGACGAGTCGTCCGACCGAGTCGGTATGCGCATCGTCGTCACGATCAAGCGCGACGCGGTCGCGAAGGTCGTGCTCAACAACCTCTACAAGCACTCGCAGCTGCAGACGAGCTTCGGCGCGAACATGCTCTCCATCGTCGACGGCGTACCGCGCACCCTTCGCCTCGATCAGATGATTCGCTTCTACGTCACCCACCAACTCGACGTGATCGTTCGGCGTACTCGGTACCGGCTGCGCAGAGCGGAGGAGCGGGCTCACATTCTGCGTGGCCTGGTCAAGGCTCTCGACGCACTCGACGAGGTCATCGCGCTCATTCGTGCGTCGCAGACGGTGGATCTGGCCAAGCAGGGCTTGATCGACCTGCTCGACATCGACGAGATCCAAGCTCAGGCGATCCTCGACATGCAGCTGCGGCGGCTCGCTGCTCTCGAGCGTCAGAAGATCATCGACGAGTTGGCAGAACTCGAACGCACCATCGCAGACCTGCAGGACATTCTGGCCAAGCCGGAGCGGCAGCGACAGATCGTGCGGGACGAGCTCGCCGAGATCGTCGAGAAGTTCGGTGACGACCGTCGCACGCGCATCATCGCCGCCGACGGGGACGTCAACGACGAGGATCTGATCGCGCGGGAGAACGTGGTCGTCACGATCACCGAGACCGGATACGCCAAGCGCACAAGAACCGACCTCTACCGCTCGCAGAAGCGCGGCGGCAAGGGAGTGATGGGTGCGGGCCTCAAGCAGGACGACATCGTCAGCAAGTTCTTCGTCTGCTCGACGCACGACTGGATCCTGTTCTTCACCACCAAAGGTCGCGTCTACCGGGCCAAGGCCTACGAGCTGCCCGAGGCGAACCGAACCGCTCGCGGTCAGCACGTTGCGAACTTGCTCGCCTTCCAGCCGGACGAACGCATCGCCCAGGTCATCCAGATCAAGACCTACGAGGATGCCCCCTACCTGGTGCTCGCCACCAAGGGTGGTCTCGTCAAGAAGTCGCGTCTGACGGATTTCGATTCCAACCGCAGCGGCGGCATCGTCGCGGTCAATCTGCGCGGCGACGACGAGTTGGTCGGCGCGGTTCTCGCATCCTCGGACGACGATCTGCTGCTGGTCTCGGCGCAGGGTCAGTCCATCCGGTTCTCGGCCACCGACGAGGTACTGCGCCCGATGGGTCGCGCCACCTCGGGTGTGCAGGGCATGAGATTCAACGGCGAGGACGCGTTGCTCTCGCTCAACGTAGTCAGCGAGAACAAGTTCTTGCTGGTCGCGACGTCGGGTGGCTATTCCAAGCGCACCGCGATGGAGGATTACCCGCAGCAGGGCCGCGGCGGAAAGGGAGTGCTGACAATCCAGTACGACCCGAAGCGTGGCACGCTGGTGGGAGCTCTCATCGTCGACGACGAGGACGAGCTGTACGCCATCACCTCCAGTGGTGGTGTGATCCGGACCGCTGCCAAGCAGGTTCGAAAGGCCGGCCGACAGACCAAGGGCGTGCGGTTGATGAATCTCGGTGAAGGCGACACCCTGCTCGCGATCGCGCGCAACGCCGACGAGATCGAACCGGATTCTCTGGGCACCGAAGACGATGCAGCGAAGGAGTCGTAAGTGAGCACTCCCAACCGGCCTGGTAGCAGGCCCGGCCCCAGCGGTGGACCGGACAGCCGGGAAGCCGAGCAGCCCGCGCGTCCCGCGCCGCCCGAGGGAGCTCGTCCGGGCAGCCGCCCGCAGCCGGCCAATCGTCCCGCGCCCGCCGCGGGCCGTGGCCCGGCACCGCAAGGTGGTGCTCGCCCTCCGATCCGACCGGCGCCGGGAAATCCGAACGGTCCGGCACGCCCGGCTCAGGGACCCCCGCCCCCGCAGCGACCGCCTGCACCTCAGGGACCGCCGGGGGCTTCCCCGCAGCGTCCGCCTGCACCCCAGCAGGGACAGGCTCCTGCCGGTCAGTCCCAGCCGCCGCAGGCTCCCGGCCGTCAGCCAGGTCCGGGTCAGCAGGCTCCCGGACGGACCGTCGGTCCGCCGCCGAACGGCCAACCGCCGCAGCGGCAGGCACCGGCCGGTCAAGCTCCTCGGCAGGCAGCCCCGCAGCCCTCGGGACAGCAGCCCTCGCCCAACGAGACCGTCCGCACACCGCAGGTATCCGCCGACTCGGCTGCCACCGGTGACGGACCTCGTGCATCCGAGCCCGCTCGGGGTCAGGATCAGGCAGGTCCCGCAGCAACTCAGGCGATGCCGGCTCAACAGAACGACGATCCGCAGGCCGGCGCCGGAACGCCGCCCTGGCAGCGCGGAGCCGCCCAGCGGCCCGCATCGCAGGGGACGGACCGGCAGCAGCCGCAGAATCAGCCGCAGACCAACCTGTCCGGACGCGGAGCGGCACTGCCACCGAACGGTGAGTTCGATCGGACCGCTCGTACGGCCGCCGAGCCCACTCAGCGTGAGTCGACGGAGGACAAGACCGAACGGCGAGAAGCTGCCCGGTCGAAGGCTGCGGTCATCGACGGACCGACACGGCACATCGAACGCAAGGATCTGGCGAAGGACATGCCGGACCTGTCTGCCGTCCGGCACCCGGAGCCGTCCCAGTCCGAGCGCGCAGCACCGGCAGCCATCACGGCCGTGGCCAGTGCGGACGGCGACCCCCTGCGGGCGACCATTCAGATCCGCAAGATCGATCCCTGGTCGACGCTCAAGATCGCCCTCGTGATCGCTGTGTCACTGTTCTTCGTATGGATGGTGTCCGTCGGTTTGCTGTACGCCGTGCTCGACGGCATGGGCGTCTGGGAACGTCTCAACAGTGCGTTCACCGAGATCGTCAACGAATCCGGCGGCGGAGGACTCGTCAGCGCCGGGCAGGTGTTCGGCTACGCAGCGGTGATCGGTGTGATCAATGTCGTACTCTTCACCGCTCTCACCACCATCGGCGCCTTCATCTACAACCTGTCGTCGGACCTGGTCGGTGGCGTCGAAGTGACACTGGCAGACCGCGACTGACCTGCACCATCGAGAGCCGTATCGGGCCGTTTTGGAAGACAGCGGCCCGATACGGTAATCTCATCCCTCGGTTCGAGGAGAGCTTTTCTTCGGCCCGAAGTAGTGATGAGGGCCTATAGCTCAGGCGGTTAGAGCGCTTCCCTGATAAGGAAGAGGTCGGAGGTTCAAGTCCTCCTAGGCCCACACCGAACGAACGAAAAGAGGCAGGACATGAAAATCCTTCTTCTTGTCGCATCGGCGGTGATCGCAGTGCTGACAGTATCGAAGGTGCGCTCGCAGCGCAGCTCGGACGGCGTCTGGCACAGCATCCCCACCGCGTGACAATCGCTCGGAGTGGACGTGTAGAGTTCGTCCACGATTACCGGTAACACCCGGGGCCTTAGCTCAGTTGGTAGAGCGCTGCCTTTGCAAGGCAGATGTCAGGAGTTCGAATCTCCTAGGCTCCACAAAGAAAAGGACGTCCACTTCGGTGGGCGTCCTTTTTCGTCTGTCCAGCCGACCCCCCATGTCCACTCGATGTGACATTGACCCCCGAAAAGTCCACTGAATGTGACATTGAGTGCCATCGGGTGCGCCGCGAGATCCCCCGGCCACTCAGCTTGACCGGTTGTGATTGGACCCAAGGCGATCTGTGTTTCGGCGCCCACATGTCCAGACAGTCGTCGGTTCGGTGTCGTATCGATGGTTCGGTCCTTAGCGTGGTCGCTGTGCAAGGACGTCGGTTCTCGGATCGACGTGAATGGTCGCGACGGCGCACCGCAGGGGGGTGTGCCGTCGTTCGATCTCGGCGGGCGGTGTTCGCCACTGTCTCGAATCGATCGGCGATTCGGGCATCTCGAATCTCGAAGGAGTCCCGCAGATGACGCGCGTTCTCGATCATGAAGAGCTGTTGAGGGAACTCGACGGCACGTTGGAAGCCAATTTGAATCGTCATCTGTCGATGGCGAAGGAATGGCATCCGCATGATTACGTTCCGTGGGATCTGGGTCGCAATTTCGCGGCGATGGGTGGGCAGGACTGGTCCCTCGAGCAGTCGTCGTTGTCGGAACTGGCGCGCACGGCGATGATCACCAATTTGCTCACCGAGGACAATCTGCCGTCGTATCACCGGGGGCTGGCAGACAATTTTTCGTTGGACGGTGCCTGGGGGACATGGGTGGGGCGCTGGACTGCGGAGGAGAACCGTCACGGCATCGTCATGCGCGATTATCTGGTGGTGACGCGTGCGGTGGATCCCGTCGAGTTGGAGCGCGCTCGAATGCACCACATGACGGTTGGTGTCGATGCGCCGATGGACGGTGCCAATTTCCTGCATTCGGTGGCGTATGTGACGTTCCAGGAGTTGGCGACACGGGTGTCGCATCGAAACACGGGACTGGCGTGCGGGGATCCGGTGGCGGATCGAATGTTGGCTCGTGTCGCTGCCGACGAGAACCTGCACATGATCTTCTATCGGAACCTCGGTGAGGCGTCGCTGGATCTGGTGCCCGATCAGATGGTTCGCGCCATCACCGATGTCGCGACCGACTTTCAGATGCCCGGCCTGAACATGCCCAATTTCCGCAAGAACGCGATGACCTTGGCCAAGCACGGGATCTACGATCTACGGCAGCATCTGGACGAGGTGTTGATGCCGGTCCTGCGCAAGTGGAAGATATTCGAGCGCAACGATTTCACGGGTGAGGGCGAGCGGGATCGCGATCGACTGGCAGCGTTCGTCGAGGACTTGGCCGAGAAGGCAACCAAGTTCGAGGAGTCCCGTGATCGACTACTTGCCAGGGAGGCAGCGCGCGCCGAGAAGGCGTCCTGACCTGCTGCGCTTTCGCTGGCCAGAGTCGTGATCGGGTCTCGGAGGTGTTAGAGTCCGGGCATCGTTGGGTCATGTGAGGCGATGGCCGTAGTGCGTGGGGAGGGCCGATGATGCCTGGGGGGTATCGGGTGAGTGGTGGTGTTCTCTTCGGTGAACGCTGCCTCCGATCGGCCGAATCATGGTCCTGCTCGGTGGGAATCGACCGGTGAGCAGGCCTAGGTTCGACGAGTCCGGCCGCATGCTTGCCGTGTTCGCGGCGGTCACCACGGTTCTCTACGCAGCCAGCGCGATTGCGTCGTGGTCGAATCTGACCGGTGCGCAGCAGGTTCTGGCCGCGCTGGCTCTGCTCTTGGGTCCGATGGCGATCGTGGTGTTGGCAAGGGCGGGTGTGCCGAGCCCCAAACAGGCGGTGGGGTTCGCGACCGCGTTGTCGGTGATAGCACTCGCCTGTGCGTTGGGCAGTAGCGACACCATGCCCGCGTTCTTGATCTGCGTCCAAGCGGCCATGTTCCTCGGTATGCACATAGGCGCGTTCTGGTCCGAACGCAGCGCAGGTATTTGGGTTGCCGTGCTTGCTGTTTCGGCGGTCATCGGAGCGGCGATCGCGCCGTACGGAACTCCGTTCATCAGTTACATCCTCGTCGCGCTCGGCATCGTCGGTGCGACGGAGGTCTTCGGTGTCTTCGCGCGCCGAATGCGCTATTCCGCGACGCACGATGCTTTGACCGGTCTGCTCAACAGGTTCGGGTTCGAATCCAAGATCGAGAAGATGTTGCCGGCGTGCGCGACTCGCGGATTGTCGGTCAGCCTCGCAGTGCTCGATCTCGACAATTTCAAGGAGATCAACGACGAGTACGGCCACATTGCCGGTGACGTCCTGCTCACTCGCGTCTCGAAGGCCTGGAAGGGTCAGCTGACCAAACGGGATGTTCTGGGTCGGCTCGGTGGAGACGAGTTCGTGCTGTTCATGCCCGGGGTTCTCGAGAAGGAGGCCTGGCAGATCATCGAGCGTCTGCGTCGGGCTCACCGCGCGGAGTGGAGCGTGGGATTGGCCTGCATGCCCGCGGGTCGCCGCTGGGGTGAGATATATCGGGCAGCCGACGCCGATCTGTACCGGGCAAAGCGAAGCAGGCCGCCGAGGACCAGTCGGCCGTCCGATCCCGACGCCGGTTACAGCGGCCCCATTCGCAGAATTGCGCAGTGATCGTCACTCGACGCATCGTTGATCCCCAGATTTGATCCACAGGCTGGGGATAGATTTCCCGACGCGGTGCTTTTCTCGCGTTGACTCGTCGGAAACGACGATGCTGCGGGGGATACGCGATGGTCACTCTGGACGAATTCAGATCTTGGGACAGCCGCGTGCTGGTAGCGGCGTCCGACAGCCTGATGCACCGGTGGCGGGAGGTGGCCACCGTGCACGACTCGGTCACCGACGACATCGTGGGAGACGGCTGGGCCGGTCCCGCGGCCGAGGCTGCGCGGGCGGCGATGAGACGTATCCGGTCGGATCTGGCAGACGCCGCAGCCGAGTTGCTTCGGATCGCGACATGCACCGCGGATGCCTCGATCGACATGGCCGGCTTGGTCGCTGCGCTTCGCTCGGTGGAGCGGACGGCGGCGGAGGAGCGATTCGCGGTCGCATCCGACGGCTCGGTGTTCGACCTTGCAGCGTCGTATTCGGTTGCGCTGGTGGACTTGTGGTCGACGATGCGCGAGCGACGGCGGTGCCGTGAGGAGCTCGCCGAACGAATCGCACAGCTGATTCGTACGGCCACGGATTTCGACGACATCCTTGCCCGACGCCTCGTCGGGGGAACCTCCGCAGCCTCCGTTGCGACGGCAGTTGCGGCTTGGGTGCCGCGCGACGGCACACCGGCGGCCAACGCTGCTTTCTGGAGCGCACTCTCGACTGCAGCCCGTACCAGGTTGCTGGTCGAACAGCCGGCGCTGATCGGCAATCTCGACGGCCTGCCGGGTCGGGTGCGTGACAGCGCCAACCGCCGGGTGTTGGCCGCAGAGCGTGTCCGCCTTCGCGCCGTCGAAGTCGAACTACAGAAAGAGTTGTCCGACAAAGTGTTCGGCGGAATTTTCAGCGACGCCGACGCCGGGCTCGAACAAACGCGCACTCGGTTGGCAGCACTCGATGCGATCGACGCGACGCTGGCGCTGGGGGCTCGGCAGCTCCTGGTCCTCGACAATTCCTCGTACGAGGAGACGATGGCGGCCGTCGCGGTGGGAGATGTCGACACGGCGACCCATGTCGCCGTCTTCGTGCCCGGTCTCGGCTCTACCGTGCACGGAAACCTTCCCCGCTACGACGGCGACATGGAGAACATCAAAAACACTGTGCAGCAGCTTGTTTCGCAAGATCCGGCGCAGTCTGCGGCTGCGGTGACATGGCTGGACTACCAGGCACCTCAGCTCGGTTGGAGCTTGCTCGATCCGGACCGGACCGTGGCCTCGAGTGCGGCTGCGCAGGCAGGAGCGGATCGGTTGATCCCGTTCCTGAACGGTCTCGACGCTGCACGGGCGAGCGATCCGCATCTGTCGGTGTTGGCCCACTCGTACGGATCGCTCACCGCGGCAACTGCTCTTCGAGACGACACCGGGGTCGACGATTTCGTGGCTCTCGGTTCACCGGGACTCGGCACACACAGCCTCGCAGATCTCCAGATTCCCGTCGGACACGTCTTCGCGGCGGAGGCCACGGGCGACATCGTCGCCGACCTGGGTGCATTAGGCCGCGATCCAGGGGCGCTGGACGGAGTCACTCTGCTGTCCACGGAGCAATCCGACAGTGCCGGCCGCTCGATCGGGCACAGCGACTATCTCACCGAGGGCTCCGCCAGCGGCGACAACACGGCACTGGTCGTCGCCGACCGCAGCGCGGAGGCCGTGATCAGAACCAGGCCGGGTCTGTTCGACCTACTGCAGAAGGTGCTGTACCTATGACGACGTGTCGTCGTAGTCGGTCAGGCTCGGCGGGACATCGGCGGGCGGCGGCACCTCGTTGCGACGACGGCCGAGGAAGAACACGACACCTCCCACAACGGCAGCAACGGCACCGAACACCAGAACTCGCCGGGTCCTACGTGATCCCGAGTCGACCGTGACGAGCTCTCGGGTGCGATTCGCTTCGGCGATACGCTCCGCGGTCACTGCCCGCCGCTGCGCAGCCTGCTTGCGGGCCAGTCCGTAACCCTGTTTGGCCAGCAGCAGGCCGACTCCGGCCGGGCCCTTGCTCGCGGCGGAGGCGGCGCCGAGCAGGGCGGACGCTGCGGTACCTGTGGTCGACCGACCCTGGTCGGGCTTCGTTGTGCTCGTCATACCCTCACTGTTCCACAACACGGCCCCGCTGAACCCTCCCGATACACCCGACTCGACGCCCGTTGTGAACTGCCCGATCACCCGAGATGGCACGATGGAGGGCGTGACTTCACCAAACAAGACCCAAACGGCCACGCTGCACACCAACCGCGGCGATATCGTCATCGAACTGTTCGGCAATCACGCCCCCAAGACCGTCGCGAACTTCGTCGGTCTCGCGGACGGATCCAAGGAGTACACGACTCAGAACGCGTCGGGTGCCAAGACCGGACCGTTCTACGACGGCGCGGTCTTCCACCGCGTCATCGACGGCTTCATGATCCAGGGCGGCGACCCCACCGGCACCGGTGCAGGCGGACCGGGCTACAAGTTCGAGGACGAGTTCCACCCGGAGCTCTCCTTCGATCGCCCGTACCTGCTGGCCATGGCAAATGCCGGCCCCGGCACCAACGGCTCGCAGTTCTTCATCACCACCGGCAAGACCCCGCACCTCAACCGCAAGCACTCCATCTTCGGTGAGGTCACCGACGAGGCGTCGAAGAAGGTCGTCGACGCGATCTCGAGCACGCCGGTCGGCCGCGGAGATCGTCCGGTGGACGAGGTCGTCATCAACAACGTCACCATCGCTTGATCTGACCGAAGGACTTTCGACAAGATGACGAACCCCGGCTGGGGTGGCGCGTACGGCGACCAGCCCAACCCACCCCAGTCGGTGTGCGTCCGACATCCCGATCGCCCCACCGGCCTGGCCTGCTCGCGCTGCGGCAGGCCCGCGTGCCCGCAATGTCTGCAGGCCGCCGCGGTCGGACAGCACTGTGTCGACTGCGTGCGAGAAGGCAACAAGAACGTCCGCACTGCGCAGACCGTCGCCGGTGCGCCGATGGCACGATCCGCCAAGACTCCGCTGACCTACGCCCTGATCGCCGTCAACGTGATCGTCTATGCCATCACGGTGGCGCAGTCCGGCGATCCGATGAACAACACTTCCGGATCCGAGCTCGCCCGCGGTTGGGCTCTCAACAGCCTGCTCGTCGCCGACGGCGACGTGTTCCGGCTGATCGGTAGCGGTTTCGTTCACTACGGGCCGATCCACCTGCTCGTGAACATGTTCGCGCTGTACATCATCGGCCGTGACGTCGAACTCGTGCTCGGTCGAACCCGCTACCTGGTCGTCTACTTCCTCTCCTTGCTCGGAGGAAGCGCGTCGGTGATGCTGCTGGAGAACCCACTGACGCTCACCGTCGGCGCGTCCGGTGCAGTCTTCGGTCTACTGGGCGCACAGGCCGTCATCCTGCTGCGGCTCAAGCGAAGCCCGGCACCCATCCTCGTCATCATCGCGGTGAACATCTTCATCAGCATCTCGATCCCCAGCATCTCGCTGTGGGGACATATGGGCGGACTCGTCGCCGGAGCCGCCGCCACCGCCGGTCTGGTGTTCTTGTCCAACCGAACCCGAGACACGGGACTACAACGAACCAGGGCCGGCCTGTCCATGGCATGGCTCTCGGTCATCGCCGTCGCTCTGGTGTCCCTGGGCATCATCGCCATCCGTGTACTCGACCTGCGCGCCCAGATGGGCCTCTAGCTAGTCCACTCGATGTGACATTGACCCCCGAAAAGTCCACTGAATGTCACATTGAGTAACCACGGGGGGGCCGCACGGTCAGGTGTTTCGAGGCACCAAGCCGTGGGTTTCGAGTGCGTCGTATACGTCTCGGGGATCGGTTCCGAGGTCCCATCTGCCGAAGATGATCAGTCGATCGTCGTCTTCGCCGGGTGGGCGGATGTCGAGTTCGAGCATCGGTACGCGTCGGCCGAGGCGTGGGTATTTCACAATTTTGACGCGCACGATGTCGTTGCGGGTGTACGTGCGTAGGCCGCCGAGGCGTTTCATCACCAGAGTTCCGTCGTGGGTGATGGCCAGTCGTGGGCGTTGTGCGGCGGCGAGTGCGGCGATGATCCACATTCCGACGGCGGCGAGTCCGACGAGGAATGTTCCGGCTGCGTCGGTGGAGGAGAGTGCGGCACCGATTCCGAGGGCGATTCCGCCTGCGACCAGGGCTGCGACGGCGATGAGGGGCGTCGCCCATCGCTGTTCGTACACACCCTGTGGATCGTTTTCAGAGTTATCCACAGGGTTTATCCACATTGGGGATGAATGACATCGATGTAACTCGGCAGGTTCTCAGCGCCACCGCATGGTCATGACGAGTCCGACGACCATGAAGCCGAAGCCGATCAGGAAGTTGTAGGCGCCGAGATTTCCGATGAAGGCGATGTCCTCGGAAGCCAGGTAGTAGACGATCAGCCACAGCAGCCCGACCAGCATGAATCCCAGCATCAGCACCACGTACCAGACCGGTGACGGTCCGGCGTTGACCTTGACCGGCGTACGGTTCGCCGGGTTGATCGTGTAGTCGTTCTTCTTCCGTACCTTCGACTTCGGCATTGCTTCCTCTTCGCGTTCGTGACGGCCCGCGGCACTGCGGCCGTACCTGTGGACAACTGACGATCGGAACCTGTGGATCGACGGGTGCCGCGCGTCCCCAGGCTATTGTCGCCTGAAGGACCGTGACGGTCACCGACCCGGTTGCTGTACACGCTAACGCAGGTGAGCCCAGCACCGACCCACCGGACAAATTGCGAGCACCCGTGACACGACGATCGACTGCCCCCGCCGACACTCGTTGGTGGGTGCTCGCCGTCGCGGTGTGCGCTGTCGTCGGTCTGCTGCTCGGTACCACCAGACACGTGTCCGACGGTGCCGAACTCCGTGGAGGGGACACCACCAGACTGGCCGACCTCGTCGATGCAGCTCAGAGCAGCAGTGTGGAGGCCGAGCGCAGCAGGGACACGCTCGAGCAGCAAGTGGACACCATTCAGCAGCGAACCGCGTCCGTCGACACCGACGTCGCCGACGCACTGGCCCGGATCGATTCCCTGGCCGACGCGGCGGGCCGCGAGGCCGCGTCCGGCGGGGGTGTGACCGTCACGATGGCGGACGCTCCCCGTAAACCGGACGGCTCGTACGCGTCCGATGCATCCGTCGACGATCTGGTGGTTCATCAGGTCGATGTTCAGAGCGTGCTCAACGCGTTGTGGGCCGGTGGAGCGTCGGCGATCGCGATGCAAGATCAACGGTTGGTGGCCTCGTCGGCTCCGCGCTGCATCGGGAACACCCTTCTGCTCGGCGGGCGTACGTACAGTCCGCCGTACGTGATGACGGCGATCGGGGATTCGGATCGGCTGCGCGCGGCGTTGAAGAACGAGCCGGGTGTGCGGTTGTACGAGCAGTACGCGCTGAGATACGGCCTCCGCTACGACGTCGCGGTGTCCGAGGACGTCTCGGTGCCCGCGTACTCCGAATCGGTGCGCATGCGGTATGCACAGCCTCGCTGAGTACGCTGTCCACATGCGTATTCTCGTCGTCGACAACTACGACAGCTTCGTCTTCAACCTCGTCCAGTACCTGGGTCAGTTGAATGCCGACGTCGAGGTCTGGCGCAACGACGACGAGCGCCTCACCGATCGCGATGCCGTCGCGGCCCGGTTCGACGGCATTCTGCTCAGTCCGGGACCGGGCACGCCGCAGCGCGCAGGTGCCACGATGGATCTGGTCTCGGCCAGCGCCCGCACGAAGACGCCCCTGCTCGGGGTCTGTCTGGGCCACCAGGCGATCGGCGCGGCCTTCGGTGCCACCGTCGAGAAGGCCCCGGAACTGCTACACGGCAAGACGAGTCTGGTGCACCATTCGGGCGTCGGAGTTCTCGAGGGCATGAACGAGCCCTTCACCGCCACTCGCTACCACTCGCTGACCGTCCGGGAGGACACCATCCCGGCCGAACTCGAGATCATCGGACGCACCGAATCCGGTCTGGTCATGGCGATGAGGCACACCGAGCTACCGATTCACGGCGTCCAGTTCCACCCGGAGTCCATCCTCACCGAGGGCGGACACCGCATGTTGGCGAACTGGCTGACCGTCTGCGGAATGCCCACCGACCCCGGTCTCGTCGCCAAGCTCGAAGCTCAGGTCGCCGAGGCGTTCGCCTGAGCTCGACCCGAGGCGTCTAGCCGGTCGGAATACCCAGCGCCCCGATACTCACGGTGATGGTGTCGGACTTGCTGATCTCCGAGCCTGCCGGCTGAGTCTGGTTCACGATGCGGCCGACCATCAGTGGGTCGAGCGTCGATTGCCTCGACGTCGACAGGTCCGACGCGGTTCCGGTCCATCCTGCCGATTCCAGTGCTGTCAGAGCCTGAGCTTCGGTGAGTCCGGCCAGGTCCGGCATCGGGATCTTGTCTCCGTTCGACACGCGCAATGTCACGACCGTGTTCTCGGCGACGTTGGCACCACCGGCGGGGTCCGTCGAGACGACCTGTCCCACCGGCTGACTGGAGTCGATGTTCTCGATCTGGACGCGGAGACCGGCACCCGCCACGTTCGGCTGCGCAACGTCGACGAGCTGGCCGACGACGTTGGGCATCCGTACCTGCGCCGGGCCGGAACCGAGCGTGATGCGAACCTGCGAGTCGGCGTTCATGCTCACGCCCGAGGACGGGTTCTGTTCGACGACCCTGTCGAGGTTCTCCGGCGTGGACGGTGCCCGGGCGACGGTGGGATCGAGTTGAAGGCCCACCTCGTTCAAGGCGTCCGACGCCTCCTGTTGCGTTCGTCCGGTCAGTCGCGGCACCTGCACCTGCTGGGGGCCCGAGGAGACGTCGAGTTGGATGTCCCCGGGTGATTCGGTCTGCGACCCCGCGGCGGGGTTGGTGCCGATCGCGGAACCCTCGGGAACCGACGCATCCGGCCTCTCCTGCACGGTGACGCGCAGGCCGACATTCTCGAGTTCCCGCTGGGCCTCGTCAGCGACGAGGCCTGCGACGGACGGCACGGTGACGGACGTGGGCTCCGCTCCGGGACCGAGGGACCACAGGAATGCTCCGACGATCGCGACGACGATGATCGACGCCGCGGAGATCAGCGCGATCTTCAGGCCCCGACGGCTCCTGGGTTCGTTGTCGGGTTCGGTGTGCCTCGACGGGCGGGGTGCGCCGGTGGCTGCAGCGGCCGGCTTGTCCGTGCCGGAGAAGTCTGCCTGCCGCGAATCGACCGATCCGAGAATCGTGGTGCGGTCCTCGTCGTTCATGACCATCGGGGCGCTCGGACGTTGACCACCGAGCACCCGGACCAAGTCGGTGCGCATCTCGGCGGCGCTCTGGTAGCGGTTGGCGGGATTCTTGGCCATCGCCTTGAGGATGATCGAGTCGAGTTCACGCGGCACCGTGTCGTTGACCAGCGACGGCAGCTGAGGATCCTCGCGCACGTGCTGATAGGCGACCGCGACCGGGGAATCACCCTTGAACGGGGGCTCACCGGTGAGGATCTCGAACAGCACACAGCCGAGCGAGTAGACGTCCGATCGAGCGTCGACCTGCTCGCCGCGAGCCTGCTCGGGCGAGAGGTACTGCGCGGTTCCGATGACGGCGGCCGTCTGAGTCATCGGCGACGAGGAATCGGCGATGGCGCGCGCGATGCCGAAGTCCATCACCTTCACTGCGCCCGCGTTGTTGATCATGATGTTCGCGGGTTTGACGTCGCGGTGCACGATGCCGTTGCGGTGGCTGAAATCGAGTGCAGCACAGACGTCGGCGATGACCTCCATGGCTCGACGCGGTGCCATGGGCCCTTCGGCGCGCACGATGTCGCGGAGGGTGTCGCCGTCGACGTACTCCATGACGATGAACGGGAGCGGACCGGCTTCGGTCTCGGCTTCACCGGTGTCGTACACGGCGACGATGGCCGGGTGGTTCAGTGCGGCCGCGTTCTGGGCTTCGCGGCGGAACCGCAGGTAGAACGTGGGGTCGCGAGCAAGATCGGCGCGCAGAACCTTGATGGCGACGTCGCGGTCCAGCCGAGTGTCACGTGCCAGATGAACCTCGGACATGCCGCCGAATCCGAGTATCTCGCCCAGCTCGTAGCGAGAGGAGAGCGTACGGGGAGTCGTCATCGTTGTCCTTGTGGATCTTGCTGGAATGGAATCTCGATCAGCGGACGTCTGGTCGTCGTCTCGGTGGGCTCCGCCGAGGTGGTCGTGGTTTCCTCGGTGGTCGTCGGCTCCTCCGTGGTGGTCGTCGTCGTGGTCGTCGTGGGTTCTTCGGTGGTGGTGGTTTCTTCGGTGGTCGTCGTGGGTTCGGTCGTCGTGGTCGTGGTGGTGGTCGGCTGCGTGGTGGTCGTGGTCGGCGGCACGAACGGCGTCGGCGTGTCGTCCCTGCCCCCGGTCAACAGCACGTAACCGCCGATGAGGATGGCCAGCAGCAGCAGTCCGGCGCCGCCCCAGGCGAGGGCCTTCTGCGCCGACGACATTCCGGTGGTCTCGGGTACGGCGGCCGCAGCCGTTCCGGTGGCCGGTCCGCGGTACTCGCGCTGCGACGTCGGCATCATCTGGGTGCTCGACGGCGGCTGCGGGCTGGGCACGACGCCCGGCATCATGACCCTGCCGGTGCCCGAACCGCGGGAGTTTCCGGGCGCAGGCGGGCGACGGCCGGCTCGGACCGCGGCGACGGCGTCGGCGAATTCGCCACCGTTGGCGTAGCGCGCGGCCGGGTCCTTCACCATCGTGATCTCGATGAGTTCGCGTACGGCGGGAGGCAGGTCGAGTGGCATGGGGGCCGGCGTTTCGCGAACGTGCTTCATGGCCACGGTCAGCGCACCGTCGCCCACGAAGGGCCGCGTGCCCGCGAGTACTTCGTATCCGACGACTCCGAGCGAGTAGACGTCGGAAGCCGAAGTGGCCTCCTCGCCGAGTGCCTGCTCGGGGGCGATGTACTGCGCTGTGCCCATGACCATTCCGGTCTTGGTCACCGGGGATGCGTCGACGGCTTTGGCGATGCCGAAGTCGGTGATCTTGACCTGGCCGGTGGGGGTGATCAGGATGTTGCCCGGTTTGACGTCGCGGTGGACGACGCCTGCGGTGTGCGCGATCTGCAGCGAACGGCCGGTCTGCTCGAGCATGTCGAGGGCATGGCCGAGCGGCAACCGGGACATGCGACCGAGAACGGCGTTGAGCGGCTCACCGTTGACCAGTTCCATCACCAGGTAGGCCAGTGATTCGCCCGCGCCGTCGCGGGTCTCGCCGTAGTCGTAGACGCCGGCGATTCCTGGATAGTTCAGCTGCGCGGTGGTGCGTGCCTCGAACCTGAAGCGCTGCAGGAATTCCGGGTCCTCGGAGAACTCGGCCTTGAGTACCTTGACCGCGACACGGCGATCGAGGCGGTTGTCCATCGCTTCCCACACCTGGCCCATGCCGCCGGTGGCGATGAGACGCAGAAGTCGATAGCGCTGCGCGATGACAGCTCCGTTGCTCAGTGGCACTTCAGGTCACCTCCCCTGCAATGCGGCTGCGATGACGGCGCGCCCGATGGGTGCGGCCACGGATCCACCGGTCGCGGCGAGGGCTCGATCGCCGCCGTCCTCGACGATGACGGCAATGGCGACCTTGGGATCCTCGGCGGGTGCGAATCCGATGTACCAGGCATGCGGCGGGGTGTTGCGCGGGTCGGAACCATGTTCTGCGGTACCGGTTTTCGATGCGATCTGGACCCCGGGGATCTTGCCCTCGCCGCTGGTGTTGTTCTCGGAGCCGATCATCAGGTCGGTCAGTGTCGCCGCGGTGGCCGAGCTGATCGCCTCGCCCATGGCCTTCGGCTGGTAGCTCGACAGGTCGGACAGGTCGGGAGATTGCAGCTGCTGCACCAGGTTCGGGGCCATCCGCACGCCGCCGTTGGCGACCGTGGCGGCGATGACGGCGTCCTGCAGCGGGGTCAACGCCACGTCGCGCTGGCCGATGCTGGATTGGCCGAGGGCGGCGTCGTCGTCGATGGGTCCGATGGTGCTGTCGGCGACGGTGAGCGGAATGGTCGTGTCCTCACCGATGCCGAAGGCCGCGGAGGTCTCGCGCATCCTGTCCACCCCGGTGTCGACGCCGAGCTCGACGAAGGCGGTGTTGCACGAGCGTGCGAACGCTTCACGCAGCGTTGCCGTCTGGCCACCGCCGCACGTCGAACCGTTGTAGTTCTCCAGCGTCGTCGAGGTTCCCGGCAACGTGATGTTCGACGCGGCCGTGAGTTGATCGTCCGGTGTGGCGCCCGCTTCGAGTGCGGCTGCGGTGGTGATCACCTTGAACGTCGATCCGGGTGGGTAGGTCTGCGAGATCGCCCGGTTGACCATCGGCTTCTCGGGATCGTTGCTCAGGTTCTCCCATGCCGCGGTGGTGGTGCTGCCGTCGTGGCTGGCCAGCAGGTTCGGGTCGTAGCTGGGGGTGCTGGCCATGGCGAGGATGTTGCCGGTGGCCGGGTCGAGGGCCACTACCGAGCCGGTGTATCCCTTGGCGGTCAGCTGGTCGTACGCGACCTGCTGAACGACGGGGTCGATGGTGGTGACGACGTTGCCGCCGCGGGGGTCTCGGCCGGAGATGAGGTCGAACAGTCGTCCACCGAAGAGCCGGTCGTCGGATCCGTTGAGTACGGGGTCCTCGGCGCGTTCGAGGCCGCTGCTCGAGTACAGCATCGAGTAGTAGCCGGTGATCGGCGCGTTGGCCTGCGGGCTGGCCGGGGAGATCGAATTCTGGGGGTAGGTGCGCAGGTACTTGTAGCGGTCGTCGGTGGGGACCGAGGATGCGAGCACCTGGCCGCCTGCCGAGATCTGACCGCGCTGGCGGGAGTACTCGTCGAGCAGTACCCGTGAGTTCCTCGGGTCGGTGCGCAGATCGTCGGCCTTGATGACCTGGAGGTAAGTGGCATTGGCGAGCAGTGCCACGACCATGACCATCACGGCGATGGACACGCGGCGCAGGGGAGTGTTCATGCGCGCTTCACCATCTCGGTGGGTGCCTCCGCGATGGGCGCTGCGGGGGCGGGCTTCTTCTTGGGCTTTGCCGGCTCACGGGCTGCGTCGGAGATCTTGATCAGCAGCGCGAGGAGCAGGTAGTTGGCGAGAAGCGACGATCCTCCGTAGGACAGATAGGGCGTGGTGAGGCCGGTGAGTGGGATGAGTTTGGTGACGCCGCCGACGACGACGAACAGCTGGATGGCAATGGTGAACGACAATCCCGCAGCGAGCAGTTTGCCGAAGCTGTCGCGAACGGCCAGCGCGGTACGCATACCGCGAATGATGAACAGCAAGTACAGGATCAGGACCGCGGTCAGGCCGATGAGGCCGAGCTCTTCGCCGACCGTCGCAATGATGAAGTCCGTCTTGGCGAACGGCACCTGGGAGGGCCGACCACTACCGAGCCCGGTACCCGCCAACCCGCCCGTGGCGAAGCTGAACATCGACTGGACGATCTGGTAGCCGGTGTCGTTGTAGTCGTCGAACGGTCGCAGCCAGGTGTCGGTGCGGATCTTGACGTGGCCGAACACCTGATATGCGAAGAGGAATCCGACGAGCAGCAGTCCGAAACCGATGATCAACCAGCCGACGCGTTCGGTGGCGATGTAGATCATCACCAGGACGGTTCCGAAGATCAGCAGCGACGTACCGAGGTCCTTCTCGAACACCAGCACGCCGACGGAGACGATCCACACCACCAGGATCGGCCCCAGATCGCGTGCCCGCGGGAAGTCCATTCCGAGGAAGTGCTTGCCGGCGACGGTGAACAGTTCCCGCTTGGCGACCAGCAACGATGCGAAGAAGATGAGCAGCAGAATCTTCGCGAACTCCCCGGGCTGAATACTGAAGCCGGGCAGCCGAATCCAGATCTTCGATCCGTTGACCTCGGAGAAGGCCGACGGCAGCATTGCCGGGATGGCCAGGAGCACCAGTCCGGCGAGACCGACGGTGTAGCCGTAGCGAGCCAGGGTGCGGTAATCACGCAGCAGCACGAGCAGAGCGACGAAACCGGCGATGGCCAGCGTCGTCCAGAGCACCTGCTGGTTGGCGTCGGGCGACGGAATGGGGTTTCCGAGATACTGAGCCTGCTGCTCGTCGGCCAGGTCGAGACGGTGAATGAGCACCAGACCGAGCCCGTTGAGCAGCGCCACGATCGGCAGCAGCAGCGGATCCGCGTAGGGCGCAAAGCGTCGCACGGCCAGGTGCGCCACCGTCATCAACGCGAGATAGGCCACCGCGTACTTCGCCAGATCCCAGGTGATGGTCTGTTCCTGACTGGCTTCGACCAGTACCAACGAGATCGTGGTGATCAGGACCGCGGCACCGAGAAGAAGCAGCTCGACGCCGCGCCGGTTCGATTGAATCGGTGCAGGCGCGAATCCTTCGGGTGGACTCGGAAAGGACCCTCCGGCGGACGGATTCGAACTCATCGAGTACCGGTCCTGCAGTTCTGACCGGGAATCTGCGGGACCGTCGGTGTCGGTACCGCAGTGGTGGTCGGTGCCGCCTCGGGAACGGGCTCCGCAGCCGGGGGCAACGGAACTCCGGGCGGCGGGATGATCGTCGTCGGAGTCGGTTCGACAGTCGTGGTGACGACCGGCTCGGTCTCGCACACCTGGAGCAGGTCACCGGAGGCCAACCGCTCGACCTGACCGCGCGCGTCGTCGAGAGATCCGGACGGCAAGCCGGCCGTGACCTGCTCGCGCGCGGCAGGCAGAAGGTCGTCGATCTCGAACGGAACGCAATCGGCCGGAGCGGCATCCGGAGCGGTCAGCGTGACGGCTCCGTCGTCGTCGAGGCAGCCGATCAGTTCCACGCTCTGCAGCGAGTAGCCCAGTACCGAGCCGGGAAGGCCCCTCAGCACGGTCACCTTGCTGTTGTCGGCACCGACGTAGTAGTTGCCTCTGATGATCGAATTGGCAACGAGCGCACCGATTGCCGCGAGTACCACCAGGGTCAGGGCGATCAACGTCCAGCGCAGTTTGTGCGACTTCTTCTCGGGCGTGACGACCGGGCTGGTGACGCGCTTGGGCGTCGTACGCGGTGGCCGCATCGCGGCGGCGCGTCCGGCTGCGGTGTTGGGCGGAGGGGCGTCTTCCTCGTCCTCGGTGCTGGCGGCACCGCCGAGGATGGGGTGGCTCTGTCCGTAGTCGAGGTCGATCACGTCGGCGACGACGACCGTCACGTTGTCGGGTCCGCCGCTGCGCAGCGCGAGTTCGATCAGGCGATCGGCGCACGGGCCCGTCTCGCCCTCGTTCATGGTGTTCTCGATGGTTTCGTCGCTGACGACGTCCGAGAGGCCGTCGGAGCACAGCAGGTAGCGGTCGCCTGCACGTACTTCCCGAACGGTGAGCGTCGGCTCGATCTCGTTGCCGGTGAGGGCACGCATGATCAAGGAACGTTGCGGGTGCGTGTGCGCCTGTTCGGCGGTGATGCGGCCCTCGTCGACGAGTGACTGGACGAAGGTGTCGTCGCGAGTGATCTGGGTGAGCGAGCCGTCGCGCAGCATGTACGCACGTGAGTCGCCGATGTGTACCAGTCCGATTCGCTTGCCCGCGAACAGGATTGCGGTCAGCGTGGTTCCCATGCCGTCGAGCTCGGGTTCGTCCTCGACCTGATCTGCGATGGACGCGTTGCCTTCGCGGGTTGCTGCCTCCAGTTTGCCCAGCAGATCTTCGCCGGGCTCGTCGTCGTCGAGATGAGCCAATGCGGCGATCATCAACTGCGAGGCCACTTCACCGGCCGCGTGACCGCCCATACCGTCGGCCAGCGCCAGTAGGCGAGCCCCGGCGTACACGGAGTCCTCGTTGTTGGATCGAACCAGACCGCGATCACTGCGGGCGGCGTAGCGAAGGACGAGGGTCACGGGCGCAACTCGATCACGGTCTTGCCGACGCGGACAGGGGTTCCCAGGGGCACGCGAACGGCGGTGGTCACCTTCGCGCGGTCGAGGTAGGTGCCGTTGGTCGAACCGAGGTCCTCGACGTACCAGTCACCGCCGCGGGGCGAGATGCGCGCATGCCGCGTCGACGAGTAGTCGTCTGTCAGAACGAGAGTGGAGTCGTCCGCGCGTCCGATGAGGACGGGCTGCGTTCCGAGCGAGATACGCGTTCCGGCGAGACCGCCCTGGGTCACCACGAGGTACTTGGCCACCTTCTGCTTGTTGAACGACGGAAGAACTTTCGAGCCGCCGGAGTAGCGAGCAGGCACTCGCATGCCTGCGGCCGCGTAGATGTCGCTGCGCAAGGTGCGAAGGACGGCCCAGACGAAGAACCACAACAACAGCAGGAAGCCCGCCCTTGTCAGTTGCAGAATCAATCCCTGCACGACGATTCACCTCCTCCTTCGCAATCGACCTGCATCCCGCCCACGCGAAAAGCCGCGGCGCGGCAGACATGGTTGCCTCGCAGCATCATAGGGTCAAGCAGCTCGTGTGGACGACATACGGGTCGGCGAGAGTACGAGTCGAACCGCCACCCGAGCCCACGAAAGATCGTCAGACGATCCGGACCAGAATTTCGGAGTGGCCGGCCCGAATGACGTCGCCGTCGGCCAGTTGCCAGTCCTGCACCGGAGCGCCGTTGACGGTGGTGCCGTTGGTGGAACCCAGATCGGAGAGCATGGCCACGCGGCCGTCCCACCGGATCTCGATGTGTCGACGCGAAACGCCGGTGTCGGGGAGTCGGAACTGTGCGTCCTGACCACGGCCGATGATGTTCTGACCGTCACGAAGCTGGAAGTAGCGGCCGCTGCCGTCTTCGAGCTGCAGCGTCGCGGCCAGCGCCTGACTGCGAGCTGCGTACGAGGCGGGCTGGTCGTAGCCGTACCCGTCACCGCGATCGCCCGCGCCCTGCTGCGGGTAGCCGCGACCGTAGGCGGCCGGGGAAGGCGGGTAGTCGTAGCCGGGCTGCTGGTAGCCGGGCTGCTGATATCCGGCGGCCTGGGGCTCGGCGTAGCGACCGGACGGGTCGTTGTACGCCTGCTCCTGATAGGGGGCCTCGGAGTACGCAGCACTGTCGGCACCGCTGTACTGGTAGCCCTGAGCGTCGTAACCCTGCGCGTTGTAGCCGTGGGCGTCGTAACCCTGCGCGTTGTAACCCTGGGCGTCGTACCCCTGATCCTGGCCGCTGGGGTTGCCGTAGGCGTGCGGGTCGTAGCCCTGTTCCTGGCCGGCTGCGCTGTAGGCCTGACCCTGCTCGGGGTACGGCTGCTCGTCGTAGCCCTGGCCGTTGTACGGCTGCTGGTCGTAGCGCGGATCGTGCTCGGCAGGCGCGTAGGCCTGGGCGTCGTAGCCGTTCTGCTCACGTGCTGGGTAGCGCGGATCCTGGCCACCGGCGTAACCGTTGCGCGCGCGCGGATCGGGACGATGACCGTCCGCGGGGTCGCGCTGCGGGTCGTAGCCTGGGTTCTGCGTCATGTGGCCGGCTCCTGGTGTCGACATCGGTGGGGCAGACGGTCGCTGCGTAGCTGAAGGGACGGGACTCGGTGCTGCTTGTGCCGACGCGCCCTGCTGCGGGGACTCGTTCCGTGCAGCAGTCGCCGATCGTCCCACATCGGGATCGACCGAGCCACTGGCACGGAACTGTCCGGTGTGAAGGGTGGGCGACGGCTCGAAGCGAACCACCACGTCGCCGTAGGTCTGCCAGCCTTGATCGCGGATGTAATCGTCGAGGTGACGCGAGAACGCCTTGACCGTCAGTTCGCGGTCACCGGCGAGTTCGGCGTGGTCCGAGCTGTTGATGGTGATCACGTAGCTGTTGGGTGCCAGGAGGTGCCCGCCGTCCAGGGGCCGAACCAGGTCCGACGCTTCCTGCCGGAGCGCTGCCTCCACCTCCGCCGGTACGACGCCCCCGCCGAACACGCGGGCGAAGACGTCGCCGACAGCGCCCTGGAGCTTGCGTTCGAAACGCTGAACGATGCCCATCGTGACCCCTCCTCTCACTGTGTTCTTCCACCGTGTGGTGCCTGCTGGTGTGCAGGTCGCGACAGCCGCGTGTCATCACGAGGTCGCGCTCCAAGCATGATATACGGTGCCGCCGACGGGGACTGCCCGCCGCCGTCGGCTCACGGCACCTCGACGCGGCGATTTTCGAGCGCGGCATGGTGCGTGTTAGTGTTCTCGCCGTCACCCGGGCGGGTGGCGGAATGGCAGACGCGCTGGCTTCAGGTGCCAGTGTCCTTCGGGACGTGGGGGTTCAAGTCCCCCTCCGCCCACCACACTGGCCGCAGCTGATTCGATCGCTGCGGCCAGTAGTTTTTCCGGCCCTTTTCCTCGAATCGTCTTACAGGCGTGTGATTCTCGGCCGATGTCGGCGCGGGTGTCCGAGACCCGGTCCCGAGGACGTCTCGTATCCGGAAATTCGCAGGTGAAAGCCCGTAATAGGTTTACCTTATTTGCGGTGGCACCCAGGTACTGACTTATCGTTCGTAGTTGGATCGGCCTCACCACGGCCGGATCCGCCACGACCCATTTTCTACCACGCGCCCACCTGCTCGTGCAGAGGAAAGCGTCGACGATCGACAGGTGCAGCTTCAACGGCGAGGACGCACCGCAGGCCGTTCGTGCAGCCGGTTACACCACACCGTCGCCGACGAGTATCAAGGCTGGACTTATCCGAAGGCTAGGTATGAAGCACACTCCGGGCCCGCAAGGCCTCTACGATCCCGCCAACGAACACGACTCCTGTGGTGTCGCGTTCGTGGTGGACATGCACGGTCGACGCAGTCGCGACATCGTCGAGAAGGCGATCACCGCGCTGGTCAACCTCGAGCACCGCGGTGCTGCCGGCTCCGAACCGAACACCGGTGACGGTGCAGGCATTCTGATCCAGGTTCCGGACGCGTTCTTCCGCGCCGTCGTAGATTTCGAGCTTCCCGCGCCCGGCGCGTACGCAACCGGTGTCGCGTTTCTTCCGCAGGGCCGCAGCGACGCAGCACGCGCCTGCGAGGGTGTCGAGCGCATCGTCGTCAGCGAGGGCCTGACGATTCTCGGTTGGCGTGAGGTTCCCACCGACGATTCCTCCCTCGGCGCTCTGGCGCGCGACGCGATGCCGACCTTCCGGCAGTTGTTCCTCGCGGCTCCGGACGCGTCGATCACCGACCTCGAACTCGAGCGTCGCGCGTTCGTCATCCGCAAGCGGGTCGAGCACGAACTGGGCGAAGAGGGCGCGGGCAAGGACGGTCCCGGCCGCGAGACCGTGTACTTCCCGTCACTGTCCTCGCAGACCTTCGTCTACAAGGGCATGCTGACCACGCCTCAGCTCAAGGGCTTCTACCTCGACCTGCAGGACGAGCGTGTCGAAAGTGCACTGGGACTTGTGCATTCGCGCTTCTCGACCAACACGTTCCCGTCGTGGCCGCTGGCGCATCCGTTCCGACGCGTCGCCCACAACGGCGAGATCAACACCGCCACCGGCAACGAGAACTGGATGCGTGCTCGCGAGGCGCTCATCACCTCCGATGTGTTCGGCGGTTCCGAGGCGCTCGAGAAGATCTTCCCCGTGGTCACCCACGGAGCAAGTGACACAGCACGTTTCGACGAGGTGCTCGAGCTGCTGCACCTCGGTGGACGCAGCTTGCCGCACGCCGTGCTCATGATGATTCCCGAGGCGTGGGAGCGGCACGAGTCGATGGACCCCGCACGTCGGGCGTTCTACAAGTACCACTCCTCGCTGATGGAGCCGTGGGACGGACCTGCGTCGGTGTGCTTCACCGACGGCACCGTCATCGGCGCGGTCCTGGACCGCAACGGCCTGCGTCCGAGCCGGCTGTGGGTCACCGACGACGGTCTGGTCGTCATGGCCTCCGAGGTCGGCGTTCTCGACATCGATCCGTCGAAGGTCGTCCGCAAGGTTCGCCTGCAGCCCGGCCGCATGTTCCTGGTGGACACCGCGCAGGGCCGCATCGTCTCCGACGACGAGATCAAGGACGAGCTCGCGGCCGAGCATCCGTACCAGCAGTGGCTCGACGAGGGCTTGACCTCGATCGACGATCTGCCCGAGCGTCCGCACGTGCACATGCCGCACGACCGCGTGCTCATCCGTCAGCAGATCTTCGGATACACCACCGAGGAACTGAACGTGCTGGTCTCGCCCATGGCGAAGTCCGGTGCCGAGGCCATCGGTTCCATGGGTACCGATACCCCGATCGCCGTGCTGTCGGCTCGCCCGCGGATGCTGTTCGACTACTTCTCGCAGCTGTTCGCGCAGGTCACCAACCCGCCGCTCGATGCCATCCGCGAGGAGATCGTCACCAGCCTCGGCGGCACCATCGGACCCGAGGGCGATCTGCTCAACCCGGGTGCCGACGGCTGCAAGCAGATCGTGCTTCCGCAGCCGATCCTGCACAACGACGACCTCGCCAAGCTCGTCCACATCAACGACGAAGGCACGCAGGAAGAGCTGCGCTCGGTGGTCGTGCGCGGCCTGTACCCGGTGTCCGAGGGTGGCGAGGGTCTCCGAAAGTCGTTGGAGGCCATTCGCGCTCAGGTGTCCGCTGCCATCTCCGGTGGCGCGCGGATCATCGTGCTCTCGGACCGTGAGTCCAGCGAGAAGCTCGCTCCGATTCCGTCGCTGCTGCTCACCTCCGCGGTGCACCATCACCTCGTCCGGGAGAAGACCCGCACCAAGGTCGGTCTGATCATCGAGGCCGGTGATGCCCGCGAGGTGCACCACATGGCTCTGCTCATCGGTTTCGGTGCCGCAGCGGTCAACCCGTACATGGCGTTCGAGTCGATCGAGGACATGATCGAGCGCGGCTCCCTCACCGACATCTCCTTCGACAAAGCGGTGTCCAACTACATCAAGGCCGCGGGCAAGGGTGTGCTGAAGGTGATGTCCAAGATGGGCATCTCGACCCTCGCGTCGTACACCGGAGCTCAGCTGTTCCAGGTCATCGGCCTCTCGCAGGAACTGGTCGACGAGTACTTCACCGGCCTCAACAGCCACCTGGGCGGAATCGATCTCGACCAGGTCGCCGACGACGTCGCAGCGCGGCACGCGGTCGCGTACCTCGACAACCGTCAGGAGCGCGCGCACCGCGAGCTCGAAACCGGTGGCGAATACCAGTGGCGTCGGGAAGGGGAGTACCACCTCTTCAACCCGGACACGGTGTTCAAGCTGCAGCACTCCACCCGCACCGGTCAGTACGACATCTTCAAGGAATACACGAAGATGGTCGACGACCAGTCCGAGCGCCTCGCGTCGCTACGCGGTCTGTTCCGCTTCAAGACCGAAGAGCGGCAAGCCATTTCGATCGACGAGGTCGAGCCGGCCAGTGAGATCGTCAAGCGTTTCTCCACCGGTGCCATGAGCTACGGCTCCATCTCGGCCGAGGCGCACGAGACCCTCGCCATCGCCATGAACCGTCTCGGCGGGCGCTCGAACTCCGGTGAGGGCGGCGAGGACGTCTCGCGGTTCGAGCCGGACGAGAACGGCGACTGGCGACGCAGTGCCATCAAGCAGGTCGCGTCGGGACGCTTCGGCGTCACCTCGCACTACCTGACCAACTGCACCGACATCCAGATCAAGATGGCGCAGGGAGCCAAGCCCGGTGAGGGCGGCCAGCTTCCGGCGCACAAGGTGTACCCGTGGGTCGCCGAGGTTCGGCATTCGACGCCCGGCGTCGGTCTGATCTCGCCGCCGCCGCACCACGACATCTACTCGATCGAGGATCTCGCTCAGCTGATCCACGACCTGAAGAACGCCAACCCGCAGGCCCGCATCCACGTGAAGCTGGTCTCCGAGGTCGGCGTCGGAACGGTCGCCGCGGGTGTGTCCAAGGCGCACGCCGACGTGGTGCTCATCTCGGGCCACGACGGCGGCACCGGCGCGACGCCGCTGACGTCGGTCAAGCACGCGGGTGGACCGTGGGAGCTCGGGTTGGCCGAAACGCAGCAGACGTTGCTGCTCAACGGTCTTCGTGATCGCATCGTCGTGCAGGTGGACGGCCAGCTCAAGACCGGACGTGACGTGATGGTCGCGGCTCTGCTCGGCGGCGAGGAGTTCGGTTTCGCCACCGCTCCGCTCGTCGTCTCGGGCTGCATCATGATGCGCGTCTGCCACCTCGACACCTGCCCCGTCGGTGTCGCTACGCAGAACCCGTTGCTGCGCAAGCGTTTCGCGGGCAAGCCGGAGTTCGTCGAGAACTTCTTCATGTTCATCGCCGAAGAGGTTCGCGAGCTCATGGCCGAGCTCGGCTTCCGCACACTCGACGAGGCCGTCGGTCAGGTGGGTCTGCTGGACACCACTGCGGCCAAGGAGCACTGGAAGGCGTCGAAGCTGGATCTGTCGCCGATCCTCGAAGAGGTCGAGTCGGCGTTCATGAACCAGAACCTGTACAACACAGGCGTTCAGGATCACGGTCTGGACAAGGCGCTCGACCAGCAGCTCATCGCGGCCAGCCGCAATGCGTTGGACAAGGGCGAGAAGGTCGCGTTCGAGTCCAAGATCACCAACGTCAACCGCACCGTCGGCACGATGCTCGGGCACGAGGTCACCAAGGCGTACGGCGGCGTCGGACTGCCGGACGACACCATCGAGATCACGTTCACCGGCTCGGCCGGAAACAGCTTCGGCGCGTTCGTCCCGTCCGGCATGACGCTCCGGCTCAACGGAGACGCCAACGACTTCGTCGGCAAGGGACTGTCCGGTGGACACCTCGTGCTGCGGCCGTCGTTGAACGCGCCGAAGGGATTCGTCGCCGAGGACAACATCATCGGCGGCAACGTGTTCCTGTTCGGCGCCACCAGCGGCGAGGCTCTCATCCGCGGTGTCGTCGGCGAGCGTTTCGCCGTTCGTAACTCCGGTGCCGTTGCCGTCGTCGAAGGCGTCGGCGATCACGGCTGCGAGTACATGACCGGCGGCAAGGTCGTCATTCTGGGTACGACGGGCCGGAACTTCGGTGCCGGTATGTCCGGCGGCGTCGCGTTCGTCTTCGATCCGAACAAGACGTTCGAGGCCAACCTCAACACCGAGCTGGTCGACATCGAGGAGCTCGAGGGTGACGAGTTCACCTGGCTCCGCGACATCGTCACTCGCCATCAGGAGCAGACCGGCTCCGAGGTGGCCGAGCGGATCCTCGCGGATTGGTCACAGCAGGTGAACCATTTCGTGAAGGTCATGCCTCGCGACTACAAGAAGGTACTGCTGGCCATCTCCGAAGCCGAGAAGAACGGCGCGGACGTGGACGAAGCGATCATGGAGGCAGCTCGTGGGTGACCCACAGGGATTTCTGAAGAACACGGTTCGCGAAGTACCGAAGCGGCGGCCCGTCGACCTGCGCCTGATGGACTGGAAAGAGGTCTACGAAGACTTCTCGAAGGACACTCTGCGCACCCAGGCGAGTCGATGCATGGACTGCGGTATTCCGTTCTGCCACAACGGCTGCCCACTGGGGAATCTGATTCCCGAGTGGAACGACCTGGTGTTCAAGGACCGCTGGCGCGACAGCATCGATCGGTTGCACGCCACCAACAACTTCCCGGAATTCACCGGACGGTTGTGCCCCGCCCCGTGCGAGGCGTCGTGCGTGCTGGGTATCAACCAGGATCCGGTCACCATCAAGCAGGTCGAGGTCGAGATCATCGACAAGGCCTTCGAGGAGGGCTGGGTCACGCCGGTCTACCCGACGCATCTGACCGGCAAGACCGTCGCCGTCGTCGGCTCCGGCCCCGCGGGACTCGCTGCAGCGCAGCAGCTCACCCGCGCGGGCCACACCGTCACGGTGTTCGAGCGTGCCGATCGCATCGGCGGACTGCTGCGGTACGGCATCCCCGAGTTCAAGATGGAGAAGCGCCACATCGATCGTCGGCTCGCGCAGATGGAGGCCGAGGGCACCGTCTTCCGCACCGGTGTCGATGTGGGCGTGGACATCTCGGCCGACGAACTGCGCGAGCAGTTCGACGCCGTGGTCCTGTCCGGCGGCGCCACCGCGTGGCGCGACCTGCCCATCGAGGGCCGCGAGCTCGACGGCATCTACCAGGCCATGGAGTTCCTGCCGCACGCCAACCGCGTCCAGCAGGGTGATTTCGCCGCGCCGCCCGTCAGTGCCGAGGGCAAGAAGGTCGTCATCATCGGCGGCGGAGACACCGGTGCCGACTGCCTCGGGACCTCGCACCGTCAGGGTGCCGAGAGCGTGCACCAGTTCGAGATCATGGCCCGGCCGCCCGAGGAGCGTGCGACGTCCACGCCGTGGCCGACGTACCCGCTGATGTACCGGGTTGCCTCGGCACACGAGGAGGGTGGCGAACGCGTCTTCTCCGTCAACACCGAGCGTTTCGTCGGCGAAGACGGCAAGGTCACCGCACTCGAAGCCTGCGAGGTCGAGTTCAAGGCCGGCAAGTTCGAGAAGGTCGAGGGCAGCGAATTCACCCTCGAAGCCGACCTGGTGCTGCTCGCGATGGGATTCGTCGGACCCGACAAGGGCGGTCTACTGACCGACCTGGGCGTCGACTTCAACCAGCGCGGCAACGTCGAGCGCACCAACGAGTGGGTCACCAACGTCCCCGGCGTGTTCGTTGCCGGTGACATGGGTCGCGGCCAGTCACTCATCGTGTGGGCCATCGCCGAGGGCCGCTCCTGCGCGGCCGCCGTCGACACGTTCCTGCAGGGTGCGACCGCACTGCCGTCGCCGATCGTGCCCACCCAGGCACCGCAGCGGTAGGTCGCGGTAGCTTTCACGTCGCCCCCCGTCGGGATCAATGTGGCTTTGTTGCAGTCGGACCGACTGAAACTCACATTGATCCCGGGGGGTGGGCGGCCGAACCGTGTGACGGACGGTTACGTCCGTTAACCATGTAGGCATCTGATGGTCACAGGCCCCTGGCATTGTCGGGATCGAACAACGAAGCGTTCGATGACCAGTGAGGCCCCCTCCCCATGAGTGTCAAGAAGATCTGCGCCGGTATCGGCGTCGCTGCAGCTGTTGCGTCCGGTCTGGTTGTCGGAGCGGCATCGCCTGCCGCCGCAGACCCTGGCGATTGCCCGACGATGTACGTCGTGGCCATTCCGGGCACGTGGGAGACCAGTTCGGGTGCCGCGCCGAAGCCGGGGATGCTCACCGACGTCACCGATCGTCTCGGTAGCGGCATCCGTACCGACTACGTCTCGTATCCCGCCACCGCGTTCCCGTGGGAGGGCGAGGTGTACGGGCAGTCCCGTGCCGAGGCCGTCGCCAATGCTGGCGGGATGCTGAAGGCCATGGCCGATCGTTGTGGCGCAACGAAACTCGGCATCATCGGCTACAGCCAGGGAGCCGACGCGGCAGGTGATCTCGCCGCAGCCATCGGTACCGGAGTGGGCGTGGTGCCCGCGGACAAAGTGGTGGCGGTGGGCTTGATCTCCGACCCGAAGCGCTCCGATACCGATGCTCTGGTGGGGCCGGCCGTGGTCGGAACCGGTGTCGGCGGACCTCGGGTGGGCGGATTCGGCTACGTCAGCCCCGTGGTGCGCACCTTCTGTGCCGTCGGCGATCTGTACTGCTCGACGCCCAAGGACGATTACGTCGCGCGGTTGGCCGGCTTCTTGGCCGTCTCGTCCAATCCTGCGCCGAACGTCGCCGATCAGTACTCGCAGGAAGCGCAGTCGCTGATCGCCGATCTCGCAGCAGCCGGTGGTCTGCCGGTGTTACAGGGCCAGCTGTCCGATCAGGCGAACGCTCAGCGCCAGCGTGAGATCGAGGCGTTCTACCGCTCCGGCATCCACCAGGAGTACCAGAGCTACGACGTCGGAAACGGCCAGTCCGCGACGCGGTGGCTGGCACGCTATCTCGCCGACGCGGTCTGACGGCGTAGCAGCACGAAGACGGTGACGGCACTGACGGCCATCAGGCCGGCGCTCGCGCCCGACGCAAGGTTGAAACCGTCGATGAAGGACGAGTTCGCGACAGCAGTCAGTTGCGAGGAGAACGGCTCCGGCAGGTAATCCGCCACGGCGATGGCACCGCCGATGGTTTCCCGTGCGGGATCGGCGATCTCGGCAGGGGTCCCAGCGGGGATGGCGTCGTCCATGCGGTGTCGGTAGACGGTGCTGCCGATCGTGCCGAGGATCGCGATGCCGACGGCGCCGCCCAGTTCGGCTCCGGTTTCGGACAATGCCGATGCGGCACCGGCCTTTTCGGGAGCCGCTGCGGTGAGCACGATGTCGGAGTTGAGCGTCGAGGCCGCGCCGATTCCGAAGGTCAGCACGGCCATGCCGGTGAGCAGTAGCGGCAGTCCTGAGTCGGCGCTGACGAATGCCATTGCCGTGCAACCGATGGCGATGAACAGCAGGCCGCCCGCAATGATGGTGCCGGTCCGGATCACCTTGCTCAGCGTCGGTGCGAGCACGGCACCGGCCGCGGCGGCGACAGCCGGAACGAGGAGCCACAGACCTGCTTCGAGCGGCCCCAGCCCGACGACCAGCTGAAGGTACTGCGAGGCGAAGAGACTGAATCCGGTCATGGCGAAGATGACCAGGAATTGCACCACGACCGCTGCGCTGAAGGCACGTTCGGCGAACAGCGTGACGTCGATCAGTGGATTGGCGGCCTTGCGTTGCCGGATGACGAACATCGCACCGAGCGTGAGTCCGGCGAGGGCTGTGGTGACCGTTGCTACGTCGATCCCTTCCTGCGCGCCGTGCTTGATGGTGAAGACGATCGAGAGCATCGAGGAGATCGCGAGGACCACGCTGATCGGGTCGAATTTGCCGGGGTCGGTGTCCTTGAACTCGGGGACCAGGAGTGGGGCAGCAACGAAGAGCACCACCATGATGGGGATGTTGATCAGGAACACCGAACCCCACCAGAAGTGCTCGAGCAGAACACCCCCGATGACAGGCCCCACCGCGGCACCGCCCGCGAAACCGGCGGTCCACAGTCCGATGGCTTCCTTGCGTTGAGTGGGATCGTGAAACATGTTGCGTATCAACGACAATGTGCTCGGAGCAATGGTGGCACCGCCGATTCCCAGCAGAGCGCGCGCAGCAAGAAGCATTTCGGGGGAGGTGGAGAACGTCGCGGCCAACGAGGCGATGCCGAAGACGACGGCACCGATCATCAACAGGGTGCGTCGGCCGATCCGATCGCCCAGAGAGCCCATGGTGATGAGCAGCCCGGCGAGCAGAAAGCCGTAGATGTCGAGAATCCACAGCGTCTGGTTGCCGGTGGGTTCTAGATCGGCCGTCATGAACGGCAGGGCCAGATACAGCACCGACATGTCCATCGACACGACGAGAATCGGCACCACCAGCACCGCGAGGCCGAGCCAATCCTTCCCGGTGGCGCGCTGGTCGGTTGCCGTCTGGCTCACTGTGACTTCCCTTCCCGAATGGACACCTCAGCTTAGGTGGGTCGGGAGTACGTTCGGTGACGAAGAGCTGTCTCGCCGAACGAAGGAAACATCACCTCATGACCAACGATCTGAAGGTCGTCGCCACGATCATCGCCAAGCCGGATGCCATCGACGCCGTGCGCGACGGCCTCGCGGCCCTCGTCGCCGAATCACGGAAGGAAGACGGGAACGTCTCCTACGAACTGTTCGAGTCGGCGATCGAGCCGGGTACGTTCATCACCATCGAGGTGTGGAAGTCGCAGGAAGACCTCGACGGTCACATGCAGACCCCGCATCTGCAGCAGGCGTTAAGCGAGTTCGGTGCCCATCTCGCGGCTCCGCCCGCCATCCATCCGCTCCGACCCGTCGGCTGAGTCTCCCCGCGCGCTCGCGTACACCAGCGCCGAGACGGCCAGCAGGGCCGCCGTGGCACCGATCGCGAGCCAGCCGGTCCCGCTCATCTCGCCCGACGCGATGATGCGGGCACCGGCCGCGGTGTAACTCATCGGCATGAACGCGGCGAGGTCGCCCCAGATGGGCGCAGTCGACGCGTAAGCGAAGCCGCAGACGACGACCTGCACCACCAGGGCGACGACGTTGACGATCTGGCCGACCACGGCACCGAGCACCCGTTGAATCGCTCCCGCTGCGGCGAGGTAGGCCGCGGCGGAGACGATCAGGAACGCGCCTGCACCCAGCACCGGTCCGAGGGCTGCATCGGTGGCGAACGCGAAGGCGACGGCCGCGCTGATGCCGACGGCAGCCACGGCTGCGACCACCGAGAGCACTCGCGGGTTGCTGTCCCTGCCGAGTACTCGAACGAGACTGACGCATCCCAGTGCTCCGAGAGCAACCAGCGCGGCGATCAGATACGGGGTGGCACCGGCACCGCCGGACGTTGTCGTGGCCACGAGATTCTGCTCCGTGGCCGCTTCGTCGGTGCTGGCAGCGGTTCCCGGCGGGAGCGCCGCGGAGGCGTCTCGCACGTTGGTGGCAATACCGTTGACGATGCCCTCGACCGGCTCGACCGACGTCACGAGCTGATCGGTACCTGCCTTGAGCTGCTGGCCACCGTCGTCGAGCTGGCCGAGTCCGTCCCGCAACTGCACCGTGGCGTCGCCGAGCTGTGCGGTGGCCCCGAGGAACTGACTGTTCGGGTCGTTGAGCTCGGAGGACAGCTGCTGTGCACCACCCTTGAGGGTCTGCAGCTGGGCGAGAGTGTCGGGGCCGAAGGCCTGCGTGTTCAAGGTGTCGATGACGCCCCGGATCTCGCCGGAGATGGCGTCGGATCCCGGGTGCGGGAAGCGATCGACCTGGTCCGCGGTGGCGGCGAGTTTGGCGGTGAAATCGGCCTGCAGCGCCCCGAATCCGGCGAGTTGGTCGACGACCTGGTCGACGCCACCGCTGATCTGAGACGCGCCGTCACCGAGCTGACCGATGCCGTCGCGATACTGCCCGAACCCGTCGGCGAGCTGAATCGTTCCGTCGTGAGCCTGGGTGATGCCGTCGGCGAGCTGCCCGACGCCGTCGTTGAGCTGCGTTCCGCCCTCGGTCAGCTGACCGATACCGCTGGAGAGAAAAGTGATGGGCAGAGATGCGCTGTTGAGGCTGGTCCGGGCCGCGGCCAGAGGATCCGCCGTCTGCTGGTCCGGTGCCGGTGCCTGCTCCGTGTCGGCGACGGCGGTGGTGGTGGTCGCCGTGGATTCGCCACCGAGGTCGTAGCCGGTGCCGAGTGCAAAAGCACCTACCGCCACCAGAGGAAACGCCAGCGCAGTGAGAGCAACGGCAGGACGTCGGAAGATACGCAATTCACCCATGATGAGTTCGAGGCTAACTGCCAGGTTCGGCCTCGCCGACCACTCGATGGCCGTCGACGCTGCATTTCATGCCCTCTACCTGCGAGTTTAAGAGCTCTCTGTGGATTGTCGGTTCCGGGGCAACAGGTCCCACACATGCTCGGTCTCGTTCACCGAGGAGACCGACCTGGCGGCACTGCGGGAGAACAGCACACGTGTCACCGAGCAGTAGTCGATCGGGAAGCCGAGCACCTTCGGGGTCTGCAGAATGTCCTGCAGCAGGATGTTGATCACGCCGCCGTGGGCGAAGAGCGCAACGGTGTCGGTGTGTGCGCTGGCCGAGACGATGTCGGCGACGCCGGCCAGAACTCGCTGCCGAAACGCCTGCTCGTCGACCTGCTCGGGAAGGTGCCCGGCCTTGATGCGATCGAATGCCTCACGGAACTCGGTTTTGGCGGACTCGATCGGAACGTAGCCGCCGAAGTCGCGATCGTATTCGGCCACACGCTCGTCGGACTCGACGGTCAGACCGAGCCGATCGGCAAGAGGCTGCGCCGTCTGAACAGCGCGGAGTTGCGAACTCGACACGACTCGGGAGACCGGGAACCTGGCCACGGCACCCGGAACCCGCAGAGATTGTTCGACGCCGAGCTCGGCGAGAGCGGGATCGGCCGAGGTCTCCGACCGTTGCGGGAGAGCGTGCCGCACCAGAACCAGTTGCATCGACTCACCTAATCACGAGTGTTCGACCACTGCGCAGCACCATCGATCGAAATGCCGCCACCTGACGCGGCGAATCGGCCTGCGGATCCCACACCATGCCGATCCGTCTACGGGCCGCGGGTTGGGTGAGCCCGATGTCGACGGTTCCTCCTTCACCGCTGTGCGAGCGGATTCGCGGCAGTATGGCGATGCCGAGACCGGCCCCGACGAGGCCGCGCACCGTGTGGGTGTCCTGCCCCTCGAATGCGATGCGCGGGCTGAAACCGGCGTCCGCCCACAGCTCGTCGCAGATCGATCGCATGCCGAAACCGTGGCCCATCGCGATGTAGTTCTCGTCGGCGGTGTCGGCGAGATCGACCGATCTGCGTGAGGCGAGGCGGTGATCGGCCGGAACCACCAGCATCAGCCTCTCGTCGTAGAGCTGGAACGAATTGTTCTCGGTGTGCTCGGCGCTGAGGGAGACGAATGCCAGGTCCGAGACCCCGTCTTCGAGACGGTCGAGGCAGCGTGCGCGCGCACCCTGGTCCAGATCGAACGTGACGGCCGGGTGGTCGACGCGGAACTGCCGGATGAGCGCCGGTACGACGTCCTCGCCCAGGGTGTTCTGAAACGCCACTGCGATGCGGCCGCGGGCCCTGGCGTCGTGCTCGGTCATGGCGTCGATACCGGCGTCGATGTCACTCAGCGCGCGCTGAAGATAGGGAATCAACACTCGGCCGGTGCTGGTGAGCACGATGCCGCGGCCGCGTCGTTCCACGATGTCGACGCCGAGGATCGCCGAAGCACGGGCCACCTGACGGCTGACAGTGGGTTGTGGGACGCCCAGGACGTGGGCGGCGTCGGTGATGTGCTCGGTATCGGCCACTGCGACGAGTGTCGGCAGCAGCGGCAGCAGTTCGATCGCTTCGCGACGCATCGCCGAATCATATCGCCGATGAATCGGTTTGCCGCCTCTCATGCATTGGACGAATACCGTGAGCACTTCTAACGTGATCTTCATGACTACGACGCAACCCGAGGTCCTCGAATGGGAGGGACACCCCAGGGGATCGCGCGAATACCGCCGGCTCGTGCTGGCGCTGCTGTTCGCCGGAGTCGCGACGTTCGCTCAGCTGTATTCGGTGCAGGGGATCCTGCCGCTCATCGCCGCCAATCTCGACATCACGCCGTCGCTGTCCTCGCTCGCCGTCGGACTTGCGACCGTGGGCGTTGCGGTGTCGGTCATTCCCTGGTCGGTGGCGGCCGACCGCATCGGTCGAGTCCGGGCCATGACTGCGTCGATCCTCACCGCCACGACGTTGGGACTGCTGGTTCCGCTCTCGCCCTCGCTCGAAGTGCTGCTGGTCGTTCGATTCTTCGAAGGTGCTGCACTGGGCGGTCTCCCGGCCATCGCGATCGCGTATCTCAGCGAAGAGGTGCACCGAAACCACACCGCGCTGGCGGCGGCGACGTACGTTTCGGGGACGACGCTGGGTGGGCTGCTCGGCCGCATAGTCGCGGGGCCCGTTGCGGAATACACCAACTGGCGTATCGGCACGTTGACGGTCTCGGTGATCGCGGCATTGGCCGCCGCCCTGTTCGTGTGGCTCGCCCCTCGGCCACGAACGACACTGGTGCACAGCCAGATTCGTGACCTACCCGGTCGGTTGTGGGTCAACCTGCGCGAACCGGGGATGGCGGCACTCTACGGCCAGGGATTCCTGCTGATGGGCGGCTTCGTCGCGATCTACAACTACCTCGGATTCCGTTTGGAGGCCGTGCCTTTCGGACTCCCACAGTCCCTGATCAGCTTGATCTTCGTGGCCTACCTCAGCGGTACCGTGTCCTCGCGGGTAGCGGGCAATCTCGCGACGAAGCACGGGAGATCGGTGGTGCTCGCCGGATCGACCGCAACGATGATCGCCGGAGTGGCCCTGACGATGGCGTCGAACCTCGTCGTCATTCTGACCGGCCTGGTGATCCTGACCATGGGATTCTTTGCGGCCCACGCCATTGCGTCGGGATGGACCGGACAGCGCGCCGTGTACGGTCGCGCGCAGGCGACCTCGCTGTACAACCTCTTCTACTACGGCGGATCGTCCGTGGTCGGATGGATCGGCGGCGTCGTGTTCCAGTCCCTGGGTTGGAACGCGTTGGCGCTGTTCGTCATTGCGTTGGCACTCATCGCAGGCGTGTGGGCTGCATGCTTGAACGGCCGACTGGGGCGACCTGTTTCAGAAGGTTGATGCGCTTCCGGCAGCGATGGCAAAGATGATGATCGCTCCCACGATGACGACGAAGAGTGCGATCGACACGTAGCCGACGATGAGACCCGCTGTCGCGAACCCCGACCCACTCTCGCCGGTGCGCTTGATCTGACCACGCGAGATGTGGCCGCACACCACAGCGCAGATCGATGCAAGCAACGGAATGAACGTCAGACCGAGAATGGCCAACAGCAGCGACACGATCGCCAACGTGTTGGTGGACACGGGAGCCTGATACCCGCCCGCATACGGCGCATTCCCGTACTGGGGGTTGGCGTATTGCGGGTTTTGGTATTGCGGGTTTGGAGGGTACTGCGGGCTCTGGTGCTGCGCGTTCGGATCCCGGTACGGAGGGTACTGCTGCGAACCCCCATACGACTCGTCCTTCCTGGACGCGTCGAACGAGTCGCTGCCTTCACCCTGCGGATAGCCCATGGCGGGAGTGTGGCACCTCGAGACAGCCGTCGCAACAGTTCTCTCGCGACGCTACGTACCGAGTTTGCCCCAGCCCACGTACGCGTCGACAGTGACGTAACCGGTCACGCGCGGCTGATCCCGAACCGGATACGGATTGCCGGTGTAATGCGTCGAGATGCGATCGATATCCACCAGATCGGGATCGTCCTGCAACTCGATCGAGCCGTGCACCGTCACGTGCGTGTACCAACTGGCCTCGTCCAACACCGAAATCGAGACCTTCGGATTCGCCCTGATGTGCTCGAGACGCTTCCGAGACGCATCGAAATTGAGCACGACCTTCCCGTCTTCCCACAAATACCACGTGGGTGCGGTGATCGGCGTCCCATCGGCACGAACCACCGCCATGACCGCAGGATTGGCCTTCTTCAACAATTCAACAGCGGCATCGGGCAACGGAGGCTTGGGCATACGACAACTCTACGACTCAACCCCCGCTGCGGTCCTGCTTCAGCCCACACCGCCCCCGAAGTCCACTCGATGTGACATTGACTGCCGAAAAGGCCACTGAATGTCACATCAAGTGCACTGGGGGCTGCGGCTGCACTCGGGAATTGGTGCAGCGCGGGTGGATGTGCGACTACAGGTTGGGGAGTTTGACTACCTGTCCGGCGTAGGAGAGTCCGGCACCGAAGGCGAGTAGCAGTGCGGTATCTCCTGCTTTTGCTTTGCCGGTGCGCAGGAGTTCTTCCATGGCCAGGGGGATCGAGGCTGCCGAGGTGTTGCCGGTTTCGGCGATGTCGTTGGCGACCGGGGTGCCGTCGGCGAGGTTCAGGCTTTTGGCCAGCAGTTCGGTGATGCGGCTGTTGGCCTGGTGGGGGATGAAGGCGTGCAGTTCGTCGGTTTTGATGCCGGCGACGTCGAGTACTCGCTGCGCGGCCTTGCCCATTTCGAATGCGGCCCAGCGGAAGACGGAGATTCCGTTCATCCGGATCCAGGGGCGCTCGAGGCCCTCTTCGGTGATGTAGTCGTACCAGTCGGTTGTCTGGACGATGGCGTCGGATTGCGAGCCGTCGGAGCCCCAGACGGCGGGCCCGATCTCGGTTTCGTCGCTCTGTCCGACGACCACGGCACCGGCGCCGTCGGCGAAGATGAAGCGGGTGGTGCGGTCGTACGGGTCGGTGGTGACGCTGAGCTGTTCAGCACCGATGACGAGCACGTACTTGGAGGTTCCGGCCTTGACCAGGTCCGATGCGACGGCGAGGGAGTAGCAGAAGCCTGCGCAGCCGGCGCAGATGTCGAATGCGGCCGGCCCCTTGGTGCCGAGTCCGTGCGCTACTTTCGCCGCTGCTTGGGGTGTCAGTTCGAGATGCGTCGAGGTGGCGACGATGACGGTGTCGACCTGGTCGGCCGTGATTCCGCTGGCCTCGAGAGCCTTGCGGCCTGCCGCGATGGACATCTCGACGACGTTTTCCTTGGGTTCGGCGAAGCGCCGGTTCTTGATTCCCGAACGCGTCTGGATCCACTCGTCGCTCGAGTCGATGAATTCGCAGATCTCGTCGTTGGTCACGACTCGCTCGGGGCGGTGAACGCCGAGTCCGAGTAGTTTCGACTGTCGTCCCTGCGTCGTGCTGATCGCACCCATCTTCAATTTCCTCTCGTGCTACCGCGCCATCGCCGAGCTTCGGCTCGGGTCTTGGGCTGCGGGCTCGGTGACACACGTTACGTGCGTCGCCGCGAGGGGTTCACACCAGTTCGGTGATGAGGGCCGCGACCTCGGCGGGCTTGTCGATCATGGCGTGGTGGTGGGCGGGCATGACGACGGTGAAGTCGGCACGCAGATACGCGGCGAGCTTGCGTTGAGTTCTGATCCATCTCTTGCCCCACGGAGAGGGTCGTCCGGTGTGTGCGGCCGCAACGATGACGGGCACGACGAGTCGGAACTGCTTGCGAATGCGGTTCAGCTCGACGGCGAGATCCGGGTAGACGACGTCTTCGGTCAGCGCGGCGGCGAGGTAGGTGGGTCGGCGATAGATGTCGTCGACCCAGTCGAATGTCTCCTGCGGCGTGCCGTCGGGCGGCGTCGCCTGATTGAGGACGCGGCGCACGCGCGGTCCGAACAGCTTCTGCACGCCGGTTTTGCTGAGCACGGTTGCGATCAGGTGTGCGGTCTGGATGCGCACGGTCGGCGGGATGAAGCGGCGGGGGTCGGATTCTGCGCTGGAATCGAGCAACAGAATCCCGCGGATGCGCGACGGGTACAACCGGGCGACGGCTTCTGCGTAGAAGCCGGCAATCGAATGACCTGCGACGACGGCCGGCTCGGTGAGTCCGAGTGCGTCGAGGACGCCGACGATCCTGTCCGCCTCCCCGCGGACGGTGGGGGTGGCTCCGGCCGGAAGTGGATCGCTGAGTCCGAACCCGGGGCGGTCGAGAACGACCACGCGATGGTGTGCGCTCAGGATGTCGACGGTGTCGTTCCAGTCGAACCAATTGCTGCCGAGGCCTCCGCAGAGGACGACCGTGGGGCCCGTTCCGCGGACGAACAGATGTAGACGTTGTCCGTCCACCTCGACGTACTGACCGGGAGGATGTTTCACGGGAAACAACGCACTGCGTTCGACTCGATCCCCGCTGTCCATGTCTGGTTCTCCACGATGCTTTGCCGACCTGTCGTCTGTTTCACGCTCCAGTTTCCATCATCTTGCCGGTTTTGCACACCTGCCCTCGCGGACCGGTCGCGCAGGAAGGTCATTGACGCGGCTTGGCCAGCGGAAATGCGAGTGTCTCGCGAATGCTGCCACCGGTGATGAGCATGACGACCCGGTCGACGCCCATGCCCAGACCACCGGTCGGCGGCATTCCGTGCTCTAGTGCCTGCAGGAAGTCCTCGTCCAAGCTCATGGCCTCCTCGTCGCCGCCGGCCGCCAGCAGCGACTGTTCGGTCAGGCGCTGCCGTTGATCGACCGGATCGGTCAGTTCGCTGTACGCGGTCCCCAACTCGACACCCCACGCCACGAGATCCCACTTCTCCGCCACTCCAGGGATACTTCGATGCGGCCTCGTCAACGGCGACATCGACGTCGGGAAGTCCTTGTAGAAGGTGGGGAATTCGGTGTAGTCCTCGACGAGATGCTCGTACATTCCCTGTGCGACGGCTCCTGCATCCCATGTCTTCTCGTACGGAATGTCGTTCTCGTCGCACAGTCGTTGCAGTTCGTCGAGGGGAGTCGACGGTTCGACGGCAACGCCCAACTTCTCCGCGACGGCACCGTGCAGCGTCTTGACGGGCCACTCACCGGAGATGTCGATCTCGATCATCTCCCCGTTCGGACCGTCCGGGCGCAGGACGATCTCACGTCCGTGCGCCGCGACGGCAGCCCGCTGAATCAGCTCGCGGCACAGCACCATTGCGCGTTCGTAGTCGCTGTGGGCCTCGTACGCTTCGAGGATCGTGAACTCGGGATTGTGTTTGAAGTCCGCTCCTTCGTTGCGGAACACCCGCCCTATCTCGAACACCTTCTCCATGCCTCCGACGCACAGGCGCTTGAGATACAGCTCCGGGGCGATGCGCAGGTAGAGATCGAGGTTGTAGGCATTGATGTGGGTGACGAACGGCGCAGCGTTCGCGCCACCGTGCACCTGCTGCAGAATCGGGGTCTCGACTTCCATGTACCCGCGCTCTCCGAGCGAATCACGCAGGGATTTCACCACATTCGAGCGCGCGATCAGCAGAGCACGAGCATCCCGATTGATCGCCAGGTCCACATACCGTTGCCGCACCCGCGCTTCCGGGTCGGTGAGACCGCGATATTTGTCCGGCAGCGGATGCAGGCACTTGGCGTTCATTCGCCAGTCGGTCGCGAGCAGCGAGAGCTCGCCACGCCTGCTGTACCCGATGGCGCCGCTGACCTCGATGAGGTCACCCAGGTCGAAGTCGGCATCGAATTCTTCGATTCTGTCGCCGACGCGTTCGCGGTCGAACAGCACCTGGATGTCGGCCGACCAGTCTCGGATGACGGCGAAGGACACGCTGCCGTAGTCACGGATACGCAGAATGCGTCCGGCGATTCGCACCGTTGTACCCTGCGGCGACGCCACTGCCGCCTCGACCGTGTGGGTCGGGGGGTAGGCGACGGGATAGCCCTCGGTGCCCTCGCGTTCGAGGCGATCGAGCTTCGACATGCGCACGCGCACCTGGTCGGGACGCTTACGCCCCGGTGTCGGCTCGTCCGCGACGCTGTCCGGGCCACTGCCGTCGGGATGAATGTCGTCGGCGTCGGCCAGAGCGGCGGGGACCGCAACGTGGGAACCGGTGTGCTTCGACGCACGTCGGAAGGTCGGCAGGGTCAGGAAGCCTTCGGCGATGGCCGACGCGACGCCGACCTTGGGCAACACTCGATTGTCGGCGAAGCACAGGTAGCGCGGCTCCCATTCCGGCAGATACTTCACGTTCGAGCGATACAGCGCCTCGAGCTGCCACCACCGGGAGAAGAACACCAGCACGCTGCGCCAGATGCGCAGCACCGGTCCGGCACCGATCCGGCTGCCCTCCTCGAACGCCGCGCGGAACACCGCGAAGTTCAGCGAGATCTTGCCGACACCGAAATGATCTGCGCTGGTGGCGAGCTCGGTCACCATCAACTCGATCACCCCGTTGGGCGACGCCGGATCCCGCCGCATCAGATCCAGCGACGCACCGGTACGTCCCCACGGCACCAGCGAGAGAACGCCGATTACCTTCTCACCCTGAACCGCCTGCACCAGAAGACAATCGCCGTCGAGCGGGTCACCCAGCCGGCCCAACGCCATAGAAAAACCGCGCTCGGTCTCGGTATCGCGCCACGCATCCGCGCAGGCAATGATCTCCGACATCTCCTCCGACGAAATATCCCGATGACGACGCACGGTGACCACGACACCCGCTTTGCGAGCCCGGTTGACCGCCTGACGCACGGGGCGCATCTCGCGTCCATTGAGGTTGAAATCTTTGGTTTTGAGGATTGCTTCGTCGCCGAGTTCGAGGACGCTCAGGCCGGCCCGCTTGTATGCGGTGGCCCCGATCTCGCTGGCCCCCATGACAGCTGGGGTCCAGCCGTACTTCTCGGCCAGGTCCAGCCATTCCGAGATGGCATGCGGCCAGGCCTCGGGGTTACCGATCGGGTCACCACTGGCCAGACACACCCCGACCTCGACGCGATACGTCACTGCAGCCTTGCCGCTGGTGGCGAAGATGACGCCCTTGTCGCGGCGGGTGGCGAAGTAGCCGAGGGAATCGTCGGAGCCCCACTTGTCGAGCAGACCTCGCAGGGCGGACTCGTCGCGACCGGTGAGCGCATTGCTCGACCGCTGCGACCTGAACAACGTGACGATCGCCCCCAGCAACGCCAACGCTCCGAACAACCCCAACGCCGTGTTCACGATTCCGTTCGGCCTGCCGTCGAACTGCTCGTTGTCCACCGTCGCCAACGCCGTCACACGATTGAACGCCCACAGGAACGTCTGACTCTCCGGCAACGACCCGGGGAACAACGCAACCAGCGCCCAGCCGATGAGCGTCCCGACGGCCGCTCCGAGGACGAGAACCCCGAGCGCCTTCCACACCGCACCGCGACGCACCCGCGTGTAGAACTCCTTGCGCGCAGCGATCAACACCCCCGTCACGACGACATGGACAGCCAGCGCAACCCACGAGTTGACGTTCCCGTCCTGGATGCCCTCGACGACATTGGTGATCGCCAACAACACCAGATAGACCGTCAGCAACCACCACGCAATGCGCTTACGACTCGCCAACGCTGCAGCCAACAACCCGACGACCAGTGCCCACGACAAACTCGTATCGGGCGCATCGAAGTAGTAGTTGTCCACGTACTCGCGAGGAACATGAACCAGATAACGAAGAGTGGGCGACAGACTCCACAGAAACAACAACACCGCGAACACGCCGAGCACCAGCCCGGCGATATGCGGAACCTCACTCAACCGACCGCGCGCGGGTGGCACGAACGACCGCGGAACCATGGACCCGGACCGCTCCGAGGAAATCGCTGTCGCCGTCATATCTCACTCCCGAAGTCAGAATGCACTTGTGCAAAGTAGACGGTATCCCCGCCAACGCGAGTCAGGTGTCCATTGCCCGCACCCCCGCTCACTCAATGTGACCTTCAGTGGCCTTTTTGCCAGTCAATGGCACATCGAGTGGACCCCGGGTCGAGTGCGGGCAGCGGCTTGCCGAGTGCATTCGATCTCGGTGGGGCACTCCTGGGCGGAGGTTGTCCACAGGGCACCAGTTATCCACAGGGCAATGTGTTCCCCATCGTCGGGTCGGATTCGGGGTGCCTGGATTGTGCATCATCAAGGGCATGAAGCGGGGTGGAGCACGAATCGATGCGAAGGTGATTGCGGCTGCGTCCGATCGCGGTTTCATGAGGACAGCGCATCTCCTCGAGCTCGGGGTGGCGTCGAAGACAATTGTTCGACGCACCCAGCCGGACGGCAGCTGGTCACGGGCACTACCTGGGTTGGTGTTCTTGAAGAATCGCTCGCTGACGCCGATGGAGCGCGCCACCGCGGTGGCAATCTACTGCGGCAAAGATGCTGTCATCAGCGGTCGGGCAGGGTTGGCGTTGCATGGATTGGGCACGTCGGGCTCGTTGGAAGAGACTTTCGCCCTGATTCCCGAGCCGCAACATCGGAAGTCCGTGAGCTTCGCTGTGGTGGAGCGAACGTGGCGAATGCCGACGGCGGAGTTGAAGTCGGGACTCCGCGTTGCGCCGATCGTTCGGTGCTTGTGCGATGCGGTTCGGCGAATGAAGAATGCCGACCAGTGCATGGCGCTGATTGCCAACGTCGTGCAGCGAGGCGCGGCCACCGTGGATGCGATCATGAAGGAGCTAGACGCCGGTAGTACACGAGGAACGGCGATGCCACGACGGGTGTTGCGGGAGTTGGCAGCCGGCGCGCATTCCGTTGCCGAAGCCCAGGCCCAGAAGCTGTACGCGCGCAGTGGACTTCCGCCGATGCAGCACAACGTGGTCGTCCACGACGAGCGGGGAAAGTTTCTGTTGATCGCCGATAATTGGCTCGACGACGTGGCATTGGATTGGGAGATCGATTCGCTGGAGCACCACCTCTCGCCTGCGGCACACAAGGCGACGGTGGCGCGTCGTGAACGAGCGCAGAATGCCGGCCTCATCGTGGTGACACATCTGCCGAGTGATATTCGGGATGATCCGGAACGCGTATTGGCCGACCTTCGGGCGCGCTACGAGCAGGCCAAGGCTCGACCGCGACCGAACGTCACGGTCCGACCGCGAGCGGATCAGGCTTACCGCCGGTCGGGCTGATACACCCAGACCATGTGCTCGCCGGTCTCGGACGCAGCGGTGATCGGTTGATCCTCGATTCTGTCCAGAACGAAGCCAAGCCGTCTGGGTACGGCCTGACTTCTGAGATTCGCTGCATCACAATGAATTTCAACTCGGATGATTCCGTCCAGCCTCAAAGCCTCCCGCATGAGCGCCGCGACGGCCTCGCTGATCACCCCACGTCCCTCGGCCCGGGAGTCGAGCCAGTAGCCCAATTCGATTCCGTGCGGGCCGATTCGGCGATGCATCCCGATCTTGCCCAAAAATGCGCCGCCTTCGAGGTCGAAGATTCCGTAATCGAACATCTTCCCGGCATCCCACTGCTCGACGGCGTCGGCGATACGAGCGAGTTGCGCCGACGTTCGTGCAGCTTCTTCGGTCGCCCACCCCATCCAGGGCGAAAGGTGAACGAGATTGCGGCCGATCACGTCGCCAACAGCACCGGCATCGTCGGACTCCTCGCGACGAATGACGAGGCGATCGGTCACAATCCGTTCGGAAGGCGCGTCGTGCATGGTCAGCAGTGTGTCAACAATGCATCCAACTGGCCATCGAATTTCATTGCACTGTCACCCGCCCGCAGTCCACTCGATGTGCCATTGACGGGCGAAAAGGCCACCGAATGTCACATTGAGTGGTCAAAGGGGGCAGGGGCAGGGGCGGGGTCAGGAAGCCGACCAGGATCGCCAGGACAGTTTGTCGATGATGATGACTGGACCCTCGGGTCTGTTGTTTTTGTATTGACTGTATTTCGCGACCAGGGCGTCGGTGGCCGATGTGCTTTCGGCGCTGGAGGTTTCGGCGATGTGGGCGCTTCCGTCGGCGCGGATCCACCAGAGTTGGGACCAGTCGTCGGTGTAGTGGTCGACGATGAGGCTGACGGCGGGGTCGGCGCGGATGTTGTCGAGGCGCTGGAGTTTTCGGGTTGTTTTGGGTTTCCAGTCGATGGCGGTGTAGATGCGGTCGCCGGTGGGGGCGACGGCGAAGACGATCGGTACCAGGTGTGGTGTGCCGTCGGGGTTGATGGTGGAGAGTTGGGCTCGGGGTGCGTCGGTGAAGCGTTGGACTTCGTTATCGATCTTCACGTTCGGTTCCTCGGGTTATGCGGATTCGCTGTGGGTGCTGTGTCGGGTGATGAATTGTTCGAGTGCCGCAACGGGCATGGGGCGTCCGAGTAGGTGTCCTTGGCCGAAGGTTACGCCCATGTCGGTGCAGACCTGGAGTTGTTCCGGTGTCTCGATTCCCTCGATGACGGTGTCTTTGCCGAGGGTGGTGGTGACGTCGACGAGGGCTGTGCAGAGTGTGGTCATGGCGCGGCGTCGGTGCAGGTTGTCGCTGTCGAGGTGTTGGGTCAGCGATTTGTCGATCTTGAGGGTGTCGACGGGGAGGGTGGCGAGTCGTTCGAGGGAGGAGAAGCCGGAGCCGAAGTCGTCGATGGCGATGAGGACGCCGTGGCGTTGGACGTCGCGCAGTTGGTAGTGGACGGCGTCGAGGTCGTGCAGTGTCTGTGATTCGGAGAGTTCGAGGGCGAGCCGGCCGGGTTGGATGCCGTAGGTGTCGACGATGTCGATGACGTCGGTGGCGAGGCTTCCGGTGGCGAAGTGGGCTGGGCTGATGTTGACGCCCACTTGGAGGTGGATGTTGCGGGTCTGCCAGTCGGCGATGGTGTGCGCGACCTCGGCGAGAATCCACATGCTCAGTGGGACGATGAGGTCGGCGTCCTCGGCGAGGGGGATGAAGGTGTCGGGCATCAGTAGGCCGAGTTCGGGGTGGTTCCATCGGATGAGTGCTTCGGCCCCGACGACCGTTCCTGTCGTGAGCTCGACGATGGGTTGGTAGACCATCGTCAGTTCGCGCTCGACCATGGCGATGCCGCGCAGTCGTTCGATGAGTTCGAGTCGGGTGCGGTTGGTGTGGTGCAGCTCGTCGGTGAAGACGTGGTGTTCGTTGCGTCCGACGGCTTTGGCGGCATGCATTGCTGCGGCGGCGTTGTGAACCAGTTGGGTGGCGCTGATGTCGGTGTCGGTGCTGGAGGCGACTCCGACGCTGGCTGTGAGGGTGAGTTGGCGGTCGCCGAGCTCGAAGGCGGGCTCGAAGATGCTCGCGAAACCGGCGGCCAGGGCGCGCGCGGCTATGGAGTGGGAGCCTCGGGCGATGACGACGAATTCGTCGCCGGTGAGTCGGCCGATGGTGTCGCCGGGGCGGGTGGAGGCAAGGAGGCGATCGGCGATCATGCACAGCAGGTCGTCGCCCTGTGCGGGGCCGAGGGCGTCGTTGAATTCTCGGAATCCGTCGATGTCGACCAGCAGGACACTGAACTGGCGACCCGGGGTGCGTCCTTCGAGCTCGGCGGTGATGAGGGCAAGAATCTCGTCGCGGTTAGGGAGTCCGGTCAACGCGTCGCGCTGGGCCGCAGTTCCGGATGCGGTTCCGGACACAGCGGCGACATGACGGGGCGGCGCGTCGTGCTCTCGGCTCATTGTTCCCCCTCATGGCCGGATAGCCACGAGCGATACTAGCCCACGAGTCTGGTTCAGCGCCATAAACAGGGAACATCCCCTTTTATGGAGCTATTAGATCATGCTCTCCTTGGTTTGTCGGCCATTTGCGCGTCCTGTCGACAATCGTCTTTCGATGCTCCAGATCGCATCGTCCACGGTGTCGCTGAGTCCGAGAACCCACCGGGCCGCCGACCGGCCCTGATCGAACAGCGACTGCGCGACGGTGGTCAATCCGGCGTCGGCAGCGGCGGGGGAGTCGTCCCATCCGGTGACGGCCAGTTGCTCCGGAACGTCGATTCCGGATGCGGCCGCCGCGTCGAGCACTCCGAGGGCAAGTTCGTCGCTCATCACGAGCAATGTGTCGATGGCAGTGTCCTGCAACAACAGTCGCGCTCCTCGGTCGCCTTCTGCGCGGGCGTTGTCGGTGGTGAACAGCGTCGGAACCGTCGACCAGTCGATTCCGAACTGCACACAGGCGTCCCGATAGCCTTCGAGACGGGCTCGGGTCACCGGCATCGAAATGTCCGACGCGTCCGCGCCACGCACGATCGTCGATTCGCGTCGGGTATCAGGCCGGAGAGCGACGATGGCAGGGCGAGATCGGCTGTTCAACGCGACGGTGGCAATGGTTTCGGCTGCCGCTCGGTCGTCGATGGTGATCCAGTTCAGGCCGGGATGGTCGGGCCCGCCCTGGATGCACGTCGGCCTGCCGGTGTCGACGAGCACGTCGAGCAGGGGGTCGTCCGTCTCGGTGGTCCACACGACGTACCCGTCGACCTGTGCGTCTCGGATGCGTGCATTGTCGGTGTCGCGGTGCAGGTTCGGCAGCATGACCAGCGCGGTGTCCGCGTCCAGACATGCTTCGGCGATACCGGACAGAAAACGTCGAGCCTGGGGATCCTCGAATGCATAGGTGAGCTTCTCGCCGAGGACGACGCCGATGCTGTTGTGCCTTCCGCTGCGCAGCGACCGGGCCGTGCGGTTGGGACCGGCGTATCCGAGGGTGGCGGCTGCCTCGTACACCCGATCGCGTGTGGCCGCCGATACCCGGCTCGGTCGGTTGTAGGTGTACGAGACGCTCATGGTGGACACGCCCGCGGACGCTGCGACGTCAGCCATGGTCACCCGAGTGTTCACCGGCCCACTGTAGCGCGATGTACGGATTGTGTGTAACGATACACAGCATGTCGTCGCCGCTACCGAAACTGCTGGTGCTCGCCGCAGCCGCATTCATCTACGTCACTGCGGAAACACTGCCCGTGGGGTTGCTCCCCGAAATCTCCGGCGACCTCGGTGTCGGCGAATCCGCCGTTGGTCTCCTGCTGACGTTCTACGCGTACGGCGTTGCCGTGATGACGATGCCGCTGATCCGGTTCGTACGTGAGTGGCCCCGACGGCGTCTCGTCGTCATCACCGTTGCCGCACTGGCACTCTCGCAACTCCTCTCGGCGGTATCGGTCGGATATCCGATGCTGGTGATCTCCCGAATGCTCTGCGCGGCAACGCATGGCGTCTTCTGGGCTGTCGTCGCGCCGGTCGCGGCCTCGCTTGCGCTACCGGGTAAGCAGGGCAAGGCCATCGCGACGGTGTACGCCGGTACCTCGCTGGCATTGGTTGCCGGCAACCCGCTAACCGCTGCCCTGGGCCAATGGTTCGGATGGCGCACGGCCGCAACGATTCTCGGTGTGGTCGCCGCAGCAATCGCGGTGGCGCTCTACTTCGTCCTCCCGGCACTACCGGTCACCCGGGCGGCTTCGGAGACGAAAAAGACACCGCGGGTGCTCGACGGCACCCTGGCCGTTCTGTGCGGAGTGACGTTTCTGGCCGTCCTCGGTCATTTCGCCGCGTACACCTACTTCTCGGTGATCGTCGACCGTGCCATCGGGTCGGCCGGCACCACTCTGACTCTGATGTTGATGTTGTACGGGCTGTTCGGAGTGATCGGAATCTGGGTGATCGGCAGAACCTACGACCGGTGGCCTCGGTACTCGACCATCGCCGCCCTGGGCGCAGTGACCGCTGCGATTGCAGTTCTCTGGTGCGCCCTGATCGGAGCGCCGGGCAGCTTGGCCGTGTTCGCCGTCGGCGCGATCGCCTTGTGGGGACTGGCCTTCACCACCCTCCCGGTGTGCATCCAATCGGCAGTGGTCAGAGCGGCGCCGGCCGATGCGGACAAGGCGTCGGCGATCTATGTCGTTGCCTTCCAGTTGGCGATCGCCACGGGAGCCCTGGTGGGCGGCGTGGTGATCGACCTCAGCGGCATCGTGGCCGTCACGGCTGCTGCGACGGTGCTCGTCGCCGCCGCGATGATCGTAGTCGTGTTGGCACGCACCACCTTTCCGCGCAGCTACGCCCAGGAGCCGGTGGGCGCAGCGACACGCTGACCGTCGAGGTCCCCCGCACGATAGGGTCAGCATGCGACGAACGAGGGAATCCGGTGCAATTCCGGAGCTGGCGCGCAACGGTGACGGGTGAGAGCTCGAAGTCCGAATGCTCGGACGTCGTGATTCACCTCCATCCGCGGCTCCGCGACACGAGCCCTCAGCAGGAAGCTCTTCACGATGCGCACCACTCTCGCCGTCCTAGGCGCTGTCTCGATCCTCGTTCTCGCCGGTTGTTCGTCCACTGCGACAACCGACGCGGCCACCCCGACCACCGGAAACTATCCGCTGACGATCGACAATTGCGGCCGCGACGTCGTCGTCGACGCCCCGCCTCAGCGTGCGGTGTCGTTGAACCAGGGTTCGACCGAAATTCTTCTTTCGCTCGGCCTCGCCGACCGGATGGTCGGCACCGCCACCTGGACCGACCCCGTCCGCGCAAACCTCGAATCCGAGAACGCGAAGGTGCCCAGGTTGGCGGACAACAAACCCTCGCTCGAGGTGGTGCTCGACGCCGAGCCCGACTTCGTGTCCGCGTCGTTCGGCGGCACTCTCGGGCCCGGAGGAGTAGCCGACAGGGACCAGTTCGAGCAGCTCGGTGTGCCGAGCTACCTCTCTCCCACCGACTGCAACGGCAAGACCGACGACAGTGTCAACTCCGACGGCGCGCGTACGACGCCGCTCGAGATCGAGACCGTCTACCAGGAGATTCGCGACCTCGCAGCCATCTTCGACGTGCGTGATCGCGGCGAACGCTTGGTCGGCGAGCTGCAGGATCGCTTCGCGAAAGCATCAGGAGCCGTCGACGCCTCGGGTGTGACTTTGGCGTACTGGTTCGCCGACACCGATACCCCGTACATGGCCGGATGCTGTGGGTCGTCGGGAATCATCACCGGATCCGTCGGTGCCCAGAACATCTACGCCGACACCACCGACGAATGGCCACAGGTCAATTGGGAGAGTGTCCTCGATCGCGATCCCACCGCGCTCGTTCTCGCCGACCTGAGCCGGCGGAGCATCGCCGGTGATGCTCTCGACAGCAAGATCGCCTTCCTGGAATCGAATTCCGTCACCAGTCGGCTCACCGCCGTCGAGGACAAGCGGTACATCGTCGTCAACGGTGCCGACCTCAACCCATCGATCCGCACGATCGACGGGGTCGAGAAAGTTGCAGCGGCTCTGCAGAACTGGGGCCCGACCACCCCATGAGCCGGACAGATCGCGGATTGCTGATCCCGCTTCTGCTCGGTGGCCTCGTGGTGTTGGTGCTCTCGATCGGCGTGGCCGTGACGATCGGTCCCGCCAGTGTGTCGGTATCCGATGTGTATCGAGTGATACTGGGGCACATCGGGATCGGCACAGCCGGAGTGAGCCGCATCGAGGACGGTATCGTCTGGCAGTTGAGGTTGCCCCGAACATTGCTCGCGGCCATCTGCGGCGCAGGCCTCGCGCTGTGCGGTGCCATCATGCAATCGCTGCTGCGCAACCCGTTGGCCGACCCGTTCGTGCTGGGTATCTCGTCGGGCGCATCCACCGGTGCCGTAGTGGTCGCAGTGCTCGGCGTCGGCGGCGGCGCACTGTCGCTGTCCACCGGGGCGTTCGCCGGAGCGCTGCTGTCGTTCGTCTTGGTGATGCTGCTCGCCGCAGGTGCGGGCGGCGGCAACGACCGCGTCGTACTCGCGGGAGTGGCCGGTACACAACTGTTCTCGGCTCTGACGTCGTTCATCGTCATATCCTCGGCAGATGCCGAACAAACGAGGGGAGTGCTGTTCTGGCTGCTCGGCTCCCTGAGCGGTGCCGACTGGACAGACGTGGCACTGTGCGGCGGTGTGGCACTGCTGGGAATGGTGGTGTGCCTGTTCAACACCTCTGCCCTCGATGCCTTCACTTTCGGGCACGACGCGGCCGCATCGCTCGGCGTTCCGGTGAGATATGTCCGAATTCTGTTGCTGGTCATCACCGCACTGATCACGGCCGCCCTCGTCAGTGCCGCCGGAGCCATCGGATTCGTAGGACTGGTGCTCCCGCATGTTGCCCGCTTCCTCGTCGGCGCGCGCCACCGAAGACTGCTCCCGACGACGGTGGTGATCGGCGCAATCTTCATGGTCTGGGTCGACACGATCGCCCGAACGGTGTTCGCGCCACAGGAAATTCCCGTCGGAGTGGTCACCGCACTCATCGGCGTCCCGGCCTTCGCGCTCATTCTCTTTCGGCTACGGAGGTCCCGATGACACTGCACGCCAAAGACCTTCGGTGGACCCGTGGTGGGCATCCGATTCTCGACGGGATCAGCTTCGCGCCGGAACCCGGCGAGACCATCGGTCTGATCGGCCCCAACGGCTCGGGCAAATCCTCACTGCTGCGCATTCTCGCCGGCATCGTCGCCCCCGACAGCGGCGACGTGCTGCTCGACGGAGACAACCTCCGAACACTGCGTCGACGACGCATCGCCAGACGCGTGGCAATGGTCGACCAACACTCCGACACCGACGTCGACATCAGCGTCCGCGACGTCGTCCGCTTAGGCCGCATCCCACATCACGGCATCCTCGGCGGCGACGCATCCGACGACGACGCCGCCATCGCACGAGCACTCACCGACACCGCCATGGCATCGAAAGCCACCCGACGATGGCACACCCTCTCCGGCGGCGAACGCCAACGAGTCCAGATCGCCCGCGCACTCGCCCAACAACCCACCGAACTACTGCTCGACGAGCCGACCAATCACCTCGACATCCAACATCAACTCGACATCCTCACCCTCGTCGCAGGCCTACCCCTGAGCAGCTACATCGCCCTCCACGACCTCAACCTCGCCGCCATGTTCTGCAACCGCATCATCGTCCTGAACAACGGTGCCATCGTGGCATCGGGAACCCCGAACGAAGTGATCACCGAACACCTGGTGCGCACGGTATACAACGTGCACGCCAGCGTCACGAATGCCGACAATTACCCACAGGTGACCTATCGCCGCCCCACCCCTTCTTCCCCTGGGGTCCACTCGATGTGACATTGACCCCCGAAAAGGCCACTGGATGTCACATCGAGTACCGGCGGAAGTGGTGCACCGAGTCGAATGCCGGGCAAATCTAGAGTTGCCGCAGTTTCTTCTCGAATGCGTCGAGGCGTGTGGTGTCCTCGAAGAAGTCTTCCAGCGAGATGATTTTTCCCCAGCTCGTGCGGACCAGCAGCACGGTGCGGTTGTTGTGGATCTGGGTGCCGTCGGCTGCGTGGGCCTGGTCGTCGAAGCGGGCGAGCAGGGTCATACGCCAGGGTGCGCCGCCGCTGTAGATTTCGGTGATCTGGCCTTTGATTCCGGCAGCGACGAAGTCCTGGAAGAATTTTTCGATGGCCGGGCGGCCGCGGTGTGTGCCCGACCAGCGGCTGTCACCATCGGCGAACTTCAGCACTGCGTCGCGATGGAAGGACGACAGGAGCGGGCGGTAGTTGCCGTTGTTCAGTGCTTCGATGTCTCGCTGCAGCTTGAGTGTCAGCGCTCGCATCAGCAGGAGCTTGAATGCGAAGGCCGTCGAGATGCCGGCCAGAAATCTCAGTTGCATGCCCATACGTTTGCCTACCGTTCACCGGCGTGTCAATCGAGATGGCGGTACGTTCGTTCGATGATTCACCACGTGCAGGTCGCTTGTCCGGCGGGCGGCGAAGACCACGAGCGGGAGTTCTACTCAGGTGCTCTCGGATGGCAGGAGATCGCGAAGCCGCCGCTGTTGGCTGTCCGCGGCGGCTGTTGGTTTCGCGTGCCGGGAGTGGGCGGTCCCGATGGCGAGGTACATGTCGGCATCGAGGACGACTTTCGCTCGGCGCTGAAGGCGCACCCGGCATTCGTCGTCGATGTCGATGCGACTGCGGCGGCGTTGACATCTGCCGGCTACCCAGTGAATTGGGCCGACCCTGAGGAGATCCCCGGCCGACGACGGTTCCATACCAGCGACGGCGTGGGCAATCGGATCGAATTCGTAGCAGCACAGTAATTCACAGACCTACCGTGATGGCACCGGTCAGTATTGCGAAGGCGATATACATCAGCGACGCGGCCAGCACCCACAGGAATGCGAAGCGTTGGAAGTCGCCCAACGAGGCACGCACCAGGCCGAGCAGCACCCACAACGGTGCCGATGCGGGTCCGATCGAGTGGGCCATCTGGCCGATCACCGCAGCGCGAGCCATTTCCTCGGGTGGGATGGAATATTGCGCAGCCGATTCCGCGAGTACCGGCACGATCCCGAAGAAGTAGGCGTCGTTTGCCATGAAGAAGCTCAGCGGGATTCCGATCAGCGCGGCTGCGGCAGGGATCATGCCTTCGGAACCGTCCGGAATCAGTGAGATCAGCGCGTCGGCCATGGCGGTGGTCATACCGGTCTCGGTGAGGATGCCGGTGAATACGCCGGCACCGAGGACCAGTATGACGACGGGGACGGCGTTGGCAGCATGTGATCGGATCACGTCGCCCTGATCGGAGGGCTTGGGGTGGTTGACGATCAGCACGATGATGAAACCGAGCATGAAGAGCACCAGTAGGTCTGCGACTCCCAACACCAGCAGCACCAGCAGGGTGACCGTGAGTGCTGCATTCACCCAGGTTCGCCAGGTTGCCTTCGTCAGGAGCGTTCCATCCGAGCCCTCCTTGTGTGCGCCGGAGGACACGTGCGCGGCAACCTCGGCGATGCGCTCAGGGGAGATCTTCTTGCGTGCGCTGCGGCCCAACAGATATGCGAGCCCGACGATAGCCGCTGACATCAGCAACATTGCCGGCAACATGTGTACGAAGTATTCGGTGGCGTCGATCTGCAAGACGCTGATCGCCCGGGTCGCAGCCCCACCCCACGGGGTGGTGCCGGATATGGTCCCAAGAGCCATCGTCGCAATCGTGGCGATCACCAGCGGATTGATTCCGAGTTTTCGATAGATCGGGAGAAACGCAGAGCAAATGATCATGTACGACGTCGTGCCGTCACCGTCGAGTGCGACGAGAAGTGCGAGAACTGCTGTGCCGACACAGATTTTGACGGGATCTCCACCGGACAATCGGATGATTCCGCGTGAAATGGGGTCGAACAGTTTGGCATCCATCATGATTCCGAAGTACAGAACCGCAAACAGTAGAAGAATTGCGGTGGGAGCGACGGTTTCGATGCCCTCCGCCACCATGTCCGGCAGTGCTGCCCCCTGTCCACTGATCAACAGGACCACGATGGGGATGGTGACGACGGCAACCAGGGCGGTCGCCCATTTCTTGATGACCACCAGCATGAAGGATGCAAGAGAGACGAATCCGAGAAGTGCCAACATGATTCAGCGCTCCGATTCGATGTGCTCGATCACCGCTCGCGTGAAACGCTGGGTGGTTGCGGACCCGTGCAAGTCCGCCGTGCGGGTATCGGGACTGCCAACGGCGCTGTCGACGGCTCGATGAATGGATTGGCCTGCTGCGGTCAATCGTGCGTCGCCGCGTCGTTGTCCTATCCAGTTCAGAAGCATTGCGGCGGAACCGATCAACGACGCCGGATTGGCAATGCCCTGACCCGCAATGTCCGGAGCCGAGCCGTGTTGGGCTTGCGCGACGGCATGCGTGTCACCGACATTGAGTGATGCCGCCAGCCCCAAGCTGCCCGAGAGTTCGGTTGCCTCGTCGGACAGGATGTCCCCGAACATGTTGGTGGTGGCGATGACGTCGAAGGACTCCGGTCGACGGATGAGCAGCGCGGCGACTGCGTCGACCAGGAGCTCTTCGTAGTCGACGTCGGGGAAGTGCTGTCGGACGGCCCTGGCCGCCTCGAGGAACAGTCCGTCGCTCAGCCTGAGGACGTTGGCCTTGTGCACCACAGTGACTTTCGATCGACGAGTCCGTGCCAGCTCGAACGCTCGACGCACGATGCGTTCGGAACCGTGACGAGTCACCTTTCGTATGGCAAGCGCCAGGTCCGCGGTGGGCATGAACTCACCGCCACCAGCAAACATGGTGCGGTCGGCGTAGAAACCTTCGGTGTTCTCCCGGGCGATCACCAGGTCGAAGCTCTTGCCGAGCGGATTCGGCAGGGCCGGGACGGTCCTGGCGGGACGAATGTTGGCGTAGAGATCCAACTTTCGCCTCAAAATTCCCGATGGGTTGACGCCACCCTCCGAAGTCGGCGGGTAGTCCAGGTGCGAGACAGGGCCGAGGATGACGCCGTCGGCTGCACGTGAGAGATCGACGATGGCGTCGGGCATCGTTGTCCCCGATGCGTGAAGCGCGTCGAAACCGATGGTTCCGTCGGTGAAGCAGGCGGTGATCCCGTGTTGTCCGAGAGCTCTTTCGACAACCGCGGCCGTCGCCGCGCTGATTTCGGGACCGATGCCGTCGCCGGCGAGAACCACCAGTTCGACGGTGTTGTCAGGGTCGTGGGCTGGGTGTCCGGTAGTCACGATGTCTCCAGGTGTTCACGTCCGCACCGTTGCGGACTAGGCCACCGTTGTGACCTGTGGCATACCTTGCCGCTTGATCAGCGTGAAGACCAGAGATCATTTCTTACATGTGAATTAAGTAGAATTCACAGCTTGGAAGAGCGTGACGAGCACGGCTCGCATGGCATCCGATGCAGGGGACGGCGTCCGATGTCCGAGGCGGCACAGCAGGATTCGTCGCCGGGACAACTCGTTCAAGGCAATGGACTCGACGCCTTCGCGGAGGTATCGAGTGGTCATGGACGGTGCCACGGTGAGTCCCAGCCCTGCAGCAACCATTGCCTGAGATTCCATGTAGTCGTTGGACTCGACCAATACCTTCGGCTCGAAACCAGCTTTGAGGCAGGCTGATCGGAACATCGTGGTGATGGAGTGCTGCGATGCGCGGACGATCCACTGTTCGTCTTCGAGTGATTCGAGGCGGAGCGGACCTCTGCGCGACCAACCCGCTGGAACCAGAAGGACGGTGGCGTCGTCGGCGATGACTTCGGTCTCGACATCGTCGACCACCATCGGCAATTCCGGGTAGTCCCATGCCAGGGACAGGTCGACTTCACGGCCCAGCAGCATGGCGTGCAGGTCGCGCAGCCTCGACGACCGTATTCGCAGGTCGATACCCGGGTGCGCCGAACGGAATGCGGCCATGACGTCCGGGAGGAGAGACGCAGCGAAGGAAGGGAAGACGCCGAGGGTGATGTTGCCACTGCGCGCGTCGAGCAGATCGTCGAGGTCAGCGCGCAGGGCCGACAATTGCGTGTCGATGGCCGCGGCTCGCCCGGCCACGAGACGACCGGCTTCGGTGAGTCGCACTCCACGCGCATGTCGCTCGAGGACGGGCGTGCCGACGACGGCCTCGAGTCGTTTGACCTGCTGGGACACCGCCGATGGGGTGTACGTGAGCCGTTCGGCCGCGGCCGTCATGGACCCGCAACGGTCGATCTCCACCAGTAGCTTGAGCAGTGACAGCTCCACATCCATCCGTCGAGACTAGGCCGGGTCTGCGACGATGGAGGGCGTGACGACAGCACCTGTTCGAGTAGGTACGGTGCACCCGTTGAACGAGCTGCAGCAGCGGGATGCATCGTGGACCCGCTAGCGGCGTTCTGGCGCGACGCGGACGACTCCGATCCACTGCGGATGCGAATTCAGTTGGACCATCTGCTCGCGATCCCGTTGTACTCGGATGCTCGCGTGCTGTTCGAGCGTGCGTCGCTGGAGGACTTTCTGGGCGACGAAGAGGCGGCGGTGCCGTTGTACGAAGCGTCCCTGTCGGCCGGGCTGGATACAGACAGGGAGCACCAGGCTCGTATCCAACTTGCGAGCTCGTTGCGCAACGTCGGGCGTCCTCACGAAGCAGTGCAGGTGCTGCAGGATGCCGAGTTCTCGAATGAATACGTCGCTGCGCGTGACGCATTCATTGCCCTGGCATTCTGGGACCTGGGAGAACACGAACTCGCACTACGTAACGCGTTGCAGGCAGCGGAACCGGTGCTCGGCAAATATCGGCGAGCAGTCGGGGCTTACGCCGCTGACCTGTCCACTCGACCCGAGGAGAAGCCATGACCGCGAGCGCCTTCGACCCACACGACCTGCTCGAGCAGAGCAGAATCGGCGTGCTCGCCACCATCAAATCCAGCGGAATTCCGCAGCTGTCACCGGTGACGCCGTTCTACGACCGGTCAGCCGGCACCATCACGATTTCGGTCACCGAAGGGCGAGCGAAGACGGCGAATCTACGTCGAGATCCTCGCGCCGCGCTCGAAGTGACCAGTGCCGACGGCACAGCATGGGCGACAGCGGAAGGAACGGTCACCCTCACCGGCCCGGGATCGTCACCCGAGAGCCCCGAAGTCGATGCCCTGGTGGACTACTTCCGCGCCGCCGCCGGCGAGCACCCCGATTGGAACGAATACCGAGCCGTCATGGTCGCCGACCGACGAGTACTGGTGACCATCTCGGTGACACACGTCTACGGCCAATCGATCGCCTGACACCTGATCCAGTCCACTCGATGTGACATTGACCCCCGAAAAGGCCACTGAATGTCACATTGAGTGAACATGGTGGGCCGCGACGAGAGGGGAGGAGCGAGGGACGGCTAGTGGCTTCGTTGGACTGGAATCCAGAGTTCTCCCGCTCCCGAGGTCCAGTCGGGGGAGGCTTCTTTGACGGTCAGGATTTCCGGTCCCGGGGTTGTTTCGTAGGGGTTGGAGGGGAACCATTCGCTGAAGGCGTCGGCCCAGAGTTGTTGGAGTGCGGGGGCGAGTGCGGTGTCGCTGCTCGTCTCGAATACCGCCCAGGTCGATGCGGACACTGAGAGGGTGTCCCAGTCGGATGTTTCAGCCGAAGTGCTTGCAACGGCAAAGTAGTAGTCGAAGAGGCTGCCGTCTTCGCGTTCGGGTTCGAAGCCGTCGCTGACGAAGAGGATGTCAGGAAGTTCGGGCAGGTCTGCCAGTTCGAGTAGTTTTTCCCCGGTTCCAGGGGCGAGGCTCCGGTGAAATTCGGTCATTGCGGTGTTCTCGCCGCGGAACCGCAGTGGGATTCGGGTGGATTTGCCGATGATGTGAAATGCCGGCAGTTCGGTGATGCGGTATCGCATGGTGCTTCGTCCTTCGATGGTCAGGTGAAATGTCACGGCCTGTCTGGAACGAAGGACGGCTCCGGGTCGGCGGGCCTGAGATGGCGTGATGCCGTGCAGGTCTCGGAAGGCGCGGGTGAATGCGTCTGCCGTGTAGCCGTATTTGGTCGCGACGTCGAGCACCGCTGTACCGTCGAGAATGTCTGCTGCTGCCAATGTCATGCGGCGTTGCCGGATGTAGTGCGACAGAGGCAATCCAGCCAGTGCCGAGAACACGCGTCTGAAGTGGTATTCGGATGTCAGCGTGATGCGAGCGAGCTCCCCCGCATCGATCTCGCGGTCGAGATTGTTCTCGATGTGGTCGAGTGCCGCGTTCCATCGTTCGAGCATGTGCCGGTGACCCTTCCTTCGTTCTGTCCCAAACGATAGGAGCACTGCATCACCGGAGTCTCGACTTCCCGTGCCGCGAAAGGTCGGATTCAGATGGTGCGAAGGTGCCGGTGCCGTTGACGAGAGCGCAGGCGGTCGAGTTCATCGATCGCAGACCTTGATTGCGCGTCCGCCGGCCGGTAGACGATCATCCGTAGGTTCGGGTCACCCAAAGGGGTGAGGACATCGAATGTCACAGTGATCGGTCCGACGAGCGGATGACGCATTGGTTTGTCGCCTCGGTTCCGCACAGCTACTTCTCGGGACTGCCAATACCGGGAGAATTCTGCGCTGCCTCGTTCGAGTTCGTCGATCAACGCCGCGAGTTCGGCGTCGTGTGAATGATTCACCCAGGCGGCACGCAGATCGGCGACTGCACCGCGAACGACGTCGTCACGCACCTCGTAGAACCCGTCGAACCTGTTGTCCAGAAAGCACATTCGCAGCACATTCTGGTCGGCGACGGGGCGTCGGTCGATGTCGAGCAGCAGCGCGGCCATCACTTCGTTCGTTGCGAGGATGTCGAGTCGGTGATCGAGCACCATGGCAGGCAAGGGGGCGACATCGTCGATCAGCTGCCGAATGCCTTCGGGCACCTGTTGTGTGGTGGACCGTTCGGGTGCACGATGACCGGCGAGCGTGAACAGGTAGCCGGTCTGATCGGTGGACAGCTTCAATGCATTCGACAGCGACTGCACCACCTGAGCAGACGGTCGAACATCCCGTGCCTGCTCGAGCCGAACGAGATAGTCGACACTCACCCCTGCCAGCGCAGCGACTTCCTCGCGTCGCAGACCCGGTGTTCGGGACGCCCCGATCCGCGGCGGCAGGCCGACTTCCGACGGGGACAGCGCCTCGCGTCGGGCTCGCAGAAATGCCGCCAGCTCGTCTCGGCCCAGCTGCGTACTCACGCGATCCACAGTAGGTCACTGCAACGAGATCAGCCTGGTATCGCCCTTCCCAGGATGATCTCGTCCTTCCCGTCGGTCGACGGGACCGGGACTGTGGACAGGACCGAATCATGAACGAAGGGAGCACCCGATGACGCGCATGGACGAGTACCGACTGCTGGGCCGATCCGGTCTGCGAGTATCACCACTGTCGCTGGGAACCATGACGTTCGGCGACAACTGGGGCTGGGGTGCCGACAAGAAGGCCTCGAAACGCATCTTCGACGCGTATCTCGATTCCGGGGGAAACATGGTCGATACCGCCAATATCTATACCGATGGCCAATCGGAAGAATATCTCGGCGAGTTTCTCCGTGGACGGCGTGATTCGGTCGTCGTAGCGACCAAGTATGCGGCGACGCGTGATCCGTTGGATCCGAATGCCGGTGGGGGTGGCAGAAAGAGTCTTCGAGGGTCCGTCGAAGCGAGCCTGAAGAACCTGGGGACTGACTACATCGATCTGCTCTATTTGCACGCGTGGGACGGTATGACACCGAGCGACGAGATCATCGCGTCGCTCGGCGACCTGGTCCGCTCCGGAAAGGTTCTCTATCTGGGTATTTCGGATACGCCGGCGTGGGAGGTCGCGCGCATGCAGACTGTTGCCGACGTCCGGGGCTGGCCCTCGTTCGCGGCGCTTCAGATGGAATACAGCCTGATCGAACGAACCACCGAACGCGAATTGCTGCCCATGGCAGCAGATCTTGGACTCGGCGTCATTCCCTGGGCACCGCTGGGCGGCGGAGTGCTGACCGGCAAGTACACCGCGGCGGACCTCGCGGTGCCGGGTTCCGATGCGCCGGCGGGTACTCGACGCGATCATGCGAGGTCGAGCGGAACGCTGACTGCGCGGGGGCTCGCGATCGCGGACACGGTTGTCGGGGTCGCTCGCCAACTCGACGTGACTCCTGCTCAGGTGGCGTTGGCGTGGACGCTTCGGCATCCGTCCGTCGTCAGCTCGTTGATCGGCGCACGTACTCCGGAACAGCTGCAGCAGAACATCTCTGCCCTCGACGTCACCTTCGACGAATACCAACTCGACACTCTGCAAGCAGCCAGCGCTGTCGACCTCGGGTTCCCGCACGAGTTCCTGATGCGACCCATGGTGCGCGGCGTCACGACCGGCCGCACTACGGTTCGGCCCCGTCCCATCAGGACCTGGTGACCCGAAATCACTGCCTCGGAGGAGACCGGAAGGTCATGGGATCACCGTCGTCGACCAGTGTGAACCCGGCGCGCTCGAGCACCCGACGCGAGGCGCTGTTCGCCCGGTGAACCTGCGCTGCCATCGGGAGACCATCCGTATGATCCTGCGCAAGAGCGATCAGTTCGCCTGCGTAGCCACGACCCCACTGGTCCGGATCCACCCAGTACCCGACCTCGAAGTGGTCGGACCGTCGAATCAGGCTGAGCAGACCGACGGGGTGTCGATTCTCCTCGGTGCCGATGAACCACCTCGGCACATCCGGCGTTCGGGCGTCCCTCTCGCTCAGGGCGCGCGAGAAGCGCCTACCGAAATAGTCTCTACTCCAGGGCTTTCCGTCACCGACCCAACGGACGACGTCGGGATTCGATGCCATAGAGAACAGGAAGTCGGCGTCGGACTCCACTGCGGGTCGCAACAGAATTCGTGTCACAACTCTCGGATCTGTGAGGTCAGGCTCCCGCCCGCATCGCCGGTGTTGACGGTGCCTGATCGCTCGAACAGAAGTGCAGAGACTTCTTCGACGGCTTTGGGGCAGTGTTCGACGCCCGCTGGGACCACAAAGACGTCACCGGGACCGAGAACGACATCGTGGTCGCGAAGCTGGATGGTCAGTTCTCCGCTGTGGACGAAGAACATCTCGTCGGTGTCGGGGTGTGTGTGCCAGACGAATTCGCCGAGCAGCTTCACCACCTTGACGTCGTAATCGTTGATGCTGGCCAGGCGGTGAGGCTGCCAGGGCTTCTCGATCGTGTTCAGTGCTTCGGCGACGTTGCGCACCTCGTCGCCCTTGCCCATATTCATGGGTTCTGCCTTTCATCATCAGCCGATCGACTGTCACGATGAACTCTACCGTCGATCAGCTCGGATACAGGACCGATCTGAACAGCTCGATAGACTCTGTCGCGCAGTAGATTTGCTTCCCGGTCGGTCAGCGTCCACATCGACAGCCGGATAAGCGAGGGCACATGACGGGCAGTACGATGCTCATGACCTGCAGACGGTATCGGCACGAAGAATCGGCCGCCATCGAATTTTCGCAAGGAGGCCCGGCCACATGAATCTCGCCGACTACGACGTGTTGAGCTTCGATTGCTACGGAACGCTGATCGATTGGGAAACCGGCATCCTCGAGGTGCTCAGGCCATGGGCACAGGAAGCCGGTTCGCCGTTGTCCGACGACGAGCTGCTTGCGGCCTACGGCATCAACGAATCTCAGGCACAGCGTGATTCACCCGCTGCTCTGTACCCCCGGATTCTTGCCGAAGCCTTCGTGCGGACCGGTGACACGCTGGGAATACCTGTCTCGACCGAGTGGGCGGACAGGCTCGGGGCTTCCGTTCCGGACTGGCCGGCATTCGAGGACTCGGCCGACGCGTTGTCGTCCCTCGGCGAAAGCTACAAGCTCGTCATCCTGTCCAATGTGCATCGCGACGGCTTCGCGGGTAGCAACCGCCGCCTCGGCGTGCAGTTCGACGCCATCGTCACCGCCGAGGACGTCAAGGCCTACAAGCCGGCGGACAATCACTTCGACGCGCTCGACGGAGTTCTCGAGACGCTGGGTGTCCCACGATCACGACTGCTCCACGTCGCGCAGAGTCTGTTCCACGATCACGTGCCTGCCAAGCGCCACGGCATCCCGTCGGTGTGGATCGATCGGCGGCACGATCGCCCCGGCTGGGGAGCAACGCCGGAGCCATCCGAGGAACACAATGTCGACATGAAGTTCCCGAGTATGGCCGCTTTCGCAGCAGCGGCCCGCGAGGCCCGCGCGGATGCGTAAGGCCTCCACGTTCATCGGCTTCTCACTCGGGCTGATCGCGTCGATCGGTATCGTTCTGCAGGACGGCGCGCCGCGTCGAGTCAATTACGCATTCGTCGGCGGCGATTCGCAGTACTCGGACTTCCTGGGTATGCCTGGGCAGTTGGCCACCCTCGTCATCGGTTTGCCTGTTCTGGGCGCGGTACTCGGATTGGTTGTTGGCGTGCTGATTACGAGTGCGCGCAGGAGAAACTGACTCTAGGAGTGTTGTCCGCGAACGGTATTCGAGCGTGAAGGGCGACGGCGGAAAACGAGTACGCCGAGTCCCGCCAGTACGACGAGTTGTCCCAGCAGAACCGGCGCTGGAAGAAGCAGCAGATCCCATCCCGACGCCGTGGCCCGCGTCGACCATATGACGACGGCGAATACTCCGGCGCTGGCCGCTATGTGTCCGACGGCCATGAGAACGAATGGAGGCTTCCGCTTCGACGGACGAACCAGCACGCCGAGCCCGACCACGGCACCGAGAAGCGACGTAACGATTGCGACGACGGCCGGCAGTACCACCATGATCTCGAAGAGCGGCCCGGGCTCGATGACCCCGATGGAGGCCAGCTGCACAGCGGCATACAAGGCGATCGACGCCGAGCAGACGACCGAGATGGTCGAGATACCGACGAGTGCTCGCACAGCCGACAGTCTCGCACACGGGACCCGACGCGCCTGATCGTCACCAATGCCAGGCGTCACCTCCGACGTTCTGAATCGTCCGCTGCAACACTCGAATAGTCGTCACGAAATCTTCCTGGCTGATTCCCTGCATGCGTTCGTCCTGCAGCATCTGTTGAACGTCTGCGGCTCGCCGAAATTGTGCTTCACCTTCCGGGGTGAACGCCACGCGCGAATTCGATTCCACGACGAGACCTTTGGCGCGCGCGGACTCGATGGCATCGACGATTGCTTCCGGCGTGTCGTTGTGCCCGATCTTCTCGATGGTCTCGGCGCGATCGGCCCCCGCGGGGTGCAGCGAGATCTGGTGCAGGAGCCACCATTCGGCTTGCGTCAACCCGATTTGGTGTAGCGCGCCGCGGATCCGCGCTCGAATCGCCTCCCCGGCGCGCACGGTCCAGAATCCGATGGGTTGACGCTCGGGCGGTTGCATGGGTTTGTTGGATGTCATGAAATCGAGCCTAAAACCTGAACCGAACTTCAGGTCAAGACCGAGCGCAGGACGAGGGCCGTAGCCACCAAAACGGCGCTGGCGGCGAGTGGCCCGGTCGGTCCGAGTGCCGAGCTGTAGACCACTCCGCCGAGAGCAGGCCCTCCAGCGGCACCGATGTTCAGACTCGCTGTCGCGAACGAACCCGACATCGTCGGTGCGTCGACTGCCGTACGCATCACCTGGCTGACCAGTGTGCTGCCGAGGGCGAACGACAACCCGCCCTGAACGAACGCAAGCAGTAGAACAGCCGTCGGCAACTGCGCCAGGAGGGCGAAGCAGCACCATCCGCCGACAAGTGCTCCGCCGCCGATCGACACTATGCGGGAGGTGTATCGGTCCCCGTACTTTCCGGCGGCCCACACCCCGCACAGAGAGCCGACTCCGAACAATGCAAGCACCAGGGGAACCGATGCCGAACGCAACTCTGCACGTTCGGTGACGACAGGAGCCAAGTAGGTGAACGAACAGAACGTGGCACCGTTGATCAGAGCACACAGGACGAGGACGCGGATCAACGAACGATTCTGCAGCGCAACCCATTCGGTGTTCAGCAAGATGTTCGCTCGATCGTCCTGGTGGCGTGGTGCGGTGATTGCCACGGCGATCAACGCGGGCACCGAGAGAAACGCTATGCCCCATAGAGCCGCACGCCAGTCGAGGAGGGTTCCGACCACCGTGCCGGCGGGCACTCCGACTACCAAGGCGAGAGTTGTGCCGGCAAGGATCGTAGCGACGGCGCGCGAGAGACGGTCGGGTGAGGCCAACGCCGTAACCGTCGCCAAGGTGAGCGCAAGGAAGCCCGCGTTGGCGAATGCTGCGGCGATCCGGGAACCGAATAGCACTGCGTAACTTGTTGTTGTTGCACCGATTACGTGCATGGCTATGAAGACAACCAAGAAGCCAGTCAAGGCCAGGCGGGGAGGTAGGCGTCGTGTGGCAACAGCCATCGTGGGGGCACCGAAAATCATTCCGATGGCGAATGCCGAGGTCAGCATTCCCGCACGGGGGACCGTGGTGTTCAGATCGGTGGCGATATCGGTGAGCAGGCCGGCCAGCATGAACTCGGACGTTCCCTGGGCGAAAACGGCAGTGGCAAGCAAGAATACGAGCGGTGGCATGGAGGATTCTCCGAATGTGAGACGGGTCCAGGACAAGTGGACCGGCACACGGGTGCTCGCCGAACGTGTCGTTATCGAGTGCTTCGGGTTTGTCGAGCTACCGGGGTGCCGGTAGCTCGAATCTGGATGCCTCGGGTGAACTCACCGGCACACCGTAACGCGCGTTCTCTCCCGATGCCACCGAGTTTCCTTCGGATCTCGTGAGTAGAGTCCCGATCGTGGACAGGCCATCCGGTAAAGCGCTCGTGGCAGTGCTGGCCGCAGTCGGTGCCTCGATAGGTGCTGCCGCAGCGGTGGTGTGGCATGTCGCCGTAGTCGATCCGCAGGAACTGGGCGTGACCCACGCCCGCCCGAGTTGGTTTCCCGTGACGCTCTATCTCGTCGCAGCAGGGGTAGCAATCGGTCTCGTGGCTGCCTCGTTCCTCGTCGATTCGGGTCTGCGCATCGTTCAGGATCGTGAACGCAGCCGCGTACACCTGTTCGTGTTGTTGATCGTCGTGGGTGCGGCACTGGGAGCGGGCAGCGCACTCGCCTGGACGCACTGGCCACCGCAACCAACCGAAGCCGCGTCGGACTGGTCGTGGGAGCATCCGTTGAGTATCGAGATCAACTCGCCCCCTGCAGCCGACTTCGGCTGGACAGCGACGGACACCTACATGGCCGAAACTTATGTGACCGACGCGGTGTACGTGCAATATCTCGGCGACGACCTTGTCACATCGACCTTCACTCCCACCATCGGCGATCCGTGGCTGGTGTTTCCGATCGGTGGAGTAGCGATTGCAGCGTTGGCCGCATTGACGCTGTCGCTCAGAGATTTTCGCCTGACCGTGGTGTCGCGTTCGAATCAGGACGCTGTGTAGCGAGTCCTATTCGTCGGTGCGAAGTTCGTCGACCAAGGTGAACAGTCGTCCCAGGTAGTCGCTGTGAAAGACCTCGGTCGCACGGATCTTGGCGTCTCCGTCGAGGCCGAATTGAAGGTTGACGAGCTCGACCCCGATGGCGACGCGTCGAGCATCGAGTTGTTCGAGTTCGGCGGCGAGAGCGTCGACCTTGGCAACAGGCGACAGTTCTTCAGTCATCCCAGAATCGTAGGTCAGCCGACGGCTGCGAGGAATTCGCTGTAGAACAATCCGAGTCCCAGTGCCGACGCGATGGCCGCGAACAGCCACAGCCGGATGATGACCGTCGTCTCGGCCCAGCCGGCCAACTCGAAGTGGTGGTGGATCGGGGCCATTCGGAACGGCCGCTTGCCGGTGCTCTTGAACGACGCGACCTGGATGACGACGGAGGCACTCTCGGCGACGAACAGGGCTCCGAAGACGAGGGCGATCAGTTCGGTCTTGCTCACGATCGACAGGCCGGCGAGCAGTCCGCCGAGGGCGAGTGAGCCGGTGTCGCCCATGAAGATCTTGGCCGGAGCCGCGTTCCACCAGAGGAATCCGATGCAGGCACCCGCGGCCGCGGCGCAGACGACGGCGAGGTCGAGCGGATCGCGTACCTGATAGCACCCGGCGACCGAATTGGTCGCGCAGGACTGCCGGTACTGCCAGAACGTCATCACCGTGTACGCGCCGAGGACGAGCGTCATCGACCCCGCCGCCAAACCGTCGAGCCCATCGGTGAGATTGACCGCGTTGGACCACGCGACGACGAGGAAGACACAGAACAGGACGAAGACGATCGGGGCCATGGTGAAGAACGTGGATTGGCGTACCAGCGACAGTTCGACGTTGCCCGGAGTCAGCCCGTTCCCATTGCGGAACTGCAGCGCCAGTACCGCGAAGATCACTGCCGCACTGATCTGCCCGACGTACTTGCCGGTCGCCTTGAGTCCGAGGCTTCGTTTCATGCGGAGCTTGATGTAGTCGTCGAGGAATCCGACGACGCCGAGTGCCGTCGCGAGACCGAGAATCAACAGCGCCGACGCCGAGGGCCCGTCACCACCCATTGCCACGAGGTGCGAGCCCAGGTAACCGGCCCACAAACCGACGATGATCGCGACGCCGCCCATCGTCGGCGTTCCGCGCTTGGCGTGGTGACTTGCCGGACCTTCGACGCGGATCTCCTGGCCGAAGCCCTGCCGGGTGAACAGTGCGATGAGAAATGGAGTCAACAGAATCGAGACCGCCAACGCGATTCCACCGGCGACGAGAATGTTGATCATGCGTTGAAGCCCACTCTTCCTCTGTGCTGCTGTTCCCCACCACGATGCTTATCGGGCACCGCGAATACTGTGCCAAACGAATCGGCAAAAGTCGCATTGCGTGACGAAGGCGTTACTCACCGCTGGTATGCGCTCGGCGGCATTCCGACCAATTCGGTGAACTCCCGAGTGAAGTGAGCCTGGTCGAACCACCCGTACCGCACGGCCAGGTCTGTCAGCGGACCCGAGTAGCCGTTGTCGAGCTCGCTGAGGGCGTCGTGAATCCGATACCGCCCGAGTACCCACTTGGGCGTCGCGCCGACATAACGCTCGAACAGCCGCTGCAGTCGACGAGTGCCGATGCCACACCGCTGTTCCACCTGGGCGACGCGAACCAGCGTCCGATCTCCGAGCATGGTCGCAATGACGTCCAAGACCACCTCGTACTCCGGCTCGATGTCACGGGCGTAGGGCGTGAGAACCGCGTCGACGACGGTTCGGCAGTGGTCGGCATCGAAATGCCCATCCAGCTCGGCCAGTGCAGCGACGGTTTCGGACCGGAACGGGGTCGGTGGCGCCACCGGGACATCGCGCAGTGTTCTCGCCACGGTTCCGGTGAAACTCGCGTAGCCGCCGGGCCGGAACTTGACGCCGAAGACCCACCCGGACTCGGCGAGGACGACGTCGAAGCGACGCGTGAGGACCCCGGTCACGACCACCGGCTCGACAACGCCCTCGCGGGTCCAACCATGTTCGACGCTCAACGTGCAGGCCGGGTGCGGGAGCGTCGAGCTGTGATGAGTTGTGCCGGGCGGCAGTTCCCACTGCAGCTGCCAGTAGTTCTCGACCCACGGTTCCAACGATTCCGAACACGGTAGCCGTACGAGGTCGACATGCTGCGCCAGCTGATCGGGCCGCAGGACGCCGGACTGGGTGGCTGTCGCGTTTTTCCTATCCGGCACGCGGGTCAGTGTATGAGTCTGGTCCGACACGAGAAGGAGGAACACCATGACCGGAACACCTGTGGCCACTCTGAAGATGGTCACCCTGGATTGCGCCGATCCTCAGGCCAGCGCGGCATTCTGGTCGTCGCTGCTGGGCTGGAGCGTCGTGCATGCGGAGCAGGAGTACGCGATGCTGCAGGGGCCGAGCAGTGCGCTCGGATTCGGCCGCGTCGACGATTATCGACCGCCGCCGTGGCCGAATGCGAACGGCAGCAAACAGTTTCATTGCGATCTTGCTGTCGACGATCTGGACGCCGCGTCGACGGCTGCCGTGGAACTGGGCGCCACGCTGCCCGAGAACCAGCCCGGTGAGACCTGGCGCGTACTCCTGGACCCGGCCGGGCATCCGTTCTGTCTGACGAATGCCGCGAACTGGGGCTGACGGTCTACTCTTTTCGTTGTGAAACCGCGCCTGGCAGGAATCGAAATCATCGTTGCCGACATGGCGTCGGCGCTGGCGTTCTACCGCGTTCTCGGGCTGGATATTCCGGCCGAGGCCGACGGTGAGCAGCACGTGGAAGTCGACCTCGGCGGAGTCCGCCTGCTGTTCGATCTACCGTCGACCATCACCTCGTTCGATCCGTCTTGGACCCCGCCCAGCGGGGGCCATCGCGTTGCGCTCGCGTTCGACTGTGGGACGCCCGACGGGGTGGACGCGGCGTGGGCTGCGGTGACGAAAGCCGGGTACACCGGTCACCTGCAGCCGTGGGATGCGTTCTGGGGACAGCGTTATGCCGTCGTGCACGATCCCGACGGCACCACCGTCGATCTGTACGCGAACGTCTGAGGCGTCAGTTCGACGGAGCGACGATCTGAATCAGGTTTCCGCAGGTGTCGTCGAACACCGCGGTGATCACCGGACCCATCTCGGTGGGCTGCTGAGTGAACCGAACGCCGAGGCCGATGAGCCGATCGTATTCTGCTGCAACACTGTCCACCGCAAACTGTGTGAACGGGATACCGTCCGCGAAAAGAGCGTCCTTGAACGGTGCGGTTGCAGGATGACCGCTGGGCTCGAGCAGCAACTCGGTGCCCTCTGGATCCTGCGGTGAGACGACCGTGAGCCAACGATCGGGGCCACCCATGGCTACATCGTGTTTGACGACGAAGCCCAGTACCTCGGTGTAGAACGTCAGCGCCTTGCTCTGATCGTCGACGAAGACGCTGGTGATGTTGATTCTCATGCCGGTCCCTCACCTCTCGGCCCGCCGGCCAGTTCGACTGCGACGTCGAGGTGGCCGAGGTGACGGGCGTATTCCTGGAGTACATGCAAGCAGATCCAGATCAGCGTCGGCTGCTCGTCGCTGAATCGTCCACCGAGAGCTGCCAATTCGTCCATTCGGTGTGAGTTCAGTATCTCGTCGGTGAGGCGGGCGCCGTCGTCGAGCCTGGCCAGCAGGGTCTCGGCGTCCACGTCGGCCGGCACATGCCATGACCCGTCCTGCTCGTCACCCCACGGCGCGTCCACTGCGCGGCCGAGAAATCCCCAGACGAACCAACGCTGCTCCATGTGCACCAGATGGGTCAGCATCTGCAGCGGAGTCCATCCCGAGGGAACGGCCGTGCTGGTCAGTGCTTCGTCGCTCAGCGAAGTGATGCGTCGAACGAGCTCCCTGCGATAGAAGCGCAGGTACTCGCGAAACAACTCGGCGGGATCAGAAAGGGCGGAGTTCGGCTCGGGAAATGTCGTCAGCTTGGCCATCGCATACCTAGTCGTCGGGTAGTGAGCTGAGTGTCCACAATTCGGCTCGGCAGGCGGAAAACCGTCCGCAGACGAAAATTGTGGACACTGAGCGCTGTTGGCTCATTCGCTCTTACGCTGCTCGCGGGCGATGCGGCGCTGCTCTTCGGCCCGGGCGCGGCAACGGCGTAGGAATTCCTCGTCGCTCGCCTGCGATTGGGCAACGGCGCGTCCGGGTTTGGCGTCGTACTCGGGGTAGGCCGACGAGGTGCGTGGTGCGCCGCTGCCACCCCAGATGCCGCCGTTCTCGGGCCGGCCGACGACGAGCCACGCGATCGATCCGGCGAGCGGCAGAACGATGACGAGCAGCAGCCACACCATTTTCGGAAGGTGGCGGATGCCGGAATCGTCGGCGGTGATGACATCGATCAAGCAGAAGATGGACAGCAGCATGATCAGCAGGCCGAGGTACGGCACGGGAAATCCTCCAGGTTTGTCAGACCGCGCGGTCGGTCTTTCGCGACTATCAGATCACTCGTTGTACCGCGGATCAAGTGCGGGAGTGGAGCCTGCAGGAACGACCCAGAGTGGCGGGAGTGGAGCCTGCAGGAACGACCCAGTAGTTCGGTTCAGCCGAGCACCAGCAGTGCTGCCAGGGTCAGCATCATGATGCCGATGCCGAGGTCGAGTACTCGCCACGCCGCCGGCCTCGCGAACAGTGGACTGAGCACCCGCGATCCGTAGCCGAGCGCGGTGAACCACAGCACGCTGCCCAGCATCGCGCCGGCGGCGAACCACCATCGCAGTTCACCGGGCTGACGGTTCCCGATGGAACCCAGGAACACCACGGTGTCGAGGTAGACGTGAGGATTGAGCCAGGTCAGAGCCAGGCATGTGGCCACGGCGGCGATCAGCGAACCGCCTCCGTGTGCCTCCGCGGTCATGGTGGACGGCGTCCGAGCACGGTTCAGTGCCATCAGGCCGTAGACGAGCAGAAACAGTGCACCGAGAACGGTCACGACACGTAGCGCGACAGGAAACCGGTCGACGAGAACGCCGATTCCTGCCACCCCGGCCAGGATCAGAATCGCATCGGACAGTGCGCACACTGCCACCACCGGCAGTACATGGGCGCGTTGCAAGCCCTTACGCAGCACGAACGCGTTCTGCGCTCCGATGGCGACGATAAGGGAGAGTCCGACGCCCAATCCGGTGAGAGTCGATTGTGCGGCGGCGAGCGAGGTCATGACGGCAACGCTAGGAGCCAGTCGTGATTAGGTCCAGCGAATGTATTTCAGTAATGATCAGCGTAGCTTCATATTATGGAGATCGAGCAGCTCAGAGCTTTGCGGGCCGTGGTCGACGGCGGGACGTTCGAGGCCGCCGCTCGCGCGCTGTACGTGACCCCGTCGGCGGTGAGTCAGCGCATCAAGTCGCTGGAGCAATCCCTCGGTCGGACTCTGGTTCAGCGCAGCAAGCCGGTGGTGGTAACCCAGTCGGGCGTAGCAGTGCTCCGTTTGGCGCGCCAGATCGACACTCTCACCGAGCAGACTCGGGCAGAACTGAGTGACGACGGCGTCGCTGCGCCCATTTCGCTTGCCGTCAATGCGGATTCGTTGGCGACCTGGGTGCTGCCCGCGCTCGCGCCACTGGCGCGCAACACCACCTTCGACCTGCATCGGCAGGACCAGGACCGGACCGCGCAGTTGCTGCACGACGGGATCGTCTCCGCTGCAATAACCTCCGTGGCCGATCCGGTTCGTGGCTGCACCGTTCGACGCCTCGGTGCGATGCGCTACCGGCCCTCGGCCACGCCGGAGTTCATCGATCGGTGGTTCGCCGCTGGAGTGACGGCAGAGGCTTTGCGTTGTGCTCCGGTGGTCGTCTTCGATGCAGACGACCGATTGCAGGACAACTACTTACAGCGCTTCGGTGTCGACCCACACGAGCCGCCGCGTCACCTGGTGCCGGCTTCTTCCGACTATGCGCGAGCTGTCGACCTCGGCTTCGGCTGGGGCCTGATCCCTGATCTGCAGGCCCGTGACTCGCTGAAGTGCTTCGACGACAACGGGATCGACGACGTGCTGCTGTACTGGCAGCAGTGGTCGCTGTCGTCTGTCGCACTTCAGCGAGCGGCGGACGCCGTGGCAGCGGGTGCAGAACGAATGCTGCTGTAATTCAGGCCGGACTGTCGTTCGGGACGACCTTGGGCAGTCCGTCGCCGACGGGATCGAGAATCGCAGCTGATCGGGCACCCCACCGCTCGTGAGCCGACTGCCGCGACATTCCGACGGCCGTTCCGATCGTCGCCCACGTTGTGCCCTGAACCCGAAGCACCACAATGGTTTCGATGCCATCGAGGCCGGCTGCGAGTTGCACACGCAGGCTCAACAGATGCCACGCGACGCTTCGCCGTGCGGGCAGGTCGGTCGATTGCTCGGCCTCCCAGTCCGGTGTGCCCGGCAGGGGCCCTGTGCCGATGATCTCGTCGGCGATGCGACCGGCCTCGGTGGCTGCTGCCGTCACGACGGCCCGCGCGCCGGCAGTGATATCTGCCTCGGTTGCGAGGGTGATGGGATCCATGACCGACCTCCTGTGTCAGGAAAAGCCTGACAGCAGGAGGTCAGATTGTCAAGAATTACCTGACACGGGGAACGAAAAGGGTGAGCCGAAAATCGCTGTACCCGACAAGTTGCCGTTGCTACTTTCGGCGGATGACCATTCGCTATCACGTGACCTCGGTACTCAACCGTGAGTCGATTCGGCGGCACGGACTCGACTGGCGTCGTATGGGTGCCGCTCGCGGTATTGCCGGTAGCAACCAACCAGAGCAGGCGGGTTGTTTTCTGGCAGCCGGTGCGTGGGAACGTGATTGGTTCGTGGGCATGAACAACACCGGTGGACCGGTCGATGTCTGGGAAGTCAGTGGAGTCGAAGACGATGATCTCGTGCAGTCGCCGGAGAACTTCTACTTTCGTCCCGGTGTCATTCCGACGTCACAGATTCGGTTGGTGCAGAGAGACATCCCTCCCGAGCGCTAGAGCATGCTCAGCACCCGGTCGATGGACTCGACTGCCTGTGTCAGTTCGGCTTCGGTGATGGTCAGTGCGGGACGGAATCGCACTGCAGCGTCACCGCAGCCGAGCGCCAGTACATGTTCCTCGGTACGCAACAGCTCGATCACTCGGTCGCGGGTGGAAGCGTCGGGCAGGGAGAAGGCGCACATCAGACCTCGTCCACGTACTTCGGATACCACTGTGTGTCGAGTTGCCAAGTCCTGCAACATTGTCAGCAATACGGCTCCGAGTTCACCGGCACGAGGAATGAGCTTCTCGGATTCGACCACTTCCAGGATTCGACGCGACCGCACCATGTCGGTCAGGTTGCCACCCCACGTCGAGTTGATGCGGGAGCTGACAGCGAAGACGTTGTCGTCGATGTCGTCGACGCGACCGCCGGCCATGACGCCGCAGACCTGAACCTTCTTGCCGAAGGCGACGACATCCGGGACGACGTCGAGCTGCTGGAATGCCCATGCGGTACCGGTCATTCCGGCTCCGGTCTGTACTTCGTCCATGACGAGCAAGGCGTCGAACTCGTGGCAGAGCTCGCGCAGCTTCTGCAGGAAGCGCGGCCGGAAGTGGTGATCTCCACCTTCGCCCTGGATGGGTTCGATGATGGCGCAGGCGATGTCGTGCGGGTTGGCCTCGAAGGCCAACCGAGCCGCCGCCAACGATGCGTCCTCGAGTTCGTCCATGTTCGCGTCGGATCGGATGAACGGGGACGGGATTCGCGGCCAGTCGAACTTCGGGAAGCGCGCGACCTTGTTGGGGTCGGTGTTGGTCAGCGACATCGTGTAGCCCGAGCGTCCGTGGAACGCATGCTCGAAGTGCATCACCTGAGAGCCCAAGGACGCGTCCAGACCATGACTTTCGTTCCATCGCGATTTCCAGTCGAATGCGACCTTCAACGCGTTCTCCACGGCCAGGGCGCCGCCCTCGACGAAGAACAGGTGCGGCAGTCGATCGTCACCCAGGACGCGAGCGAACGTGTCGACGAATCGAGCCATGGGGACGGTGTAGATGTCGGAGTTGCTGGGCTTGTTCATCGCCGCCTGCATCAGAGCGGCCCGGAAGTCCGGGTCGTCGATCAACGCCGGATGGTTCATGCCCAGCGCGTTGGACGCGAAGAACGTGAACAGGTCCAGGTAGCGGGTGCCGTCTCTGGCGTCGACCAGCGTGGATCCGGTCGATGCATCGAGGTCGAGCACCAACTCGAAACCGTCGGCCAGCAGGTGTTCACCGATCACGTCACGGACGTTGGCGGCATCGATGGTCACTCCGGTGCGCTGTAATACTTGCGTCATAAGGACGAAGATACGCGTTAATATTCCGTAAGCAAGTCCGTAAGACAGGAAAATATACGGTTCGAGCCTCGATCGGTAGGCTCATCTCCGACGGTTCGGTTCTCTCCACGGAAGGTGTACGCGCATGTCTGCATCCATCACCCACGACGAGTTGAGTGTGCGCACTCGCGCGATCCTCGACCGGCTGGGTGCCACGATCGCGCTCGACGCCCCCGCGGGACCGGACTCGATCATCGCGCGCTCGCCCATCACCGGCGGAAACCTGGCGTCGCTGGCATGTGCTTCGGCGGCCGATGTCGAGACCGTCGTCGCCGATGCGCGCACCGCCTTCGTGTCGTGGTCGCAGGTGCCTGCCCCCGTGCGTGGTCAGGTGATCCGGGAACTGGGCGAACTGCTGCGCGTTCACAAGGAGGATCTGGGCGCGCTGGTGTCCATCGAGGCCGGGAAGATCGTCTCGGAGGGGCTCGGTGAGGTGCAGGAGATGATCGACATCTGCGACTTCGCCGTCGGACTCTCCCGTCAGCTGTACGGCAACACGATCGCCACCGAGCGGCCCGGGCATCGCATGATGGAGCAGTGGCATCCGCTCGGTGTCGTCGGCGTCATCACCGCGTTCAATTTCCCTGTGGCGGTATGGAGTTGGAATACCGCTCTCGCTCTCGTCGCGGGAGACACGGTGATTTGGAAGCCCTCGGAGAAGACTCCGCTGACGGCCGTCGGTGTGCAGGCGCTGTTCGAGCGTGCCGCCGCCGCAGCCGGAGTGGACCCCAAGATCGCGCAACTGCTGATCGGTGACCGCGCGTCCGGCGAAGCGCTGGTGGATGATTCGCGTGTTGCGTTGGTCTCGGCAACCGGTTCGACGCGGATGGGCCGTGCTGTCGCGCCCCGTGTCGCCGAGCGATTCGGCCGGGTGTTGCTCGAGCTCGGCGGAAACAATGCAGCGATCGTGACGCCGTCGGCCGATCTCGATCTTACGACGCGTGGGCTGGTGTTCTCGGCCGCCGGGACAGCAGGTCAGCGATGCACCTCGCTCCGACGCGTCATCGTGCATTCCTCGGTCGAGGACGAGTTGGTCCGCAAGTTGGTAGCGGCATACGAGACGCTGTCGATCGGATCTCCCTTGGCCACAGACACTCTGGTGGGTCCACTGATCGATGCCACCGCATTCGCCGGTTATCAGAAGGCTCTCGAGGCGGCGGTGTCCGACGGCGGAACGGTCGTGGTCGGCGGCGAGCGAGTGAACGTGGTCGACGAGTACTCGTTCTATGTTCAGCCCGCGATCGTGACGATGCCCGCACAGACCGACATCGTCAAGCACGAGACGTTCGCGCCCATCATGTACGTGCTGACGTACGACACCCTCGACGAGGCCATCGCATTGCACAACGATGTGCCGCAGGGCCTTTCGTCGTCGATCTTCACCACCGATCTGCGCGAGGCGGAGCGCTTCCTGTCCGCCGCCGGCTCGGACTGCGGCATCGCCAACGTCAACATCGGACCCTCCGGCGCGGAGATCGGCGGCGCCTTCGGCGGTGAGAAGGAAACCGGTGGCGGCCGCGAATCCGGTTCGGATGCATGGAAGGCCTACATGCGGCGAGCGACGAACACGGTCAACTACTCCAACGAACTGCCCCTGGCGCAGGGAGTGAAGTTCGGCTGACGGCATGATCGGCAGTATGAAAGTACTGTCGATGCTCCTGGCCGGTCTTTCCGTTGGCTATTCGATCAGTGTGATGGCACTCCGAGAGCCGCTTCTGTACAACGATTTCGGCATCGGTGCGTCGGCAATTGTCGACGGTGTGGTCGTGCTCGCCATCGCAGCAGCAGCTACCGCAGTGGTGTTGGCACGCTCGGGCGGACGAGCCGCGCCCTGGATCGCGGTTGCCGCACTGCTGGTGATCGTCTTCGAATCTCTCGGCATGGCTCCGGGTTTGCTGGGCGATTGGGCGGCGGCGCTCAGCGCTGGTGTGCTGCTCGGTACGTCGGCGATCCTGGCCGCATCTCATCGGGGTGCACAGGCCGCTCTCGCGGTCGGACTCCTCGCCGCCGCGCGGGTGGGTGCCGAGCTCGGAACGCTCCTGACCAGCTCGTCCGGCCGTCAGTTCGCCTGGGAGGTCGCCGGCCCCGAGGACGCGGTGGTGCCCCAGAGGGCAGCCATCGCGGTGGTATTGGCTGTGCTCGCCGCGGTATTTCTCGTGGCCGGATATCGAACCTCGTCGGTTGCAACGTCGCAGGCGAGCACTCGAACGCTCGCGGTCGGTATCGCATTGCCTCTGGTGGCGGGCGGGTTCGGTTGGTGGGCCACCGAATACCGCGACAGCACCCTCGTGTGGTTTCTCGCGCTCGCCGGGCTGACCGTAGCGGCGCTCGTTGCTGCTTGGCTCTTACCGAAGCGCGACGGCTCGCTGATCCTCGTGTTGTTCGCCTCGTGGGCGGCCGGAGTCTCGTCATTCGATTTTGCCGACAGGTCCTACGCCTCGGTCGGTCTGACGGTGTTTCTGCTGGCCGTAGGCGGACTGATTGCCTGCCGCTTCCCGCAGATCTACCTCGGGCTTTTCGCGTTGCTGATGGTCGCGGCCGTGGATTTCGCGCAGAACATGGGCGTCGGTCTTCCCTTGTCCATCCAGCAGTGGGTGGTGCCCTTCATCGCGGCCTATGTGCTGGTGTCTGCATTGCCGACGGCACCGACCTCGTTGGCGGTCGGTATGACCGTTCCCTTCACTATGGCGTTGACAGTCACGATCTACGGGGGTAGTTACGGCCCGCTGGATTCGGCAGACGACTTCGAGTTCTTCGGTTCGTCGCAGCCGTCCGCAACCGCACTGTCGATCGGCGGCCTCGTCGTGCTCTCGGTCTGCGCGGCTGGGGTGTGGCTGCTGCGTCGCAGATAGCGGCACGCCCGAAACGCCCAACAGTCGCCGGTCTGCTCATCGGCTTGACAGGTCTGAGGACCTCGGCCGATCGTGCATCTCATGTCCGATCACAGCCGGAACACAGATCTGCCCGACGACGTCTCCGACGTGACTTTGGGTTTCTGCGTCGCCGTCGCGATGTTTCTGCCGTCGTATTTCGGCGCGACGCTCATCACCGACGCGTTGCTGGGCCGGGCAGGTCTGCCGCTGTCCCCGCTCCTGTGGCTGGTCGTAGCGGTACCTCTGGCGATTGCCATGGTGCATGTGGAAGACCGGGTCCAGAGTCGTTCTGACTGGAACCGAATCGAGTGGTTCTGGTACACCGGCGGCGTCGGTGCACTGACTCTGCCGCCGCTGGGGCTGGCGCTGCTCGCACCGCTTCCGACGTTGACCGGTCTCGACCGGGGCGGTCCGTCGATGGTGGTGTTCGTAGCAGTGGCGCTTCTGATCGTGGGCATCGTGGTCCGGGGGAAGCTGCGCGGCACGGCCTGAGTCACGGCCACTTCATGTGACAACACACGAGCCCGCCCACCGAATGAAACAGGTGGACGGGCTCGTGAGCGTTCTGCACGCACTGGACTACGGCGCAGGTACAGCCTCGGTGGTCGTGGGAACCACGGTCTCGGGTGCTGTCTCGACAGCGGTTTCGGTCGCGGTGACGCAGACCGGCGGTGCGCCCTCGGCGGGTGTCTCGCCCTCGACTGCGACCGTGCACTCGGGGGTCGTTGCCGTCTCGGTGGCGGGGGCCGGAGCCGGTGCCGGACTTTCAGCGGCCGGTGCCGGCGCAGCCGGAGCTGCCGGGGTCACGACCGGGCTGGTGGTGACAGGTGCGGTAGTCGTGGCCTTGGGGGTGGCCGTTGCCGAGGTGGTCACCGGTGCCACGATGGTTTCCACCGCTGCTCGTCCCGCCTTCTCCTGCACCTCTTTGGTCTTCACCGGCTCGCCGCGGTTGGCTTCCTCGGCGAGTTCGGTCAGCCATGCCGCGGCGTACTGCACCGAGGTCAGCGGCTTGCCGTTGGCGGCATCGGCGTCGCGCCAGTAATCGAAGTGGTGTCCCGTGCCGGGTCCCAAGGTCAGGCCGTACGGATCGTTCATGATGACCGGAACGGTGTTCTGATTGGACGAGATGAATCCGGTGATCTCGCGGAAGATCTTCTGCGGCAGGTACACGAGGTCGATCATCTGACCGGTTTCGATCGGTTCCTGCTCGCCGTCGACCTTGGCCGAGACGGGAGTCGTGACCGTGCCGGGCTTGTAGCCGGGCTCGGACACCTTGATCAGCACGTCGAGGAATGTCTCGTCGCTCTGCATCCAGTTGGGCTGCGAGGCGATGTCGTTGAAGGCGTTGACTGCGATACGTCCCAGGGCCAGTGCGAGATCTGCTCCGGTGGCGGGGGTGAGCTGCTCGTTCTGCAGTGCGTCGGCATTGACCTGACGACCGACGTTGGCGGCCAGATGAATCAGTGACGTGTTCTCCGGCAGTGCGCAGGTGAGGTCGCCGTCGGAGCAGAAGGACGCCACTCGGCCGTCGAGTGCTCCGAATCCGCCGGACGTGCCGGGCAGTGCGCCCTGTCCGGGAACTGCGGTGTTGCCGTTCTGGTACTTGGTGTCGAAGCCGTCCGGGTTGCCGAACGGGTTCTCGGCACCGGGGAACGGTCCGTCTCCCGACACGCGGCCGGCGTCGGCGAAGATGACGACTCCGACGACCTGGTTGGGATCGACGATTCCGTACGTGCCGTCGGCCGATACGACCTGGTTGCCGACCTCCATCGCGGTGCGGCGGGCAACGTCTGCGCCCTCGCTGTAGCCGACGATGGCGAATCGGGTGTCGGGGCAGGACGCCGAGATCGTCCGCATGATGGTCTGTGAGTTGGTGACGCCGGTCTGCACGGCGTTCTCGTAGCTCGCCAGGTCTGCCGGGTACTCGACGTACACCGCGGCGTAGGAGTCGGGAACCACGTTGCCGTTGTTGGGGGCTCGCACGGCCTGGTCGATCCAGTCGCTGGAGTAGTCGCCGGACATCGCTGCGGGGAGCCGCTCGCCCTCGGGGGTGGTGAGCCACTTGACGCCCTCGCGCGGGGTGTCGCCGCGACCGCCGATCGCGATGCTCACCATGTCGTAACACGTGGCCGTCGACACCAGTTCGATGGATGCTTCGGTGGTCGTGGAGGGAGTCGACCACGGTGCGGCCACAACTACTCCGGCACCGAGGGCTCCGATCGCGAACGCGCTCAACGCAACGCGCGCACGCTTCGACTTGCCAACATTCATGTTTTCGATCCCCATCATGTCCGCCCGAACTGATCCCGACTGCAGTTGCCAGTGGGTTACCCGGCATTTCGTCCTCGGGATGGTTCGCGTTACAAAGTGGATGATTTACCGTCGTGCGCATGACAATTCACCCTCGAATTACATCGATGGAATTCGACCTGTCCGACGGGTCGACGTGCGTTGTGCGTGAAGCGGTGGCGTCGGATCTCGAATCGATCGTGGCATTGCTGGTCGACGACCCGCTGGGTGTCACGCGGGAGTCCGCAGACGAGATGGATCGATATCGCGCAGCGCTGGAGGACATCTCTTCGGACCCGCGAAACCTGCAGGTCGTCGTGGTGCACGGTGACGCGGTGGTGGCAACGCTGCAACTGACCTTCGTTCCCGGGCTCTCGCGCGGAGGCGCACTGCGGGCACAGATCGAAGCAGTTCGGGTAGGCGCGCAGTGGCGCAGTCGCGGACTCGGCGGTGCGCTGATCAGGTGGGCGATCGACGAGGCCGAGCGCTGGGGATGCGCTCTGGTGCAGCTGACCTCCGACGCCAGTCGAACGGACGCTCATCGCTTCTACACCCGACTCGGCTTCGTCGACTCCCACGTCGGTTACAAGATGGCCCTCGGAACTACCGCTTAGATACCCTGGGGGGGTAGGGTAGTGCTGTGAACTCAGCACGGCAGGAACTCGACGCACCCACCAAGCTCGTCGGCTTTGTCGTCGGGATCGCGTTCCTGTTCCTGGCGGCGCTGTTCGTCGGGGACAAGATCGGACCCGACGCCCAGGCGACCCCGACCGCGTCACACACCGGTCACGACGCGCACGACGAGCCGGCTGCGGCTGCGATGCCTGCCGGGCTCCAGGCCACCCAGGACGGCTACACACTCGAGCTCGAGCGATCCGTCGTCGAGTCCGGACCGGACGTACCGGTCACCTTCACGATCAGCGAACCGGATGGGTCTGCGCTGACCGACTACGACGTCATACACACCGAGGAACTGCACCTCATCGTCGTTCGACGCGATCTGATGGATTTTCAACACGTACATCCGACGCGTGACGCGTCGGGAACATGGTCGACGGCTCTCGATCTCACCCGGCCCGGGCCCTACCGTCTGTTCGCCGACTTCACCCCGACCGGCGGCGAGAACATCACCTTGGGAGCGGAGCTGACCGTTCCCGGCGACTATCGACCGGAGCCCCTGAGTGCGCAGCCCCCGAGTACACCGAATGTGACATCGAGGGTCGACGGTTACACCGTGACGCTCGCCGGTGCAGTGACTGCGGGCGAGAACTCGACCGTCTCTCTGACTATCGATCAGAACGGACGCGAGGTCACCGACCTGGAGCCGTATCTCGGTGCCTACGGACATCTGGTGGCCCTCCGCGCCGATGACCTCGCCTACCTGCACGTCCACCCCGAGGACGGGCCTCCGGGGCCGACGGTCGACTTCACCGTCGACGCGCCGACCGCGGGAACATATGCGCTCTATCTGGACTTCCAGCACCAGGGCGTCGTCCACACAGCCGAATTCACCATCGAGGCACAGGAGGGTGGGGCATGAGCCAGGAAACGGAACTTCTCCTCGGCGGTATGACGTGCGCGTCGTGCGCCAACCGCATCGAACGCAAGCTCAACAAGCTCGACGGGGTGTCGGCGACGGTCAACTACGCCACCGAGAAGGCCCGCGTCACCAGTGACGGCGTGGCCACCGAGGACCTGATCGCAGCCGTCGAAGCCGCCGGCTACACCGCATCCTTGCCGGCTGCCGAACCGGCGGACGAACCCCCGACCGATCCGCTGAAGCAGCGATTGATCCTCTCGGCAGTGCTCAGCCTGCCGGTGATCGCAATGGCGATGGTCCCGGCGTTGCAGTTCACCAACTGGCAGTGGCTCTCGCTCACGCTGGCCGCTCCCGTCGTCGTATGGGGAGCCTGGCCCTTCCACCGCGCTGCCTGGACCAATCTGCGGCACGGCACCTCGACCATGGACACCCTCGTCAGCATGGGAACCCTTGCGGCCCTGGGGTGGTCGCTGTACGCGCTGTTCTTCGGCACCGCAGGAACGCCCGGCATGACGCATCCGTTCGAGTTCACGATCGCGCGAACGGACGGGGCGAGCAACATCTACCTCGAGGCCGCGGCAGGCGTGACCACCTTCATCCTGGCCGGACGATGGTTCGAGAGCCGATCCAAGCGTCAGGCCGGGGCGGCGTTGCGCGCCCTGATGGACCTCGGTGCCAAGACCGTTGCTGTACTGAAAGACGGCAAGGAACAGCAGATTCCGATCGAGCAGTTGGCCGTCGGCGATCTGTTCGTCGTTCGCCCGGGTGAGAAGATCGCCACCGACGGAACCGTCGACAACGGTTCCTCGGCCGTCGATCGGTCGATGCTGACCGGTGAATCCGTGCCGGAGGAAGTCGGCGTCGGCGATGCGGTGGTCGGTGCAACGGTGAACGTCGGCGGCCGAATCACGGTGCGAGCGAGCAGAGTCGGTGCCGATACTCAGTTGGCACAGATGGCGAAAGCAGTCGAGGACGCGCAGACCGGCAAGGCGCAGGCGCAGCGTTTGGCCGATCGTATCTCCGGCATATTCGTGCCGATCGTCATTGCGATCTCGGTCGCGACACTCGGATTCTGGCTCGGTGCAGGCAATTCCGCGGCAGGCGCGTTCACCGCTGCAGTCGCGGTGCTCATCATCGCGTGCCCGTGCGCGCTCGGCCTGGCCACACCCACCGCGCTGATGGTCGGCACCGGACGGGCCGCGCAACTCGGCATCCTGATCAAGGGGCCCGAGATCCTCGAATCCACCCGTCGCGTCGACACCGTCGTCCTGGACAAGACCGGCACCGTCACCACCGGTGAGATGACTCTGCAGTCGGTGCACGTGGCATACGGCGAGGACGAGGACGTGGTCCGCGCCGTGGCGGCGGCGTTGGAAGCGGGTTCGGAGCACCCCATCGCCCGAGCCATCGCGAGTGCGACCCCATCGATGACCGTCGAGGAATTCACGAGCCTCGAGGGCCTCGGGCTGCAGGGTGTCGTGGACGGCCGTGCCGCAGTGATCGGCCGTCGCTCGCTGCTGGCCGACTGGTCGATGCCACTGCCGGCGGAACTGGCCGACGCCTTCGAGACCGCCGAGAATCAGGGACGCACCGCCGTCGCGCTCGGCTGGGACGGCAGGGCTCGCGGAGTGCTTGTGATCTCCGACTCGGTCAAGCCGACCTCGAAGCAGGCCGTCGCGGAACTGCGCGCACTCGGCCTGACTCCGGTCATGCTGACCGGCGACAACGAGGCCGCCGCCCGCACGATCGCCGCCGAGGTGGGAATCGATCAGGTCATCGCCGGCGTCCTGCCGTCGGGCAAGGTCGATGCCGTCCGAGAACTGCAGGCGTCGGGCAAGGTCGTGGCGATGGTCGGCGACGGTATCAACGACGCGGCCGCGCTGGCGACGGCCGATCTGGGACTTGCGATGGGTACCGGCACCGACGTGGCGATCGAGGCAAGCGACCTGACGCTCGTGCGCGGTGACCTGCGGGCCGTCGGTGATGCCATTCGGCTCTCCCGACGCACGCTGAGCACCATCAAGGGCAACCTGTTCTGGGCGTTCGCCTACAACGTCGCTGCAATTCCGCTCGCCGCTGCGGGCCTGCTCAACCCCATGCTCGCCGGTGCCGCGATGGCGTTGTCCTCGGTGTTCGTGGTGAGCAACAGTCTCCGATTGCGCAGGTTCCGCTCCGCGATGTGACTCGTTGGTAGCAGCGAACGGCGCGCTAGTACAGGATGGAGACATGTCCGACGCACACGATGTCCCCATTCGCGACGAATCGATCAGGCTGGGTCAGTTCCTCAAGCTCGCCAACCTCATCGAATCCGGCGCCGAGGCCAAGGGCGTCATCTCCGACGGTTTGGTGAGCGTCAACGGGGACGTGGATGTGCGGCGCGGACGGCAGTTGCAGCACGGTGATGTCGTATCGGTCCAGGGTGGGCCCTCGGCCCGCGTGAGCAAGGAAGAGGCACTGTGAAGGTCGGAAAGAGCGGACTGCCGCGAAACGAAGTTCCCGGGGCATTCGACGTCGGCGCGAAGGCGTACGACCGACTTGTCGGAGCGAACCCCGGTTACCACGAGCACCTGCTCAAGTCGGCCAAGCGGCTGCGGATCCCCGATCTCGGTGCCGGCCTGCGCTTGCTCGACATCGGTTGCGGTACCGGTGCATCCACTGCCGCGTTGCTCGAAGCCGCCCCGCACGCAGAGATCGTCGCCGCCGACGCATCCGCCGAAATGCTCGAGGTCGCTCGGAGCAAGGACTGGCCTTCGAACGTGACGTTCGTGCACTCACGAGTCGAGGATCTGGCCGTGAACGGGGTCGACGGTCCGTTCGACGCGATCCTGGCTGCATACCTCATCCGGAATGTCGACGAACCCGACACCGAGCTGAAATCGCTTCTGGCGCTGCTGCGTCCGGGCTCGACCATCGCGTTCCACGAGTACTCGGTACACGATTCGCTCCGCGCCAGGATCTCCTGGAACGTGGTGAGCTGGGGCATCATCATTCCGCTCGGCTGGCTCGCGACACGCGACGCCACCCTGTACCGACACCTATGGCGCAGCGTCGTGACCTTCGACGGCGCGTCGGCCTTCATGCGACGGATGCAGCGTGCGGGCTACACCGGCGTCGCGAGAGAAACGATGACCGGGTGGCAGAACGGTGTGGTGCACACGTTCCTCGGCTCTCGTCCCAGGGAGGAAGAGCGTTGACCGACTCCAAGAAGGTCACCCATGCTGCCGCGCAGGGATATTCGGATGCCGGTCAGCTGGCTGATGTCCCGCACGTGGTGGTGGTCGGCGGCGGTATCGCAGGCCTGAGCGCCGCGACAGCACTGGCCGAGCGTGGTGTGAAGGTGCACCTGGTCGAGCGCGAGAGCTACCTCGGTGGCCGCGTCGGCGGGTGGGACACGACGCTGGAGGACGGCTCGCCCGCGACCATGAGCCGCGGCTTCCATGCGTTCTTCCGGCAGTACTACAACCTGCGAAACCTGTTGCGCCGCACAGATCCAGGGTTGTCTCGGTTGCGTCCGGTCGACGACTACCCGCTGATCGACGGCGACGGCCGGATCGACGGCTTCAAAGGGTTGCCCGACACTCCACCACTCAACGCGTTCGCGTTCGTCAAGCGCAGTCCGACGTTCCGGTGGAAGGACCTCACCGACCTCAACGGCATCGCCGCCCTGCCGCTGATGACGGTGAGTGTGCCGAAGACCTTCGACGAGCTGGACACCACTCCGGCCGCAGAGTTCCTGCGCAACATCAACTTTCCCGAGGCAGCACGGCACCTGGCCTTCGGTGTGTTCTCCCGCAGCTTCTTCGCCGATCCCGAGAAGATGTCTGCTGCCGAGCTGGCGATGATGTTCCACATCTACTTCCTCGGCTCGTCCGAGGGCCTGATCTTCGACGTTCCCCGTGACCCGTATCCACAGGCGCTGTGGGACCCGCTGGGGGAGTACCTCACCGGACTCGGAGTCGACATCAGAACCTCCACACCGTGCGGTGAGATCACCCGCGGCGGCCTGCGAAAGTTCCGCGTCGACGCGGGCGGCATCATCGACGCCGACGCGGTGGTTCTCGCCACCGACATCGCCGGATTGCAGCGTGTGCTCGAGCAGTCATCCGAGCTCGGTACGCCCGATTGGCGCAAACAGGTTGCAGCCCTGCAGAACACACCGCCGTTCCTGGTGCACCGCGTGTGGTTGAGCAAGGCCGTCAACGCCGACCGTCCCGCCTTCATCGGCACCGGAGGCATGCCCCCGATCGACAACATCAGTGTCCTCGAACGCTTCGAGGACGAAGCGGCGCAGTGGGCTGCCCGCACCGGCGGCTCCGTCGTCGAACTGCACGCTTATGCCGCCGAGGAATCCGAGGAGGTCACCAGGCAGCAGCTGATGGATCGGATGCACCAGATCTATCCGGAAACCGCTGATGCAGAGGTGATCGCCGAGCGATCCGAGTGGCGCGACGATTGCCCCATGTTCGGCCTCGGCGCGTTCGCCGAGCGGCCGACCGTCCGCACTCCGGAACCTGCTCTGGTACTTGCGGGTGACGGCATTCGTATCGATCTGCCGGTGGCGCTGATGGAACGTGCGGCCACCACAGGGCTGCAGGCCGCGAACACACTGTTGGCGAGCTGGGGCATCACCGGACACGACATCGAAACAGTGCCGACCAGTGGACGATTCAAGATGTTCGACGCCATCGAGAGACTCATGAACAGGTGACTTCGGACATGCGGATCGAGTTCGACGATCTGTCGCGTCCGGACGTGCACGCGCTACTCACCGAGCATCTCGAGGACATGCACGCCACCTCGCCTGCCGAGAGTGTGCACGCCCTCGATCTGTCGGGCCTACGCGGGCCTGGCGTTACCGTCTGGACCGCCTGGGAGGCAGATGCACTGCTGGGAATCGTTGCTTTGAAGAAGCTTTCACCCGATCATGGTGAGCTGAAGTCGATGCGCACCTCGGCGGTAGCGCGGGGACAGGGTGTGGCATCGCGGCTGCTCGGCTTCGTATTGGACCAGGCTCGAGAACGGGGCTACGTCAGGGTGAGCCTGGAGACGGGAACTCAGGACTACTTCGCCGCCGCCCGCAGATTGTATGTGCGACACGGATTCGTCGAGTGTCCGCCGTTCGCGGACTACGTGGTGGATCCATCGAGTGCGTTCTTTTCGTTGTCCCTGTAGACGTTCCGATGAGAAGGGCCGGCACCGAACACTCGGTGCCGGCCCTTCTCATCAGGCTGCGTGCTGTGTGTGCGGGTAGAGATCGTCGTCGAGAGGTACGGCTCGACACTGATCGAGCGCATCCGCCGTCGAGCATTCCCTCATGCTCGTCTCCACGCCCACAACCGTGCGCCACCAGCGCTCACGGTCGGTCGATTCTGTCCACACCACCGCCTCGGACTGCATAGTGCATCACCCCAATGGTTTTCGTGATCTCTTCGCCGGAGGGTCTGGGATGCCGGTGTGTTCTCGGATCAGGTCGATTCGTGAGCGATGGACTTCTGCTCGCCGGCAATCTCGCCATGTGCGATGTCGACCTTGCGCGGCTTCGCACGTTCTGCGAGGGGAATCGTGATCGACAGAACGCCGTTGTCGTACGACGCAGAGATGCGCTCGGTATCGACGCCGTCGCCCAGCGAGACCTGGCGACGGAACGTGCCGGCGAATCGCTCCGAGGTGATCCACTGCACGCCAGTGCTTTCCGGGGCGGATCGGTGAGCGGTGAGCGTCAACGTACCGCGATCGACGTCGACATCGATCGATCCGGGGTCGACGCCGGGCAGATCGGCACTGAGCACGTAGTGGTCGTCGACTTTGTAGAGGTCCATCGGCATGAATCGCGGGGCGCGGTCCGAACCGGAAGAGGCACCCAGCATGGCCGAGGTGAGGGAATCGACATCACGGAACGGATCGAAACGAAGCACAGCAACCACCTCCTGTACCCAGATGCACTCACCCCTGTGGTGAGTCGCTCCTCAACTGTGCAGAACAGAAATTAGCACTCTCACCCCTGGAGTGCCAAGAGGGATTTCGAAGGTTCTCAGAAATTTTTCAGATCCAATAGTGCTGTGCCGCAGTGGGCGTCGCGATCGCACGAGCTCGTTCAAACACTTAGCCCTTGCGCTAAGTATTGCGGGAGCGATAGTGTGCCTTATGGCTCAGTATTCGACCGTTCTCGACGATGTATTTCAGGCACTGGCCGACCCGACCCGGCGGGCAGTGTTGAGCAGGTTGGGATCCGGACCGGCCACGGTGGGCGAGCTCGCCGAACCGTTCGACATGACTCTCCCGTCGTTCATGAAACACATTCACCTGCTCGAGCGCAGTGGCTGGATTCGCACGCGCAAGGTGGGCCGCGTACGTGCATGCACGATCGAGCGAACCAATCTGGATGCGGCCGGTCACTGGCTGCAGGAACAACGCGCCGTCTGGGAATCCCGGACGGATCGCCTCGAAGACTTCGTCACCCGGACCTCGAATGGAAGTGAACCGCAATGACATCGATCGATCCTGCTACGGACTTGACCATTTCCCGCGTCATCAGGGCTCCACGGGCAGCAGTGTGGAGTGCGTGGACGGACCCGTCGAAGTTCGCGAAATGGTGGATTCCCGCACCGGCACTGTGTCGCGTGGATGCCTGGGATCCGAAGCCCGGCGGAGCATTCCGCACACTGATCAGTGAATCCGGCGATGCCTACGAGCCACACATGGACGGCTGCTTTCTCGCCGTCGACGACGGTGAGCGCATCGTCTTCACCAACTCGCTCGTCGAGGGCTGGCGGCCGGCACAGCAATTGTTCATGACCGCGGTGATCACCCTCTCCGACCACCCCGACGGAACCGATTACCACGCCCACGTGATGCACCGCAATGAAGAAGACCGAAAGATGCACGAGGAGTACGGCTTCCACGACGGCTGGAGCACCGTCATCGCACAACTCGCCGAGTTCGTCGAGGGTCAGGCGCGGCCCTGCGACCGCAACTCGTAGCGGCGCTCGGCGTAGTCGAGGTCGTCCTTCCACAGCCGTGCAGCAGTGAAGTTCATCGCCGGCCGCAACAGACCGGATGCCTTGCGTGCCATCTGGAATCCCGGACGATCCGAGCTGGCGATCGTGGCCTCGATGACGGCGGTGCGCGGTGTGCCGTCGGCTGCGGGAGCGAGCGGCGTCGCATGCGTTTCGACGACGCTGCCCGCTCCTTCACCGTCGAGAATGCGCATGACGATGGTGCGGGGACCGGGACAGACGAACTCGGCCCGCACCGGAACTCCGACGCCCCGGCTGACACGGAAGGTCACGTCGACGAGGAAGCGGTCGTCCTCGTCGGGCACATCGATGTCGGTGGGCGCGCTGACGACCTTCAGTCTCGCGAACGAGTACGGGTGGAACCACGCACCGTGCCAGGGGTCGAGTCGATTGGCGATGATGTCGTCGGGCTCGCACTTGCCGACGAGGGTGACCACTCCGGCGATGGCAGTCGAGGCCGGCGGGCGGATCGGGACCACGGGGACGGGCGTCGGCTCCTCACCGCCGAGCTCGTCGAGACGAACCCACACCAGAACCCCGTCGTCGAATGCGGGAACCGGACGCCAACCGGGCTTGCCCTTCGGCCCGAGCGCAAGACCGTGCCAGCGGCAGACCAACGTGTCGCATTCGATCTTCGCGGTGTCCAACGCGGCACCGAGATGCGGACATGCGCCCGGCCCGATGTGCACCTTGCCTGCCGAGTCACGCCACGCGACCAGTTCGGTGGTGCCCACGTAGCGGCCGAACGGCTTGTCGGCCTTGACGTCGCGACTGGCAGCGAACACGAACCAATTGCCCGAGGTCCGCGTCTTCGCACGCTTCAAAGCAGACTCGATGACCTGCGGATTCGCGCCCTTCCAGGTGGGCTCCTGCTTGGCCCACGACTCCGACGGCAGCGGCTGCAACGGCATCGTCTTCGGCCAACGTCGTCGTACTGCATCCAGCGCGGTCATTGTTGCTCCCAAAGTCGACAATCGATTCCCGTGTTCTTTCACCATTGTTCCCGTTCGTGGGTACTCAATGTGACATCTGGTGGCCTTTTCGGGGGTCAATGTCACATCGAGTGGACTCGGGGAGCGGTTGCGGGAGGGTGTCGGCGGAGGGGAAGTGTGGATGCTCAGGTCACCAGGTTCGCGGTATCGACTACCTGGCGACGCCATTTGCCGAATGATCGGGGCGAGGACACTGCGAGTACGGCGACCGGGTGATTGTCTTGTCGGTAGAGCGCGACGAAGGGTCCGGTGGCGGGGTCGCCTTCCACGATTTCGGCGACGCAGTGGGGTTCGTGGTGTCCGGCGAATTGGATTCGTGCGGCGTATTGGTCCGACCACACGTACGGCAGTCCGGTGAATCTCTTGGACCCACCGGTGAGGAGCGCTTCGACGGCGACGGCCGGTCGGGTGGCGGCGGAGGTCCAGTGTTCGTCGCGTCGAATCACCCCCGCGGCATCTCGCACCGCAGCGCAGTCGCCGACGGCAAGCACAGCCGGGTTCGAGGTGATGCCGCGCTGATCGGTCACCACCCCGCCGCAGATCTCCAGTTCGGACCCATCGAGCCAGCCGACGTTGGGCACCGAGCCCACTCCGAGCACGACCACGTCGGACTCTATCGTCGTGCCGTCCGCCAATTCCACCGCACGCACCCGCCCCGCCTCGACGCCGAATCCGGCCACCGACACCCCGGTCAGTAGCGTCGCACCGGCGTTTCGATGCCACCCGGCGATCAGTGAGCCCAGCTCACTACCGAACACGCGGGCAAGCGGAGCCTTCGAGGCCTCGACGACTGTCACCGACGCACCCAGTCCCACTGCAGTGGAGGCCACTTCGCTGCCGATGAATCCGGCACCGACCACCGTGACTCGAACTCCGGGCACCAACGAACTCCGCAGAGCCAGCGCATCGTCGAGGCTGCGGAGCACATGAATCCCGTCGACGCCGATGGTCCCCGGCAGGCGGATGGCGGATGCACCCGTCGCGATCACCACGGCATCCGCCGTCACATCGCCGGAGACGGTGGATACCGTCGTCCCCGACAGGCCCGTCGCCGCGCATCCGAGTCGCCAGTCGAGATCGAGGTCGTCGACGTCCAGCGATACGGCCGATTCGTCGCCGAGCAGAAAAGTCTTGGACAACGGGGGACGGTCGTACGGCCGGTGCACCTCGTCGCCGATCATCGTGATGCGGCCGTCGAAACCCTGATCACGCAGGGCCCTGGCCGCGGCGACTCCGGCGAGTGAGGCACCGACCACCGTCACCGATTTCACGGGGTGACCGCGATGCGGATGACCCCGTCCTCGACGTGTACGGCGTGCGTTCGCACGGGAACCTTGGCGGGTGCGCCTAGTGCCGCACCGGTGCGGAGATCGAAACATGCTGTGTGCAAGGGGCATTCGACGGCGCAGCCTTCGACCCAGCCTTCGGACAAAGAGGCGTCCTGATGGGTGCAGGTGTCGTCGATGGCGAAGAACTCACCCTCGACGTTGAAGATCGCGATCGGCGGTGCTCCGGCCGGGGTGACGCGTAAGGCCTCGCCGTCGGGGAGATCCTCGGCGCGACCGACGTCGAGCAGGACGCGGGTGGAGAACGTTGCGGTCATGGTCGGGCCTCCGGGGACCTGAGGGTGTGCAGTGCTCGTGTTGTACCCAGCGTGAGATCGCCCCGTTGCGGCGATGGAACGCTCGAGTTTCGATCGTGTGAATCTGTTGCGCTATACGAAGTGCAGTTCGTATTGTGCAACTAAATCAACTCGACGTACACCCCCTAGGAGCGTGTCATGTCCTCGAGCATCCCGAGGGTTGTGATCGTCGGTGCCGGAATCGTCGGCTGCAGCCTCGCCGACGAACTCACCGCGCGCGGCTGGACGGACGTCACAGTCCTGGACAAGGGCCCGCTACCGCTCACCGGCGGTTCCACCTCGCATGCGCCGGGCCTGGTGTTCGCCACCAACTCCTCCCGATCGATGTCGCGCTTCGCGGCCTACACGGCGTCGAAGTTCAAGAAGCTCGGCTGCTTTCTCGACGTCGGCGGACTGGAAGTGGCGACGACGCCGGAGCGCGTCGACGAGCTGCATCGACGCCACGGCTTCGCGTCGTCCTGGGGACTGACGTCGGAAGTGGTGGACGCCGAGCGATGCCTCGAGCTCTACCCCTTGCTCGACGGCAGCCGAGTCCTCGCCGGTTTGTTCACACCGGACGACGGGCTGGCCAAGGCCGTCAAGGCCGGCGCGACGCAGGCCGAGCGAGCCACCGCCCTCGGCGCGCGCTTCATCGGCGGCATGGAGGTCACGTCGATAGACCAGAGCAACGGCCGAGTCACGGCCGTGCGTGCGGGCGAGCACACGTTCGAGGCCGACATCGTGGTCTGCTGTGCCGGGTTCTGGGGGCCTGAGCTCGGTGACCTCCTCGGCATGCAGGTACCCCTGCAGCCGCTGGCGCATCAGTACGCACACACCACGGCACTGGACCTGCCCTCGCGTCGAGCCGGAACCGAGGCCACGCTGCCCATCCTCCGGCATCAGGACGAGCGGTTGTACTACCGCGAGCACGGCGACCATCTCGGCATCGGCTCGTACCACCATCGGCCGATGCCCGTCGATTCGCGCGACCTCGGATCGAGCGAGAACGTGACCGCACAGAACATGCCGTCGTCGATGCCCTTCACCGAGGCCGATTTCGCCGACGCCTGGCAGCGCAGTACCGAGCTGATTCCCACGCTCGGAGGAGTGAAGGTAGAACACGCGTTCAACGGCATCTTCTCCTTCACCCCGGATGGAGCGCCGATCGTCGGCGAATCTCGAGATGTCCAGGGACTGTGGGTATCCGAGGCGATCTGGGTGACGCATTCTGCCGGCGTGGCGAAATCGCTTGCCGAGCAGATGATCACCGGCCATAGCGAGATCGACATGCACGAGTGCGATCTGTACCGATTCGAGAAGACCGACCTGGTGCCGTCCAACGTCGCGCGGACGAGCGCGCAGAACTTCGTCGAGGTCTACGACATCATTCACCCGCTTCAGCCGAAGGTGGAACCACGACCACTGCGAGTGAGTCCGTTCTACGGCCGCCAGCAGGAACTCGGCGCGATGTTTCTCGACGGTGCCGGCTGGGAGCGGCCGCACTGGTACGAATCGAACAGTGTTCTGCTCGAACAACTTCCGGAGCAGTGGCAGGCACCCAAGCGCGAGCCGTGGTCGGCGCAGCTCTGGTCGCCGGTCAGCGCTGTCGAGGCCTGGCGCACTCGTGAAGCCGTCGCGATGTACGACATGACGCCGCTACGACGCCTCGAGGTCGGCGGACCCGGTGCACTCGCGCTGCTGCAGAAGTTGACGACCAACCAGCTGGACAAGAAGGTCGGCAGCGTCACCTATGCCCTGATGCTCGACGCGACCGGCGGAATCCGGAGCGACGTGACGGTGGCGCGGGTGGCCGTGGATCGTTTCCAGGTGGGAGTGAACGGCCCGCTCGACGAGGACTGGATGCTCCGCCATGCCGGGAGCGATGTCTACGTTCGCGATATCACCGGTGCGACAGCCTGTATCGGACTGTGGGGGCCGCTGGCCCGAGAGGTGCTGGCACCCCTCACCTCGGCCGACATCTCGCATTCGGGTCTGAAGTATTTCAACGGCAGAGCGATCGCTGTGGGCGGAGTCGACGTCCTGGCGCTGCGACTGTCCTATGTGGGCGAGCTCGGCTGGGAGCTCTACACCGACGCCGATACCGCACTGCGCCTGTGGGACACGCTGTGGGAGGCCGGGCAGGCGCACGGCGTCGTGGCCGCGGGACGGAGTGCGTTCAACAGCCTCCGGCTCGAGAAGGGCTACCGGTCGTGGGGTACCGACATGACGACCGAACACGATCCGTATCAGGCGGGGCTCGGGTTTGCGGTGCGAAAAGCAAAGGGCGACTTCATCGGAGCCTCGGCGCTGCAGGAAGAACGCGGCGGTCCGGTGTTGACCTGCCTGACGTTGGACGACCCGTCGCACGTGGTGATGGGCAAGGAGCCGGTCTTGATCGACGGTACCGTGGCGGGCTACGTCACCAGTGCCGCCTACGGCTACACGATCGGCAAGACGGTGGCCTACGCCTGGCTACCGGCAGGGCTGCAACCCGGCGATCACGTTGCAGTGCAGTACTTCCGTGACCTACTACCCGCGACGGTCATGGCCGAACCGCTGGTGGATCCCGATATGAACAAGATCAGGTGTTGATATGACCTATGACGTGATCGTCCTCGGTATCGGCGGCATGGGCAGCGCCGCCGCCTGTCACCTCGCCCGACGCGGACAGCGGGTGCTGGGTATCGACCAGTTCGGTCCCGCGCATGCGCTGGGATCGAGTCACGGTGGCTCCCGCATCTACCGGCAGTCGTACTTCGAGGACCCGGCCTACGTACCGTTGCTCCTGCGCGCGTACGAACTGTGGCACGACCTCGCCTCGGACAGTGGACGGGACGTGTTCACCGAAACCGGAGGCCTCTATGTGGGAAGGCCGGACGGGCTCACGTTCGGCGGTAGCCTGCGTGCCTCGGAGAAGTGGGGTCTGAAGCACGATGTTCTCGACCCCACCGAGGCGCAGCGGCGCTTCCCGACGGTACGGCTGCAGCCCGACGAGTTCGCCCTCTTCGAGGAGAAGGCGGGAATCGCGCGACCGGAGACGACGGTCGCCGCGCATCTCGATCTGGCCGAGGCTGCGGGTGCCGAACTGCGATACGACGAGAAGGTGCTCGGTTGGGAATCCACCGACTCCTCGGTGACCGTCACGACGGTCGCCGGCACGTACACCGCTGGTGCACTGGTCATCTCACCGGGAGCGTGGGCACCGAAGCTGCTGGCCGAGATCGGCGTACCGATGGTGGTCGAACGGCAGGTGATGCACTGGATCACCCCGGAGTCCGGTGAAGCACCGTTCGACAGTTCGCACCACCCGGTCTACATCTGTGGCGACGGGCCGGATCAGATCTACGGCTTTCCGGCCATCGACGGGGAGGGCGGCGGCGTGAAGATCTCGTTCTTCCGCGCCGGAACGCCGTGCGATCCCGACACCATCGATCGCACAGTGCATCCCGAGGAGATCGCACGACTGCAGCAGCGCATCGTCACCACGTTTCCGGCGCTGTCCGGGCCACACCTGGACGCCAGGACGTGCATGTACACCACGACACCCGACGAGCACTTCGTTGTCGCCAAGCACCCGGACCACGCGAATGTGACGGTGGCGTGCGGGTTCTCGGGGCACGGCTTCAAGTTCGTTCCGGTGATCGGAGAAGTCCTCGCGGACCTCGCGATCGACGGCGAGACGAAGCACCCGATCGCGCTGTTCGATCCCGCCCGATCGATTGCCGACCAGGTGGTGTCGGCATGACGATGCTGGAGCCGGAGTTGGATCCCGAGCCGACCTTACTTCCCACGTTGGGAGGTGACACCTACGTCGATCCGGCATATTTCGTCCGCGAGCAGGATCGGATATTCGAGCAGATGTGGTTCTGTGCCATCAGGTCGGACGACATCGTCGAGCCGGGCAACTTCCGGACGGTTCAAATCGGGCGAGAGTCGGTTCTGATCAGTCGCAATCGAAAGGGCGGTGTGACCGCGTTCTTCAACATCTGCCGTCATCGCGGCGCGACACTGTGCACCGAGGAGTCGGGAACGGTGCGTCGAAACTTCCAATGCCCCTATCACGCATGGACGTACGACCTCGACGGGAAACTGATCGCAGCTCCGAACCTGATCGACATGCCGATGATCGACCGGGTGGAGTACGGGCTGCGAAAGGTGCACGTTCGGGAATGGCTCGGGTACGTCTGGGTGTGCGTGGCCGAGGATGTGCCGTCGTTCGAGGACACGGTGCAGGGTGATGTTCGCGAACGGCTCGGCGGTGTGGGTGCCATCGACTCGTACGACATGGACTCGCTCGCCCTGGGGCGTCGGATCGTCTACGACGTCAAGGCCAACTGGAAGCTCATCGTCGAGAACTTCATGGAGTGCTATCACTGCGCAACGATTCACCCCGAGCTCACCGAGGTGCTTCCGGAGTTCGCCGATGGCATGGCAGCGCAGACGTACGTGGGCCACGGTGCCGAGTTCGGCAGCGACATAGCCGGTTTCACGGTCGACGGCTCCCATGGGTTCGACGCCCTCGACGGTGTGAGCGAGGACCGTGATCGACGGTACTACGCGATCACGATCAGGCCGACGGTGTTCGTCAACCTGGTTCCCGATCACGTCATCATCCATCGGATGTTCCCGATGTCTGCGGATCGGACGGTCGTCGAATGCGATTGGCTCTATGCCCCTGCGGTGGTGGCAGATCCGCACAGTGCGGCGACGATGGACAAGTCGGTGGAGCTGTTCCATCGCGTCAACGAGCAGGATTTCGAGGCGTGCGAGCGGTGTCAGCCGGCGATGTCGTCACGGATGTATCGCGACGGAGGCGTGCTGGTGCCGGCCGAGCATCACATCAGGGTGTTCCACGACTGGGTCGGATCACGCGTGTCCGGACCAGCCCAATAGCGTCGAAACGCGCTGCGCAGCAGCGAGAACGGATACCCCTGCCGCCGAGAGGCGGTCCTCGTCCAGTCGATAGGCGGGACCCGAGACGGTGATCGCACCTACCGCGGAACCGTCATAGCTGATGATGGTGGCTGCTGTCGCGTTGAGTCCGATCTCCAACTCTTCACGGGCGTAGGCGATTCCGGTGGCACGGACCGTCTCGATCTCGTCGAGCAGATCGGCCTTGGTGGTGATGGTGTTCGCGGTGAACAGTTCGAGATGACCGTCGACGCCGGCTTTGAGGAGCGAGTCGTCGTACGCCATCAGGGCTTTCCCGCTCGACGTCGCGTGCAGAGCCGACCTTTCGCCGAGCCAGTTGTGACTGATGATCGACGAGCCGCCCCGCACCTGATCGATGTTGACCGTGACGTTTCCGTCGGGCACAGCGATGTTGACGGTCTCGCCGATGGTGTCTGCGAGTTCCTGCAGGATCGGTCGGGCTATGCGGGTGATGTCGAGTTGAGCGGATACGGATGTGGCGAGGCGGATCAGGCCGATGCCCAGGCGATACTTGCCGCGTTCACCCGGTTGCTCGACGAGTCGGCGAAATTCCAGTGCGCTGAGCAGGCGAAAGGCCGTGGACTTGTGGACCTCGAGGTGCGCCGCAACGTCTTGAACCCCGGATTCGCCGTGGTCGGCCAGGTATTCGAGCACCTCGATCGCACGGTCGACGGACTGGACAGGGGACTCGGACACCACCCCAGTCTTGCAGACTCAGCTGACGCCGACCCATCGAAGTCCCGCAGTGGTGGCAGCCGCGGCGAGAACGATGACGACGAACGGCGCTCGTCGCCAGGCAAGTACGGCGGCAACGGCGACTCCTGCGGGCAACGCGAATCCGGCGAAGTCCTTGCCCACGAGGAGGGTCGATGTGGCGACCAGTGCCACGAAGATGACGGCGACGGCAGTGGTCATCGCCTTGTCGATCCGGGGTGAGATGGCGACTCGGGTTCTCAGTGCCGGACCGGCGATGCGGAGCGCGTAGGTGCCGATGACCAGTGCGAGCAGGGGAATCGTGAGGTTCATGCGGATTCCTTCTGTGCAACAGGAGTATTGGAGAGCATGACCGGTACGACGGCGACCAGTGCCAAGAGCACGGGTAGTCCGCTGGGCAGAAACATCGAGGCGACGAGCGCAATGCATGCTCCGACGAGGGCTGCGTTGCGGGTGGCCCGGTCTCGGAGCGCGGGCATGATCAGTCCCAGCAGGATCGCCGGGAATGCGGCATCGAGACCGAGTGCGGCGGTATCGGTGATCGCACCGCCGCCGAGCGTGCCGATGACGACGCCGATGTTCCAGGTGACGAACAGTCCGATCCCGCACAGCCAGAACGCTGTTCGACGGCTGCCCTCGTCCTTCTCGGCAACGCTGAAGGCGACTGCCTCGTCGGTGATGAGGTGGGTGCCGAGCAGTCGCTTGACCGGCGACAGGTTCTGAAAGACCTCGCCGACGGAGAAGCCGAGCGGCACCAGTCGAGTGTTGGCGAGCAACGCGCTGGCGACGGCGGCAACGGGATTGCCGCCTGCCGCCAGAATGCCGACGAAGATGAACTGGGACGACCCGGCGAAGACCACCAGTGACATCACGACCGGCAGCCAAAGGGGCAGACCCGCTGCCACCGAGATGGCACCGAACGATGCCCCGACCAGAGCGTCGGCCAGGCAGACCAACGCGATGTCGCGGATGTTGACCCCGGGAAGGGTTCGCCATGTCGAACGCATGGTCGTTATAGTGGACGATGTTAGGCTGTTCGTCAAATCAAACGAACGTACCGATGGAGTGAACGAATGGCGGATACCGGTCCACCGATCGCGGCAATAGCTGCCGCTCTCCAGCAGGAACGACGACGCGTGGGGCTTTCGCTCGCAGAAGTTGCGCGTCGTGCAGGGATTGCGAAATCGACTCTGTCGCAGCTCGAATCGGGTACCGGGAACCCGAGCCTCGAAACTCTCTGGGCGCTCAGCGTCACCCTGGACGTGCCGTTCTCCAGGTTGGTCGAGCCCGCGAAGCAATCGGTCCGCCTGATTCGTGCGGGGGAGGGTCCGAGATTCGCGTCGGACAGAGCGGACTACACAGCGACGCTGCTGGCGTCGTCTCCACCGAACGCTCGACGGGACATCTACCTGATCAGCGCCGACGTCGGTGAACCGAGGCGCTCGGACCCACACTCGCCGAATGTCGTCGAGCATGTGGTGCTCAGCGCGGGACGGGCGATGGTGGGCCCGATGGGGGAGGCCGTCGAACTGGTGCCGGGCGACTACGTTGCCTACCCCGGCGACGTGCCGCACATCTTCGAGGCCCTGGAGCCGAACACCATGGCAGTGATGATCACCGAACACAGCTGACGTAGGGGGAATAGTCGGCGGGCATGCCTCGTTGGACTCTTTCGACGGCGTTCGCTTGGCAAGCCCCGGGCCTCACCCCATTTGTCGCTTCGAGCGACCACTCGCCGAGAGGCGTTTGCAGCGGACGTCGTCCCTACTTTTGTCCGCACATGGAGAGGGACAGGATTCATGGCACCGAAGACGTGGTTCATCACCGGCACATCCAAGGGATTCGGACGCGAGTGGGCCATCGCGGCCCTCGAACGCGGAGACCGGGTGGCAGCAACGGCTCGCAACACCGACACGCTGAAGGATCTCGTCGAGCAGTACGGGGACGCGATTCTGCCGATCGAACTCGACGTGAACGACCGGGCGGCCGACTTCGCGGCCGTGCAGCAGGCTCACGAGACGTTCGGCTCACTCGACATCGTGATCAACAACGCCGGCTACGGCCAGTTCGGCATGATCGAGGAACTGTCCGAAGAGGACGCCCGCGCGCAGATCGAGACCAACGTCTTCGGTGCGCTGTGGGTGACCCAGGCCGCACTGCCGTTCATGCGTGCGCAGGGCAGCGGCCACATTCTGCAGGTGTCGTCCATCGGCGGCATTTCCGCGTTCCCGAACGTCGGTGCGTACCACGCCTCCAAATGGGCCCTGGAAGGATTCAGCCAGGCACTGGCGCAGGAGGTCGAAGACTTCGGCATTCACGTCACGCTGATCGAGCCGGGCGGATTCTCCACCGACTGGTCCGGCCCGTCTGCGAAGAAGTCCACCGACATCGCCGCATACGACCCGGTTCGGGACAAAGCCACGAAGCTGCGCAGCGCCCGGCAGGCGACTCCCGGTGATCCGAGTGCAACGCGGTCGGCTCTGCTGAAGGTCGTCGACGCCGAGAAGCCGCCGCTGCGAGTCTTTTTCGGCGAGGCTCCGCTGGAGATCGCGACGAAGGACTACGAATCGCGACTCGCGAGCTGGCGCGAATGGCAGCCCGTGGCCGTCGAGGCACACGGAGGCTGACCAGCCCGCACCTGAGCGTTCACCGTCGCATCCGATCAGCGACTTCCCGCGCATCGATGTCGATGGTGAACTGTCAGGTCAGGTTGGAGCCACCCCTTTCGCGTTGCGGTCGATCAGTTCTCCGGAGTCAGCGCAGTGATGTTCGCCGACGTTCGCTCATCGGTGTCGGACGTCTCTTGAAAGTAGCGACGGAAAAGCATCCGCATCGATTCGATGACGTCGATGTGCTGCTGAAGAATGATGTCGAGAGAGCGATCTGTGCCGGTGGCCAGGCTGAGAAACTTCGCCTGCAGATCCTGAGCGGACTTGAGGTCGCCCCAGGATGTCGTCATGCTCAGCTTCGTCGCGTCAATTTTCATTTTGTCGAGGTGCGCAAGGTAGGCGGCACAGGCCGCATCGCATTTCGCGGCAACGTCGGCGGGAATGGTGACAGTGCCGTCGTCGGCTTGGGCATTGAGATCTCGCCAGTACGCAATCAGGTCCGGCTGTGAATCGGTCACGGTTTCGGCATCCTTCATTTCGACACTTCTAGCCCGGGAGCTCGGGATCGAGCCGGACTACGAGTTCACTGAGTTCTGTGCATGGGTCGTACTGCAGGGAATCGGCCAGTGCGCTCGTGTTCAGCGTCGTCATGATCAATTCGGCTCCAACCGTGAAGGCAAGGGCGCAATTCAGGGATGCATCGGCACCGACCTGCTGGTACTGGGTGGCGTCCCGCGTTCCCACTCGAGTCGGCTGGAGTCGGTCGAAGGTGGTCGCATCGCCTATGTAGTCGAGACCTTTCAAACCCACGAATATCGAGAAGTAGTATTTGCTCGCCGTCGGCTGGTTCTCCCAGCCGCAGATCTTGAATCCATTTTGATCGCGTCCGAATATCCCCGATTCCTTTGTCTCGGCGTTCAATCCCGCTCGCTCGATGGCCTCGTCGGGGATGGTGCAGGGATCCCATGGCATCGTGGGTGCTGCGATGGTAGTGCTGGCCGCGGTCGGAGTCGCGTCGTCCCCTGTAGCGCTTGCACAGCCCGTGAGCAGCAGAAGTATCGCCATTGCCGGGAGCCATCGACGTGCCCTGTGCATCGCTGTCGTCCATTCCTCGAGAACACCTATGTTCTTGGACGCAGTTCCGCCTCGTCCGGTTCCCGAGACATTCGAATTCACGCCCCTCGTCGGAATTCACACCGCGTTCAGGGGGTGAGGATTCCCACGAGGGGCGTAGATCGGCGGCCCATCGAGCGCGATCGCCCGATGGGCCGCCATCGTAGGTGCGTCACTGTGCGGCGTCGGTGAGACAGCCTCGATGACTGCATGATCGAACGGATGCCACCGACGATTCGACTCCATGATCCGTGTCAGGCTGTGTCACAGTCGCTTTCGCGCCTGCAGACGCTCCACGAGTCCGAGGTTAAATCTTTCGATGTCCTCGACGGTGAAGGTGTCGTCGCCGACAAGTGCGAGCGATGGGTGTCGCAGGAAGTGCTCACCGCCCACGGGGATGCTGACCAATTCGACCAGGCGCTGGAGCCATCGAACGACCCGCAAGGACGAGGGGACGTGGTCGGCCAGCAGAAGGGTTCCGCCGGGCCGCAGCACTCGTGTCATTTCCGCGAGAGCGACGTCGGGTGAGGGGATCGCGCACAGGGAGAAGGTGCACACGACGGTGTCGAACGATGCGTCGGGGAACTCCAGTTCATGTGCATTGCCGAGCATCAGATTGGCATCGGGCATCACCGACTCTGCACGAGTTCGACCGCGCGCCAGCATGTCCGGGCTCAGTTCGATCCCGGTCAAGGCCGTCCGCTCCGGGTAGTGGTCGAGGTTGAGGCCGGTTCCCACCGCGATCTCGAGCACCTCGCCGGTGGCTCGAGAGCAGATCCAGGATCGGGTGTCCAAACAGAACGCGGTCGAGAAAGTTCATGTGCTTGTCGTAGTGGACCGACTGGTTGTCCCAGTATCGCTGCCACCTGTCATGCCGTCGATTCATGGCTTCGCGCACGGTGTCGATTGCTCCATGCCCAATCGTCGCATCACAAGACTCGCCGGACACCATCCCACTGCCGAGTAGAACACGAGGTTTCCGCCGACGAACGCCGTCAGTGCTTGCCATCGACGGTCGTGTAGTCGGGTGAGCGCGAGGCTCGCGAGCACCACGGTGCCTGCCAATGCCGGTACTGCGCGATCGATACTCGGGCGGACGGATCTTGCAGCACATGACATGAGGAGATGCTCGATTCTCTGAGTGAACGGTGTTGTTCATGTATACCCTAGGGGGTACAAGCTCGGGTGTCATTGATACCCCCGGGGGTACCGTGCTACCGTTCGGATACCGCCCCCGACCTTTAAGGACACACAGTGAGTTCTACGGACGTTCGAACCGACGAGAGTTCTGCAGACAGCTCGCCGCCAGGGATCACCGGGGGGCCGTTGGCGCGCTTCGGCGCGCGCATGGCAGGCAATTTCAAGTGGGTGGTCACCGCGTGGCTCGTGGTCATCATCGGATTGGGAGCGTTTGCCCCGTCGGTGTTCGGCTCTCTCGCCGGTGCCGGTTGGCAATCCAACGGATCGGAGTCGGTCCAGGTTCGCGAACTCGCACAGGAGCACTTCGGCGGGAACTCTTCTGCCGCGATACAGGTGGTCGTGCACTCGGACACCGAGCAGGTGACGGATCCCGCTGTCGCGGCGGTCATTTCCGAGGTCACCGACATTCTGGCCGCTGACTCGCGGATTTCCGAGGTGATCCCCCCGCAACCGGGGATGTCGATCAGTCCCGACGGGCACACCGGAATCCTCATCGGTGGAGCGAACGGGACGACCGACGAGATGGTGAAGGCCGTCGACGATCTCAAGGGTGACTTGACCGCAGCCTCCACGGACTCGATCGAGGTCTACCCGACCGGAGCATCGGCGCTGTGGAGTGACTTCAACAAGGCCAACCACGACGCGATGATCAAGGCCGAGATCATCTCCTGGCCCGTCACATTGGCGATCATGGTGCTTGCGTTCGGATCGCTCGTCGCGGCAGGTCTGCCCCTGCTGTTGACGCTGGCCGGTCTGGTCGCATCCGCGGGTGGCTTGGTCCTGCTGAACGAGATCACGCCGATCTCGGTGTGGGCCATGAACTTTGCGATGATGTTCGCGCTGGCGCTCGGTATCGACTACGCGCTCTTCCTCGTCGTTCGATTCCGGGATGCGCTCCGAAAGACCATCGACGCCGGACGGATCGACCCGCAGCGTGCAGTGGCAGAAACGATGGACACGGCAGGCAAAGCCGTCCTGCTGTCCGGTCTGACCGTGCTGATCAGCTTGTCTGCCGTACTTCTCGTACCGGCGCCTGCGGTACGCACGATGGCCGTGGGCATCATGCTCGCGGTGGTGTTCGTGCTCGCGGCCACCCTCACACTGCTCCCCGCAGTTCTGGGCAAGCTCGGAGCCAAGGTCAATGCCGGCTCCCTCCCGTACGCGAAGCGTCAAGTGCACCGTTCGCCGAAATTCGCGTCCTGGGGTCAGTTGCTGCACAAGCATCCGTGGCCGTTCGCCATCGGCTCGCTGTTTATTCTGGTGGCGCTGTCGATTCCGGCTCTGGGCCTGAAGGTCGCCATGCCGTCCATTTCGGTTGTGCCAGAGGACGCTCCGGTCCGGCAGGGCTACGAACTGGTGCAGGCACAGATGGGTGAAGGTGCACCAGGAATGCTGCAGATCATCGCCCCCACATCGGAGGCGGAGCAGACCGCGCAGATCGCAGCGAGCGTCGACGGCGTATCGATGGTGACGCCGCCCATGCCCGCCATGGACGGATCCGACTTCGTCATGCTGCAGGCCATCCCGAACGTGGACCCGTCGGACCCCGCGCTCGAGACCACACTCGACGCCTTGCGCGCCGAGCTGCCCGAGGGAGCGATCGTCGGCGGTGCACCCGCGGAGAACCTGGACCTGCAGACCGCGTTGAACGAGTATCTGCCGATCGTGGTGTCGGTGATCCTCGTGCTCGGATTCCTGCTGCTGCTGATCGCGCTGCAGGCACCGCTGATCGCCCTGCTGGGGACCGTGGTCAGCCTGCTGTCCACCGGAGCGGCATTCGGTGTGGCAAAGCTGATCTTCCAGGACGGTCACGGCTCGTCGCTGCTCGGATTCACGCCGCAGGGATTCCTGAACGGTTGGGGCCCGGTGTTCTTCTTCGCGATGATCTTCGCAATCGCGATGGACTACACGGTGTTTCTGCTGTCGAGCGTCAAGGAACACTACGAGAACACCGGTGATCCGCACGGTTCTCAGGTCGACGGAATGGCGCATTCGGGTCGGGTGATCTTCGCGGCGGCAGCGGTGATGATCGCGGTGTTCTTCTCGTTCGCGCTCGCCGAACCACTGCCACCCAAGGAGATGGGAATCATTCTGGGTGTCGCCGTATTGCTGGACGCGATTCTCATCCGCTTGGTTCTGCTGCCGGTGTTGTTGCGCTTGACCGGCCACGCCGCATGGTGGTCACCCGCGTGGTTGCGTGCGGTACTCCCCAAGATCGGCTTCTCGCACAGCTGAGTGTCACCGATCCAGAGCAACACGGTGGTGGCCGAGGCCGTACGGCTTCGGCCACCACGACCACTCTTACCCCTAGGGGTAAACTGGAGTTTCATCGAACGAAGGACTGAACGACATGACCGGTGACACCGAAAGCATCGCATTGGTATTGAACCGTCTGCGGCGTGCGCAGGGTCAGCTTGCAGGGGTGATCGCCATGATCGAGAGCGGTCGTGACTGCAAGGATGTCGTCACCCAGCTGGCCGCGGTGTCGAAGGCTCTCGACCGGGCAGGCTTCAAGATCGTTGCCACCGGACTCCGTGAGTGCATCACGGGAGCGGAGACAGGCGAGAAGATGAGCGAAGCGGAACTCGAGAAGCTGTTTCTCGCCCTCGCCTGAGAATCTTCTGCCCACCCCGCAATGGAACGGGGTGGGCAGGACTATTTTCTGGAGAACATGCGGGACAGGAACCCTGGAGACGGCGGATCGGCATCGTGACCTTTGCATCGATTCGACGAGGGAACGCCCCGCATCACCTGGTCGATGTGCTGGCCGCACCCTGCCCACGTCGTCTTTCCGCACTTCTTGCACGTGACGGCTCTACACATGATTTCTCCTCTGTCACTCGAACACCTGACTCCACTATACCCAAGGGGGTATAGCGGTCAGGTCGAGTGGTCGTTCACACGACGGCGCTGTCGCCGCCCAACGTCATGATTGCCGCCTGCAGCAGCGCAGTGGCCTCGTCGGCCACGTCGGCAAGTCCGGAGGCATCGGACAATCCGACCATGACCTGCGGATTCATCGCCTCCACGATCGTGCTGCCTCCGTCGGCTCGGACGACTACGTTGCAGGGCAGCAGCAACCCGACCTGCCGATCCGTATCGATCGCTCCCTTCGCCAATCGCGGATTGCAGGCACCGAGGATGACATAGCGTTCGATGTCGGCGTCGATCTTCGACTTCAACGTGGCCTGCATGTCGATTTCGGTGAGGATGCCGAAACCTTGTTCGGACAACGCTTTTCGAGTGGCGTCCACAGTGTCCTCGAACGTGGTGCTCACTCGCGTGCTGATGGCCAATTCGGTCATGATGTTCCGATCCTTCGGTTGTCGAGGGTGACAATCTCGAGCATACCCGCATGGGTATCGCACAGCCGGTGAGATGTCGCGTATCCCGCTGACAGACCGGCGTCGATTTGGCATGGTGGAGGTATGCAGCGGCGTGCGGGCGAGAGTTGGTCCGCGGGACCGGTCTCAGTGTTTTGGGTCGCTCCGCGGGCTCCGCTCTCAGGGGCAACCCCTGGGTACAGCACGAGAATCGATCACTGCGTCCGAAGCAGCTCGGCACGCTTCGCGTGCTTGACTGCTCCGAGGACGAAAGATTTCGGTCGCCCCGCGCCGTTGCATGTCACAGCGCTTCACCTGATCGACAGCCGTCCATGACCGAACGCGAATTGTCCCCACGGGCCGCTGCGACACTGGCTCGATTGGCGGCCGATGCCGAATGGACGCGATCGGGCCTCGAGGTCGCGTTTGCGCGTCTCACGCCTGAAAAGGCGTCGTGGTTGGCCGATCGCATCATCAATCTGTATCCGAGCCCGCCGTTCGACGAGGCATCGATATTCGTTCTGTTGCGCGACCTTCCGTTCATCTCGGAGCCTTCGAGGTCTTCGCAGCGACCGCAAGTGCGCACCGGCCGCAAACCCTGGCGATTCGAGGTGCCGCGCTACGAAACGACCGGTCAGCTCGCGCGATCCCTCGACCTGACGATCTCCGAAATCGAATGGTTCGCCGATCTGCAGGGCAGACTCCGAACCGCACCGTTCCCGTTGCAGCACTATCGGTCTGCGCGACTCGACAAGCGGCAGGGAATCCGCCTGCTGGAGGTTCCGAAACCGCGACTGCGCGAGATCCAGCGAAAGATATTGCGCCGCATCCTCGACCGAATACCGGCGCATCCGGCGGCGCACGGCTTTCGAAAGGCGCGGAGCCCGCGAACCTTTGCGATGCCCCACGCCGAACGCGACGTGGTGATCTCGGTGGATCTCCGACGCTTCTTCCCGTCCATCGGCTTCGATCGAGTGGTCGCGATCTTCGAGGCGGTCGGCTACCCACGGAGGGTTGCGGCAAATCTCGCAGCGCTGTGTACGACGGTCACCCCCGCCGGCGAGTTGATCGGGATGGACCGTCCCACCGCAGCGAGACTTCGTGCCACACATCTGCCGCAGGGTGCGCCCACGTCTCCTGCGTTGGCGAATCTCGCTGCGCGACAACTCGATATCCGAGCCAGTGGACTGGCCCGATCTGTTGGAGCTCGCTACAGCCGATACGCAGACGACCTGGCGTTCTCCGGCGGTGCGGATATCGACATCGACAGACTGCTGTGGCTGACCTCCCAGATCGCCCACGACGAAGGCTTCACGATCCATCCGGACAAGACCAGGGTCCGACGCGCGCATCAGAGACAACAGCTCACCGGACTCGTCGTCAACTCGTGGCCGGCAGTGCCCCGAGAAGAGTACGACAATCTCAGGGCACTGCTGCACAACTGCATCACCGCCGGCGTTGCCGAACAGAACCAGAGCGATCACAACGACTTTCGTGCTCACGTCTACGGACGTATAGCCCGAATCGGCGAAACGAACGAGACCCGTCGGGCAAAGCTGCTGCACATGGCCTCACAGGTGGAGTGGGAGAGGTCGGTGTTCGAGTAGGGAAATTCGGGTAACCGGACCGAACACCCCGCTGCAGGAGGAGACTCGATGAACGACCTGACCTTGACCATCGGGCACGAAGAACTCGTGATCCGTCAGCGATGGGAAGTCGTCAGCATTATCAACGACATTCTGATTGCAGTGTGGTTCATCATCGGCAGCATCTTGTTCTTCCACGAAAGCACCACTGTGGCCGGAACGTGGCTGTTTCTTCTCGGGAGTATCGAGCTGCTGATCAGGCCGATGATCCGGCTGGCCCGACGCGTGCACCTGACGAGGATCGGCCGCGGCCGGTCGGCCTCGGACAGCGACGAGGACTACTGACCGGGGCACCCGACGCGCGTCAGACGGAGTGCACCCGTAGCAACACACCGGTCTGCGGGAACAACACCGGGACTGCCACGCCGGCTCGGGCGAGTGCCGATCCCGAGAGTTCGATCACTCCGGAGTCGGCGATCCACGGTGGCAGCGCAATGCCGTTGCCGAGATCGCTGAGCTCACGTACGAATTCGATGCGATACCTGAGGGAGGGATCGAGACCCGGGAGGCGCACGCGATCCGTGCGGTCCTCGGCCGAGGTGTCCATCCGCACCACTGCGTACGCGGCCTCGGAGAAGTCCGCTGCCACGACTCCGTGCACCCAGACGCTCGGGTCGGGGTGGTCGGAGCGCACCACGTCACCGGTGTGCAGTAGCCCGCGCAGTTCCTTGTACAGCGTGGTCCAGGTTGCCAGGTACTCGTGATCCTCGGACGATAGTTCCGTGACGTCCATCTCCAACCCGGCGTGACCGAACAGCGCTGTCAAGCAACGGAATTGGAGCGTGGACCACCGGCCGGATGTGTGCGCGATCTGCGGCCCGACATGGGATCCGATCAACTCCGGCGGCAGCAACTGCGTCGTCCACCGCTGCAGCCGTTGACGTTCGAGTGGATCGTTGGTGTCCGACGCCCAGACCCGGTCGGTGTGTTCGAGGACCTCGAGGTCGATGCGGGCTCCGCCCGATGCGCAGGACTCGAACTCGACCTGCGGATGCCGGGACCGTAGCTCGTCCAGCAGCCGATAGAACGCCGAGGTCTGGGCGTGCACAGCAGCGCGTCCTTCGGTATCGACCGCGAGCATCAAGTCGCGGTTGTGATCCCACTTCACGTAGTCCGGCCGCTCGGTCGCCAACACCGTATCGATGGCCGAGAGGAGATAGTCGAAGACATCCTGGCGCGTCAGATTCAGCACGTGCTGATGACGCCACTCGAGTGGAACTCGACCCGGTGCTGCGAGCAACCACTCCGGATGCGCCCGAGCGATATCGGAGTCGAGGTTGACCATCTCCGGCTCGAACCACAGGCCGGGGCTCATGCCGAGCTCCCGGACGTGATCGAACAGCGGAGCCAGACCATCGGGCCAGACACCCTCGTCCACCTGCCAGTCGCCGAGGCCGGCCCGGTCGTCACGTCGGTGTCGGAACCAGCCGTCGTCGAGCACGAATCTCTCGACGCCCACGTGCGCTGCGACCTCCGCGATGCCGCGCAGTCGAGTGAGATCGTGGTCGAAGTAGACGCCCTCCCACACGTTGAGCACCACAGGCCGCGGGGATGTGGGATGTGCTGGGCGGGAGCGCATCCAGCGATGCAGCGACTGCGCCGAAGCGTCCAGTCCGGCGGAGGAGTACACGAAATGCACCCACGGAGTCGTGTACGTCTGACCTGTCTGCAGCACCACCTCGCCGGGGGCGAGCAGCTCACCGCCGCCCAGCACGCCCGAGGCCTGACCGGCACGCTCGGGCAGGCGCTCGGCCAGGTGCAGGTGATCGCCGCTCCAGGCGACATGGGCACCCCATACCTCGCCGCTGCGGAAGCCGAAGCCTTCGCTGCCTGCGGTGAGTACCAGGGTGGCGTCGTGCCCGGTTCTTCCGCGACGCGAGGCACGCGCCACCGTGCCGTGATCGAACCGTCGACGCTGCGGGGTGCGTTCGCGACAGTGCCGGCCGGTGAGGTCGAGCAGTTCGGTTGCCGTGTCCGGCAACGGCATCAGGGCCACGACGCCGTCGACGGTCAGGGGTTCGCCCGAGACGTTCCGGACACCCTGACGCACCCGCAGTGATCCGCCGACCTCGAGCGACAGTTCTATCGACCACGAGATGCCCAGCTGGCTGTCGGAAGCGGCCACAGTGCAACCGAATTCGGTAGCGGAGACGGTCACATCTGCCCACCGCGGGTACTGCACCGAACCGTCGCGATGCATGGCCAGAGCTGGGGTGCCCTGCCAGGCGTCGTCGCCGCCGGGTGCCAGGGTGAGCCACCGAGGTACGTCGACACTCGAGTGCGGAACTGCGGGTATCGCGGCTCGGCGCAGTTCGGTGAGGTCGTGATCGGAGAGTTCACCGAGATCGGTACCCCAGTGCAGCACGGCCGGAACTGCGGTGGACGACGGGCCGAGGATCACCATGACTCCGTCACGGCGCAGGACGGTGAAACTCACTTGTTGGCACCCATCGTCAGACCGGAGACGAAATGTCGTTGCAGCGCAATGAAAACCAACACTGTCGGCAGTGCCACCAGCACCGATCCGGCCGCGAGCAGATTGGTGTCGGTGAAGAAGCTGCCCTGCAGATTCTGCAGCGCCGTCGTCACCGGGAGCTTGTCACCGCTGACCATCAGGGCCAGAGCCCAGAAGAAGTCGTTGTAGATCCACGTCACCATGAGTGTCGCGAGGGCAGCCAGTGCGGGACGGCACAGCGGCATGACGACCTGCCAGTACTGCCGGAACAGCCCGGCTCCGTCGACGGTCGCCGCCTCGAGCAATTCGTGGGGCACGGTCTTCATGTAGTTGCTGAGCACGAAGACGCAGAACCCGGTCTGGAATGCGACGTGCACGATGATCAGGCCCCAGTAGCTGTCGTACAGCGAGCCCGAGGAACTCATCCAGTACGGAACCGGAATTGCGTTGTACAGCCGGAACAGTGGGGTCAGCAGCGTCTGCTGGGGTAGCAGGTTTCCGGCGATGAACACCGCCAACATGAAGATGTTGAACTTCCAGCTGAACCGCGCCAGGATGAACGCCGCCATCGAGCCGAAGAACAGGATGAGCAGCACCGACGGAACGGTGATGATCAGCGAGTTGAGGAAGTAGTGCGGGATGCCGCCGATCTGCCACGAGTCGATGTAGTTGTCCAACGTGAATCCGCCCACCGACAGGTAGCCGTTGAGCAGCACGTAGTCGTAGCTGCGGAACGAGTTGTACACCGCCCACGCCAGTGGAAACAGCCAGGCCACTGCCATGACCGTCAGCAGCACGTAGATCGCGATCTGCGCGGTGCCCGCGCGTCGACGATTGGCGACGGCCGCGCGATTGCGGGTCAGCGGATCGCGCTCGGGAGGTGCTGTGCGCGTGAGTGAAGTGGTCATCAGTCTTTGCTCCGAAGAACGATGGCGAGGTACAGGGCGATGAAGACGAGTGAGATGCCGAGCATGATCGTGGCCAGTGCCGAACCGAAGCCGATGCGGCTCGCCTCACCGACCACGTTGGCCGTCACGAGCGCCGAGATCAGCTCGAGTCCGTTGCGGCCCTTGTTGATCACCCACACCAGGTCGAAAGCGCGTAGCGCCTCGATGACGGTGATCACGATGATCAGTAGGTTGGTGTTCTTCATCAGCGGGAAGATGACGCTGAAGAACGTGCGAATCGGTCCGGCACCGTCCATCACCGCGGCCTCGCGGACGGACGGGTCGATGGCCTTGAGGCCGGCCAAGTACAACAGCATGATGTAGCCGGTGTGCCGCCAGCCTGCTGCGACCATGACGGCCCAGATGTTGATGTCCGGATCGCCGAGCCAGTCGACGTCGGTACCGAGCAGGCTGTTGAGGACGCCGCCCTCGGTGGAGTAGATGAGCTGCCAGATGAAGCCGATGAGGGCCATCGACAGCACCACGGGGATGTAGAAGATGCTCTGGTAGAGCCGAGATCCCTTGAGGTTCTTGTCCAGCAGGATCGCCAGCAGGATGCCGATGACGGTCGGGACGAGGAACAGGAACACCAGCCACAGCACGTTGTTCTGCAACGCCTGCTGGAACGGTGGGTACGCCTGGACCGCGTCGACGTAGTTCTGAGTACCGATCCACTCGATACTCGACGTGCCGCCGATGCCGTCCCACCGCGCGAACGACAGGACCACCGTGAAGACCGTGGGGATCCAGACGAGTCCGATGACGATCATCGCGGGAACGCCGAGCATCATCGCGATGGTCCACTTCTCGCGAACACTGCGCCTGATCTTCGGCGACTTGACCCGTTCGGGTGCGGTCATGGCATTACCTGATCTCGACGTGGGTGAATGAATTGGGGGCGAGCGGGATTCATGTTCCGAACACCGCCGACTTCTGACGCTCGATGCTGCGGACCAATCCGTCGACGTCGTTCGGGTTGCCGATGAACTGTTGCAGGGCCGGGATCATGACGATCGACGCGAAATCGGGGCGAGTGTCGCGGTCGAAGAACTGCGTGATCTCTTCGGCGTTCTGGACGAGGTCTGCCGACTTACGCACCAGCGCAGGGAAATCCGACAGGTCGGCGTCGCGGTGGGCGGGGATGGCCTGCGGATCCTGCTTCGCGTAGGCGACGGCAGGTTCGGGGCCGGTGAGGAAGGTGAGCAGCTTCTCGGCACCGGGGCGATTGCGCGGATCGGCCCGCATCATGAAGCCGTCCATCGGGGCCTCGACCGCGGAACTGCCGATGGCGGAGTCGAGTTCGGGGAAGGGAAAGAAGTCGAGGTCGTCGCGGTCGGGCCCGGCGGGAAAGCTTTGTGCGACGAACATGCCGGCGACCAAGGACCCTACGCTCTTGTTGAGCAACGCCGTCTGAGCGTCGGCGATCTTTCGACCCAGCGGTTGTGGCTGATGGAACGGCAGAAGCTCACGCCACGTGTCGAATACGGTGCGGACTCGATTGTCGGTCCAGCTGACGTCACCGGCCAACAGGGTGCGGTGGAAGTCGACTCCGTTGAGGCGCAGGTTCAGGTAGTCGAACGTCCCCATCGGCGGCCAGCCGTCACGCGCACCGAAGCCGATCGGGGTGACGCCGTCGGCCTGCATCTGCTTGCTCAGGGTGACCCACTGGTCGTAGGTCCTGGGCGGTTCGTACCCGCGCTCGGCCCACAGGCTCGGGCGGTAGAACACGGCCCACGGGTAGTAGAAGAACGGAATCAGATACTGATTGCCGTCGGATCCGGTCGAGTTCTCCTTGAAGGAGTCGCTGTATCCGCCGCCGTTGCTCGCCCACACGCTCGAGACGTCCTCCACCAGACCCTTGTCTGCGAAGTACTTCATTCGATAGCCGCCCATCCAGGTGAACACGTCGTCGGGCGTGCCCTGGAGGTAGTTGTTGACGTTCTCCTGGAACGACGTCGAGTCGACGGTGTTGACGCGGATGTCGCCACCGGTCTGCTGCCGATACATGGCGACGACATCTTCGACGCCGACCTTGGAGTTCTTGTCCGACAGCCGTGAGCCGAGCGTGATCGTGTTGGGATCGAGACTGCTCGAGCACGACGACAGCACGCCACCTGCGGTGATCGCACCGGCGGCGACGAGCGCAGACCTGAGGAAATCGCGCCGGGACGGCTGCCAGGTACGCGGCCACTCGTGTGGGTTCATGAGAGTCCTTCGACGGAAAATATCGATAACGATCAGAAGTGAACATTCCGCTGTGCGTTCCGCGGTACTCGTCTGACCGTTCGGGGTGATGCAGGTTACAGAAACACGACGCCACGGCGTCTGTCAAGCTCTTCGAGGCCCGCTCACCAGCATCAGTAAGAAAATGTTCATTCATGTTGACATCTGAGGACGTCTCGTTCATATTGTGAGCATGGACACAGCGCGACGCAGCACCTGGCCGACCCAGGGAATCTCCTTCGGGGGCGACTACAACCCCGAGCAGTGGCCCGAGGACGTCTGGCGACGTGACGTCGAACTGATGCACGAGGCCGGTGTCGACTTCGTGACCGTCGGTGTGTTCTCCTGGGCTCGTCTGCAGCCGACCGCCACGACGTGGGACTTCGAGTGGCTCGATCGCGTCATGGATCTGATGCACCAGGGCGACATTCGCGTGGACCTGGCCACGGCCACCGCGTCGCCGCCGCCGTGGTTGGCCACTGCGTACCCGCAGATGCGTCCGGTCGACGAGCGCGGCTACCGCTACGCCATCGGCAGCCGTCAGACGTGGAGCCCCAGTTCCGCTGTGTACCGCGAACATTCACTGGTACTGGTCGAGAAGATGGCCCATCGTTACGGCGAGCACCCCGCGCTCGCGATGTGGCACGTCTCCAACGAACTCGGTTGCCACAACGCCCTGTGCTACTCCGACGACAGCGCGCACGCGTTCCGGGAATGGCTCAGCGCCAAGTACATCGACCTCGAAACCCTCAACACCGCGTGGGGCACCGACTTCTGGAGCCAGCGGTACAGCGACTGGGACGAGATCGTTCCCCCGTCGGTGAGCACCACGTTCGGTAATCCCACGCACCAACTCGACTGGCGCCGTTTCTGCTCCGACGCGCTCCTCGAGCAGTACCGCGCCGAGAAGGCGGTGCTGAACCGCATCACCCCTGGCGTGCCGGTCACCACCAACTTCATGGTGGGTATGGGCCAGGGCCCCGCACTCGCCGGCAACATGGACTACGCGTCCTGGGCCCCCGAGCAGGACATCGTCTCCACCGATCACTACCTCGTCGGTCCCGAGACCGGCGACGCCGCAGCGCATCACAAGCTTTCGTTCTCGGCCGACCTCACTCGTGGCGTTGCCGGCCGTCGACCCTGGTTGTTGATGGAGCATTCCACCAGCGCCGTCAACTGGCAGCACATCAACCGCGCCAAGGTCCCCGGCGAGATGATGCGAAACTCACTGGCACACATGGCTCGCGGAGCAGACGGCATCGCCTATTTCCAGTTCCGCGCCTCCAAGGCCGGGGCAGAGAAGTTCCATTCGGCTCTGGTTCCGCACGCAGGCGAGGACTCCGCCCGCTGGCGCGAGGTCGTCGAACTCGGTGCGGCACTGCGTCGCATGGCCCCGGTGGCAGGCAGCACCGTCGACGCGCGGGTCGCCGTGCTCTTCGACTGGGCCTCGCAGTGGGCGTGCGAGCAGGAGGGTCATCCGTCGATGGCGATGCAGCCCATGGAGATTGCCCGCCGCGCCCATCACGGGTTCACCTCTGCTGGCGTGACGTGCGATGTCGTTCCATCGTCGACGGACCTGAGCGACTACGACGTGATCGTGGTTCCGGCCCTCTACCTGTGCAGTGATGAGACCGCTGCACGGATTGCCGACGCGGCCGAGGCGGGTGCGCAGGTGCTCGTCACTGCTTTCTCGGGAATCGCCGACGAGGACGACCACGTGCGACTCGGCGGCTACCCGGGAGCTTTCCGAGAGTTGCTCGGAGTCCGCGTCGAGGAGTTCTTCCCGCTCGCCGAGGGCGAGACCCTGCCCCTCGACGACGAGACCGTCGGTGAGATCTGGAGCGAATACCTCACTGCGTCCGAGGATGTCGATGTCCTCGCGCGGCATACCCAGGGCCATCTGCGCGGTGTTCCCGCGCTGACCAAGCGAACCGTCGGCACCGGCGCTGCCTGGTATGCGGCCACCGTTCCCGACGCGGCGGGCTGGGCCACGCTGGCCGACAAGCTCTGCGCTGGAGCCGGTATCGAGACTCGACGAGATCTGGGATTTGATGTGGAGATCGTGCGGCGCTCGGCGGGGGAGCAGTCCTGGCTCTTCGTGCTCAACCACGGAAGTGACAAGGTGAGTGTGCCGGCCACCGGCACCGATCTGGTCAGCGGCGCACACGTCGACGGCGAGCTGATCGTGGCTGCCGGCGGTAGTGCAGTGATTGCCGAGAACAGCTGATGCTCGCCCATCAGCGTCAGCAGAAGATCCTCGACCAGGTGACGGCGCAGGGTGCGGTCAAGGTCGCCGATCTGGGCACTGCACTGTCGGTGTCGGACATGACCATTCGACGCGACATCAACGAATTGGTGGCTCGCGGTCTGGTCGAGCGGGTGCACGGCGGTGTCACGCTGCCACGATCGGCGAGCGTGTTCGAGCCGGGCTTCTCCGCGAAGTCCGAACTGGATCGAGATGCCAAGGCGGACATAGCCAAGGCCGCAGCGCGATTCGTGCGACCGGGGACCTCCATCGGCATCTCCGGCGGTACCACCACGCATGCGCTCGCTCAGGAACTACTCGACATCCCGGACATCACCGTCGTCACCAATTCGCTTCCCGTCGCCGAGGTCTTCCACACCGGTGGCCGAACGGATCAGACCGTCCTGCTCACCGGCGGACAACGCACGCCCTCCTATGCGCTGGTCGGACCACTCACCGTCAGCGCGTTGCAGAGCATCCACCTGGACATGCTGTTCCTCGGAACGCACGGAGTGGACATCGAATCAGGGCTCACCTGCCCCAATCTGATGGAAGCACAGACCAATCAGGCGCTGGTGGCATCGTCCCGACGCGTCATCGTGCTGGCCGACCACACCAAATGGGGCGTCCGCGCGCTCGCCAACACCATCCCGCTCTCCCGCGTCGACGTGTTCGTCACCGATGCCGGGCTCGACCCCGGCGTGCAGGACGCGTTGTCGGAGGTGGTCGACGACGTGGTGATCGCCGGAGGACCCGTCGACACGAACGAGGAACGAGTACTCGATGACCGCGCATGACGCCACGACGCACGCACTGCGCAAGACGTCGACCACTCTGGCCGACGGCCGCGAGCTGATCTACTACGACGACACCGAGCCCTACGTCTCCGGCGGAGCCACCCGAGACTTGGTCGATACCCGCGCTCTCTCACCGTCGATGTCGCAGTCGCAGATGCGATTCGACGTCCTCACAGGCGAATGGATCGTCATCGCGGCGCAGCGAATGGACCGCACGTTCCTGCCCCCGGCCGACGCGTCGCCGTTGGCACCGAGCCGCCCCGACAGGCCGGCGACAGAGATTCCAGCTGCGGACTACGACGTGGTGGTGTTCGAGAACCGGTTCCCATCACTGTCCGAAACTGCTGCACAACAGACGCTTCCGACAGAGGTGGACGGTGAGGCTCTGTGGCCGCTCGCACCCGGCACCGGCCGATGCGAGGTGATCTGCTTCGCGAGCAATCCCGACGCCTCCTTCGTGTCGTTGGAGCTCTCCCGCGTCCGCACCATCATCGACGTCTGGGCCGATCGCACGGCTGCTCTGTCGGCAATACCGGGCGTCCAGCAGGTGTTCTGCTTCGAGAACCGTGGCAAGGAAATCGGCGTCACGCTGACGCACCCGCACGGTCAGATCTACGCCTACCCCTACCTTCCGCCCCGCACCGACGCCATGATGCGACAGTCGCGCACACACTTCGAGCGCACCGGTCGAGTGCTGCTGGCCGATGTACTCGCCGCCGAGCTGCGTTCTGGTCGACGCATCGTCGTCGATGCCGAACACTGGGTCGCGTACGTCCCGGCGGCGTCGCGCTGGCCCGTCGAGGTACATCTCGCTCCTCGTCGTGACGTGGCGGACCTGGCCGAGTTGAACGGTGCCGAGCGAGACGAGCTGGCCGGGGTCTACCGCGAGCTGCTGCGCGGCGTCGATGCATTCTTCGAAGGCGTCGACGAAGTGCCGTACATCTCGGCGTGGCATCAGGCCCCCGTCGGAGCCGATCGCGAACTGGGACGTCTGCATCTGCAACTGTTTTCGATGATGCGCTCACCGGGCAGGATGAAGTTTCTGGCCGGGTCGGAATCGGCGATGGGCGCGTGGGTCAACGACACCACGCCCGAGCGGATCGCCGATCGCCTGCGCGAGGTGCTGGCATGAATTGGCTCGAGGTGGTGCCCGAGGAGGATCTCGCCGACGCAGCAGCGGCGTTGTTCCGCAGTGCATTCGGCGGCGAACCCGACGGCGTCTGGATCGCTCCCGGACGCGTCAATCTCATCGGTGAGCACATCGATTACGCAGGCGGACTCGTGTTGCCGTTCGCGCTGCCGTACGCAACCGCAGTCGCTGTCCGGCGCCGCGAGGACACTGTGATGCGCGCCGTATCGACACATACCGACGAGTCGTGGACGGGTGAGCTCGCGGAGATCGGTCCGGGCACGCCGTCGGGTTGGGCCGCGTACGTGGCAGGTGTGTCCTGGGCACTGCAGGTTCACGGCGTCGGCGGAGTCGATGTGGCCGTGCACTCCTCGGTACCGGTGGGCTCGGGGTTGTCGAGCTCGGCGGCCCTCGAATGCTCGTTCGCGCTGGCGCTCGACGACCTCTTCGATGTGCAGGTCGATCGGAAAGTGTTGATCGACGCCAGTATTCGGGCCGAGAACGAGATCGCCGGTGCGTCGACCGGAGGCATGGATCAGAACATCGCGATGTCGGCCCAGTCGGGACATGCGCTGCTACTCGACTGTCTCGACGGTTCGACGCGTCAGATACCCCTCGATCTCGCCGCGTCGGGAACTCGGTTGCTGGTGATCGACACCAATGCGCCGCATCGGTTGGTCGACGGTCAGTACGGAGAACGCCGGAAGGCGCTGGACACCGCGTACGCCGAATTGGGGGTGACGACGCTGCGCGGTCTCGATCTCGACAAGGCGGTGTCGGGACTCGTCGACGACACCCTGATCGCGCGAGTTCGCCACGTCATCAGTGAAATTCGCCGAGTGGAGGAGGCCGCCGAACTGCTCGACCGCGGTGCCGCAGGAGCCGAACTCGGTGAGTTGATGACGGCCTCGCACGCGTCCTTGCGAGACGACTACGAGGTCAGCTCACCGGAGCTGGACAGTGCGGTCGATGCGGCGCTGCGCGCGGGTGCATACGGGGCCCGGATGACCGGCGGGGGATTCGGCGGCTCTGCCATTGCGCTGGTTCCCTCGGAGTTGGTCCAGGCTGTTGCGGACGAGATCGCCACCGGTGCAGCACGATCCGAACTGCCGGAACCCACTTTTCTGACCGCCGAGCCCTCCGGCTCCGCGCATCGATTCTTCTAACCTCGACAAAGGAGTACTCCCATGGCACAGGTCACGTACGAAGGAGCGACCAAGCTCTATCCGGGATCGGACGTCGCGGCGGTCGAATCGTTGGACCTCGCCATCGAGGACGGCGAGTTTCTGGTTCTCGTCGGTCCGTCCGGCTGCGGAAAGTCCACCTCGTTGCGCATGCTCGCCGGGCTCGAGGACGTCGACTACGGTGCCATCAAGATCGGCGATCGCGACGTCACCTCGCTGGCACCCAAGGAACGCGACATCGCGATGGTGTTCCAGAACTACGCGCTGTACCCGCACATGACCGTCGCCAAGAACATGGGCTTCGCACTGCAGATCGCCGGCATGGACAAGGCCGAAGTGGGCCGACGCGTCGAGGAAGCGGCGAAGATTCTCGACCTCACCGACTACCTCGGCCGTAAACCCAAGGCGCTCTCCGGCGGTCAGCGTCAGCGCGTCGCGATGGGCCGCGCGATCGTGCGGAACCCGCAGGTCTTCCTCATGGACGAGCCGCTGTCCAACCTCGACGCCAAGCTCCGCGTTCAGACTCGCACGCAGATTTCGTTGCTGCAGCGCAGGCTCGGCACCACCACGGTCTACGTCACCCACGATCAGGTCGAGGCCATGACGATGGGTGATCGCGTGGCGATCATGAAAGCCGGTGTGCTGCAGCAGTGTGCCAGCCCGAAGGAGCTGTACGAGCGCCCGGTCAACGCATTCGTCGCCGGGTTCATCGGCTCTCCCGCGATGAATCTGTTCGAGGTGGACGTGGTCGCCGGAGCCGCGAAGCTGGGCTCGCTGTCGGTCCCCATCGAGCGCGCCATCGCAGACCGGATCGACGGCAGCCGTGTCACGATGGGCGTGCGACCGGAAGCGTGGACGCTCTCCGAGTCCGGAACGGACATCGTCGTCGATGTCGTCGAGGAACTCGGTGCGGACGCCTACATCTACGGCCGGACCGTCGAGGACGCGTCGAATCTCGGCGACGTCGGGGCACAGATCGTCGCGCGCATCCCCGATATCGCAACCCCGTCGCAGGGCGATGTCCTCCGACTCGCCCCGCGCGCCGAGACCGTGCACTACTTCTCGACGACAACAGGATTGAACCTGCGCCCCTAGGGCCACCTCTCGCTTCTCAACGGCTGTTGCGTTAGTCTCCTCGGCGGGGTGAGTCCGATCTGCACCAATTGCGGATCCACTATTTTTCCGGGGGATACGAAGTGTCGAAGAAGTGGTTGCGCGGCGTCGTGGTGTCTGCAGTGGCGGTCGCGTTGTGTCCGATCGCTACGGTCTCGGCCGATCCTGCGCCGAGTCCGGCACCAGCGACCATCATGGGGTCCATCGACAACGGGCCGGGTCACTTCAGCGTTTTCCGTACCGTCGACAGCGGCCAGCGTCCGACCGCGGAGGACAACGCGGCGTGCAACGATTACTTCGGCTCCCCGCGTTCGTCGACCGTGGTCGAGCGCCTCGACGCGCGGATGTACACCTTCACCAACGACCCGTCGACGGGCTTCTTGCAGAACCCCACGGCTCAGAACGTCGGACCGATCTACGTGTGCGACGGCCCGACCGTCGACGGCCAGGCCTTCCTCGACCAGTGGGGCGCACTGACAGCCCCCGGACTGGGCGAGTTGTCGATGTACGGGCCGTGCGGGATCGAGTTCATGATCGGGTTGCCCGGCCGCGCGGCCGTCGATTGTGTTCTGCGAGTGAACCCCAACGATTCCGGGGTCATCGACGGTGTCGCGACCAGCAACTCGATCGCCAACCCGCTTCGCGTGCCGGACGGACGCACCGGCTCGCTGTGGACGCTCTACACACTCGGTGAAGGCACCGCTGCCGTGCCGGAACCCGTTGCGGGAACGCCGCAACCGACCGGTTCCGTGAAGTACAGCGTCGGGCGCGAGGTGAACTCGGTCTCGACCGGAAGCACCCCCGCGTGCCCGGGTGGTGTGCGCACGACGGAGATTCACGCGGTGTCGGTTGACGCCGTCACCGGCGCGACATCGACCGAGCCCTCCGCGGACGTCGCAGCCACCGCATCTATCTGCTACCAGAACCCGTCGGCCCCGGATTTCGGCGCATCGTTGAGCATCACGAGCTACGGTGTCACGCCTGCGCTCACGGCCACGTCCACCGGACAGTGCCGTCGTATCGATCTGCCGATCGAGCCGGGCACCGTGCAGCAGTCCTGCGGTTTCACCTTGCCGCCGCAGCCTGCTCTCGGCCTGACCGGCGGCCAGGTGACACTCAACGGATTGGTTCCGACGAACGATGCTGCAGGATCGGCAAACTCGGCCATCTGGACCACCTCGTTCCTCGGTTCCATCACCCCTCGATGAACAGACGTCGGATCGGGGTGCGCCTCGATCCGGTGCTACCGTCTGCCGGTGCATCTCGTCGTTCCCTCCGATGACTTCGCCGCCGCCTGGCGGGAGGCTCATGCCGAGTGGGGGCCTGGGTTCCACGAGGACGGCTTCGGGCTGACGGCCGGCGATGATGTCGAGTCGGCACAGGGCTTTTCGGACTGGGTCGAGCGGCTTCGGGCCGACGCCGAGTGCACGTACCGCTGGATCGTGCAGGGCGAACGCGTAGTGGGTGCCGTTGCACTCAGACACGACAGCCATGAACTCGCCGACCGTCTCGGGCACCTCGGCTACGGGGTTCGACCGTCCGAACGAGGTCGGGGAGTTGCCTCTTGGGCAGTAGTCGAGGTGCTGAGGCTCGCCGCTGATGTCGGCATGCCCCGGGTAACGGCGGTATGCGAGGTGGACAACGCGGCCTCGATCGCGACGCTGGAGCGAGCCGGAGGCCTACGTGTCGACTTCATCGGAGCGGCGGTTCGCTTCTCGATTTCCGTGCCCTGAAGAATCGGGTGCAGCTGACCGCGCTCACCGCGGTCCAGTGCACCCGATTTTGCGCTCTTGACCCTCACACTGTGTGAGACGAGAACCTCGGAGGGTCATGTTCAGCATTGGAGAGTTCGCATCGATCGGCCGGGTGTCGGTTCGCATGCTTCGGCATTACGACGAGATCGGGCTGTTGACGCCGGCACGGGTGGATCCGTTCACGGGCTATCGCTCGTACGACGGTTCACAGTTCGAGGTTCTGGGACGCATTCTCATGTTCAAGGACCTCGGATTCAGGCTCGACGAGGTGACGCAGATCGTGCACGGCCAGGTCGATGATGATCGGCTACGCGAGATGCTTGCCGCGAAGCGTGACGATGTCGCGCGTCGACTCGATCTCGATGCCGCTCGTCTGCGTCGCATCGATGCGCGTCTCTCCCACACCGAAAGGATTTCGATGATCACCGTGGACACCAAGTCGTTGCCACCCACCCGTGTTGCTCTCGTCACCGAGACCGCCGCCGGGTTCGGGCCGGAGAACATCGGCCCGGTCATCGGCCCGATGTACGCCCGACTCGCCCAGACGCTCGCTGGGCACGGCGTGACGTTCGGGCCGTCGTCGATCGCCATGTACGAGGCCGTCGACGACGGGGACGGCAGCGGCATCACCGTGCATGCCGCCTTCGAGGTGACACCTGAGGTCGTTTCGGGTGAGGGCTTCGAGGTTCGTGAGCTTCCGCCCGTCGAACTCGCGGTGACCACCGTTCACCACGGTTCGATGGCCACGATCGGTGAGACCTGGGAACAGTTCATGGCGTGGATCGAGGCCAACGGTTACGAACTCTCCGGCATCTGCCGCGAGTACTACCTGGTATCGGAGCCGCAGCCGCAGGAGAACTGGGTCACCGAGTTGCAGCAGCCGGTGGTTCGACGTCAGGACGCCTGAGCGAACTCCACGAGGGCAGTGCACTGGCAGCCGCCGGTGACCTCCTCGCATTCGAGCACCAGGAAGTGGCGGACGTACTCGAGGTCCACGCAGTCCGGCTCCGTGCACTCCGCACCGCCGACCGCGTGGATCACGAGTGTGCCGTGGCAGGTATCGAAGCGTGCGGACATGCGAATCCCTTTCTGTCGTATCTCTCTACATCCTTGATATCACCGGGCTCCGACAAGTTCGGGAGAAGACGAGCGTGTTCGACGCCTGAGCTGGGTCGCGATCATGATCGTCAGAGCCGGAATCCAGGCGTATCCCAGGGCGGTCCTGATGATGGTCCGGTCGCCCAGCCACGCTCCGGCCGACACCAGTACACCTGCCCACACGACAGCAGCCAGCAGGCTGAGCACCACGTATTCGCGATGCCGCAGTGAGGAGGTCGCGACGAGTCGGGGCGTGATGGTGCGGACACCCCCGATGAGGTGACCGGCAGCGGCGACAGTGCGTGGTCGTGATCGTGCGTGTGTGGCCAGCCCGTGGACAACCCTGATCACCGCGGCAGGCAGCGCCGACTCCGCGCGCCCGAGACCCAACACCGTGCCGGTGCGGCGACCGTGCCAGAACGCCCACTGCGCCCCCAGGCTCGACGCGACCGCGGCGGTGACGACGGCAGGGAGCCACGGTACGACGCCGATCGACGTCAGCACCCCGAGCGTGATCGGGACGCTGTTTCCTGGTGTAAGGAGACCGAGCAACGACGCGGACTCGAACGCCAGCAGCACGAATACGACGGCGAAGACGACCCATACGGGCACGGACGACAACCGGTCCACATCAAGGATGTTCAGGTTCATACCTGTCGAATCTGGTCGACCGTGGCACGGAAAACACCACGATCGACCCACGGATCGACGGTAGGGCCAGCCCTACCTCGGGCCGTGGGTTCACACTGCGGACAAGCCGACGACACCCGACTTAGGCTGATCCGCATGAACGAGGCTCTACCGATTCCCCTGAATCCACTCAGGGCGTGGATATCGCCGCACTGGTGGCTTGCGGTGGCGTCGTTGCTGGCATCGACGGTCGCCGGGCTGGGCGGTTGGATGATCCTGGGCCTGCTGATACTGGCGGTGTGCGCACTGCCGTTTGCGCTCAGCGGGGTGCTCGTCTTCGCGCTGACGATAGTGGCGCTCAAGTGGATGGACCGTGCAGCGCGTGCCGGAATCGGTTTCACCGGTGGAATTGCCATCGAGGGCCCCGAAGTGACCGTGTACCCGACCAGTTGGCGCAAGTTCGTCTGGTGCCTTCGCGACATCGGATTGTGGAAGTCGTTGTGCTACTGGCTCATCCGTATTCCGGTCTCTGCTGTTCTGCTGTTCTTGCTGCCGGCGCTCTTCGTGGCCCTGCCGGTTCTCGCGCTGGCCCCGGTCGCCTGGATCGTGTCGAATCCGGTCGCCGATCAGCTCGAAATCGGCGAGCGGGTGGGCTATCCGTTCGTCGCGTTGGTCGGTTTCGCGTCTTTGGTGACCTTCGTTGCGGGAGTTCCGCTGCTGCTCACCGCCCTGGCGCGACTCGACTGGTGGAGTGCCGCAGCCCTTCTCGGCCGATCGGAGTCCAGTAGGAGAGTGGACGAATTGACGGTGAGTCGAGCTCGTGTCGTCGACGCTGCGGATGCCGAACGCCGTCGCATCGAACGCGATCTGCACGATGGGGCCCAGCAGCGGCTCGTTTCGGTGGCGATGTCACTGGGGCAGGCGAAGTCGCGTGTCTCTGCGAGCGAGGACGCGGTGTTGAAAGAACTGCTGGACGACGCACACCGAGAAGCAAAGAACGCGATCGGCGAGATCCGCACCCTCACCCGCGGTCTGCATCCGCCGATCCTGACCGACCGTGGACTCGACGCCGCACTGTCGTCCGTCGCGGCGTTGTGCACGGTACCGGTGACGTTCCGGATAGACCCGGCCCTTTCCGGTGATCGACGCCCGGACGCCACCGTCGAGTCGACGGTCTACTTCGTCGTCTCGGAGGCCCTGACCAACGTGAGCAAGCACGCGAAGGCCGACCACGTCCGAGTGGACGTCTCGAGAGTCGAGTCCGCAGTGCGGGTAACGGTGGTCGACGACGGTTGTGGCGGAGCGCATCCGGCACCGGGAGGCGGCCTGGCCGGGCTCGAGGACAGGCTCAGCGGAATCGACGGAACCCTGTCCATCACGTCGCCGTCCGGCGGCCCGACGCGGCTCGAGGTGAGCATCCCGTGCGAGTGATCATCGCCGACGATTCGGTTCTGTTGCGAGAGGGCGTCGCTCGCTTGCTGACCGATACCGGAGCCGACGTGATCGGCAAGGTGGCCGACGCGTCGGAACTGCTCGCGGCCATGTCCGCTGCCGATCCGCTTCCCGATGTCTGTGTGGTAGATGTACGCATGCCGCCCACCTTCCTGGACGAAGGTCTGCGTGCAGCGCTGGTCATTCGCCAACGGTGGCCCGCTGTAGGGGTTCTCGTGCTCTCGCAGTACGTGGAGGAACGGTACGCGGCCGAGCTCATTCGGCAGAGCACGGACGGCGTCGGCTACCTGTTGAAGGACCGGGTAGCCGACGTGGACGAATTCGCCGATGCCGTCCGGACCGTTGCCACCGGTGGCACGGTCATCGATCCAGAAGTGGTGCAGCAGATTCTGGCTCGGGCCCCACGATCGGATCCACTCGATTCGCTGACCCCACGCGAGCGGGAAGTGTTGACCGCCATGGCCGAAGGCAAGTCGAACGCCGGAATTGCCGCTGCTCTGGTGGTCGGTCAAGCAGCCGTGGAGAAGCACATCGGAAACATCTTCGCCAAGCTCGGGCTGCTCGGAGACAGCGCCGATCACCGCCGTGTCATGGCCGTCCTGCGATATCTGGGAGCGATTCAGTGAGAAAAGTTCTGTGGCGCACTGCTGTCGCCGTGTCGGTTGCCGTCGTAGTGGTGGGTACCGCAGGAGCGGCCACGACGGCCACCCTCGCTGTCGGCTTCACCACGCCGAAGATGCAGTCTTTCGATTACTCCGCCGATACGGCGATCGTCGGGAACAATCTCTCCGTCACAACCAGATTCGCCAAGGTGTCGGTGTCCATGAGCCCCGACTCGGACCTGCACGTACGGGCCGACGGGTCCTACCGAGGGGATACTCCGACGGTCGACATCAGTGACGACGGCTCGACGATCGCTGTGGAGTGTTCCTACCGCAAGCGAGGCAGCTGCGACATCGGCCTCGAACTACGGATACCCGTCGGCTCGATTCTCGACATCGACGCAGCAGCAAGCGACGTGGAGCTCTCCGACGTGGACGCGCAGGCATCGGTGTCCACGTCCGCGGGATCCGTGACAGCTCGGGGATCTGCCGGAACCCTGGACATCACCACCGGATTCGGTGACGTCGACATCACCGACGCAGCTGTGTCGGCAGTCGAGGTGGACACGACGTTCGGTCGGGTCGCCCTGGATTCGAGGGTGCCACCGGACTCGGTCCGTGTACAGAACATGCAGGGCGACAGCATGATCGAACTGCCGGCAGCCGATTTCTACGACGTCGAGGCGACGTCGGAGAAGGGAGATGTCGACATCGACGTCGTCGACGATCCGAATTCCCCGAGGTCGGTGTCGATCACCAGTGAAGACGGCCGGATTTCGGTGCAGCGGAGATAGTTTCGGTCAGTGACTGCTGTTCAATGACTCCGACGCCACGCGCTGAACGATCTGACCGAGGACGTGGTGGGACGCACCAGCCACGGCCACGGATGCAACTCGACCGGGGCCACGGCGTCGGCGATGCGGGAGAAGCCGGGAACGGGCGCCCAGGTGGTGGCCACGGCGCGCTCGGAGAGTTCGTCGGCCACTCGACCGCGGCGCACCTCCAACGGGCGGGTCGACGCGATCTCACCGAGCGTCTCGGCAAGAAAGACCAGCCTCTTGCCGGAGAGCCGCAGTTTCCGCAGCAGTGGTTCGTCGAACACGAACACGGCAGCTCGATCGGGCTGCGCTGCCAGGGCCGGGTCTGCGGTGCCGAGCGACTCTGCTGTGATCCACACTTGTTCTGCGCCTTGTCCTTCCACGTGAGCAGGACCGGCGGGAATCGGAGCCTTGTTCAGATCCGGGCCGTCGACCGCGGGGCCGAGATCGTCGTCGGGCCAATTCTCGATGGGGCACGCATCGTTCAGTGCGCAGTTGCGGCACAGGGACGGTGCTCGCTTGTTCACCTGCCATCGACTGAAGCCGTACACTTTGCCGCTTCCGGTGCCGACGGTCCACTGCCAGCCGAGGCGATTGGCGGCGCGAGAGCCGTCGAGTAGGTGAGCGAACATCTCGTCCTCGCCATCGCGCCACGTTGCACCGGCGCGGACTGCCCACTGGGACGCCAGCCACATGCGAGTTTGATTGACGAGCCAGCCGTCGTCGTGCAATTCACCGACCACCGAAGACATGCAGTTCATCTCCTCGGGCCACGGCTGCGCGGTCCAGCCCTGCGGTCGTGGCTGTTCGCGGCGCAGGGACTGCCCCAGTTCTGTTCCGACCCGTGCATAGAGGTGGCGAGCATATTCCTGCCACATCAATTCGTCGCGGTAGCGGGAGCGGTCGCGGGAGGGAGCGTCGGCGACCGCGTCCCACACTTCGCGCAGAGTCAGCAGCCCGTGGCGGATGTACGGCGACATGCGGCTCGCACCTCGGCGATTCACCGGCAGGACCGTGCTTCGATCACGGGCATAGCCGGTGATGTCGAGTCCGGCCAGCGCGGTATCGGCAGCGGACTGTCCACCTCGAATGGCACCGGCAGTGACCCCGTCCGCCCCCTCGCGAGCCAGATCGCCCAGGTGCTCGGCAACCCAGGCGACGACGTCATCGGTGGCGGCACCGTCGGCGATGGATGGGGGAGGAGGTAGCTCGGACATGCCGTCGGACTTCCCCGTCGGGAGGAAAGGGAAACGCGGGGGTCAGGGTCGCGGTAGGCGTCGATGAAGCGGGTTCGATGTCGTTCTTGTCGCCGCCCTCCCCTGGTGAGGTACGGACGAGACGACGGCGGGCGTGTCCGCGGTGGCGCGGGCGGCATCGTGCGCTTGCATCGCAGCGCTGTTTCCTCTACCGAGAACGGGTGAGGAGATCTTTCGGGCTGCCGCCTGCCCGCATGCCGGACACGGCACCTCCGAGGGCACGTCGGCCATGGAGAATCGCTGCTCGACGGGGGCGCAACGCTGTGCGCAGCGGAAGCTGTAGGTGGGCACGTATCCGAGGGTAGCGTTAGATGTCGCATCAGCGACGTTCCGGCACAACGTCATACAAGATTTACATGCCATATGCGGCCGGATGCGCCACGACGGTGCAATGATCGAGGCAGGGGAATCCGCGCAACCGGAGGTGTTCAGTGCCCGAACTGCTGTTTCCGCTCGACTCGACGAAGAGCTTCACCGAACAGGAGATCGTCGGCCACAACCGATGGCATCCCGACATTCCGGCGGCGGTCACGGTCAAACCCGGCACATCTTTTCGAGCCCACTGCCGCGAATGGTTCGACGGGGCCATCCACAACGACGATTCCGCCGAGGACATTCTGAATGCGCCGCTCAACAACGTGCACACACTGTCCGGGCCGTTCCACATCGAGGGAGCCGAGCCCGGCGACCTGTTGATCGTCGACATCCTCGACGTAGGGCCGATCCCGCAGGAGGATTCGGGTCCGCTGGCCGGTCAGGGCTGGGGTTACACGGGAATCTTCGCCAAGGAGAACGGCGGCGGGTTCCTCACCGATCGATTCCCCGACGCGTACAAGGCAATCTGGGATTTCTCGGGGCAGACCACCACATCTCGTCACGTTCCCCACGTGAAGTACACCGGCATCACCCATCCCGGCCTCATGGGGACCGCGCCATCGGCGCAGTTGTTGGCGAAGTGGAACGCCCGTGAAGGTGCCTTGATCGCTACCGACCCCAATCGTGTTCCGCCACTGGCACTTGCCCCAGAACTCGACGGGGCGATTCTCGGATCACTGAGCGGCGACGAATTCTCCCGTGTCGCAGGTGAAGCCGCGCGCACGGCACCGCCCCGCGAGAACGGCGGAAATCAGGACATCAAGAACCTCACCAAGGGCACTCGCGTCTTCTATCCGGTGTTCGTGCCCGGGGCGAAGCTGTCCTTCGGCGACCTGCACTTCTCGCAGGGAGACGGAGAGATCACGTTCTGTGGAGCCATCGAGATGGGCGGCTTCATGGACCTGCACGTCGACCTCATCAAGGGTGGCATGGAGACCTACGGGGTGAGCGAGAACGCGATCTTCATGCCCGGCAACACGGCACCGCAGTACTCGGAATGGATTGCGTTCTCGGGCATTTCGGTGACCGTCGACGGTGAGCAGAAGTATCTGGACTCCGACCTGTCGTACCAGAACGCATGCATGCACGCGATCGACTACCTCACCAAGTTCGGCTACAGCCCCGAGCAGGCATACCTGCTGCTGGGATCGGCCCCGATCGAAGGACGCCTGTCCGGCGTGGTGGACATCCCCAATTCCTGTGCCACCGTATACATCCCCACCGCGATCTTCGACTTCCCGATAGCACCTTCTGCCAGCGGACCATTCCAAATCGACCCGGGAATGGGAGCGCCGAGGGCTCAGTTCTGACGCCGTATGCCGACACTGTGGATGCTCGAGGACCTAGAGCCCTTCCCCGACGAGCCTGTCGTAGGTGCGGTGTGTACACCGACGACCTACTGGGCGTCACCCGACGCGATGGACCTACCCGCTGAGGTGTGTACCGAGGTGCAGGCTCGAGTGGAGGCTGTCACCACCAACGGCCGGACGGAGCGGGTAGCGCACCTCGGCAACGGGTTCACCACGATGATGGGCGACGGTAACTTGGTCGGTGACGTGATGTTGCACGGCTGCTTGGTGTGGGACCGGTACCTATGGATCGATTTCTGGGCAAGGCCGCGGGGTAGCGTTCGCGTGTTGGATCGCCCCGGCTTTCTAGCACGGCACGAGGAACATACTCCAACGCCACATCCCGGGATGTTCGCCGTGACGCCGTACGGACGCATGGAGTATCGCGAACACGGCTCATTGCCAATGAGTTTCGGTGTGCAGTGGAACGTGCTTCTGGTCGAGACTGTTGCATCGAATGGTTGAGGAGTCTCAGTCGTTGTGCTCGTCGTGGCCCTGAGTGACAATCTGGTCGACGCGGACTGGCATGGATGCGATGGAGGTGAGCGCGAGAATGTCGGCGACGGTTTCTGCGCTGCCTCCGAGGTACGCGCAGTGGAAGTCGAAGTGCTGAGCCACGCACCATGTGTGATCGCTGGGCCACCACAGATTCGGTGACAGTCCTTCGAGTGTGTCCGCTGCGCGTGAGACCGGTCCCTTCAACAGGAAATAGTCGTAGCCGGCGATGGCTGCGGTCGGTGCCGTCGCGCGAATGCCATCGAGCGCGGTGTTGCCTTCCCAGACGGCGAACCAGCACTCGTCCGGTGCTGTCGTGCTTCGAGCGAGTACTTCGATGATGGATTCCAGCTGATCCTGCCAGCGTGCAACGAATTTCGACGGAATCGGACGCGACATGCTGCTGCGTGCTGGATACAGGATGCGGGCATAGGCGTCGAACACAGTGGGGACCAGCGAGCCCACTGTGGTTGTGGCGAGGCCGTCGAGGTTGTAGTCCACCCACTGCGCTTCCGAGACATTCTGCTGCAGATCGTCGTTCGACCATACCGGGTGATACGTGCTCGATGCCATAGCCCTCACGCTACCGACATCGAGTGCGCCCGCTGACAGGTTGAGCCACCACCCGCCAGGCGAATTGTTCAAGCCAGGATCGTTCAGCTCCGAATGCCGATCATGCGGTTCGGATGTCTCACGTCAGTTCCTACCACCGTGACTGCGTAGATGATGGGCGGAGCCGTCGACAGTCGTCTTGCCCTGTTCGTAAATCTGTTCGAAACTTGTCGGTGGGTCGCGGTAGATTTTGTACATGCTTTCGGGGGACGGCGGATCAGGGGTGGACGGCATCGATGTGGTGCCGCCTGCCCCTGACGTGTCCGATCCTGACTTGTCGGCATTGGTGGAGCGGGTCGAGTCCGCGGTTGCGGAGTTGACGGAGCAGGCGTCGGTGTCGTGGACGAACGCCGACCGGCGTGCGGTGATCCAACGCATGGAGATGCTGAACCGATCCTTGTCGGCCTATTCGTACACCTGGCTGAACGAGCTGATCTCTCAGCACGGCCTCGACGTGTATCCGGGCTCGGTCCCGTCGTCGGTGGCGTGGATGCTGCGGATCACCCCTCGAGCAGCAGGAGCACGAGTGCGTCTGGCTGCACAATTGGGTGATCGAACGTCGTTGTCCGGTGAAGTACTGGCCCCGTTGCTGCCGCGAACTGCCGGAGCATTACGGGCCGGGTTGCTCGATGCCAAGCATGTGCAGATGATCCGCGAGTTCTTCCGTCATCTGCCCTCGAGTGTCGATCCGCAGACCCGCGATCTCGCCGAACAACAGTTGGTGGAACAGGCAGTGAAATTGCGGCCGGACGATTTCGCGCCGGTGGTGGCGTGCCTGGACGCGATGGTGAATCCGGACGGCGATCACGACGATGATGACGATGATGACGATGACGACGGAAACCCGCCGAAGCCGCGAAAGCGGAGGGATGCGTTCTTCTACCTCGGCGAGCAAGGGGCCGACGGTATGTCGGAAGGCAAATTCTGCGTCGACCCCGAACTACGCGCCTACCTCGAAGCCCTGTTCTCGAAAGCCGCGAAACCTGGCATGTACAACCCCGCCGACGGCAAACCGATCGTCGACGACGACACCGGAAGCGACGGGGACGACCAGACCTCGGGCGAGGATGCCCACGCACGACCGCAGCCCGGGACCACGCCCCGCGAAGCAGGGGCGAGTGATGCAAGATCGGGGGACTCCAATTCCGAGACACCACCGCTACCTAAGCGGGAAGCCCGGTGGCCACGTGATGCGGGACTCTGGAACGACGGCCCTTGCGGTGAGGGCCCTTGCGGTGATGGCCCTTGCGGTGACGACGATTGCGGTCACAACGAATGCGGTCACGACGACTGCGGAGGCGGCATCGAATGCGGTTGCGGTACAGGCTCCGACGACGCCTCCTCCGACGACACTTCCTCCGACGGCCCTGCTGCCAGGCGTACCGCTGCCGGGCACGGCGATACTGAGAGCAGTCAGGCAAGGGCCGAGGCTGCGGCGTCAACGCGCGAGGCCGCAGCCCAGCGTGACATCCGCACCCAGAACGAACGTCGTCACGACGCCCTGAAGCTGGCGCTCCGGCACACACTTGCCTCCGGGACTCTCGGCACACACCGAGGCCTGCCCGTCACCGCCATCGTCACCATGAGCCTGAAGGATCTGGAAGCCGGCTGCGGTTACGCGAAGACCGCTACCGGATCCCGCGTGTCGATTCGCGACGCCATCCGCATGGCCTCCCATGCCCACCACTACCTGACGATCTTCGACGACGACGGCAGAGCCCTCTATCTGGGCCGTTCCAAACGCATCGCCTCCGCCGATCAGAGGATCGTGCTCATCGCCCGGGACCGTGGTTGCAGCTTCCCGTCCTGCACCCGGCCGGCAACGTGGTGCCAGGCCCATCATGTCGACGACTGGACCACCGGTGGGCTCACCGACATCGACGGATTGACCTTCGGCTGCGACATGCATCACGCACTCGTGGGCACCGGACCCGGAAAGTGGGCAACCACCAAAACCACAGCAGGACATCGCTATCCAGGTCGCACCCTGTGGCATCCACCGGCCGGGATGGACCCCAAGCGCCGCGGGCTGATCAATCACGCCCACCACCCAGAGGAAGTGCTGTACCCGCCGGACCACCATGACGACACCGGCGACGTGGAACCACGACAACCCGCCTGACGACCCACACCAGTCTCAGGGCACAGCCCTGCCTGTAATCAGCACAACCTGCCTGCTCGAGGGACGGACTCGGAGGTCGGCGGTTGCGTACGGTGGGTCGATGATGGTTCTCGGGAGCGGCACGGCTTCGTTGTCGCCGCCTGCGCGCTTCGTGTGGAATGCGCTGATGCATCCCGATCTGCACCCGCACAATCGAGGCTTCGCCTGGCCGGTGATGTTCCAGGACGCGCCGCCGCCTCGGGTGGTCGAGAGCAGTGAGTTCGACCGTGTCGTGTGGAGCTCACCGTGGCCTACCGTTCCGGAAGTGCTGGTGCAGTTCGATTTACGACCGAATACCCAGCTCCGATGGACGCTGCTGGCTCACGCACCTACGCCGAGTCTGCAGACGATCGAATGGTTGCGCGCTCAGGCAAGCCATCTGGTGAATGTCGATCTCAGGAGCGCACTCGGTCACTAGCGGCGGCTAGCCGTTGCCGCCGCTCGGCCCGTAGGAATACCGCTTACCGATTGTGAACCACAGGATCGGCCCGATGATGGGCAGAACGAACGCAACGAGAATCCATGCCAACTTGGCAAAGAACCCCATGTAGCGGTCACGGACGATCGAGAAAACAGCCATGGTGAACAGGGCAAGCGCGATAGCGATACCGGTAGAGGTCATCTGTCGAGACGGAACTCAGTCGGTTCCGCGCAGATAATCGCGACGTACCGCGACTCGCCGACCACGGTCCACCGGATCCCCTGGGTGCAACGATTGCTGCAATTCGAGGATTGCAGCATCATCCAACTCCGTGTCGAACGCTCCGGCCGCCCAGTCCCAGTCCTGCGTGGACCACACATAGTGCGTCACCCTCCACATTGGTGCCCATCCCTCGTCGCTGCGGGGACGGCGACCCAGGAACGTTCTGCGAGAACTGGTGTCGAAGCCCCCGGTATCGGCGATGCGAACGTCCTCGGGAGTGAAATCCAAAGGCGCGCGGACGGTCAGTGGCGTCGATGCCACCTGGTCGGTGAACCACTGGACGTGCTCGTGACGCAATGCCCTCGACTCGTCCTCGAGCAGTTTCTGGTACTCCTCGGTGGTGTATGCGGGCCCGTCCCAGGCGAACAACGCCTCGTCGATCGGTTCGCCCACTGCGAGTTCGACGAACTGCGAACCGATTCCGACTTCGTCGATGCGGTCACCCAGGATGAAGCCGGACTCGACGTCGACCCAGATTCGGAGCGGATACGGCTTGTCCTCCGGCGGAGCCAACCGAACCGTCCAACACTTGCGCCCGGCGAACTCGACCGTCTGTCTCCACCGGCCCGGTGGGTTGGGCGAACTCGTTGCCGGCCCATTCGGCGGTACTGCGTTGTTGCAACAAGAATTGGCTGGGCCCGAGGTAGATCACTCTGCCGAGTGGGCCGACGCGAGGCCGGTCGGCCGGGCCCGTGAAGTCCCAGGCGCGCGTGCCGTCGCTGATGAAGATGGGACTGCCGTCGATGCGTTCCACGCGGGTTCTTCGCCCGGATCGCCACACCCGACAGCTGTCTTCGGGCCGGATCAGAACGGGTGGCGTTCCGCTGTAGGCGAATCCGTGACGAAAGGACTCGGGGCTGCCCGCTTCGTGGACTTCCTCGATAGTGCCGCGCAACGGTATGTTCGATTCACTTGTCATAGCCGTGAGCACTTCGATCCACGCGGTCATGGCCGCAGCCTAATGCGATCGAACTCGACAAGGTGGAGTTCGGAGTCGAAGGGAGTCGGGTGAGAATCAGCGCCGAGGTCAATCCCACACTTCCGCTGGCGTTCGACCTTGCCTGGATGTCCGTGGTCGTGTTGTGGCTGGTGCTCGTCGTTGTTGCGTGGATGTCGATATTTCGCAGCACTCAGTCGCGGAAAGGCACGAAATTCTGGTGGTGCGTATTTGTATTGCTGATGCCGATAACCGGTGCACTGATCTGGTTTTTCGCTCGCCCGCGCAACTCCGACAACGATCAGCGAACGAGTTCGTAGCGAGCCAGCCACAGTCCCGGCAGTACTTCTTGATCTTCGGTGTGTACGAAGCCGAGTGATTCGTACAATCTGCGGGCCGGCGCATTGTCCCGTCCGGTAGCCACTTGCACACGTTGTCCCACAATCGAATCCAGCATCACGTCCACCAAACCGCGTCCGATGCCCCGGCGATGTGCATGTGGAGCCACCACCAGGCGATCGATCTCCGCCTCGGACCATGCAGCGGCACCGAGGATTTCGTGACCTTCTCGCGCGACGAGCCAATAAACGTGTGCGGCACACAGATCGTCCACCGACTCGTGCAGCAGCGGAATCCTGCTGTCGCCGATCAGTTTTGCTTCGACCGCATACGAACTCTTCTGCACTGCGAGAATCTGCTCAGCGAGGCCGAAGTCGGCGGCAGGGTCGACACCGACGATCTCAATAGCGACCACCAGCGGGAGCCGGCAAAGCGTCGAGTGCAGCGAGGTGATCGGCGCTCAAGGTCAACTCGGCCGCTCCTGCATTCTCGTCCAGACGCGACGTGCGCCGGGTGCCGGGAATCGGGACCACATGTTCACCCTGCGCCAGAACCCACGCCAGGGTCACCTGCGCAGGCGTCGCACCGAGCTCGTCGGCGACCGCCGCGATGGCGTCGACGATCACGAGATTGGCATCGAGGTTGTCCTGGCTGAAGCGAGGCAATCGTGAACGGAAATCGTCTGCGGCAGGTGTGGTTCCGCGAAAGTTGCCGGTCAGGAAGCCGCGGCCCAACGGTGAGAAAGGCACGAATGCCGCACCGTTGTCTTGCGTCCACTTCAGGGAGGTCTCGAGGTGGTCGCGCGTCCACAGTGACAGTTCGGACTGCACGGCGGAGATCGGATGCACCTGCTGGGCCCGATCGAGCTGCTCGACGGTGAACTCCGAGACCCCCAGTGCGCGAACCTTTCCGGCCTGCACGGCCTCGGCCATCGCGCCGATGCTGTCTTCGACGTCCACCTCGGGATCCGGGCGATGCAGGTAGTACAGATCGATGTGATCGACGCCCAGGCGGCGGAGCGAATCGTCGATCGCCGAACGCAGGTGCTCGGGCTTGCCGTTGGGGCCCGAAATGACGGGTTCTCCGGCGTCGCCGATATGAGATTCGAGACCGCCCTTGGTCGCGAGGATCACCTCGTCACGTCGGCTACCGATGGCTGTGCCGACGACCTCCTCGTTGGTGAACGGTCCGTACACATCGGCCGTGTCGATGAAATTCACACCCAGGTCCAGGGCGTGCCCGATGACGTGATCGGGGCTTTCCGTCCGGTCGTCGGCCTTGTATGCCCAGGTCATTCCCATGCACCCCAGGCCGATGGCACCCACCTCGGGGCCGTCGTTCCACAGGGTCCGGGTCTGTACTGTTCGTGCGCTCATGAACTCGACCATACGACGAGAAATGTGTTGTCGCTCGGACTTGCCGGGCGACTAGCATCGCCGCATGGCTCTTCCACACTCGAAGGTGTATTTCGGCGACCGTTTGGTCGAGGCGCAGGATGCGACGCTCGGAGTAGCGACCTCGGCCGTTCTGTACGGGCTCAGTGTCTACACCGTCTTCCCCGTGCAGGTGGACGGCGATCGGCGTACCGCGTTCCGGTTGCTCGATCACTACCAGCGACTGGTCGAGTCCTGCAAGATCATCGGCATCGACACGTTCGCGTCGCAGTGGACGTTCGAGCGGTTCGTACAGGCAACACGCGACGTGGTCGACGCCAACGCCCCGACGACCGAGGTCTACGTCCGAGCTACCGTCCACGTGGACGAATCGATTCCCGGAACTCGGGTGCGCGGGCTGCACACCACGGTGTCGATCTTTCTGTACGACGCCAATCCCATTGTCCCGCAGGACGGTATGCGGTTGAAGACGAGTGTGTGGCGTCGAATCCCCGACAACGCCATTCCATCGCGCGCCAAAGTCAACGGTGCGTACGTCAATTCTGTTCTCGCCAAACAGGATGCGATCGACAGTGGCTTCGACGACTGCATCTTTCTCGACATCAACGGCCATGTGTGCGAACTCAGTGCCGCGAACATCTTCCTCGTCCGGAACGGCGTGCTCGTGACCCCGGACGTCACCAGCGACATTCTCGACGGCATCAACCGTCGGACCATTCTGACCCTGGCTCGTGAGGAAGGGCTGACGGTTCAGGAGCGGACGGTCGATCTCACCGAGCTGTACATCGCCGACGAGGTGTTCGTCTGCGGCACCTCGGCCGGAGTTGCTCCGGTGTACGAAATCGACGGTCGCGCACTAGGAACCAAGGAAACCGGCCCGGTGACGCTGACTCTGCGTAAGCGACACCAGGCCGCGCTCACCAGCGACGAGGTGCACGGCTGGGTGAGCGTGCTGTGAGTTCTACGCCGGGCAGGTCGAGGTGAGTCCGGCGATCAACGCTTCGGCGGCCGGCTGTTCGAGTGGATCGGCGGCCGGGTTCGGCCCCGCCGTGGTCCAGGCCAGCGATACCTGACGCTGACCGTCCGGGCTCGAGAACGCGTAGGTGCGGTAGCCGAAGCCGTTGCCGCGGTTGCCGAATACGAGCTCGCCCGAGCCCGGGTTGCACGCATCTCCGCCGAGCAGCAGGCCGAGCCCGTACGTGGACGGCGTCACGACCTGCATCTCCTCGATCAGATTCTGCGGGATCAGCGTGCCGTCGAACAGCCCTCTGAAGAAGGTGTTCATGTCGCCCACGGTGGAGACCACTGCCGCCCCCGCCGACCAGATGCTGGCGTCGTACTCGGTGACGTCGGTGTACGTCCCGTTCTCCAGAACGTAACCGTGCAGGGCATCGGCGTCGAGCGTCGAATCGGTGGGGTACGTCGTGTTGCTCATCTCCAGGGGATCGAAGATCCTGTCCTGCAACGACTGTCCGATGGACTTGCCGTCCAAATCGGCGATGATCTTCCCGAGCAGGACGTAGTTGGTGTTGGCGTAGCTGAACTCCTGACCGGGCTCGCTCGCCCAGGGCATGGCCACAGCCTGGGCGATCAGCTCGTCGTCGGTGACGGCATCATTCGCCCTCGCGGCGATCTGGTCCGCCGAGTCGAATCCGGTGAAGTAGTCGGGAACGCCGCTGGTGTGGTCGAGTAGCTGGCGAACGGTCACCGCCCTCGGGAGCAGGCCGGGAAGCAACTCGTCGACCTGCTGATCGAGCTCGAGCTTCCCCTCGTCCGCGAGCTGAAGCACGACGGCAGCAACCATCGCCTTGGTGACGCTGGCAATGCGGACCGGGTCGTCGGCGGACGCGGCCTCGGTGCCGTCGCGTTCGACCAGGCCTGCGGCTCCCGACCATGAATCCTCGCCGTCACGTACCGCCGCCACAGCGGCGACGGACCCGGCGTCGACCATGGCGTCCAAGGCCGCCTGGACGTCGTCGGTTCTGATGGTTCCGGTCGAGGGCGTGGTGGTGGTCGACTCGACGGCTGACGGCTCGTCGGATGTGACGCACCCACTGACCAGCAGGGACGTCGACACTGTGAGGGCGGCGAGGATTCGTAGCTTGCTCATGTCTTCGACGCTAACGCCGCCCCGCGAAGAATTTCAGTGTCAAATGTCAGTGATTGGCTCGGCCCGCGCTCGAATCCAGCAGAACCTCGGTCGCAGTCTTTGCCGCAGCGGCAGATTCGGCCAGTTCGGTGATGGCCGCCGTGGTTTGAGCGCCCTCGGCGAGCAACGCGATCTGCAGTCCGACGGTCGGTGCGCAGCCGGCTTCGACGGCCAATCGGGTGACGTACTCGATGAAGTTCTTCTTGTGCTGATGCGCGGCGTCGGCGACCTCGGGCATGGTTGCGCCCAATTCGCCGAAGGAGTTGATGAACGCACAACCGCGAAAGTCGTCCTCGCGAAACCAGTGGTCCAGGAAGTCGAAGATCGACAGCAGCTTCTCTCGAGGAGACTCGTGAACGGCGGCTTCGGCCCGGATGCCGTCGTTCCATTGACGGGTGCGACCGCGAAGAACCTCGGCCACGATGGCGGTCTTCGACGGGAACAGGGAGTACATGCGTTTGAGAGAGATGCCCGCCGCAGTGCGCAGTTCGTCCATGCCGACGGCCTGAATTCCGCGGGCGTAGAACAGCGCGTCCGCTGCTCGGACCACGTCGTCCCGCCCGAGTTCCGTATTCGTCATCGTCTACCCCTTGCCGAGAGAACCAACGTTCTCTACAGTAGTCCACACGCGGTGAGAACGACCGTTCTCCCGCGTCGGACTTCACTCACGAAGGAAGGCGACACCATGGCGTACATCAAGGTCGACACCGAGAACTCCACCCCCGTCGAGGTCTACTACGAGGATCACGGCACCGGGCAGCCCGTCGTGCTCATCCACGGCTACCCGCTCGACGGCAACTCCTGGGAACGTCAGTCGCGGGCGTTGCTCGACGCCGGCTACCGTGTCATCACCTACGACCGCCGCGGATTCGGTCAGTCGAGCAAGCCGACCGTCGGATACGACTACGACACCTTCGCCTCCGACCTGGACAAGGTGCTGACCGAGCTCGATCTGAACGATGTCATCCTGGTCGGATTCTCTATGGGCACAGGTGAACTCGCGCGATACGCCGCGAAGTACGGTACCGATCGCGTCGCGAAGTTCGCGTTCCTCGCCTCGCTCGAGCCGTTCCTGCTGCAGACCGACGACAACCCCACCGGCGTTCCTCAGTCGGTGTTCGACGGCATCGACAGTGCCGCTCGCGAGGATCGCTTCGCCTGGTTCGACAGTTTCTACAAGGACTTCTACAACCTCGACGAGAACCTCGGGACCCGAATCAGTGAGGCCGCGGTCCGTGCGAGCTGGAACACCGCGACCGGCAGCGCGCCCGTGGCTGCCTACGCCGTCGTGCCCACGTGGCTCGAGGATTTCCGCGGCGATGTGGAGAAGGTGCGCGAATCGGGCAAGCCGACGCTGATCCTGCACGGCACGGCCGACAACATCCTGCCGATCGATTCGACGGGCCGGCAGTTCCACAAGGTGTTCCCGGAGGCGACGTACGTCGAGGTCGAGGGCGCACCGCACGGGCTGCTGTGGACGCACTTCCAGGAAGTGAACGACGCGCTGCTCGCGTTCGTGAAGTAGGAGCATCACGGCGGCAGGCATCGACGCCTGCCGCCGCTCGTGGGCTATACCGCGACGACGCCGTCGTGGTCGCTGTAGACGATCTCGCCCGGGTTGAACGTCACGCCGCCGAAGCTCACCGGGACGTTCTTCTCGCCCGAGCCGGTCTGAGTGCTCTTGCGCGGGTTGGTGCCCAGTGCCTTGACGCCGATCTCGAGCGTGCGCAGAATCGCGGAGTCGCGCACCGCACCGTTGACGATGACACCCGCCCAACCGTTGGTGACGCCGCGTCCGGCGATGATGTCTCCGACCAACGCGGTATGCACGCTGGCATCGCCGTCGACCACCAGTACGCCACCGTTGCCGGGCTCGCTCAGGGTCTGCTTGACCAGCAGATTGTCCTGGAAGCAGCGAATGGTGGTGATGGGGCCCGCGAACTCCGTGTGCTTGCCGAACTGGATGAACTGGGTGTCGCAACTGCGGATATCGGGACCGATCTCGTCGGCCAGATCAGCTGTTGCCTTGAATTCCACAGGTGACGTCATGCGGCACAGACTATCGCTCGCACATCAACCGCGGCCGTGACGCCGTTCGTAGTCGTCACGAGTGCGGTCGACCCGGCTCTGGGCCTTGGCGTTGATCATCTGCGGGTCGAGGCCGTGGATCAGCAAACGATGCCGCCGATAGACGTTCATCAGCGCGATCGAGAAGTAGACCAGCGGAATGAACAGCAGCGACATCATCGCCAGGGACATCCACAGCGGCCCCGGGATCAGCAGGAACAGCAGCAGCAGCGGAACGATCGGAAGAACGAAGCGCGCGATGTAGCGAACCTGGGCGCCATTACCCACCAGATCGTTTCGAACCCAGTCTTGCATCGACGCGGGCAGGACGCGTCCGAACGTGTACCCGAGGAACTGCATGGGGCTCGGGGTAGAGCGATCGGTTGTCATCGCGCAATGCTAGTCCGACCTGTCTTGGTACATGTCACCGTTGACTGCGGTTTATCTCATATGTGACGCTAACGTCAGTTTGTGGCGGCGGACCGAAGGACTTCGACAGTGACCGATCGCAGAACCCTGCTCAGCGCACGAGCCGCGGGCGGCGGACTGGGGAACCGGCGCACAGTCACATCCGGCAACATCTGCCGACTACTGAATCTCTGATCGAAAGGGGTGGCTGCCGATGAGAACGCAAGCAATGCAACCGATCTCCGAGTACTGGGATTGGCAGATGAACGCTGCCTGCCGCTCGATGCCGGTCTCGATGTTCTACCCGCCCCTGGGACTGCGGGGATACTCGCTGAGAAACCTCGAGCGACAGGCGAAGCTCGTGTGCGATCGATGCCCCGTGATCGCGCGCTGCCTGCAACACGCACTCGACTCGGACGAAAAATACGGAGTCTGGGGTGGATCGACCGCACACGAGCGGTCCGCGATGGCTCGCGTCAACCCTGGCGAGCGGCGTTCGCAACGATGACGTCGCGAAGATACTGCGCCAAGCCGGACGCAATCCCGTTGTAGTGCTTGGCAAATCGCTCGTCGGCTATGTACATCTCCGCCAGGTTCACCTGCATCTCGTAACCGCAGTCGTAGTACCGTTCGATCGATGCCCGATGACGCTCGGCCAGTACCCCGGCCTCGGTGGAATCCGGTGACACACCCCGCTGCATCGCGGCTGCGAGGTCCGCTTCGAGGAGATCGGCCTCGACCTTGATGGCCTTCCAGTCGTCCTTGGTGAACGACGCCGTCCGCTCCTGCGACTGCTTCCACTCGTCGGTTTCGCCCCAGCGTTGCTCGGCTTCCTCTGCGTACTCTTCGCCGGTCCAGTTGTCGCCGAAGATCTCGCGCTGCTCCTCGGGAGTCAATTGCATACCCATCTTCTTCGCCTCCATCATCTTGTCCACGGCCGCAGCCATTGCATGCAAGTGATCGATTCGCTCGTTCAGCAACTCTCGCTGCCGACGCAGATGCGCCATGGCATCGACCGCGGGATCGTCGAGCAACGCCGCGATGACGTCGAGCGCGAACCCGAGCTCGCGATAGGTCAACACCTGATGCAGCCGCTCGACATCGGCCGACGAGTACGTCCGATAGCCCTTCGGAGTTCTGCCCGACGGCACTACCAACGCGATCTCGTCGTAATGATGCAGCGTCCTGACGCTGACACCCACCAACCGTGCGACAGCACCGACCTGCATGCTGTCCTGGTCGCTGCCGAAGGTCTCGTTGCCGACGAAGGAAGAATCACTCACGAAAGACACTGTGCTGCCTCCCGTGGCGTGAGGGTCAAGCCGCGCTTATCGGGTCACACGTTCGCACCCGGAGGTGGATTCTCCGGCGAGGCGCTGCCCGAGCCAGTCGTACGCACCGGGACGGCCGTTGGTCTGCGCCACCGAATGATCTCCGGGAACCAATTCGAGGCGAACCGACGCTCCCGCCGCGCACCACTGGTCCTGCACGGCCTCGGCACCTTCCTTGGGAATGAGGAAGTCCTGCAGCCCCTGGTAGATGTAGATCGGTGCGTCCGGCGTCGTCTGGCCCATCCGGTTCTCTTCGACGACGGCCTTGGTGATCGGGTGGTCGAAGACATCGGGCACGTTGGAGAGGTTTCGCTGGTCCAGCAACAACAGGCCCGAATACGACAACACATCGACGCATTGATCCTTCTGCGCCAAAGCCAGTCGCTTCCCGTTGTCGTTGGCGAGCTCCCGCATCTCCGGGTACTCCCTGGACAATCCGATCGTCGCCGCAGTGAACAGACCGGAACCGATCTGGCCGTTCAGTGAGGTCTGCAAAATCTTGTAGTCGGTCGGCGGGCCACCGAACGCGACACCGGCGATGTTCAACTCGGGCGCGTACTCGGGAGCCAACTGCGCTGCCCAACCCGAGGCGATGGCACCGCCGGAGTAACCGGTGATGCCGATCGGCGCGTCCGCAGCCACTCCTGCACTCTGGGATGCGCGTAAGCCGTCGAGCACTGTGTGTCCGGAGACGAGACCGGCCGAATAGGCCTGCCGAGGACCCTGGTAATCGGTGACGACGACCGTGTAGCCGCGGTCGAGCAGAATCCGGACCTGATCGACTTCCTTGTTGTTGCCGCGCGGCAGCGTGTACGACGGCGCGCACTGATTACCGAGCGAGTCCGTTGCCTCGTTGTACGCGATGACCGGACGATCTCCGGCTCCGGTCCACGGCGCGGTGGGCGTCAGGACCGTCGTCGCCGCGGCGATGGGTCGGTTCTTCGAATCGGTGGAGCGGAAGAGCAACTGCACGGACGACGCCTCGGGCGTGACCGCGACGTCGCGACGGTTCAGCACTGTGCCGGGCTGCAGGTTCTCGTACCCGGCAGGCGGGTCGAACCATGGATCACCGAGTGAGGTGGGGAGATACGCATCCGGATCGCTCGGCGGAGCGATGAAATCCTGCAGTGGATCGGCCTGGGCCGACCCTGCGAACGACAGCATCAGTGCCGCGGCTCCGGCCAGAACGAATGCCTTGCGCATATATTTCCCACCCTGTAGCTCCGTACGCCCCGACGTCCGGTAGACCACTGACCATCGTGCCACAGGATTCGGTAATTTCGGCCCTGTGAAGTGAGCCGAAGACCAGGTAGGTTGTCTGTTACTCAAAACACTACTCACCAGTAGGGACCAGTCCATGCCAGCACCGTCCGCCTCGACCTTCTCCCGGCTCGCCGATCTCATCGCCATCCCCGACGCCGAATCGCGGCCGACGAAAACGATCACCGAGGTGTTCACCGGCAAGGAGCTGGCGACCATCCCGGTGGGCACCGCCGCCGACGCGACCGCTGCGATCGCGCGCGCACGCGCAGCTCAGGTGGCCTGGGCCAAGCGCCCCGTGTCCGAGCGCGCCGAGATCTTCCACCGCTACCGCGACCTGGTGCTCGCCCACCGCGACGAGCTGATGGACATGGCGCAGGCCGAGACCGGCAAGTCCCGCGCCGCTGCCCTCGAAGAGGTTCTCGACATCTCGATGACCGCTCGGCACTACGCGCGCACCGCCGCGAAGCTGTTGGCCCCGAAGAAGGTCACCGGCATGCTGCCCGTGCTGACCAAGACTCGGATCCGGTACCAGCCCAAGGGTGTTGTCGGAATCATCTCCCCGTGGAACTACCCGATGACCCTCGCGGTGTCCGACGCCATCCCGGCACTGCTTGCAGGCAACGGAGTCGTCCTCAAGCCCGACAGCCAGACGCCGTACTGCGCGCTCGCCTGCGTCGAACTGCTCTACAAGGCCGGACTGCCCCGTGACCTGTTCGCTGTGGTTCCCGGCCCGGGTTCGGTGGTGGGTACCGCCATCGTCGAGAACACCGAGTACGTCATGTTCACCGGCTCCACCGCCACCGGTCAGCTGTTGGCCGAGCAGGCCGGGCGTCGACTCATCGGATTCTCCGCCGAGCTCGGCGGCAAGAACGCGATGATCGTCGCCAAGGGTGCCAACCTCCGGGAAGTGTCCGACGCGGCCGTGCGGGCCTGCTTCTCCAACTCCGGCCAGCTCTGCATCTCCATCGAACGTATCTACGTCGAGAAGTCGATCGCCGCGGAGTTCACCGAGAAGTTCGGTCAGCGGGTGCGCAACATGAGCCTCGGAGCCGACTACGAATTCGGCATCGAGATGGGCAGCCTCATCTCCGAGGATCAGATCAAGACGGTCTCGGCCCACGTCGACGACGCCAAGGTCAAGGGCGCGACCGTCGTCGCAGGCGGCAACGCACGCCCCGACATCGGCCCGCTGTTCTACGAGCCGACGCTGCTGACGAACGTCACCGAGGACATGGAATGTGCGGCAACCGAGACCTTCGGGCCGCTGGTGTCGATCTACCCCGTCGCCGACGTCGACGAGGCCATCGAGAAGGCCAACGACACCGAGTACGGACTCAACGCCAGCGTGTGGGCCAAGACCAAGGCGCAAGGCGAAGCCATTGCGGCGCGGCTGCATTCGGGCACCGTCAACGTCGACGAGGGCTACGCGCCGACGTGGGGCACCACCGGCGCTCCGATGGGCGGCATGGGCGTGTCCGGTGTCGGGCGTAGGCACGGTACCGAGGGTCTGCTCAAGTACACGGAGTCGCAGACCATCGCGACGACGCGTCTGCTCAATCTCGGTGGGCCGCGCGGACTTCCGCCGAAGCTGTGGGCAAAGATCATGCCGCCCTTCGTCAAGGCGCTGAAGTACATTCCGGGTCGGTAAGCAGCGTCGACGACGGGGGAAGATCTATCTCGCTCGTAGCAGCGAGATGCTCAGTGCCCTGGTGTAAATGGAATCGGTGTCGATCGAGTCGGTGTCGATCGAGTCGCTGTCGACTCGATCGAACATCGGCCACGACTGCCGATCGATTCCCTCGTCGTCCAACGCCGCCACGGGGATGTCCCACACCGTGGATCCGGTTCTGACGTCGATTCCGCGCAGCACTTCCGGTCCGAACAGCGTGGCGACGTCGCCGTCGAGGGCACCGACCTCCGCGAAAGCCCCCGATTCTCGACTCCACAGCGTGGTCCCGGTGTCGAGGTCGATCGCGGATTCGGTGGCCGTGTCGGTGTTGCGCAGCAGTGCAACCGAACCCGTGACGGCGTAGGCAAGGCCGTTGGTGGACAGGAACGCCGCGGCGGGGCCGGTGATGTCCGACGGAACGGCCCAGACCAGACTCTCGTCGGTCCACACGGGGTCGGGATTCGACGGCCGATAGCCTCCCGTTCCGAGCAGTAGCGGACTCGACTCGGCGGGGGAATCGAACGTCGGTTGCTGCAGGGTCACGGAATCCGTTGCAGCGAGCACGGTTCCGTCGGTGTCGATGATTTCCGAACCCACGATCGTAGTGGGGTCCGAGCAGTCGGCCCGCGCCACCCGCACTGCGCCGTCGCGCGAGGCGACGCCCGATCGGGCGCAGTCGGGAACCGTTCTGGACCAGAGGTTGTCGCCGGTGTCGAGGTCGAAGGCGAACACTCCCCGGCCGTCGTCGAACAACCCGATTCCGTTCTCGGTGTGCATTGTGGACGCGAACGGTGCGTCAGGCGAGGCCGTGGAATCGAACTGCACCGACCAGTCCGCGTCGAGGGCGTCCGCCGTGCCGCGAAACACCGCGACCCTCGCACCCTCGCGCACCGCCCGGGAGGTGTACACGTGGCCGTCTGCGGTGGTCAGACTCGTGATCGGAAAGGCCGCGTCCCGAGTGCTCGATTCTCCGGATTCGGTGTCGACAGTGAGGATTTCGGATGTCGTGCCGGTGTTGCCGCGGTAGCAGACGACCTGCCCGTCGACGAATTCCTCACCGCAGCCCACGATATCGTCCGCGGGGGTGCGCCAGCGCACCGAGCCGTCCGCGATGCTCGCGCCCACCAGGGTCGCGTCGACGAACTCCCTGCCGTCCAGGCGTCCGAGGAGCGTGACGACCGTCGACCCGTCGGAGATGGAACCCGAGTGCATCGAATCGGTATCGCTGCCCTGGACGGGATCGCGGAACTGGCCGCCCTCGATACCCGCATCCGAGGGAGTGAGAGTCCACCCGAGTCCGGGAGCGGACCCCGTTGCACCGTCGATGGGGGCGCCGGGCGTCCGCTCTTCGGTGGCGCACGATGCGCAGACGAGCACTGCTACCAGGACCGCGGCGGCGGAGATCTGGAGGCGACGTGTCATGAGCGATTCTCCCGCCTGTGCAGAACCGAAAGAAGGTGGCCGGTCCGTTCTTGGAGCATAGAGAACGAAAATTCCCCGCACTCCCGGTGGGGGTGCGGGGAACTGCCGTAACGCTTGGCCTGGTCGAGGCTGGGACTAGTTGACGCTGTGTCCGTTCAGGCCTGCGTGTGCGTAATGATTGCGACTGTCGGGAATGTGGTTGTCTCCCAACACTCGAGCGATCTGCTGCTCGCTGAGTCCGAGGCGACGGAGCCGCTCGCACACCGCATCGAAATCGAGCATCTTCGCGTCGAGTTCCTGCTGCAGTTCGATCACTTCGGCGCGGATGGTCTCGGCCTCGTCCAGTGCGGCCAACGTGTCCTTCGGCTCGGGTAGCAGCAGTGCGAGCAGTCGATCACGTGCGTCGGTGCTCAGACCCTCGAAGGGGCGCTGTCCCGGTTGAGCCTCGTGCCGACCCTCGGCGCGACGATGGGCGTCGTATTCGGCCTCGCGCTCGACGGAGACGTACTCCTGCGTGTCACCGAAGGACGGAATCTCGGCGAGCTGGTCCTGCGGCTCGTCCTTGGGTCCCTGCGCAGGGGCCGTCGCGATGTCGATCGTCTGGCGCAGTGGGCGATTCGGAATGAAGATCACCGCGATCAGCGTGACGATCGCAACGAAGCCGGCGATCATGAAGATGCGTCCGGTCGCGTCGCCGTAGGCGGTGCGGACGACTTCGAGGACCGGCGCGGGCAGTGCGGTGAGATCGAGTGATCCACCGCCACCCGACGAGCTGTCGACACCGAGCTGGGCCAGGCCTGCCGCGGACTTCTCGGCAACCCGAGTTGCCAGGAGCGAGCCGAGAACCGAGACGCCGATCGCGCCGCCGAAGGTACGGAAGAACGCCACCGTCGACGATGCCGCACCGACGTTCTGCACACTGACCGTGTTCTGCACTGCGAGAACGAGATTCTGCATCAACATGCCGGTACCGAGGCCGACGATGGTGATGAAGATGCCGACCGTTACCAGGCTGGTCGCGTGGTCGATCGTGCCCAGGAGCAGGAATCCGACGACCAACAGAACAGATCCGGTGACGATGAACGGCTTCCACTTACCGAACTTGGTGATGAGCTGACCGGAGCCGACGGAGGCGACGAGCATGCCGAACACCAGTGGGATGGACAGTAATCCGGCCTCGGTCGGGGTGTAGCCGCGAGCGGTCTGGAAGTACTGGCCGAGGAAGGTGGTGGCTCCGAAGAGGCCGACGCCGACGGCGATGGACGCGACGATGGCCAGGCCGGTGGTGCGTTCGGTGACGATCTTGAGCGGGATGATCGGCGACTTGTGCCGCGCCTCGACGATGATCGTCAGGATGAGCAACAGCACTCCGCCGCCGACCAGGTAGGCCGTCTCACGGGAGAGCCAGGCGTAGTAGTCGGCCTTGCCTGCGAACGAGACCCACACGAGGAGAACGGAAACACCTGCGGTGAGCAGAAGTGCACCGAGCCAGTCGATGGAGACGTTGTCCTTGCGGATGGTCTTGATGTGCAGGGTCTTCTGCAGCAGGCCGAGGGCGATGACGGCCAGCGGTACGCAGACGAAGAAGCACCAGCGCCAGCCGAGCGGGCTGTCCACGATGACGCCGCCCAGGATCGGGCCACCGGACATCGACACGGCCATGACGGCACCGGTGTAGCCGGAGTAGCGGCCGCGATCACGCGGGGAGACGATGGTGCCGATGATGGCGATGACGAGAGCCGTCAGACCACCCATGCCGATGCCCTGCACCACGCGTGCGGCCAGCAGGACCGGCACGTTGTGCGCGAAGCCGGCGATCAGTGAGCCTGCGACGAAGATGAGAATCGCGCTCTGGACCAGCACCTTCTTGTTGAACAGGTCGGCCAGCTTGCCCCAGATCGGAGTGGACGCGGCATTGGCCAGCAGGGCAGTGGTGATGACCCAGGCGTACGCGGTCTGCGAACCCTTCAGATCACCGATGATGGTGGGCAGTGCCGTCGAGACGATGGTGGTGCTCAGCAGCGCGGTGAACAGCGCGGCGAGCAGGCCGGTGAGGGCTTCGAGGATCTGGCGATGCGACATCGCGTCGGGATCGACGACTGGCTGATTGGGCGGAGTATCCGCAGATGTGGTCATGTCTTATCTCGCAATCGATTCAATACGTGCCACGTCCTGATGCTGGGCGTGGGCGTCTTCGGTGAAGGTGTCGTTCAGTTTGCGGATCGAGTCGAGTGCATCGAGTGCCTCGTCCTCGCTCCAGCCGCTCAACATTTCTGCCAGGCGGCGTGCGCGTCTGTTCCAAATTTGTGTCAGTCGAACCTGACCGATGTCCGACACACAAACCCGTGACGCCCTTCGGTCGTCGGGATCGGGATGTCGATCGATGTAGCCGAGGTCGACGAGGTCCGCGATCTGTCGGCTGAGGGCCGACTGGCTGACGCACAGCCTGCTGGCGAGGTCGGTCTGCCTGCATTCACCCTCGGTCGCCAGGATGGCCAGAACTCCGGTCAGGGCCTGCGGCAGTGGTGAATCCTCGACTCCGGTGGTCACGGCCCGCTTCAGCGTGCGCCCGAAGAGGAAGACCTCTTCGACCAACGACTCCGCTGTCGTGGATTGAACTGCCATGAGTACTCCAACGCCGATGTTCATTTACTTGCTGTCTGCAACCATATATATAAATACATGTGCTAAGCAAATAATATTTCTGTCTGGTGGGTCACAGTGGTCGGTCGGCTGCTGATCGGGTGGATCCGCGTCGAGGCTGGCTACCGCGGGTAGAAGAACGACCGCCGGACGGTCAGCGCGACGGTGTCACCCACCTCGGGACGCGGTCCGCGTACCGAGCATCGGAAGTCCACATCGCCGGAGCGCACCAGAACATCGCTGGCATCGCGGCCGAAGAGTGACGAGGTGACGGTTCCCCTGATGGTGCTCTCGCGCTCGCCGTCGGGCACGAGCTCGATATCGGTCGGCAGGATTGCAACCGTCCCGGGGCCGGAGCCCTCCGCCGCGAGTGTCAGGGAGCCCGAGGTGAAGGTGCCGTGGGCGACGGTGCCGTCGACGAGGGTGGCGTCGGACAGGAAGTGGGCGACGAACGCCGACGCCGGAGCGCGCACCACGTCCTCGGGTGTACCGATCTGCGCGATGCTGCCCCGATCGAGGACGACCACCCGGTCTGCGAGGGCGAGGGCCTCGGTGCGATCGTGCGTGACGTGTACGACGGTCAGACCGGCTGCGCGCGTCAGAGATCTCAGCTCGAGGCGAAGCCGGTCTCGCAGTGGCTCGTCCAATGCCGAGAGCGCCTCGTCGAGTAGTAGTGCCCGTGGCGAGCCGACCAGAGCGCGCGCGAGGGCGACGCGTTGCCGCTGACCACCGGACAGCGTCGACGGGTCCCGGTTCTCGAGCCCGGGCAGCCCGACGAGCTCGAGCACGTCGGCGACCTTCTTCGTGCGCTCCGGTTTGGAGACCTTGGCCAGTTCGAGTGGGTAGGAGACGTTGCGCCCGACGCTGCGGTGCGGCCACAGGGCGTGCTGCTGGAATACCATGCCGAGCTTGCGCGACTCGGGAGGCGTCGAGAGTTGTTCGCTTGCAACCACATCCGGTCCGATGGAGATCGAACCGGCAGTCGGGGTCAGGAAGCCGGCGACGGTACGCAGCAGCGTGGTCTTACCGGAGCCCGACGGCCCGACGAGTGCGACGAACTCGCCATCGGCAATCTCCAGGTCGATGCCCTCCACGCCGACCGTGCCGTCGTGGTACCGGAGGCCGAGACGTTCGATCGTGATGGCAGACATCGGTTCTCTCTTCTCAGCGTTGGATCTACGGTCGCCCGGCTCGGGTGGACGCCACGAGGCCGAGGCCCGCGAATCCGACGAGCGCGACGAGTAGGGACAGGGCGGAGGCGGCGTTGTAGTCGCCGGCCTGCTGCAGGTTGAAGATGGACACGCCGAGGGTCTGTGTACCCGGAGCGACGAGGAGCACCGACATGGTCAGCTCGCGCACTGCAGTGAGAGCAACGAGCACCGCACCGGTGGCTGCAGCGGGGATCGCCATCTTCCACGGCACGTCCCACAGCGATCGAAGATGTGACGCGCCGGAGGATCTGGCGACTTCTTCGAGGGCTGTCGGAGTGGAACTCAGCGGTGCTCGAACGGCCTGGACGACGATCGCGAGGAACGCCATCACGTAGGCGCACAGGATGACCCACTTGGTGTCGAACAGTCCGGTGTACCGGCCGATGATCAACCAGCCCACTGCGATGACGAGGCCGGGAATCGCCTGCGGCAGCATCGCTGCCAGATCCAGGCCGACGTTGTCGCGAGACCTGGTGCGGGTGGTCAGTACCCCGATGGCCAGACCCAGGAGTCCGCAGACGACAGCGGCTCCCAGCGCCAGCGTCACCGAATTCTGAATGCCGACGAGGGTTCCCGGTGCGGTGACCGCGCTCTCGATACTCTGCAGCGTGAGGTTGCCCCAGGTGAGCGGCACGCCGGGGGCCGGAAGCAGGGCCTGCGTCGCCAACGCCAGGATCGGCAGGACCGTCAGAACGAGGCCGAGGATCCACGCAGCGAGACCTGCTGCAATTCGGCTGCGGCCCAACGGAAGTAGCTGCGGGGCCGTGACCGCACCGTCGAGCTGAACGGAGCGACGCCCCAGAACGCGGTCGAGTGCGACCGCGACAACGGCCAGTGCGAGGAGCCCGATGCCGATGGTGGAGACCAACTCCAGTGGTCGATCGACGGTGCCCGACTGTATGTATCGATACACCATCGTCGACAGGGTGACGTAGCGCTCGGGGAGTCCGACCAGCGCCGGAATGCCGAAATCGGCCAGATTGGACACGGCCGTCAACGTCAGCGACGCCAGGAGGGCGGGACGCAGCAGTGGCAGCGTCACATCGCGCATGGCTCGCCAAGGAGATGCCCCGGCGATCCGAGCCGCCTGTTCCAGATCGCCGGGTACGCGTCGTAGCGCCGCCGAAATGATCAGGTACGCAAGCGGATACGAGTGGATCGTCAGCAAGAAGATCACTCCGTCGCCGCCGTAGATGTTCCACAGCGGTCCGCCGCCGAAGGCGTCGTTCCAGTACGAGTTGATCATCCCGCTCGGGCCCAGCAGGCCTGTCCAGGCGATCGCGCCGACGAACGGCGGAATCAGCAACGGGCTGAGCAGAATAAGGCGCAGTACCGATCGGCCCGGCAGATCGGTGCGATCGAGAACGAGGGCCATGATGGTCGCAATCACCACCGCCGCGGCCGCCGACACACCGGCCGACACGACGCTGTTGGTAGTGGCCGACGCGATTCCGCCGTCGAGCAGCTCTTGTATGTGGTTGCCGCCCAATCCGATCGAGACCACGGCCGCCAGTGGAGCGCCGACCAGGGCCAGTACTGCCAACCACAGGCAGGCGCGAACCCAGGTGACGCGGTCAGCCAAGAAGATCGTTGAACGTGGCGACGGCATCGGGCTGGGAGGCGGTGATGGTGTCGAGGTCCGGGTTCAGCAGTTCGATGTCGTCGAGAGCGGGCGCGCCTTCCGGCGTGCCGACATCGGACCGAACCGGCAGGTATTGCTGCTCGACGGCGATCTCCTGACCGCGCTTGCTGACCAGGAAGTCCACGTACTTCTGCGCGGCCTCCTGATTGGCCGAGTCCTTGAAGATTCCGGCCGGTTCGGAAATGTACGGGACGCCATCGGTGGGGTACGACGCGGCGATGGGCGAGCCCTTCTCGGCCAACTCGCGCACCAGGTAGTCCACCACGATCCCGACCGGCTGGGTGCCGGCCGCGACGGCCTGAGCGACCGGGCCGTTGCTCTCGGCGACCACGGGTTCGTTGGCGACGAGATCGGTGAGCCACGGAAGGCCGAGGTCTTCCTGGCCCAGCCAGACGGCGGTGTTGAACGCTGCTGCGCCGGACACATCGGGATTGGGCAGCGTGATCCGGCCCTTGTACTGGGGGTCCGCCAGGTCCTTCCACGATGTCGGGGGCTGCGAGACGGTCCCGGTGTTGTACGCGATGACCGTCGGGATGATGCGGGTTCCCACGTAGTAACCGTCGGGATCGACGACGTTCGGGTCGAGCGCGTCGACGTCGGCCGGGGTGTACTGCAGCAGCAGGTCGTCGGCCTTGTACTTCTCGAACGTGGGGGCGTCCGCGGCGAGCAGGACGTCGGCACCGATGGAGCCGGTCTGCCGCTCCGACGCGATGCGCGCATTGAGATCTCCGGTGCCCGCGCGGAACACCTGTACGTCGATGCCGGGGTTCTCTGCAGTGAACTCGGCGTTGAGAGCGTCGATCTTCGCCTGCGGCTCCGAGGTGTACACCGTGAGAGTGCCGCCGGCCCCGTCGCCGTCTCCACCGGCATCGGGAGCCGCAGGCTCGGAGCAGGACGCGAGGGTGAGAGCGGCTGCGAGACCGAGGATTCCACCGGTGGCAACGCGACGAACAGTGTTCACTAGGTACATCTCCTGGAAGCATCGAGCACGGAAGTTGCTCATGCTTCCGACCTGAATCGACACGCAGACATGTGTTGTGGGAACTGCACGTGTCGCCGGGGTGAACGACTCGGGGGCAGGGGTTGACTACCCAGCTCGAGACGACAAGGCGTGTACCGCGAACTGCCGTCCCCAATCCGGTCCGGCCCCTTCGCGACCCAGGGTCGACGGCACAGCGCCGATCAGAGTCAGGAAGTCCAAGGTCGGTCGAGCGAGGTACTGGGCGTACGGTCTCTCCCTCTCGGGGATCATCCATCCGAGCGCCTCGAGGCTTCGGAAGACGAGCGAATTGCGTTCGTCTACAGAGCAACTCGCCGCAACCGACACCAGGAGCAGAACGCCCGCGTCTTTCTCGTACTGCTCGCGCCCAACGGGCATCCGAGCCGCGGCGTGTGACCACAGGCGGACCGGGTCGGTGGCGAGGGTGTTGCCCAAACGGGTGCGAAGAAGCCGCCCCTTCAGGACACGAACGAGTCCGAGTTGCGTCACAGCAGTCCGAAGCCAGTGCACCTGTTGATGGTCCACCTCGCGGTTGGCGCTTCCGAACCATCTGGTGACCCACTCGAGCTCGGTACGCATCGCCGCAACGTCCCTGGGCGGCACATAGCCTGCAGCGGTCAGTGTGATTCCGTCTTCGCCCACGCGCGCCAGCATCCACGTCAGCTTTTCCATTGCCGATGCCGCCACTGCGGGGTCCACCTGATCCACATCGACATCGACGCGCGCGAGGACATCGGGCAGATCGGGGTGATACTCGAGGGGCCCGCGTTCGAGAAGCGAGCCGAGTTTGGGTAGCCGTTCCCGTACGCGACCGGCCAACTCCGTCACCGCGCGCCGCAACGCGATTCTGTTGTTCGCGTCGGCCACCGCGAAGCGCTCGTCGAAGTCGCCCGCCCAGAGCTTCATGTGGTCGTGCTCAGGATGGTCGGTATCAGCGAGAACCTTCAGCAGTTCGGCGTAGCCCGACGAGCCGCCGCAGTCTTCGGGTGGGCAGGCGCGGTCGCCGTCCAGGCAGGCTGCAGTACCGGCTACGGGCGATACCTCTTCCACGACCAGGTGGTGTGTCCATCCGTCACCGAAGTCGTACTCGTACCCGAGACGATCCCCGACGGCACCGAGGACGTCGTCCACCCGAACGCCGTCTTCGAGTGTCCCGGTGCCGTCGTCCCACTCCTCGAGCGAGGACTTCATCTCGTAGCGTCGAGTGCTTCGAAGAGGATCGTCGCCGACGAAGAACATGTGCAGATGTCGGTCTTCCCAACCCATGACGTCCTGAATGACGTCGTGCAGCTCGGGCAGTGTGGCGTCGGAGGCGATGGTGAACCGCCGTCACACCACCGGCTCGACGTCGGCCAGAGTCACCCTGATCGTCAGCATCGTCAGGATTGTCCATCATGTGTGAGATGTTCGTCGAGCACGTCCCCGCGGGGACGTTGTCGCCGATACAGTCCGGGCATGGATGTTCTGCGCGCGATGCCATTGCTCACGGTCACCGATCTCGATGCGGCGCTGGACAAGTACGTCCAGGTCACCGGCATGGAGGTGGTGATGAATCACGGCTGGATCGCCACGCTCGCTCCGGCGGGCGACAGTGCGGCGCAGCTGAGTCTGATCACCACCGATCCCACCGGGCCGGTCAATCCGTCGGCATCGATCGAAGTGGACGACGTGGACGCGGCGTACCGGGCAGCGATGGACGCCGAACTCGAGATCGTCTACGAGATCACCAACGAGGAATGGGGAGTCCGCCGATTCTTCTGTCGGGATGCGGGCGGCAACGTGGTGAACGTGCTGTCTCACCTGTGATCGGGATGCAACAACTCTCCGCGCCGGATTCCGCGAACAGTGCGGGTGGCCACGGTGAGCCAGGCGGCGAGCAGTAGGACGTACAGGGCAACGGCCAGAGCCTGCACCGCACCGAAGTTCAGCGCATGACCCAAGGCAGTCGCTCCGGTGACGCAAGTCCCGATGGGGAACGTGAACGACCACCACGTCAGCGAAAACCCCAGGTCTCTGCGTGCCGCGTGCACGGTCAGAGCTGTCGCCAGCGCGAACATCAGCATTCCGAAGCCGCCCATGATCAGCCCGTAGCCGATACCGAAGACGTGTAGCCCGACGGCGACCGACGCCTGTGTACCGGTGAACACCATCGATGCGTCGGTGCCCAGCAGGTTGGCCGCCGTGATCGACTGGCCGATCAACCCCAACGTGATCCACACGGTCGGGGCCGCGTCGACGGGCGGCAGACCGCCGTGCAGCAGGCGCCCGTAGATCAGAGTCAGCGTGATCATCCCGACGATCAGCGACAGCCCGAACATCGCATAACAGGCGCACAGCAGCGCCAGCCGCCACTGGCCCTCGGGTAGGTGCGGAAGCAGCAACGCCCCTGTCGACGCCGACACCATCGGCGGCACCACAGGCATCAGCCACGCGGGCAGGGCTGCGACGTCACGATGATCGGACGCGGTGATCATTCGATACGGAACGACGACACTGGTGAGCAGACCGGCGATCGTCCCGGCGGTCCACAGGCCGGCGAACAGCGCGGTGGCCGCAGTCGGTCCGAGCACGTCCGCGCCGAGCAGGCCCGCTCCCGCGCCGACGGTGAGCATCGCCATGGGCGGAGCGCCGTAGAACTGCACCATCACCGGGTGTCGGGCGTACTCGACGGCCCGGTCGCGGTGCCGGATCCAATGCCGCGCGAAGGCTCCACCGATCACGGCTAGCGCCGTAGCGGCGATCACCCATACCGCAACGGCAAAGACGTGCAGTGTAGGAAACTGCACAGGCAGAGTTGCGGCCGCAGTGGCGACGATCCCGGTACCCATCACCGCGGCGAACCAGTTGGGGGTGATGTGCTCGAAAGTCCTGGGATGCACAGCGGGGGTGAGGGCGGTGACGGTCATGACTTCAGCGTGCGCGTAGCCGGTCACGTCCGGTAGGTACCGAAATGTTCGTTACCCATAACTGGACGTTATGGCTGGGTCTTTGCCGCCACGGACAGCAATTCAGCGGCGGGGCCGGTGGGGATGCGGCCGGACGGCCAGATCGCCCTCAACTCACGACGCAGAGTCAGTCCTGGGATCGGTACGCGGACCAGGGTTCCCGCGGCCAACTCGGGGGCGACGGCCAACGAGCTCAGCACGGCTCCGCCGATTCCCGCACCGACGGCGGACTTGATCGCCGTCGTCGAGGAGACCTCGAGAAACGGCGACATCGGCTGCCCGAGACCCGCTGCAGCCACCGCGCTTTCGTAGGCCGAGCGCGTTCCCGACCCCGCCTCCCGCGTCACCAGTGCGGTGGCGACGATCTCGGCGGCCGACGGCGCAGTGATTGTCCAGGAGTGATCCGGTGCCACCACGAGCACCAGCTCGTCGGCGGCAACGGTCCGGTGATCCAGAGCTGCAGGGACACTCAGGCTTTCGATGAAACCGAGGTCGGCGGCTCCCGCAAGTACCTTCTCGGCGACCACTGTGGAATTGCCCGACGTGAGGCTCGGAACGATGTGCGGAACGAGCGTGTGCAGCGTGACCAGCCATCGGGGCAGAAGATATTCTGCGACAGTCTGACTCGCGGCGATCTGCACATGGCCGACGCGTTCGGCGTGCAACGTGGCGATGGCCGTCGCCAGATCCTCGGCGGACCGCACGACCGGCGCTGCCCAGCTCGCGACCAGCTCGCCGAACTCGGTCAGCACCGTTCCGCGTGCGCCCCGTTTCAACAATGGAGCGCCGACCCGTCGCTCCAATGCACGGATGCGCGCGCTGGCCGCCGGCTGCGACATGCCGTGCGCTCGACCCGCTCGCCCGATGCTGCCGAGCTCGGCGACCGACAGCAGCAGGTCGATGCTGGTGAGATCGGCAACGTGAGGGGGGAGCGGCACAGGGCGAGCGTACGACGACCCGAGTCAGAACTCGCTGAACAGGTCCAACTCGCCTTCTGGGTCTGTGGCTCCTTCGATGTCTTCGGGCTCGTCGTCCGAGTCCGGGGCGCGCTCGTGCAGCACCGAACCCACCAGCGCGGTGACGTCGATCGCGGCGGGATCGGGAATGGGATGCCCCTCGACGAAGGCGAGTCGCTCGGCCGACAGGTAGGCCAGGCGCACGGCCTGGACCACGAGGACGCGTCGTAGACCCTCGGAGACCTCGCCGCGTTCGCGAGTGACGGCTGCCAGCCGTGAGATGGTCTCGGCGCGGCGCGCGATGCGAATGTCGGGGTGCCCGCGCTCGCGGCGGGTCTGCTCGGAGATCAGCGACCGACGCAGTGACGCGGGGAGTGCGATGGGCTCCGAGACCGGCGGAATCTTCTCGTTGAGGATCGCCTTGTGTCGAGACTTGTCGATGGCCTCGAGGTACGCCGTGTACTCGTGCGCATTCAGATCGCGCTCGGCTGCGCGGAACTGCTCTGCGCCGTCGGACTTCTTGAGATCCTCGTACTGCCACAGAGGCCAGATCTCGATCTCGGCGACCTCGAAGACGTCGAGTACCCGCATCGCGACGGCGTCGGTTCGCTGGTTGGTCAGATGACGCTGCACTCGGACGCTGAGCTTCTCCTTGGTCTGCCCCACGTAGATCGGCTCACCGTCGTAATCGTAGAACGCATACACGCCCCATTTGGCCGCCGACCATACTCGGCCCTGATTGTCTTTCTCGCTCAGCACTTCTCGCAGTGCGGTGCGAAAGGACTGCACGTCGTCCGCGGGCAGAGTGCTCTTGCGCGGAGCGACGGCGGACGACCGCAGCGAGGACTTACCGTGACTGGACATGTGCGGCTGTCGAACTCAGGGTCCCGCTGACCAGCGGCATCAGATAGTGCTCGGCGAGCCAGGCGACCACGGGAACGCACACCGCATCACCGAAACCGAAGAGCGCCTGGTTGTTTCGCAAACCGTCGAGTGTGTACTCGCCGGCACCCATCAGGCGGGCGTATTCGAGTGGCGTCATCCACCGCACCTGCAACCGGCCGTTGCCCATCTTGACCACCGCTTGTTTGGACGAACCGCCGCGGGCGGTACGGAGGCAACCGGAGATGTCGTCGGGGCGAGCTTCCCAGACGGCGACGCCGTTACGGGTGCGACGGTAGGCGGTACGGTAGCTGACCTTGCGGGCCTTCTTCAGGATCTCGATGCGCTGCAACTGAATCGGCGACAAGGACTGCACGAATGCTGCGGTACGGTCTGCATCCCACCACCGCTCGTCGCGGTAGTCCATGCGCTCGACCAGATCACCGAGGCCACTGGTCAACGGAATCGGCGGACTGGGCAAGGGTGCCCGATGGGTCAGCAATGTCGAATCGCCGTACACCGCTTGCAGCCAATCCGGCCGAAGCTCACTGTTGGGATCGCGCGCGTCCTCCGGGGGATTCTGTGCACCGACCAGGAAAAGGCGCGGACGCGACTGCGGAACGAAGCGTCGAGCATCGATGGTGAGGACATCCACGGAGTAACCGAGCTGGTTGAGCTCCCGGACCGCTGCGGCCAGATCGTCTCCACCGTGACTGGTCGCCAGCCCGACGACGTTCTCGAGCGTCACCACTTCGGGTCGAGCATCACCGAGCTCGCTCAGTACCCGCGTGAAATGACGAAACGTCGACGAGTTCTTACCCGCGAGCCCGGCCCGGCCGCCGGCCAACGACAGATCGGTGCACGGAAACGACGCCCACGCCAACGACAGCCCCTCGGGCAGATCGTCTCCTCGAGTGCGTGCGACATCGCCGAGCTGAAAATGGCCGGCCTCGCCACCGAAGTGCTGGCGGTACATGTGATGCTTGTCGCGCTCGATGTCGTTGGCCCACGACACCTCGAAACCGGCCTGCTCCAAGCCCATTCGCACCAGGCCGATACCGGCGAAGAACTCCGCGACAGTATGGATCCGACCGAGCGCAGGTGCCGAAGAACCACCCGGCACCACAGTCAACTTCGGCATGCACCCAGGCTAGTACAGAGCGCCGACAAGCTTGGTTATGCAGTGGTCGCCAGCGCCGCAGCCAAGCCGAACGCCACCGCCAGCAGGCAGATGTGCGCTGCGGCTCGGCCCACCGAGTGCTCGACAGTGGATCGGTGCGCGGCGACGGTGGGTAACCACGTCCCACGGATTCGGTGAGCGGACGCGATCAGGATCACCGTGACGAGAAGCTTCGCGAGAACGATTCGGCCGTAACCGGTCTCGACCACGGCAGCAAGGCTGTCCAGCTTCAGCACCGCGTCGAGCACTCCGGTGGTGGCAACCCCGACGACGCACCAGAACGCGACTCGCGAATAGACCGGCAACAGCGTCGCCCACGCGGATTTGCTCCGTAGGCTCAGCGCCATCGCACCCAGGACGCCGAGCCACACCGCTGCGCACACCACATGCACGGCGACGGCAAAAGACCCGAACGTGAACTGAGACATGTGCCCGGTGATCGGCCGAGCGACCAGCGCGAGGGATGCCAGCACGACCACCGGAATCGGTGACCAGCTCGCCCTCAGTCGATACCCGGCCACCCCGATGGCGCACAGGGTGAGCGTCAGGATCACCGTCGCAGAACCCAGACGGCCCACCGAGATCGAGGTGGCGAACGTGGCGAAAGCGCTGGGCGACAACGTCAGTGGCGTGCGACCGGCAGAATCGGCTGCCGCGGCGGCCAGCAGAACGAACTCGGCCACCGCCCACAGTCCCGACAGGTAGCCGATCGCGCGCCACATCACCGGCGGGTCCACGGCGGGGCGTCGGGAATCGGAACTGGCGTCCAGGACTGCGAGAACCCCGAACCCCAACACCACCGAGCCCGACGCCACCGCGATCACCCGTAGCCACGACGACCCACCGGGAAAGGTGGGGAACGCCAGCGCGAACGCTGCCGCGACCCCCACCAGCGCCGCAGCTGCGGCGGCGAGTACCAGCCGAACACTTCTCTCGCCCACCGCAGCCACGTCGGTGCTACTTCCGGGTCTTGGGCTTACGGAGCGCGAATCCCAATGCCCCGGCGAAGGCCAGAACCGCCACGGCGATCAGCGCGATCCGACCGTAGCCGCCGAGGAACGAGCCCTCGGACTCCTCTGCGCTTCCCGACGCGTCGGCGGGTGCCCCCGGAGTCCCTGACCCCTCCTGCGTCAGCGTGAACGACGCTGTGCCGCTGACCGGATGGCCATCGGCCGAGGTGATGCGGTACGCGAGGGTGTACTCGCCGACCGGCCCCAGCTCGCCGACGTCGACGACGACGCTCTGGCCCTCGATGCGCGCATCACCTTTCGACCAGATGTTGCCGTCGGGCCCGACGACGTTGAGTGTGGCGAACTGCGACTGCGGCACCTCGTTGAACGACACGGACGCCGTGGCCGGAGACGCGTCCAGGGAGGACCCGTCGGCCGGGCTGTACCCGGTGACCTGCGAATGAGCCGAGGCGATCGGTGCGGCGATCAACAGCATCAGCAGTGCTGCGACCGAGACGACCAGCGCCCTCGTGGACAGGACCAGTGATCTCATGAGCGCCGCGCCCTGAGCGTTGCACCGATGCCAAGGCCTGCGCCGACGGCACCGAGCACGAGTCCGACGCCGGCGAGCCAGCGGGCGGTGTTGTCCTCCGAAGACGTCGACGCCTGAGAGGCGGCGGTGGTCTCGGTGTGGGCGCTGCCGTGCGCATCACTGCCGGCCGCGGCGAGAGTCAGGGTGGGAGCGGGCAATTCGGGCTCGCTACCGTCCTCGGTCATCGGCTCGTTCCAGTCGACGACCTCACCGTCGGTGTAGGTCTGGGTGGCCGGGAACGAGACGGTCTCCTGCTCGGGCAGCGGGCCCGCCGAGAGCAGGAACTGCTGGAACTGGCCTGGCCCGACCTCGGAACCGGGGTTCGCCGTCCACGTCACCGATACCGCGAGATCGGCGGAGTCCTTCTCGACGGTGGATGTCCAGCCCGGAACGGGCTGTGTGCGAGCGGAATTGAGGCCGGGGAGGGTCACCTTGACCGAACTGGTCGAGGCGGTATCGGACTCGGTGGGAACGCGGAACGTCAGCACCGAGTAGCCGCCCTGCGCGGCGTCGGGAGCGGAGACGACGACGTGCGCGGACGCAGCGCCTGCGCCGATCAGCAGTGCGCCGACGGTGGCTCCCGAGACGAACAGGGCACGGGAAAGAGAGCTCTTCATGGGTTGGGTCATTTCTGTGCAGAGAAGCGGAAAAGGGTGTCGGTCAGAATGCCGACCGCGAGTGGAGCCCGCGGAACGAGCAAGACGACATCGGGGGACCGCGACGAGAAATGACCCAGTCCAGAGCGGTGCCGTCTACCGACGGAACCGCGACGGACATGGACACGCGACCGACGGCGGAACCGTCGGGCAGGGGAGTGAGGAGCGCGAGAATCGCTCGGACGATGGACGTGATGGGGCCGTAGAGGCGCTCGGCCGCGGCGATCATCAGGCCGGTGACGACCGAGGCGGCCGCGTGAAAGGCGATCATCGCTGTGCTGGGCAACAGTGAATGCGCGTGCATCTCCGCTGCACTGCCGAGGCTCAGCGCGATATGGGCGACGAGTTGTCCGCCCAGCAGAGCGGGAAGCAGCAGGACGGTCGAACGTCTGGGCAGGGCCGTCATGGCACCCACCCCGATGCTGACGACGACGAGCAGAGCCAGTGCGGAACCGTCGGGCCAACCGCCGCCGGCCATGCCGTGAGCGGCCACCGCGAGCGCCGCGGTGACGATACCGACAGCTCCGCCGCGAAGCGGGGCGGCAGAGCTGTCGGTCATCGGTTGTGCAGGGTTCAGCGCACGCCGAGGCGGGCGAGCAGATCGGCCTCGATGCCGTCGAGCTCTGCGGAGATCGCGGCGTGCGCGGTCTTGCGGCGAGCGGGCGGCATCTGCTCGGATGCGCGGACGGCGGTGGTCAGATCGTCCAGACGCTCGCTGATCGCGGCACCGAAGCTCTTGGTCTCGGGATCGGAGTGGCGCGCACCGATGGTGTCGAGCGACTTCTCGGCACCGGCGATGCGGGCACTGAGCTTTCCGCCGTGGCCGGTGTACTCGCTGAGCTGGTCGGGAGCGACACCGAGCTGCTGTGCCTTGCGGCTGTCCAGCTGCGCGCGAACGACGGTCGCACCGCGGTAGAGGATGGGAGCCAGCACCGGAATCAGCAGTCGAGCGATGCCGAGGTACTTGCGGATCTGAGCCACGCTGAGCGTTCCCTGTACCGCGGCCTTCTGCTGCGCCTTGAGAGCGGAGACCTGGGCCTTCTCGACGTTCTTCTGCGACTTCGCCTCCACCGCGCTGAGCTTGCGCTGCGCCTTGGCGATCGACTTCAACTGCTTGCGCTCGTTCTTCGCGCCCAGCTTCGCTTCGAGTGTTGCCTTGTGCTTGAGCGCCTTGGCCTCTGCCTTGCGAGTGGCTCGACCCTTACGCTTGCGGAACAAACCCATCGAAAAGGCTCCTGACGTGTGCTGCTAGGCGGGACAGTGCGTTACCCACACCCTATCGGGCGCTGATCTGTGCAGGCTGTCGGAGGGCTGACCTAGTGTCTAACAGTGTGAACGGTCAACGAGGCGCGGCAGCCACATCACCTGTGCCCGTGCTGCTCGATGCCGGATCGTTGACGCGGTGCAGGCATCGGCTCTATCTCGACACCGCGTACGGATCGTTGCTGCGCGGTGAACCCGAGAACCCAGGGGTGCGGCAGCGTCGAGAAGCAGCTCAGGCTCACCGCGAGAACGTCCGCGCGCAGCTGGCCGTGGACGATTCGACGCGGTGGATGGAGATCGACGAACCCACCGCCCGAGAGGCTGCCGACGCGACCGTCGCCGCCTGCCGGACCGGCGTGGAACGCATCTGGAACGCGGTACTGCCCCTCGAACGCGACACCGGACGACGCGGGCGCAGCGAACTGCTGGTCCGCGACGCGGCGGGCGGATACATCCCGGTGATCGTCGTCAACCACAAGGTCACCGACCCCGGCCGTGGCGCGCGCACCACTCCGCTCGACCAGTGGTCTCCGGCGATCGACGAGACTCGAAAGGTGCGCAGCCAGCTGCGCGATCAACTCCGGCTCGCGCACCTGTATCGGATGCTCGCGCACGAGGGCCTGGCCACGGCCACACCCGTCGGCGGCGCGGTGGGCTACAAGGGTGAATGCATGCTGGTGCACGATCTCACGACGGTCCTCGACGAATACGACATCCGCTTCGCGGACCGGCTCGAGGTGGCCCAGGGCGTCGCGTTCACCGTGCCCTCCCAGGTGAGCGAATGTCGTTCGTGTGCATGGTGGTTCGACTGCAAGCCGCAACTCGAAGCCGTTCGGGACGTCTCGCTTGTCGCCTCCGGGTCCCGCGCCGAGGTGTTGCGCAGCGCGGGCGTGCGCACCATCGACGAGTTGGCGCAGTGGACCGGCCCGGCTCCCGAGGAGTGGCCGTTCGGAAACTTCGACGACGCCGTGTCCGCCGCGCTGGCCTGGCGAGCGGACGTGCCGCTGCTCCGGCGCTCGGAGACCGTCTCGGTGCATCGCGCCGACGTCGAGGTGGACGTGGACATGGAGAGCTACCAGGAACACGGCGCGTATCTGTGGGGCACGCTGCTCACCGAGGCGGGCGGCCCGCCGCCGTCGTATCGGGGTTTCGTCACGTGGGATCCGCTGCCGACCGTCGACGAGGGACGCTCGTTCGCGGTGTTCTGGAACTGGCTGATGGACACCAGGGCCGACGCCGCCGCGCGCGGTAAAACCTTTGCCGCGTACTGCTATTCGCGACAGGCGGAAGACAAGTGGCTGCTCGACTCGGCACGCCGTTTCGCGGACGTTCCCGGGGTTCCCACCGAGGCGCAGATTCGCGAGTTCATCGACAGTGAGCAGTGGGTGGACATCTACCAGGCCGTGAGCGATCAGTTCATCTGCCCGAACGGCAAGGGACTGAAGAAGATTGCGCCGGTCGCAGGATTTTCGTGGCGTGACGACGAAGCCGGCGGCGAGGCGTCGATGGGGTGGTACCGGGAGGCCGTCGGATACGACGCCGAGCCCGACCACACGCAGCGCGAGCGACTGCTCGTCTACAACGAGGACGACGTGCTCGCAACGAAAGTGTTGCGCGAGTGGATGTCCGACCGCGCGGAGAAGGAAATCCCGACGGTAGCGGACCTGCGCGCTCGCGCGTGACCCCGCCTCGATCGGCGGGGTCACGCGCCAGTGGTCAGAGGTTAACGCGGAGCCATGCGGATCGCGCCGTCCATGCGGATGGTCTCACCGTTGAGGTAGTCGTGCTCGGCGATCATCTGGACCAGCTGCGCGTACTCGCTGGGCTGCGCCAGACGTGAGGGGAACGGCACCGAGGCCTCGAGGCCCTGACGGTATTCCTCGGTGACGCCTGCCAGCATCGGGGTGTCGACGATGCCGGGGGCGATGGTGTTGACGCGGATGCCGACCTGCGCCAGGTCGCGAGCTGCGGTGATGGTCATCGCGTGCACGCCGCCCTTGGAAGCGGTGTAGGCGATCTGGCCGATCTGGCCCTCGAACGCCGCCACCGATGCGGTGTTGATGACGACGCCGCGCTGGCCTGCGTCGTCCACGGTCGACTGCGACTGCATCCGGTTCGCGGCCAGGCGCATCACGTTGAACGTACCGAGCAGGTTGATGGTGATGACGGTGCGGAACAGCTCTAGATCGTGCGGTCCCTTCTTGGACAGGATGCGGCCCGCCCAGCCCACCCCCGCGCAGTTGACGACGATGCGCAGCGGCACTCCGGATTCGACGATGGTGTCCAGTGCGGCCTCGACCTCGGCTTCGCTGGTGACGTCTGCCGGAATGAGAGTCACCCCGGCCGGGACGCTGTCTCCGGCCCGCTCGATGGACTGTGGCAGATCGAGTCCGAAGACGGTGACGCCCGCGGCGGCCAGACGTGCGGCCGTTGCGGCACCGAGGCCCGATGCCCCGCCGGTGACAAGTGCTGCTGTTCCTGAAATCTCCACGTCGTACGATCCCCTTCGCTCACGGTGGCGGGCCGCGGCACAGGCTGCGACCTCGTAGTCGCTTGCACCATAACCGGCGGGGCACCTCACCCGCCCTCAGGCACCCTGGAGTGGGGCCTACTTGATACCGCTGCGCGCGAATCCGGCGATGAAGTATTTCTGGAAGAACAGAAACAGCAACGCCATCGGCACGACGTTGATCAGCGCGAACGCCATCGTGGCACCGTAGTCGCTGTTCGCCTGGCCCTGCAGGTACAGCAGGCCGATGGGGAGGGTGAACAACTCGTTCTCCCGCAGTGCGATCAGCGGCCACGCGAAGTCGTTCCACGATTGCAGCAGGCTCATGAAGGCGAGGACGGCGATCAGCGGTCCCGACAGCGGCAGCACGACGCGTCGAAAGATCTGCCAATGCCCGGCACCGTCGAGTCGGGCCGCCTCGAGCAGCTCACGGGGAATGCCGAGCATGAACTGGCGCGCGAGGAACAGCCCGAACGCCGACGCCGAACTCGGCAGGATCACCGCCCAGTACGTGCCGTACAGACCGAGTCCGACGACGATGCGGAACAGCGCCACCATGATCACCTGCACGGGCAGTACCAACGTTGCCAGCGCGATGAAGAACAGCGGCGTCGAGAATCGGAACTTCAAGTGCGCGAACGCATATCCCGCGAGCAGACTCGTCACCACGGTGATGATCGTGACCACGACGGCAATCGCGATCGAGTTGCCCAGCCACGTCGCGACCGGGAACGAGTCGAATACGCGGGTGACGTTCTCCCACGTCACCTGGCGGGGCCACAACCGTAGCTCACCCCCGCCCAGCAATTCCCCGCGAGTCGAGAACGCCACGGCCAGCATCCAATACAGCGGTGCGACGGTGATCAGGCCGATGACGGCGATGATCACGGTGCGCAGCACCAGTGCGCGGCGAGCGGACGCGTTTCTCGGCCCGCTCATTCGACCAGATCCTTCGTTCGGCTCGCGCGCCACTGCGCGGCGGCGAAGGTGAGGGCGAACAGGAACAGCACCATGCCGATCGATGCGGCATAGCCCTGATCGCGGGTGACGAAGCCCGTCTCGTAGGCGTAGGTGACCAGCACCGACGTCGCCCCGCCCGGTCCGCCGCCGGTGAGGACGAAGACCAGATCGAACACCTGGAACGAGTAGATGACGTTGAGCACCAGCAGGAAGAACGACGTGGGACCCAGCAGCGGCACCGTCACGTTGCGGAAGCGCTGAAATGCGTTCGCGCCGTCCAGCCGGGCCGCCTCGTAGAGGTCGGGACCGAGACCTTGAAGACCGGCCAGATAGATCAGCATGTTCAACCCGGTGCGCCACCACACCGTGGCGATGACGATCGACGCGAAAGCGGGCCCGGGGGAGGACTGCCAGTCGATAGCAGGCAGCCCGAGGAAACCGATGAGATTGTTGAGCACGCCCGAGTTCTGGTCGAACACCAGAATGCCGATCAGTCCGGTGGCCACGCCCGAGACGGCCATCGGCAGGATCACCAGCGAACGCCACAGCGGCCGCGCCGGCAACGCGGAGTTGAGCAGGACGGCCGCGATCAGACCGAACAGCATCGACAGCGGAGTGACCAACGCCGTGAACAGCAGTGTGTTGATCAGCGCCCGCCAGAACAGCGGATCATCCACCAGGCGTGCGTAATTGGCTGCCCCGACGAACTCACCTGCACCGAAGCCGTCCGTCTGCTGCAGGCTGACGACAAACGCGGCGACGAGAGGAACGAGGACGAACACGGCCAACAGTGCATAGCTGGGGGCCAGGAATCCGGCGGCCGCGAACGCTTCCTTCCTGGCCCCGGCGCGTTTGGTCTTCGCTCGTACTACAGCCGTCATGCGCCGGTGACCCCGGCGATTCCGCTCTGCAACGCCGAGACGGTGGCAGCGGCATCCTGCGAACCGGCGAACGCAAGATCGAGTTGCTCCTTGAGAACCGGAATGATCGCCGACATCGACGGCGACGCGACCTGAGCGGCATCCTGCGGCTGCACCGTAGTGGCCTGAGCTGCGAAGATCGGGGCCAGCTCCGACCGGATATCGAACTCGAGGTCGGAGTTGAGCAGATCGGTACGCGTCGGCAGCAACGAGGCGGCCCTGCAGAAGTTGCGCATCTGTTCCTGCTGGGTGACGAACTCGAGGAACGACGCCGCCAGCTCCGGCTGCGAGGTCTGCGACGTGGCGACGAGTGCGTTGCCACCGAAGTCGCCGCCGCCCCGGCGATCTCGGGGTGCGAAGGTGGCCGTCCAATCGAAACTGGCCGTCGCATCGGCGTCGGGCAATTGGAATGCACCCGACCACACCATGGCCACCGATTGCGAGAACCACGCCTCGCTGGCGTAACTCGACGACGCGATGGTGTTGTTCGCCGGCACATAGCCGTTCGAGAAGAACGACGACGAGAATTCGACGGCTCGACGTGCGTCGTCGGAGTCGATCAGTGGAGTCTTCTGGTCCTCGGCCAGAAAGGACCCGCCGGCCTGGAACAGCAGACTCAACCAGCGGGTGACGCCGTTGCCCTGCCAGTTGTAGGCCCACGGGTACTTGTCGGCCGGCAGCGAGGAACGCAGTCGATCGCCGATCGACGCCAACTCGTCCCACGTCCAGGCGTCGTCCAGGCTTGTCGGAACCGAGTCGATACCGGCCTGCGACAACAGGTTTCGGTTCACCAGAATCGCCGAGGTATCGGTGTGGTGCGGCAGGCCGTAGGGGATTCCGCCGTTCTGCACCGCCGCCCATGCGGTCGGGGTGAACTGATCCCGCGTGTCCGACGCCAACAGCGGCGACAGATCCAGCAGTTGGCCGCGGCCGGCGTACGCACCGAACGTGTAATACGGAACGCGGAAGATGTCGGGTGGATTCCCGGCCTGCAGCTGGGCGTCGATGTTGGTGAACATCTGCTCGTACGGCACCGCGTTGAGGGTGATCGTCGACCCGGGATTGGCCGCCTCGAACGCGCTGATCGAGTCCCGGAAGCCGGCCAGCTCGGCATCGGTACCCCAGGTGGTGAACGTGAGTGTGCCCTCGGTCTGCTGCGACGGGCTGGATCTGACGAAGCCGCATCCGGCCAACAGCAACGGCACTGCGGCAGCACCGGATCCGATCAGAAACGAGCGACGATCGAGTGCCATGAAAGATCTCCGTTCACCGGCTGCAGCTGTACAGACCGACTGGTCCGCCGCAGAGTAGCCAGGGGAGCAGCGGTCCAAACCACTGTTCAGTGCCGGACGTGACCGGTTTCGTCGTACTCGACGCGGTGCGCACCGTCGCCCAGGTCGTCGAGCAGAATCGTTGCCGCCGCGGTCCGGCCGGGCGGTAGAAGGCGGACCGTCACCGCGCCCGCCTCGGCGGCATCGAGAGCACCCGACGCGGCGGCCACGATGCGTTCACGCGCGTCGTCGTCGAGTACGTCCGGGGATCGGTCGTCGAGCATCATCACCTCCACCCCGCGGGCCCGAGCGGACCTGGCGGCACGAGCGAGATCGGGTCGCACCAGACCGCGGGCGCGGAGGGAATCGCGGAGCTCGGCTTCGAGGAGTCGACACGCGAGGACTTCCTCCTCGGTGGGATCGGGGCCGTCGGCGATGCGCTGCAGCAGCGGACGGGCCAACGCGTCGAGACTGGCCAGGCGAGCGTCGCGTTCCTCGAGCACGGCCGCCGCCGCGGCCTGGGACGCGATACGCACCGTCGACTGCTTGCGCAGCTCGAAAATTGCGGCGGCCAAGGGACGAATGGTGAAGGCGAAGAACGTCGCCATCAACAGCGGCGCGATGTTGATCGCGCTGAACGAGAGCCCGTACAGAAATCCCTGACCCGTCACCACCGCCCACCCGATGGCCACCGACATGGTCAGTGCCAGCCCGAGCCACGCGGCGAGTGTGCGACCGCGGACACACATGAAGGTGTAGATCACCACCGACATCCCCAGGGGCCAGGTCTGCAAGCTTCCGGTCAGCGGCACCGGCAGGACGGCGAAGACCAGCGCGGCTGCCACCGGGCCCGATACGGTCATCAGTGCGGTCGACTGCGCGGTCAGTGGGTCACCAGGTGCCCGGAGCAGCAGGATGACCGCGGCCGAGAGTGCAAGCACAGCTGCGTACTCGGGCCACGCTGCGGACACCCCGGTCAGGGTTGCGGATGCGCACACCAGGCACGCGAGGATGAAGAAACCGGCAACCGCGTACGCCGCCGCCGACCTCATCGACAGCAGGTCGCGGATGTCCTGGCCGTTCATCGCTTCCACCCCAATCGCACTATGGTGCCTGCGGTGGAGGATTGGATCTCGGCCGATCCACCGTCGAGTTGACGCATCCGGCCTTCGATGCTGACGGCGACGCCGAGTCGGTGGGGCGGCACCGAACGTCGATCGAAGCCGACGCCGTTGTCCTGAACGGTGATGCCCATCGACGACGGGGCCAGCTCCACGGAAACCGAACGATGTGATGTCTGTGCGTGAATCACACTGTTGCGCAGCGCTTCTGCCAGTGCCGCGGCGATGGCGCGTACCGTCTCGGCCGGGTAGTGCTCTGTCCGCTCGAGCGCGCCCTCGTGCACGGTGAAGTCGATCGCTTCGTCGACTGTCGTTGCGGCAGAACGAAGCTGAGCCAGAGTCTCGTCGGCCGAGAACGTTTCCGAGACGGTGCCGGTGGTCAGGTCATCGAGATGTAGCAGAGTCGAGCGCGCCTGACGCGCCAGGCTGGGCGTGCGGCCATGGCGGGCAACAGCCAGCAGCGAAGACATGACCTCGTCGTGGATCAGCGCGTCGAACCGTTCGCGCTCGACTTCACGCGCGGTGGCCGCAGCCGCCCGGGCTGCGTCGTCGTGTGTGGTCGAGATCGTCGCGTCGAGAATGCGTCCGGTGCGCACCGCGGCGAGTGTCGCGGCAACGAACACCGTGCAGAACATCATCGCGAAGAAGATCTCCGCAATGATGTTGCTGCGGGGGAACGGTTCTCGCACAGCCTGGTTGGCCAGCTGCACAAGAACGACGCTGACGCTCATGTGGATGAACGCCGGGACGGGGTGCCACACCGTGGCGGCGGCGAGTGCCGCCAGGCCGGGAAACACCGAGAGAAACGTCCCGGCTTGATCGAAGGTGGCACCGTCCCACGCCACCCACCACAGCAGGGCCATGATCGGGAACGCCAACGCGGCCACGGAACCGGCAACGCGAATGACCCCGATGCGCGGGTGAAAGGTGGAGGCCGCGAACGCGAATCCGGTGCCGAACACGACCGCAACGGTGACCGGAGTCCACCAACCGGGAACCACCTCGCTGCTCCGTTCGATATCCGGGATCAACAGCAGCAGGTAGATGAGATAGCCGGTACCGACGAAACGGCCGAAGATTCTGATCAGCCGGTCGGTCGAGTGGTGCGCCGCGTCGGTCGTACTCACCTGCTGCTCGTTGTTCATGCACCCCTCCCGGGAGAGGAGTGTAAACCAAGGTCAGGCGTGTTCGGTGCTGGTCTGCTGCGCCGATTCCCGCGCTGCCCTGATGCGGGAGCGTCGAACGAACACGGCGACGACGACGGCGGAGATCGCGACAATTGCTCCGGCAGCGATGTAGGGAGCTGCGGTGCCGGGCATCAGGCCCTCGAAGAACAGGACAGCACCGAAGACGAAGAACAGGATGGCCGCGCCGTACTGGATCATGCGCTCCGGCAGGTGCTTTCCGAGTACCGCGCCGACCACGATGGCGAGTGCATCGGCAGCGACCATGCCGACGGTAGAGCCGATCCACACGCCCACCCAGTCGTTGTCGGCGGCGAGAGTGACGGTGGCCAGCATCGTCTTGTCGCCGAGCTCGGCCAGGAAGAACGCCGACGCGATCGCTAGGAACGCAGATTTGGTGACCCGAGAGGCCTTCGCGCCCTCGTCGTCGGACAGGGAGTCGCCGCGTAGCGTCCAGAGGCCGAAGATGACGAACGCGATGCCGCCGACGATGGAGATCGCCTCGGTGGGGATCGATACACCGAGGAAGTGGCCGACCGCGACCGAGACCAGGTGCACCACGGTGGTGGCAACGGTGATGCCGCCGATGACGACGTACCACTTGTAGCGCAGGGCGAACGTCATGGCCATGAGCTGGGACTTGTCACCCAGCTCGGCGACGAAAATGACAGCGAAACTCAACAGTAATGCGGACAGCACAGCGGACTCCTCGGTCGTCGAACGGACCGAAGGTCTCGCCCACCGGAACTGGCCGGTTCAGGTGCCGGGTCGCAATGGGGCGACCAGTATGTCGACACGATGATTGGGGGCTACTCCCCTTCGCTGCACACGACTTTAGGGGCCTCGCCGCGAATTGTCCAATGCGCCAATAAGTTTGGGTTCCCGAAAATTCGTGTGCGGATGGCGGTCAGGATGCGAGGAGCATCGCCAAAACTGCGGTGTCGGGATCGCTGATGGGATCGAGACCGACCCGGCTGACCATCGAGGTCACGGTGCCGTCGGACTCTGCCTCCACCCACGCCGCCCGGTGGTCGAGTCCGAGATGTGGAAGGCCGGGGAGCAGAACGCAGCCGGACGCCGCGCCGACACATTCCGGGAGCGTCGGTGTCGTCTCCGACGGGGGATGCAGCATCAGCAGGGCGGCAGGTTGATGCGCGGCGAACCGTCCGGGAGCCAACGCGAAGTCACCGATCACCGGACCCTCGGCGACGACCAAGCCGACCGTTCCCGGCGCGGGGTCGTCGGGCAATTCCTCACGCACCCCGAACACCGTCGACGTCGCCAACAGGCCCGGCATCGAGGCCACCCGCACAGCGAGGGCCAGAAACTGGGCCCATTCCTTGGTGGTGTCCGGCCAGCGGCCGGAAACAACGAATCCGCGCAGCAGACCGGCGGCATGAAACGGTGAAACACCGATGAGATCTCGCTCGTCCATCTCGATCGTTCCTCCCAGACAGGTACAGGGCTCGAAGCCGGGTACACGACGTTGGGTAGGAAGAGAATGACGCGAAAACGGCTGGCACACAAGATGGGGAGAGTGCCAGCGAACTCCCTTCGAAGCGTGAATGGACCACTGCACCCGTCTGAGCGGGGCAGTGGTCCATCGACGCTGTCGGTGAAGCCGGTGGTGCGAGGACCTACGGGAAGATCAGACCCGGGGTCTTCGACGTTGCGGCCTCGAAACGAGCCTGGACGTCGGCCCAGTTGACGACGTTCCAGAACGCCTTCACGTAATCGGCCTTGACGTTCTTGTACTGCAGGTAGAAGGCGTGCTCCCACATATCGACCTGGAGCAGCGGGATGATGCCGAGCGGCACGTTGGCCTGCTGATCGTAGAGCTGGAAGGTGAGTAGCTTCTTGCCCAGCGAGTCGTAGCCCAGAACTGCCCAGCCGGAGCCCTGCAGGCCGTTGGCGGCAGCGGTGAACTGTGCGCGGAACTTGTCGAAAGAACCGAACTGGTCGTCGATCGCGGCACCGAGCTCACCCTCGGGCTTGTCGCCACCGTTGGGCGAGAGGTTCTTCCACCAGATGGAGTGGTTGACGTGGCCACCGAGGTGGAACGCGAGGTTCTTCTCCAGCAGGAAAATGGCTGCATGATCGTCGTTGTCACGCGCGGCGGCGAGCTTTTCGACCGCGGTGTTCGCGCCTGCGACGTAGGTCGCGTGATGCTTGGAATGGTGAAGCTCGTTGATCTCGCCCGAGATGTGCGGCTCGAGGGCGGAGTAATCGAAATCAAGGTCGGGCAAGGTGTACTCGGACACGTGGTTCCCTTCTCTAACGACGCCGTACCCATCGTGTGATGCGGGCACGTTCGTCCTACTGCGGATCTTTCGTAGGGTTCAACCCAATCTCATTCCTACCCCCAGTGCAACAGTTGTAACCGAGATGCTTTTCTCGGAATAAATTCGTGTGAACGAGACAGGCAAATAATTCGGCTGTGAATCTGCTCCGAATATCACGAATCAGTTGCGGAGCGGCCGCGGATTGGTCCTACAGATGAACGGAACCTAAACTCGCGGGTGTGGAAGGGGACCGACCGAGCCAGAATACGGTCGACAAGTCCGCCGCCACGCAGCCGGTCGACGCGCCCCGAGTCCAGATGGACGGTGCCGACCTCCTCCGCGTCATCGCCGTCCTCGCGGTGCTGTACTCACACATTTCGTTCTATCTGCTCGACGACATCGGCGGTGGCTGGTGGATGATCGACGTCGTCAACACCGTCCTCATCGAGGACGCGGGCCTCAACATGCACCTCTCGTTTGTCGGAGTCAGCATCTTCATGCTGCTCACCGGCCTGCTGATCACCCGATCCGCCATGCGGCAATCGCGTCGGGACTTCATGGTCGCGCGCCTCGCCCGCCTCGTCCCGGCGCTCTGGTTCGCCGTCGCCATGGCCGTCATCCTGGTCAAACTCGGCCTCAACGGAATGTTCAGCGGCCAACCCGGCATCACCAACGGCGAAGCGTTCCTCAGCTTCTTCCTCGGCGGCTTCTTCCTGCGACCGGAAGTTGCCGTCCTCGGCGTCACCTGGACCCTCGTCGTCCAGATCGTGTTCTACCTCTACTGCATCTCGATGCGCGGAACGCTGAACACCAGACCCATCGTGGTGCCACTCGTCGGAGCTGCACTGTGCGCCCTGGTGATCGTCTACAACCTCTACCTACCGCAGCCCTACACAGTCCCGTTCCTGACCAAGGTCGCGGGCGTACTCCCCACGCTGTTTCTCGGCCAGATCGCCTACCTCGGATGGGCACGACTGATCACCTGGCGATGGGTCGTCGTCGGCGTCATCGCCCAGATCGAAGTGATCCGACTCGCCATCGAAGTCCACACCTTCTGGATGGGCGACACCTACCTCTGGACACTGCTCGTCGTCACCGGAACGGTCCTGATACTCGCCCGATACAACGGACCCATCACCCGCTGGCCCGTCATCCGATGGATCGGCACCCGCAGCTACGCGATCTACCTGATCCACACCCTCGTGCTGTACCGCATCTACGCAACCGTCGAACCACACCTGGGCCCCAGCGCCGCCGTCCTGGCATTCCTGGCCGGTACCGCCGCACTCGCCGAAATCATGTACCGATGGATCGAACTGCCCGCGGCACGACATATCAGCACTCACTACGCCCGCCTACGCGCCCGATCCGCCACCTGACCGACCCCCTGGGTACTCAATGTGACATTCAGTGGACTTTTGGGCAGTCAATGTCACGTTGAGTGGACTCAGGGGGCGGGTTTCGGCGGGGGTCAGAGCTGCGGGAGAACTTCGGATGCGACGAGTTCGAGGTGATCGAGGTCGGTGAGATCCATGGTCTGCAGGTACACGCGGGTGGCTCCGACAGCTCCGAAGCGACCGATTTTGTCGACGAGTTCAGCGGGGCTTCCAGTGGCACCGTTCTCGCGTAGTTCGGATACCTCGCGGCCGATGGCAGCGGCGCGACGTGTGATTTCTTCTTCGGTGCGGCCGCAGCAGAGGACGAGGGCGTTGGAGTACACGAGGGAGTCGGGATCGCGATCGGCTGCTGTGCAGGCTGCGCGGACGCGACCGAACTGTGTCTCGGTATCGGCCAGCGAGGCGAAGGGGATGTTGAACTCGTCGGCGTATTTCGCGGCGAGTGCCGGGGTGCGCTTCTTGCCTCCGCCGCCGATGACGATGGGCGGGTGCGGCGTCTGCACCGGCTTGGGGAGCGCGGGGGAGTTCGTGACGGGGTAGTGCGTGCCCGCGTGTGAGAACGTCTCGCCGGCGGGGGCGTCCCAGAGTCCGGTGATGACGGCGAGTTGCTCCTCGAGCCGGTCGAAACGTTCACCGAGCGGAGGGAACGGGATGCCGTAGGCCTTGTGCTCGTCCTCGAACCAGCCGGCACCGAGGCCGAGGTCGACGCGGCCGCCGCTCATGGCGTCGACCTGGGCGACGCTGATGGCCAGGGGCCCCGGGTAGCGGAAGGTCGCGGAGGTGACGAGGGTGCCCAGCCGAATGGTCGAGGTCTCGCGGGCCAGCCCGGCCAGGGTGATCCACGCGTCGGTGGGCCCTGGGCCGCCGTCACCGCTCATCGCGAGGTAGTGGTCGGATCGGAAGAATGCGCCGTAGCCGAACTCCTCGGCAGCTTTCGCGACGCGCAGCAGTTCGTCGTACGTGGCACCCTGTTGCGGTTCGGTGAAGACGCGTAGCTCGATGGACGGGAGGGGAGCCTGCGGAACGACCTGCGGTGGGTTAGTCATGTTCGCCAGCCTAAACAGCGGCTTCGCAGGACCGCAGACGATGGCTGTGTCAAATCACCATCGATCCACAGGCCGAGTTGGTACTCGATACACCGGGGGACCGACTCGACGCTCTGACCTGTGGATAGAAACCGGCACAGACCCCGATTCTGTGGATCGATCTGTGGATACTGTGGATAACTTCTGTGACTGCAGTGACGTAGGTCATAGCGAGGTGGCGCTTCGGTCGCGAGGACACGGGTGGCAGCCCCGCGCGGACGCGTGACAAGATCGAGGCGTGTCGCATCCCGAGCAGCCGCCTGCCGTCACCGTCGATCGCCTGCCGGTGCCGTTCCCTACGACGGCCATCCTGCTCGACGTGCGCGAGGACGACGAGTGGCAAGCCGGACACGCTCCGGACGCAGTGCACATCCCGATGGGCGACATTCCGTCCCGCGCCGGTGAGGTCGACAACCAATCCGAGGTGTACGTGGTCTGCAAAGCCGGTGGTCGCTCGGCTCGCGTCGTCGAATATCTCAACCGCGTTGGCTACGACGCGATCAACGTCGACGGTGGGATGCTCGCCTGGCAGGCCGCTGGTCGACCGATCCAGAGCGAGAACGACGCCCACGAAGCGAGAATCATCTAGATGTCGGCACCGCAGGGGCGCGCTCAGGCGTTCCAGGTCTGTGCCCGCTGCAGCACCCGTTGGGCTGTCGGCGCACGGCCGGGCACCTGGTGCCCCCGCTGCCATGGCGTGCTGCTCTCGCCGGTGTCCACCAGGGCACCCGCGCAGGGTGCCCGAAACTTCCGATGGGTAGCCCGACCGGCGACCTCGTCGACGAAAGCCGCACGCCGCGGCCGATCCGCAGCACCGACCCCGACGCCGCACTACGCCTCGACGCCCACCTGGGGATTGCGCGACATCCCGCGCGATCCCGAGGCCGATCGCCGCGTCGGTCGCGTCGAGCGGTACGCCGCGAACGCTCAGAACCTGGTCCTCGTCACCGCGATGTTGCTGGCGCTCGCCGCGTTCGCCGAAGTGTTCCGGTACGGCATCCTGCTGCACAACCGCGTGCGACTGATCTCGCCGATCACCCTCGCCGTATCCGACGCGTTGGTGTATTTCGCCCAGGTCGGCGCGCTCGTCATCGGTCTGGCCGCGCTGATCACTTCGTCCTGCTGGCTGATCGACCAGCGCAGACTCGCCTTCACTGCCGCCGGCTCCACCGACCCGCGATCGGTGCGCCCGATGCTGCTGTTGTCGATGCTGCCTCTTGTCCGCATCGTGATGCCGGGGGTCTACCTCACCGAGGTGGTCCGTCTCCGCGGCGGTGCCGATGCCGACGTGCACCGCGAACTGACACTGGTTCGCATCTGGTGGGCGGTCTGGGCAGCGAGCAACGCGCTGGTCATCGTCCAATTGCTGTGGAACCTGCGCGATTCACTTCAGGCCCGCGCCGACGGGGTTCTGCTGTCGGCATTCGTGGCACTGGTGGCCGCGGTCTCGGCCGTGCTGACCCTGGCCGTGATGCGCCGACTCGAAGGCCGCACACTGCGCGGCTCCGCAATGTCGCGTCCGACCCGCTGGGTGATCGCCACCGGCACCGCGCCGAAGTCGAACCAGGGCGAACAGAACCAGCCCGAACACGAATCCGAGACGGTGACGGCGTCGTGAGTCCCGATCGCCGTGGGCCACTGGTCGTCGCGCATCGAGGTGCGTCGGCGGCAAAGAAGGAGCACACTCTCGCGGCCTACGACCTCGCGCTGCGCGAGGGAGCGGACGGCGTCGAATGCGATGTGCGGCTCACCAGGGACGGCCACATCGTGTGCGTGCACGATCGCCGCGTCGATCGCACCTCGAACGGCACCGGCATCGTCAGCGAGATGGACTTCGCCGATCTGGCCCGACTGAACTACGGCGACGACGACGAACCCGCCGAACTCCTGACGTTGCACGACCTCATTGCTCTCGTCCTGGACTGGACCAGCAAGCCGGTCAAACTCTTCATCGAAACCAAGCATCCCGTGCGATACGGCTCGCTGATCGAAAGCACGGTGCTCGCCGAGCTGCACAAGTTCGGCATCGGCGCGCCCGCGTCGGCAGACCACTCACGGGCGGTCATCATGTCGTTCGCGCCCTCGGCCGTCTGGCGCGTACGGCGGTCGGCTCCGATGCTTCCGACGGTGCTCCTCGGCGACAGCTCGCACTACCTCGGTGGGGGAGCGGCGACGACCGTCGGGGCCACTGCCGTCGGGCCGTCGATTCGCGCGCTACGCGAGCACCCGGCCATCATCGACCGCGCAGCCGCGTCCGGCCGGGCCAGCTACGTGTGGACCGTCGACGAGAAAGAGGACGTGGACCTGTGCCGCGAGCTCGGCGTCGGGTGGATCGCCACCAACCACCCCGGCCGAACGCGAGCCTGGCTCGAATCGAAGAACGTGTAGGTTTTCGGGCGTGGGTAAGAGCAAAAGAAACAGTGGACCGAAGCAGGACAGCAACCGAGCAGCGAAGCTCGCGCAGCGAGAAGCAGAACGCGCGAGCATCGAATCGGCGTCGGCTCGCCCGTTCGAAGGCCTCGCCGCCGAATGCGACCTGGTAGCGCTGCGCGAGTTCGTGCCGTCGGCGACGGCCACCGCGCCGATCACCGTGGACGGTCGCACCATCACGCTGGCCACGGTGCTACCCGGTGCCGTCGCGGCACTGGTGCGCGAAGACGCCGATACCGTCGAGGGATTCGTCGGCCTTCAGGTGCAGAATCAGTCGAAAGATGTTGCGGCAGATATCAGTAGCGCGCTCGGCTGGGCGTCCACCGCGTCCGCGGGCGAGTCGCTCGAAGCCGCGAAGATCACCGACAGCACGCCCGCGTTGACCGCGCTGCTCGACGCCTCCGCGCTGCTCGAGATCACCGTTCATCAGGACTTCAACTGGTGGATTCCCGAAAGTGCCACTCCCGCAGCCGATGTGACTGCAACCGTGGAACGTGCGAACCAGGCGATCATGCCCTCGGCGCGGATCGAGGCCGACGGCGTCGTCGCGGCCTGGTGGGTGGATGCAGGCGACAAGGCACACATCCGGTGGGTTCGTCCGGAGAACGAAGACGACGTGATGCTCGCGTTGGCTCGCCTGCATGCGGCGGGCGATCTGAACCTGGGTGAAGGTTCGCGCTACGCCGGTTCGTTCCGCACGCACGGGCTGCTGGTGCCGGTGTTCGATCTCGATCCCGAGATGCACCCCACCGAATGGGCAAAGCCGACAAAGGAATTCGGCGAGAAACTGAGCGAGGCACTGGCTGTCGACGCTCCGCTCACGGCGGCTCAGTTGCGTTCGCGCGACGGCCTACGCGGCCGCCAGGTCACTCTGCGCTAGAACGCACTCTGCGCTAGAACGCGAAACGGGTGGCCGCTCGAACAAGGAATCCTCGTTCGAGTGGCCACCCGTATGAGCGCGTCATCCGCGCAGAGTTGCGGTGCGAATCTACAGCGATCCGCCGGCGACGGTGGGTGCGCCCGAGTCGGCGGTCACGCTGGTGTTCATCTCACGGGCGACGAACTGCTCGAGGTCGAACAGGTTGTGGCCCGCACGATCGGCGATGTTGAGCAGCGTCTTCATGCTGGCAACTTCCTCGACCTGCTCCTTGAGGAACCACTGCATGAACTGCTCGCCGAGGTAGTCGCCCTCTTCGCGTGCGGTGCTCGCCAGAGCGATGATCTGCTCGGTGACGGTCTCCTCCTGTGCCAGCGCCAGGGCGATGGCCTCACGCGGATCGGTGAAGACGGACTTCGACGCGTCGACGCCGGTCAGCTCGACCGTGATGTCGCGATCGAGGAAGTACTGCACGATCATCATCGCGTGGTTGCGCTCTTCGACCGACTGCGCATAGAAGTGCTTGGCCAGCTGCGGCAGATCGACATTCGCGAAGTAGACCGCGGTGGCGATGTACTGCTGCGAGGCGTTGAACTCGTTGCGAATCTGGTCGCGGAGAAGTGCGTGGAACTTGGTGTGGCTGGTTTCTTTGATGTCTACGCTCATGCTCAGGACAATATGCCTGGTCAGAAGCGTTGTCATCCAAGTCGATCCTTATTGAGGCGAACGTTGCCTAATACAGTCGATCCTAAATGTCCGCTCTGAGCAGGGCTGCAAACTACGCTCTTCCGGCTTCTTTGGGGGCATTGGTGGCGCGGATCACCGTGGAACCGATCTCGCGAGCGACGTACTGCTCGATGTCGAACAGGTTCGATCCGGCTCGGCGGACGATGTTGAGCAGGCTCTGCATCGCCGCCACCTCCTCGACCTGCTCGGTGAGGAACCAGTGGGTGAACTGCTCGCCGATGTAGTCGCCCTCGGCCCGGGCAGCACGTGCCAACGCGCTGATCTGCTCGGTCACCGTCGACTCCTGGGCCAACGCCAGTTCCACCGGTTCGACGACCGACTGAAACTCCGTCACCACGTCGTCGATGCCCGACGCATCGACCTCGAGTCGGTTGTCGATGAGAAAGCGGATCATCATCATGGCGTGCCGACGCTCCTCGGCGGACTGAGCGTAGAAACGCGTGGCCAGCTGTGGCAGATCGTTGCGGTCGAACCACACCGCGATCGCGACATACTGCTGCGAAGCAGTGAACTCGTGCCGCACCTGGGCGCGCAGCAAATCGTGGAACGACGTACCGGGTGTTGCGGCGGGCTGGGCAGACGGCGATGTCATGGTCCACAACTTACATTCAGGGTCGTCAGGGCCCGCCGGTCAGCAGTTCCGGAGGTATTTCGCGATCCTGCGCGATGGCGTCGAAGAACACCGGAGCGCGAGTGTCGTCCCACAGCAATACGTTTCCGACGTCGGAGTCCTGGAATCCGCCGACGGGAACCGTCGTGGTCACCGGACCGCTGCGCATCGCCCAGGCGAGTGCGGCGAGGTTCCAGATGTGATCTCCCTCGTCGACGCTCAACGACGACGCGGTATCGGACACCAACGGCCACAACTTGAACGGGTTGAGGAAAGTCGAAGCGCTGGTTGCCTTTTCCAAGAGGGCGGACATGAACGCCCGCTGATTGTTCATCCGGTCGATGTCGGCCAATGCCGTCGCGCGGGATCGCACGAATCCGAGCGCCTCGGCTCCCGTGAGATCCTGGCAGCCGGCGGCGATGTTGATGCCCGCCAACGGATCGTCGATCGCATTCTGCACGCACACGTTGACTCCACCGACCGCGTCGACGATACCGGCGAAGCCGCCGAATCCGATCTCGGCGTAGTGATCGATGTGCACACCGGTTGCACCCTCGACCGTCTGGACCAGCAACGGCGGACCGCCGAATGCGAAGGCCGCGTTGAGCTTGTCCTGGCCGTTGCCCGGAATCGACACGTACGAATCGCGCGGCAGGCTGACCATCGTCGGCGCGCCGCTGCCCTCGGGGATGTGGATGAGAATGATCGTGTCGGTGCGGCTCGGGCCCACCTCGCCGCCGGTTGCGAGCGCGGCTTCCTGCTCCGGCGTCAGGCCCGCTCGCGAATCCGACCCGACGAGAAGCCAGTTGGTGCCGGGGGTGTCGCCGATGCGCCCGGGATACGAGGTGAGGGCGTCCACGCGCGTCAACGAGCTGTCGACGTAGTAGACGACGCCGCCGATTCCCAGCACCAGGACCAGCAACACGATCAGGAAGCGTCGACCCCAGCGTCTGCGCTTCCGCGGCTTCGCGACCTTCGGCGGCCGAGAGTCACGTTGCGGCCGAACGGGTTCGGGTCGACGCAGAGCCCGCTGCGCCGGTGCTGCCGGTTGCCTGCGCTCCTCGGTGAACGGCTCCGGTTGCTGCCGCGGGGCGTACCCGGTGCGGCCCGGTGGACCGTCCTGGGAACGCGAGTACTGACGCGTCGATTCGGATGGCGTGGGTGTGTCGGACTTCGCCGATCCGGGTTCGGGAGCCTGCGACCACGCCTGCTGTGCGGCGGCCGAGCGCGCCGGACCGGCAGTGGGCCTGCCGTCGCGGCGGATGAACTCGGTGCCCTCCGGCGGCGGACCCTGTGGGCGGGGACGGTGCTGTGCCGGACGCTCGGGCGGAGGTCCCTGACGGCGCGGGGGCCCAGGTTCGTACTGACGCGGGCCCCGATCCGGTGGCGGCTGGCCGGGACGATATCCGCGAGGGGGTGGCGGCTGTCGGCCGGGCGGCACCTGACCTGGGGGCGGCTGCGGTGGTCGCGATTGGCTCGGCGGTTGCGGGCCTCGTGGTTGCTGGCCGGGCGGTGGTCGACGAGGCGGTGGTTGAGAAGGCGGTGGCTGGCGCGGCGGTTGGCCCCCGGTCGGGCGCGGTGCGGGTCCTGGCGCTGGGTCCGGCCGACCGTGACGACTCCGTTCTGATCGGTCGGGCGGCGTTCGCCGTTCCGGCGCGCCGTGCCGTCCGTAGCGATCGTCGTCGTTCACGGGTCGACTGTAACCGTCGCCACGGAAACACCCGGGTTCCTCGCGTGCCGATTCACGGGAGCCACGACAGATGTTCGCGCAGGAGGGCGTACCCGACGAAGGCCACGATGTCGATAAGAGCGTGTGCGATCAGCAGTGGCCACAGTCTGCCGGTGCGCTGCCAGTAGCGGCCGAACACCAGACCCATGAGGAAGTTTCCGACCCCACCGCCCACGCCCTGGTAGAAGTGATAGCTGCCGCGCAGCAGCGACGAGCACAGCAGGGACGCGTTCTCGCTCAGTCCGAGTCTGCGTAGGCGAGAGATCAGGTACGCCACGACGATGATCTCCTCGGCACCGGAGTTGGCCAGCGCGTACAGAATCAGTGCCGGGACGCGCCACCAGTGGTCGTCGAGGGCGCTGGGAACGACGTTGAGGTTGAATCCGAGGGCGTTGCCCACGAGGTACAGCGCCAGGCCGGGCAGCCCGATCAGTGCGGCCAATCCGACGCCGTGACCGAGGTCGATCTTCAGCCGCGGCCGGGCCAGCCCGATCGCGCGGGGTGCCAGATCTGCTCGCCACAGCAGGTACAACCCCAGTGCGCCCCAGGCCCACAGACGCAGGATGCTCAGCAGCTGGAACAGCAGATCGATCAGGCTGAAACTCGACCGTGACGAGTTCAGCGCCACGGTCTGATCGGACAGGGCGGCGGTCTGCAGCGCGTCCTCGACGAGCGAGAGGATGCTGCTCATACCGCTCAGCCCGAACGTGACCAGCAGGACGATCGCGATCTCGACCTTGATCGTGGTGCGTTCGCGGGCATCGGGCGGTGGAGCCGTGCTCGCGGGCGGCGGTGGCGTCAACCAGCTCTTGAAGTCGATCACCGCACGAGTCTGCCCTGTTTCTCCGAACGTGCGTCAGCCGCGGGCGCGTAGTCCGTTCAGAAACGGGCAACCGGCGAGCACGCGCAGCGCGCGACTGAGCGAGAGGACGTCCTCGACGGGCTCGGCGAACCCCAGCCGGACGTCGTTGTCGCCGCATTCGCCTTCGATCCGCAGCCGAATGCCGTAGCGATCGATGCCGAGCGGCCGGATTCGGCCCTGCCGGAGCGACGGCGGGAGGCGTCGGGCCAATTGGGCGAGCAGGTCCGGGTGGTCGGAGTCGAGGTGCTCGAGCCAGCTGGTCTCCATCTCCCAAAAGGGATCGGGTTCGGCTTCCAGCAGCGTGTCGACGTCGACCGGCTCGGCTCCGGTGCTGTCGGCGACCACGGCGGAGGTGACGATCAGCCGCATCAGCGAGGTGGTGTGCCCGACGTCGAGGAGAGCGGGATGCGGATGTTCGGCGGCCACCGCTCCGGCCATCGGGCGCATCAGCGAGTCCGGGACCGGGCGTAGATCGCCGCGAAGCCACACCAGCGAACGCACCGGTTCACGCAGCGCGAGCGGCGCGTGATCGGTGAGTTCGAGGACGGCGGGGATGCCGGCACGGGAGGACTGCCAGGTGTGCGCGTCGTCGAGGGAGTCGGTGGGGACGGCCAGGATCATCTCGCCGTTGGGTCGCAGATGATGCAGGGACGTGATCACCGGGTCGCTGCCGTCGATGGCCAGGGCGGCGCCCTCGGCGCGCATGCAGGCACTGCGTACACGTTCGGCAGTGGTCGGTCCGGTGGTGGTGGTTGCGCCGAGCATGGGCTCCTCCGATGCGATCGGTCAGGCGAGTAGGTGAGGCAAACCTAAGTTAGCGTGGTGTGGCGAGGATCGCAAGACCGTCCCGGGTCTACCGTGAAGGCGTGCCGATTCCGCTGACCCTCGGTGTGCCCCACCGACCCGACCCGAACGCGCTCGTCCACGAGCTGCTGCAGCCGATATGCGCCGACGCATCCTCGCTGGCCGCAGCTCCGCGTGGAGCCGAGTACGGACCGCCCGTCGTCCGGGCATCGACCCTGCTCACGCTGTCCGACTCGGACGACCACGGACGCATCGTGGTGGACCTCGACATCGACCCCGACGAGCTCCGAGCAGGGAGGACCTGCGGTTACGAGGCCGTCCGGTTCGACGTCGACGCCCCGGCCGAGCACCTCGCCGACGCGCTCGGGCTGCGATTGCCCTCGCCGCTGGTCGTCTTCCCGATGTTCGACGCGATCGACGTGGCCGAGATCGCGGAGGCCGTCGTCCTCGCCCACCGGACCCCGGGCATCCGCGTCGGAGACACCCCGCGGCGCATCGCCGACGTACTCGCCGTGGTCTCGCATGCAGATGTGGGCCTCGTCGCCCGCGCCGACTCCGGTGACGAGGTGCTCGCGATCCTCGCCGCGACGGTGGCGTCGCTACGCGGAGACGACATCGCCGCGGCGCTTGCTGCCCCGAACGTCGCCGCACTGCGAGCTCTCATCCCCGAGGCCGCCGAGGCGGTGCGCGAGGTGCTGCTCGGAATCGAGATCGTCGACGCCGCCCGCGCCCGCGCCCGGCTCGTCGACGTCGGTTTGATCGCTTCGTAGGCGTCCACAACGTAACCTCGAGACGTGCCTCGCATCGCTTACTTCGGCCCATCGGGAACGTTCACGGAGATGGCGCTGGCGCAGTTCGAAAAGCTCGGAACCTTCGGCGCGGTCGGTCTGGACGGCGCGGTCGAGCGGGTGTCGGCGTCGAACCCACCCGCTGCGCTCGAGGCCGTGCGATCGGGCGCGGCCGACGCCGCCGTGGTCCCCATCGAAAGCTCCATCGAGGGAGCGGTCCCACCGACGCTCGACGCGTTGTCGGAGGGCCGCCGGCTGCAGATCGTCGCCGAGACGGAGATCGAGGTGGCCTTCACCATTCTCGGTGGTCCCGGCGTCACCCTCGACTCGGCCCGCACGATCAGCGCGTATCCGATCGCGCTCAATCAGGTGCGCCAGTGGCTGCAGACCGCCATGCCCGACGCCGTGGTGCAGTCCGCGTCGTCCAATGCCGGTGCAGCAGAAGACGTTGTAGCCGGAATGGTCGATGCTGCGGTGTCGACGCGGCTCGCCGGTGAGCGCTTGAAGTTGTCGATGTTGGCCGACGGGGTCATCGACGTGGAGGGCGCGCGGACTCGTTTCGTGCTGGTGACGGCGCCGCAGTCGGTGCCTGCGCGCACCGGTGCAGACCGAACGTCGGTGGTCCTCGAGCCGCCGAACGATCCGGGCACGCTGCCGGCAGCGTTGGCCGAGTTCGGAATTCGCAACATCGACCTGACCTTCATCGAATCACGGCCCACCCGTTCGCGATTCGGAACGTACAGGTTCTTCATCGACTGCGCCGGGCACATCGACGACCCGCTCGTCGCGGAGATGTTGGCCGCATTCCACCGCAAGATGCCCCTCCGGTTCCTCGGATCCTGGCCCACCGCAACAGGAACGGGCGGTTCGGTGCCGCCGCCGATCGACGAACACGTGCAGTGGGTCGCAGACATTCGTGCCGGACGCGGTGATCTGTGATGGGCAAATTGATTCTGGTTCGGCACGGTCAGACGACAGCGAACGTCGCGAAGATACTGGACACCTCGCCGCCAGGAGCCGAGCTCACCGAGCTGGGGCACCAGCAGGCCGACGCGTATGCGCAGACCTGGATCGGACGCCCGCCCGCGGTGCTGGTGTCCTCGGTTGCGTTGCGTGCCAAGCAGACTGCGGGTTACATCGAACGAGCGACCGGGGTTCCCTTGGTAGTGACCGAGGGAATTCAGGAGACCTTCGCCGGAGATCTGGAGGACCGCGACGATGCGGATGCGCACCGGGAGTTCACCGATATCTTCAGTCGCTGGCACGCCGGAGATCTGGCGGCGACCGTGCCCGGCGGCGACAGCGGACATTCGGTGTTGGAGCGTTACGTCCCGGTGCTCGACGGCCTCCGCGCGCAGTATCTGAGTGACGAGACAGCGGGCGACGTCGTTGTCGTCAGTCACGGTGCCGCAATCCGACTGGTTGCGGCGGTACTGGCAGGTGTCGAGGGCACGTTCGCGGCCGACAACCACCTCGACAACACGCACACCGTCGAGCTGCTGCCACTGCCCGACGGTGGATGGTCCTGCACCAGGTGGGGCACGTTCCTGCCGCCGTTCGAGGGCAAGGGCAGCAACAAGGCGGACAACCCGATCAGCTAGCGCAGATGCTCACCGGCCGATGCGATCAGCTCGGTCAGGGCAGCGGTCACTCTGCGATCCGTCGCCCCGGTCAGTGAGCTCCACGACGTGCCGTCGGCGGCGAGGGTCGAGGTGGCGAGAATGCGTCCGGCTCTGGTGTCGAACAGGGCCACGGGTCTCCCGGCCACGTGACGGGTTCCGTGCCTACGGGCGACGGCGGTGATCTCGGTTCTGCCGGCGCAGGTGGCCATCGCCGACGCCAGAGCCGCGGCGCGCTCGTGCGCTACGCCGATACCGCGCAGCCGAGACGCGGTTGCTCCGACGTCGGTCGGTGCCGCGTCGAGTGCTTCGGCCAGCAGATCGGTCGGCGCGTTGATGCTGCCCGGGTCGAACGACGCGGCCGAGCCGATCGCCGACGCGAGGTCCCGGGCCGGATCACCGTGGACGGCGCGGATGGTGACCACGTCGTCTCGCCGCACCGCCGACACCGCGATCCGATCGTCGGATGCAACGCAGATGCGAATGGTCGGAACGGGCTCTGGGTTCTCGACGTCGAAGACACGAGCCGAGACGTACCAGTGAGGTTGTTCGAGAACCCGCAGCCACTGCTCGAGATCCTCGTGGACGCGGCCCTCGGTGATCAGGCCGGCGTTGTTCAGTGCGCTGCGCCCGTGCTCGAGCGCACGATCTCGGGCACCGACGTCGTCGAAGCGCGGGAACACGTCCAGGACCACGGGTAGTTCGGCGATCGACAGTTCGTCGACCAGGAAATCCATCTCGTCCACACCGAGTGCGGCGATCGGCAGTGTGTGGCCCACCGGCACGGTTCCCAAGTCGATCAACGGCCGTTCCCGCTGGTATCCGTGTGCGGCAGGGTCGGGTCCGCGCCGATGACGGACGGTGCCACGGTCCGACCGTCGGAGAAGTGCTCGAATTGCTTGAGGTAGTCCGGGGTCTCGTGTTCGTCGTCCTCGGCCTGCCCGCGCGGGCCGGAGGCAGGAGCGCCTGCCGCGCCCGTTCCGCGCTGAGCGAGGCCTGCATCGGCCGAGGTGGTTGCGCCGAACGCGGACGGACCGCTTAGGCCTGCACCGGCCTGCATCGAGCCACCACCGGCGGGACCCAACGCCGAACCGGGCATTCCGACGCCGCCGCCGATGCCACCGGGCCCGGCTGCTCCACCTGCCCCGCCGCCGAACGACACCGGACGCGTGGACGCCGGACCGACAGCGGGAGATGCCGAACCACCGGGTGCGAAACCGTACCCGCCGCTCGCTCCCGATCCGCCGGACAACGCACTCGACCCGATGGTGGACGCGGCGGTGGCCACGGTCGACACGCCGGTACTGGCGATGGAGGTGGCAGCACTACCGATCTGACCGGCCGCCGCTGCCACGCCGGGGTTCTGGGTCGCGGCCATCAATCCGCCGATCGCGGCCTGGACCGGGGATGTCATCAATGCGCCGTTGGCGAACTTGCCGGAATCGGAGACGATGGCCGGCGGCTGATCGAATGTGGTCTGGACGATGCGGTGCGAGGAGACCAGCTCGAAGCCCTCCATCACCATCGCAGCGCGGATGTCGAGCAGTCGATCGGCCACCTCGGCAGCCTCGTAGCTGCCGTTCATCACGCCGCCCGTCGATGCGGCGGTGACCTTGGCGGCCTGAACGGCTCCGATTTCCACGAGCGAGGGCATGGTCGCCAACGCGACACCGTACGAGGTTCCTGCGGCCGGGGCCTCGACCGAGAGCGCCGCCGCCTTGACTGCCGTGGCGGCGGTCCAGGTCGCGAAACGGCCGAGCGCAGCCTGAGCCAGCAGTGCCGACTCGCCCTCCCAGCCTGCGGTCAGAGCCGCGGTGACAGCCGCAATGCTCGCCGATGCCTCGGTGAACGCCGCAGCGACCGAACCCCACGCGCCACCGGCGACGTGCAACGGCACCGGTCCCGGCCCGAGCAATCGCGTCGAGTTTCCCGTCGCCGTGCGTGGCAGCCACACCACACCTGTCACTCCGAGCGTCATCCTCTGGCCCCCATGATGTTCGAGCGTTGTGTCGTTTCGAGCTTTGTGTCTTGGTGTTGCGGTCGAGTGCGGTGCGTCAGATTCCGGGTAGGCCGGGTAGGCCCCCGGCCGTGTCGTCGTCGGTGGCCACGTAGTCCGCAGCCTGTTTCCGCAGTTCCTCGGCCGCTCGGTGCAACTCCGAAATGCCCTGCGCTGCAGCAGGTCCGAAGGTATCGGCCGCGGTGCCGAAGAACCGTTCGGTGAGCAGCGAGACCTCGTCGGTACCGGGCGGCAGTGGCCGCACGGGGATTGCCGTTGCAGTGACAGCCGCCTGCAAGCGAGCGGCGACCGCATCGAGTTCGGAGGCAGCAAGCTGTAGGGCCACCGGATCCACCTTGATGACGGTCATGAGCCACGCTCCCTGATCGAAGAACTTTGCGCTGTCGGTAGGTAAGACGCCGCCGTGTTCTGTTCGGTTCCCTCCGCGCGAGAAAAATTCAGACGAACTTCTGGGCCACCGCGCCGACAGTCCAGACGCCGCCTCGATGGCTGACGGACGTGCGCGTCAGCGGGGAAACGTCGATTCGCCAAAACGAGCGGATCGGGGCGTCCAACACCAGCACCACCACGGCTCGGACGACGGCAGGAGAGGTCACCGCCAGAGTGCGGCCCGGCGTCGATCCAACAGCGCTCAGCCACTTCTCGACGCGAGAGAACAACGCGTCGAGGGATTCTCCGCCCGGAGGAACGAACGCCGGATCGCTCAGCCAGGCCATCGCGTCGGCGTCGGGCAGGTCGGTCATCTCGAGACCGGACCACCGGCCGTAGTCGATGTCGGCCAACGCGGGCTCGACGGAGATCTCTGTTCCGAACACCTGCGCGGTGGAGATCGAGCGGGTTTCCGGGCCGGACAGGACGCGGTCGGCGCGGGGAAGGTCGGTTACCGCCTCGAGATCGCGCAGGCCCGCGTCGTCGAGTGGTTCGTCGCCGGGAAACCGGCCGGTGCGCATGGCGTCGGTTCGCGCGTGAGCGACCAACATCAGTCGGGTCACGAGAGCGGGCACTGCGTCATTGTGGCACCGCAGCTTTGTGGCATCGAGCTGCAGTCGGTCGGGACAGCGATTGACACAGAGTCCGGAGCGATGCCACAGTTCGCTGGTAATACGCGATGTACGCAGGTAATCCGGTGAAAATCCGGAGCGGTTGCGCCACTGTGATCGACGTCGGCGAAATGCCCGAATTCGAGAGTCAGAAAACTCGTTCATCGCATGGCCGTCCCCGTTTTCGAGCGGGGACTACGGGACGCACAATCCCAGGAGGACACCATGGCAATCATTCACGCACCCAGTAATACGACGGAGTCGGCTGCTCTTGCCGTCATCGTCGCCGCAACGATTCTGCTCGCTTTCGTCGTGCTCTACCTCGTCGGTTTCGATCAGGGCGCGATCTCCCGCAGTGGCATGTACATGCACGAGTTGATGCACGACGGCCGCCACCTGCTGGGCCTGCCATGCCACTGACCGACATCCACGGCCCGACGCTGCAGGGCACATTCGTCCAACTACTGGTGCGAGGTCTGCTCGCCGGACTTCTCGCAGGCCTGCTCGCCGGAGCAGTCGCCTACGTCGTCGGTGAACCGCACATCGACTCGGCCATCGCCATCGAGGAAGCGGCCGGAGCCGACGCTCATCACGCCGACGCCGATGCGGCCGCGCACTCCCACGGCGAGGACGCACTGGTCAGTCGAGACGGACAACGCGTCGGACTGTTCCTCGCCACCGGACTCGCCGGCCTGGCGCTCGGCGCGATCTTCGCCTCGGCGCTGCACTACGGGCGACGCTTCACCGCACTGCCGGGCTCGATTCTCGCGCTCGTCGGAGCCGGTGCCGGATGGTTGGCCATCGAAGCGGTGCCCTTCTTCAAGTACCCGGCCAACCCACCGGCCGTCGGCGATCCCGAGACCATCACCCAACGCACTTGGCTGTGGTTGGCGTCGGTGATTCTGGGTCTGCTGGCGGTCGCATTGGCCGTCTACGCGGCGAAGGCGGTGGCATCGCAGCATTCGGTGGCGATTCGCGTCGGAGCGCCGTTGCTGGCGTTCCTGGTTGTGGTCGGCGTCGGCTACGCGCTGCTGCCCACCGTCAACGAGGTGGGCGCGGACTTCCCGGCAACCCTGCTGTGGGAATTCCGACTGTCGTCCCTGGCCACCCAGGCAACCCTGTGGCTGGCCTTGGGATTGGGATTCGCATTACTCACCGATCGCGCTGCTCGATCCACTCGCCGAGAGACAGTCGCGGCGTAGCCCGGCGTTCGCTTCGGCCCCCACGTTGGGATGAATGCGCCATTCAGGCCATCTGAGTGACTGAAACCCACATTCATCCCAACCTGGGGGTGCGTTCGGGGTGAGCGGGCGGGCGACGAGTGAGTGCTGTCAGCCGAATCCGAGTTGATGCAGTCGCTCGTCGTCGATGCCGAAGTGATGTCCGATTTCGTGGGCTACGGTGATCGCAATTTCCCGTCGCGCCTCGTTTTCGTCGTCGACCATTTCGAGGATCGGTTTGCGGTAGATCGTGATGACGTCCGGTAGGTGGCCGCTGTATTCGTAGCGCTCGGTCAGTGCGATGCCCTCGTACAGTCCGAGGATGTCCTCGGTGGGGTGCTCTTCCTCGACGAGAACGACCACGTTGTTCATGAAGTCGGTGAGCTCACGCGGCAGAGTGTCGAGGGCGTCGGACACTGCTTCCTCGAAGTCGACGCGCGTCATGTGCGTGGGAATGTCACCCTCCGGTGGTGATCGGTGCGGCACCGGGCAGCGGTGTCGGCAGTGCGCGGCCGTCGGGAGCGGAGGGCGGCGGTACGGGGGCTGCACCGTTGATGAGGATGTCGCCCTTGGCGGTGCCGACGATGGTCGCGAAACCGCCGGAATCGAGTTCGGCACCCACCGAGCACGTCACCTGGCGACTTCCGGCCAGCCAGCTCGCGACGTCGATGGTGTCCCAGAACAGGGTCAGCGTCTTGTCGCGCAACGCGGTGTCCGAGCCGAGGTAGCCGTTGACCGCGTCGGTGCACGTCCGCTCGAGGTACGCATCCTGGTCGCCCTCCGACGGGTGCCCGCCGGGGAACTGCTGCGTCAGGTTGATCACCGACGCCACCTCGTACGCGTGCGGAGCGGCGCAGTCCACCGGATCGGCCGGCACGTTCTGGTTGATGCCGATGCAGGTTCCGGTAGGCCAGACCTTCGACTGGTCCTGATCGAGAATCGACCCGGTCATCTCCATCAGCGCGCCGGTGTTCGACGGCATCTGCACACCGCAGCGCAGCGTCCGCTCACCCTTGGCCCATCCGGCCTGGCTGGGGAACATCAGCCCGACGCCGAAGCGTCCGTTCGGATCGAATTTGGCACCGACGTAGTCGTCGACGGCGGCCGCGCAGTGTTCGTCGCGCAACTCGCTGAACCGGATGGAACCGGGATACGCCGCGGCAGGACCGAACTCGACGCCGGGGTAGACGCTCATGTCGATGTCGCGAGCCACCTCGAAGCGATGGGGATCGGCGCACGAGACCTCGGCGAGGTCCTGCCGATCGGTCTCGGGATCGTCGGTGGGCGTCCACTGCAGGCAGGCACCAGGGTCGGCGGCACCGAAGGAGGACGCCGACACGGGCCCGTCGGTCGCAGGCCCACTGGCCGTCGCATGGGTGGTGATCTTCTCGGGTGTCGAGAATCCGTCGGAGAGAAAAACCGTCGCCCCGGCGGCCAGCACCGCACCGACCGCAACCATGGCGAGTCCACGTCGAGCTGTGGTTGCAGACAGTGTTCGCCGAGACTTCTCGCTCGTCGGGGGGTCTGTTTCGTATCCGGACATCGCCCTCCATCATGCCCGAGTATGTTCGGTCCTCATGAGCGACCCAACGGGTGACGACGACCTCAGCGAGCTCGCCGGCCGACTGTTCGCGATGGCCCGCACCGGTGACAGTGCCGCTCTGGCGAGTTACGTGGACGCGGGCGTCCCGGTGAATCTGCACAACGAATCAGGCGACACGCTGGTCATGCTCGCCGCGTATCACGGGCACGCCGACGCCGTGCGTGCGCTGGTCGAGCGCGGTGCCGATGTGAACAAGCCCAACGACAAAGGGCAGACCCCACTCGCGGGCGCGGTCTTCAAAGGTGAGGACGAGGTGGTGCGCGTGCTCGTCGAGGGTGGAGCCGATCCGCACGGTGGCCACCCGTCGGCGATCGATGCCGCCACGATGTTCGGACGCGAGGACTATCTGGGGTTGCTCGGCAAGTAAGGTTCGTTCTCGTGATCGACCTGAAATTCCTTCGCGAGAATCCCGACGCAGTGCGCGCCTCGCAGCGCACCCGAGGCGAGGACCCCGCTCTCGTCGACGCACTTCTGGGTGCCGACGCATCCCGCCGGGCCGCGGTGCTGGCCGGCGATCAGCTGCGTGCCGAGCAGAAGGCGCTGGGAAAGCAGGTCGGTAAGGCCTCCGCCGAGGACCGTCCGGCTCTGCTCGCCGGGGCATCGGAACTCGCCGCCAAGGTCAAGGCCGCCCAGGCCGCCGAAGCCGAGGCCGATGCAGCCCTCGACGCGGCCCACCGCGCGATCTCCAACATCGTTCAGGACGGCACGCCCGCAGGCGGCGAGGACGACTTCGTACTGCTCGAGACCGTCGGGCAGATCCCGGAGTTCGACTTCGAGCCGAAAGATCACCTCGAGCTGGGTGAGTCGCTGAAGTTGATCGACATGGAGCGCGGAGCCAAGGTCTCGGGCTCGCGCTTCTACTTCATGACCGGTTACGGCGCGTTGCTGCAGCAGGGATTGCTCCAGCTCGCTGCCCAGAAGGCCGTCAAGAACGGCTTCACCATGATGATCCCGCCGGTGCTGGTTCGCCCGGAGATCATGTCGGGAACCGGATTCCTCGGCGCGCACGCGGACGAGATCTATCGCCTCGAAGCCGACGACCTCTATCTCGTCGGAACCTCGGAAGTTGCTCTCGCGGGTTACCACTCGGGCGAGATCATCGACCTCGCCGACGGCCCGAAGCGCTACGCCGGATGGTCGTCGTGTTTCCGCCGCGAAGCGGGCAGTTACGGCAAGGACACCCGCGGCATCATCCGCGTCCACCAGTTCGACAAGATCGAGATGTTCTCCTACATCAAGCCCGAGGATGCAGCGGCCGAACACCAGAAGTTGCTGGAGTACGAGAAGGAAATGCTCGCCGCAGTCGAGTTGCCCTATCGGGTCATCGACACCGCAGGCGGCGACCTCGGCTCCTCGGCCGCTCGCAAATTCGATTGCGAGGCATGGGTTCCCACCCAGAAGGCCTACCGCGAGCTGACCTCGACCTCGAACTGCACGACGTTCCAGGCCCGACGCCTCGGCGTGCGGTACCGCGACGATAACGGCAAGCCCCAGACCGCAGCGACGCTCAACGGCACCCTCGCCACCACCCGCTGGATCGTCGCGATCCTCGAGAACCACCAGCAGGCCGACGGCACCGTCCGCGTCCCCGAGGCGCTGGTGCCTTTCGTCGGGACGGATGTCTTGCGCTGACCCCGGGTCGTTCCGCGGGCTCCACTCCTGCGCAGAACCGGTTCAGGCGATGTCGCCGATGCAGTAACCCTCGCCGCCGACGGCCAGCACGAACGTACGGTTCTGGTACGCCCCGGACGCGTCGATGATGTCTGCGTTGACCTGGGTGTAGATGCCGTTCTGCCCGGTGACGAACACGCTGTCGGGATCGAACGAGGTGATGCCGGGCAGGATGTTCGGATTCTGCACCAGCGGCGGGGCAGTGGGAACTCCGGTGCCGAGGGCATCCCAGGTCTGACGGCCGTCGCACACGAGTGGGTAGGTTTCTTCCACATCGCTGGGGTTCACCGGAATCCCAGCCAGACGCCCCAGGTAGCGATCGACGGTGTAGACGGCGTCTGTCGCGTCGAACACGGGAGCGGTGCCGGTGGGGTAGACGGTGGGGCACGCATAGCCGGCTGCGATCTCACTGCGCTTGACGCTGACCGTGGCGATGGGCCCGGTCCACGTGACGGCGTACTGACCGTCGACGCCGGGGGCGGCAACGGCAGCGAGGATGGCCTCGGCGTCGACGTACATCGCCGGGATCTCGGTGGGCGGAACCGTCCAGCACCGCGCCGTGACGACGCCGATTCCGCCGCCGATGAGGTCGCCCACGAACGGTCGCAACGCCATCGCGGCGTCCGGGTTTCCGGGAACCTCGCCGACGGGTGGGCCGGGCGGGATCGGTGGGGGCGTGGTGGTGGTCGGGGCTGCCGTGGTCGGAGTTGCCGCCTGTGAGTCGTCGCTCGGTGCCTCGGTGGTGGTGCTCGTCGCTCCCGACTGCTCGGATGGCAGTCCGACTGCGGAATCGCAGGCTCCGACCAGAGCGAGCGTTGCGATCAGCGGCAGCGCGGTTCGGACGACCCTGGTCCGCCGCGGTGATGCCGCACTGTTCTTCACGTCGTTTCTCCCCCGTTGCTTTCGAGCGGACCTGACATCTCCCGGACCTTTTCCCCGGCATCGTCCACCGACTACGCTAACGGACTGTGGAACCCGTCTACCGATCAGTCATCGGCATCGCTCGTGCAGTGTTCGCGTTCGAGGGCCTGAAATTCGATGTCAAGGGCGAGGAACACATCCCTGCCACCGGCGGAGCCGTCATCGCCGTCAACCACACCGGATACATGGACTTCACCTACGCCGGGCTGCCGCCGCGACGGGTGAAGCGCTACATCCGGTTCATGGCGAAGAAGGAAGTCTTCGACAACAAGATCTCCGGCCCGATCATGCGCTCGCTACGGCACATCCCTGTCGACCGTGGAGCCGGTGCCGAGTCCTACAAGGCGGCCGTGGAGAGCCTGCGCAACGGCGAGCTCGTGGGCGTGTATCCCGAGGCGACCATCAGCCGCAGCTTCGAGATCAAGGAATTCAAGTCCGGCGCAGCACGCATGGCCATCGAGGCAGGCGCGCCGATCATCCCGACGGTGATCTGGGGCGCGCAGCGTGTGTGGACCAAGGGATACCCGAAGCGGTTGGGCCGCACCAATACTCCTATCTCGATCGCTGTCGGTGAGCCGCTGCCTCCGGTCGGTCCGCCGAACGAACTGACCGAGAAACTGCGTACGGTGATGCAGAAGATGCTGCTGGAACTGCAGGAGAACTACCACCACGAGCCGGGCGCGTACTGGGTTCCGGCACGATTGGGCGGCAGCGCACCGACTCTCGAAGAAGCGGACAAGCTCGACGCCCAAGACCTCGCTGCCCGTGCCGCGAAGCGGGCCGAGTAGAACTGTGCGATGAACCTCCGCGGTGAACGGGTCGTGTTGCGGCCCGTCACCACCGAGGACGTGCCGGAGCTCCGCCGAATACTGCACACCCCCGAGGTGTACGCGCGGTGGGGCGACGAGGACGCCGACGAGAACTGGCCGTTCGACAACCCCGAAGAGCATCGATTGGTCGTCGAAATCGACCGCGCAACAGTGGGATTGATCCAGTACGGCGAAGAGACCGATCCGATGTACCGGCATGCGTCGATCGACATCTTCTTGGACCCGGCTGTACACGGTCGCGGGGTCGGAAAGGACGCCGTGGGCACGCTGGTGCGATACCTGACAGTCGACCTCGGACATCATCGGTTGGTGATAGATCCGGCCGCCGACAACGCGGTAGCGATTGCCTGTTACAGCGCAGTCGGATTCGAGCCCGTCGGGATCATGCGCAAGTACGAGAAGGGCCCGACCGGCTGGCACGACAGCCTGCTGATGGATCTGATCGTCGAGTAGCTATCGATCTTCTCTCGGCAGTGTCATGCGGAATCTCGCGCCCGTAGGCCCTGCGGCACAGACGAGTTCGCCTCCGTGCGCTCGCGCCAACGTCCGCGCGATCGACAACCCGAGCCCGACGCCACCGGAGGAACGGTCGCGCGCGGAGTTGAGTCGAACGAGCCGCTCGAAGATGCGCTCACGGTCCGCCTCGTCGACCCCGGGACCGTCGTCGTCGACGGTGACGAACGCCTGTGAGTCGGCCCCTGTCTGCACTCGGATTCTCCCGCCGGGCGGAGTGAACCGAGCGGCGTTGTCGAGGACGTTCGACAAAATTTGCTCGACGCGGCCCACGTCCACCCTGACCGGCACCGGTTGCGATCCGTCCACCTCGAACCGGGCCTGCGGCGACAGCAGTGCCGCGCGCTCGACGGTGCGCCGCGCAATGTCGGTGAGATCCGCGTCGGTCAGCTCCAGCTCCGAAGTATTCTCTGCACGAACGGAATCGAGCATGTCGCCCACCAGGCGCGACGCCCTGGCGGACTCGCCGACCAACAGTTCGCTCCACCTGCCGACCCGATCGGGGCGGTGCTCGGCGTCGCGCTGCAGCGACTGAGCCAACGCCGAGATCCCGGCCACCGGTGTGCGCAGTTCGTGTGCCGCGTCGGCCAGGAATCGGCGCATGTCCTCCTCCGCTCGGCGCGCCGCCTGCGCGGCCGCGGCCTCTTTCTGCTCGGCGTCCTCGAGGGCGTCGAGCATCTCGTCGACGGCCGATGCGGTGCGGCCCAGGTCTGTCTTCGGCTTGGATGGTAGTAGCCGTCTTCCTCTGTCGCCGTTGGTGATTCGGCGTGCAACGGACGTCATCGAGTCCAGGGGCGACAGTGCTCGCCTGACCGCGTAGATCAGCGCGGCGGCGGCCAGGAGCAGAGTGACTGCACCGGCACCCACCATCAGAATGCGCAACTGTTGGCGAACATCGGCGATCGCGGTGGTGTCGCCGAGGAGTGACAGTGTCGATCCGTCGGGTAGGGGCTTCGTGATCTCCAGCGAATCGGAACGTGGGGCAGGCGGATTGGGCGGTCCCGGGGGAGTGGGCGCATTCGACGGGCCGGACGGAGGGTTGGGTGCCGCGGGCCGATCGCCCTGCGCGGGAGGCTCGCCACCGGGCACACCGTAGACCGTTCCGTCGGCGGTGGTGATCCGAACTCGGATAGCGTCACCCTGCAGGGCTTGCACCAAGTCCTGCGCGCTGACCCCGCTGTCGACCAGTTCGACCGCTCGGTCGGCCCGATCGCTCAAGCGAGCATCGAGATCGCGTCGAAGCTGCTGGCCCAGAACCACATCCACCGATGCGCCGACCACAAGTAGCAGCACCGCGAACAGGACGACAACGGTGGCGACCACTCGCGTACGCAACGACGGCGTCGGTGTGCGGTTCACTGCGGTGCCCGCAAAGCGTAACCGAGGCCGCGGACAGTGTGAATCAACCGCGGTCCGTGGGCTTCCATCTTGCGGCGCAACGCACTGACGTGCACTTCCACCAGGTTGGCGTCGTACGCGCCGTAGCCCCAAACCGATTCGAGTATCGACGTTTTCGAGACAGTGCGACCGCGCTGCGCGACGAGGAAGGTTGCCAACCGGAGTTCGGTCGCCGTCAGGTCGAGGACGTGGCCGGCGCGGGTGACCACCCCCGCGGATTCGTCCACGAGTAGATCGCCCACTTGGATTGCGTCCGACGACCTGCCGCGTCTACGCAGCACCGATCTGGCTCGCGCGACCACCTCGTCGAGCTGAAACGGCTTGACCACGTAGTCGTCTGCACCGTCGCTCAGACCACGCAGGCGGTCTTCCAACCGGTCCTTCGCGGTGACCATGATGATTCCCGCATCGCTGCTCTGGCGGACGATGTCGATCAACGCGAACCCGTCCCGAGCACCCGGCAGCATGACGTCGAGAATCACGACATCGGGGCGAAAGCCGGCCATCGTGGTCTCGAAGTCGTCGCCGTCGGGCAAGGACGCGGCGGTGAATCCCGCGTCCTCGAACGCGGCCACCAGCGCTTCTCGGATGGGCAGCGAGTCCTCCACCACCATCACCCGGGGAGCGGAACTGTATGTCATTCCTCGATTGTCACTCACCAGCTGAAGTGATCCTGAAGATGCGCCCAGCTTCAGGGTGACTTCAGCTAGCGGCGGCAGGGTCGGTGACAGAACGAATCGAACGAGACAGTGCGAACAAGGAGTGAACGTGAACGATCAGACCCAGCCGATCCCCGCCGCCTCGAACCCGGCCGAGCCCGCTGCTCCCCAGCAGAACAAGCCGAAGCGATCGAAGGGCCGTGTGCCACTGGTGGCAACAGCGGCGGCGGGACTCGCAGTAGGGGCGCTTGTCGCGTCGGCAGTATTTGCTGCCACCGGGCCGGACGTCTCGCCCGGAGTGTCCACGGTCGCGTCGTCGTCGACGCTCGGGGAGCGGACCGACGGCGGTGGCGGGTCGGATGCACCTGCGGTGCCGGCCGCTCCGGACTCCGGCGACGGATCGACGGCTCCCACCCCGTCCGATGATGCGACGCCGCCTGCTCCGGGTAACGGCGAAACCCCGCCTGCTCCGCCCGCGGGTGGTCCGGGCAAGGGTGGACCGGGAGAGGGTGGCCCAGGTCCGAGTGGGCCGGGTAAGGGTGGACCGGGTGCCCTGTGCGCACCGGAAGACGGTGCGACGCCGCCCGCTCCGGCCGACGGTGCGACGCCGCCTGCTCCGGCTGATGGTGCGACGCCGCCTGCGCCGCCGACTCCGGGTGCTGAGGGAGACGATGCGACTGCGCCTGCACCCCCGGCTCCGGCCGATGGCGCTACTCCTCCCGCACCACCTGTCGCTCCTTCTGGTTCCTGATCCAACCTTCTCCAGCCCCGCACCGGTGTTCTCGGTGCGGGGCTGGAGTGGTCTGTGGGCGGGTTCAGGCGATGTGGGGGCCTGCTCGGGCGTGGGATGGTCGGGGTTGTCGGTAGGGGTCGACGGTTGCTGGCGGTACGAACCAGGGGTGGTTGTCGGTGCCGATGAACACTTCCCAGTCACTGTGGTGGATCAGTCGGTGGTGGAACCCGCAGAGTAGGACGAGGTTGTTCATGTCGGTGGGGCCGCCGTCGCCCCAGTGCCAGATGTGGTGTCCTTCGGTCCAGGCGGCAGGTTTTCCGCAGCCGGGGAACGCGCAGCCGTGATCGCGGGCGGTGAGGGCTCTGCGTTGTTTGGCGGTGACGGTGCGGGCGGTGCGGGCGAGGTTCAACGGGTTGCCGTTCTCGTCCATCACGATCGCGGTCAGGACACAATCACACGCCAACTGGCGGGAGGTGTTGCGCGAGAGCGGCCCCATCCATGGCAGCCACCCGACCGAAGCGCCGTCGCCGAACAAGTCTCGATACGCGCCACGATCAGCAGCTCCGCCTTCACCGTGATCGCCACTGCCACTGCCACTGCCACTGCCACTGCCGTTTTCGTTGTCCGGTTCGGTTTCTGCGTCGGTGTCTACGGGGTTGCCGGTAATGATGTCGACGAGATCGACTGTGTCGGTCTCGGATTCTGTTGCTGCGCGTGAGGTTTCGTCGTCGGTGATGTCGTCTTCGCCGCCGCAGTTCTGGAGGTCGGTGAGGTCCTGCAACCGGATGTGCAGGTTCAGGTGGGGGCGTTCTCCGCCTTCGATGGGGCGATCGCTGGAGGCGAGGTAGTGGTCGAGGATGTGGCCGAAGGCGTCGGCTCTGCGTTTGGCGGGGCTGCGCTGGTCTTGGGTGCCGTCGGCGGCGGGGTGGGGTTCGGTCAGCGGGGAGAGTGCGGTGAGCAGCTTTTCGCCGGTGATCGCATCGAAATCACCTTGCAACACCAGCCGACCGTTCAAAATCTTGGAGGCGAAGAGTTCGTTGCGGTCGGGGTTCTCGGCGGGTGGTTTCTTGGTGCCGAAGCTGTCTTCGAGTCTGGTGATCGCTGCTCGGATGCGGCCGGTGCGTGCGTCGGGTCCTGTCGCAGCTTTGATCAAGGCGGCGCGCGCGGCATCGCGACCCTTTTGCGGCAGGTGTTCCGGTGGGGTTTCGGCGAAGGCAAGGATCAGGGCAGCGTGGTCGATGGTCATCACGCCGGTGTTCACGGCGTCGGCGATGTCGGGAAACGCAGCCATGCCGCGGGCGAGGGCGACGATCTTGGTGGCCTTGGACGGTGAGAGCAGGGTGGTGGAGGTCAGCCATCCGGCGGGTCCGGGGACGCCGAGTTTCTCCCGGCTCACGCGGGTGTCGATCTCGGCGACGAGAGCGATCCGGCGGGCTTCGAGCAACTGGATTTGATGGGAGACCGCGGCGGCGTCGGCGAGCAGTTCGCTCTCGCTCAGTTGCCAGATCTCCGTGGTCATGGAAGCCAGTGTATCGAACGCGCGTTCGACTGGAAACCATAGTGCAATCGAAAACTATTGTCCTGCTTAACTATTCGCTATCCAGAACCTGTCGGTGGCGTGTGCTAGGCGTTGGTAAAACCTGACGTCAGGTGATGCGCTCAGTCAGCTTCTCTGGCAACGGTTTCCAGTTCATCTCGGTAGGCGGCCCACCATGCTGCGTCGCCGTCGGTCATGTTTTCGTTCCCCAGTCGCAGCCCGACGGAATCGTCGATGAGCTCGCGCACGATGTCTGCGTGTCCGGCATGTCGATTCGTTTCGATGCACACATGCACCAGTACGCGGTGCAACGTGACTTCCTGCTTCTCGGCGGGCCAGTGCAGGACGCGTCCGACGGTGTCGAGGTCGTTCGATTCGATGGTCTTGTCGGCGTGCAACCAAGCCTCGCGGTACAGGTCGACGATGAACTCGGAGGATTCGTCGGCGGCTGCCCACATGTCGGAGTTCGATCGCGCCGCAGCTGATTTCTCCAGCTCGGTGAATCGGGCCGGGAATTCGCGGCCGAAGGTGAGGCCGAAGTAGCCGTATTCGACGATCGCCAGGTGCTTGATCAGCCCCAGGAGGTTCGTCCCCGTCGGCGTCATCGGCCGTCGTTTCTGGTACTCGGTGAGGCCGTCGAGCTTCCACAGCATGTTCTCGCGGTCGATCCGCAGGTACTGGTGCAGGTCGTCTTTCATGCTGGTCGGCTCGGTCATGCTCGTCAGCTCACCGACGCGTGCCAGACCAGAGCAGCGGCCAGCGCGCCGAGTCCGTTCAACGACCAGTGCAGGGCGATGGGGGCGATCAAACTTCCGCTGCGGCTGCGCAGCCACGTGAACACCACACCCGCCGCCGCAGTCGCCACGACGGCCAACGCGATACCGACGATCTGCCCGAACAGCCCGCCACCGAGAAATCCGCTCAGCCCCACGTTGCCCGCCGTCAGCCCCAGCGACGACGCGATGTGCCACAGACCGAACAGCAGGGATCCTGCAGCGAACACGCCTCGAGCTCCGTAGATGCGCCCCAGCGTGCCGTGCAGCACCCCGCGGAATGCGAGTTCCTCCGGGATGACGGTCTGCAGCGGAATGACGATCATCGATGCGACGATGGCTGCAGAAACGGTTGCGTATCGGTCGGCCATGAAGAACGGCCGAGTCAGCGGCAGCAACGCACCGATCGCGACGACGGTCAGGACGACCCCGACGGCTCCGAGTGCGTACAGAGATCCGGTCTTCCATTGCTTGGGAGAGAGTCCCAGTTCGGCCCACCCCAGACCGCGCCGGTTCGCCAGGACTACCAGCAGAACCGCGGCGATCGGAACCGTCGCGATGCTGGCCCACACCGTGGTGAAGTGCGCGATGAGGTTGGTGCCCACGAGTACGAGGACGACGATGGCGACGTCGAGGTAAGCGTGGAAGGCGCGTCGGGGTGCCACGCTCCCGGCCGGATTCACAGCAAGCATTGGATCGAGTGTACTGGCGTCAGCTGTGAGCGCCCGGTGAATCGAGGCTTCGGTCGAGGCCTTTGCGGTCGTAGATGCGGGTGAACACCACACCGAACACGAGCCCGATGAGCAGTCCGAGAGACGTCATGCCCACCGAGTGCAGCAGCCCTGCGTCGAGTGAGGCGTTGAAGTACAGGATCGAGCGGGTGCCGAGGAAAATCTGGTGCATCGGCTCGAACTGCGCGAGCCAGGTGAAGAGCCGCGGGCTGGCTTCGAGGGGAATGGTGCCACCCGAGGACGGCAACGCCAGGATGATGAACACGATCAAATTGATCAGCAGTCCTGCGGTGCCGAACGCGGACATCACCGCCAATGCCGTGATGCCGACCGCGGTGATCGCGAACGCGCCGTACATCCACAGGGTCCAGGCGTGGGTGATCGGCATACCGAGCAGATGACTGATCAGCAGATACAGGGCAGACACCAGCATGGCCAGTACGACCATGACGAGCCACTTCACGAGCAGCGTCTGGAAGCGGTTGATCAGGGTCGGTCCCCGATGGATGTACTTGGGACCGATCTCTGTGGGCGTGAATCCGAGTAGGCCGTCGACGAGTGCGCTGACGATGGTCGCACCGGTGAAGCCCGCAAGGACGAGCAAGAGCGCGTAGTAGAAGGCGGACAGGCCACCGCCGGTGCCGTCGGGCAGAGGATCGTATTGTGCAACGATCACATCGATCGGCTGCGCGAGGGTGAGAGCACTTGCACCGGCGAGCTGAGTCTCGCCGAGCTGTTGGCGTACCTGCTCGGTGATCTGCTGTCCCACAGTTTCATTGACCGACTCGAACGCCGGTGTCGCCACTCCGGTCACGAGTGACATTCCGAAACTGCCGGCACGTGGGTTGGTGTAGACCGTGATGATCGGCTTCTCGACGTCCCCGGGAATCACGCTCGCCTGGGCGAGGATTCCCATTCTCTTGGTGAAATCGCTGGGGATGACGATGGAACCGTAGGCCTCGGCCGTCGACAGCAGTGATTGAGCTTGCGCCGGACCGACTTCCCGGAAGTCAACCTTCTCCGAATCGACGTTCTGCAGCAGACCCTCGACGATGTCGTTGCCGATGTTGCGCTGCTCGCCCGCGAGGGTGTCGCCCTCGTCCTGGTTCACGATCGCGATGGGGAGGTCGTGCAGATTGCCCCTGGGGTCGAGCACGCCGCCCAGGTACAGCGCGGCGAGGAACGACATCAGTGCCGACACCACCAGAATGGGCGCGAGCCAGAAACGCGGCGAACGAAGGACGTCGGCCATCGACCGAGGAGTTCTGTCGGAGGTCACCGGATCAGTGTCGCAACTTCGGCTCCCATGTGCGCGGTAGTTCGACCGCTGCTTCGCTTACCCCGGGGATCGGCAGAACGCCCGCCGGACTGTTGCGGCGAGGGCAGCCCGGCGTCGATCGTGCGCGGCCTCGGGTTCGCTGCGGTCGGCTGTATGGATGATCGCCGCCTGAGCCCACGTCCCGGCCAGCGCGATGAGCATCGACCAGATGTCGGCGGCGTCCACGTCGTCCACCAGCAGCCCGGTCCGTTGGGCGTCGGCGATCATCGCGTATTTCTCGTCGTCGTGTCCGGGTCTGCGGTCGAACAGCGGCCCGGCCGGGGTGCGCTCGAGACGTGCCCACGTCAGCAGTCGTACCAGCGTCGGGTCGTCGAGATACATCTCGTAGAGCCTGACCGCGTAGCCCGGTAGGTCGTCCGGGGTGAAGACGATGTTCTCGATGTCGGTGTCGACTCGTGTGTCGAACGCGATGTCGAACAGGGCGTCCTTGTTGCCGAAGTAGCTGTAGATCAGGGATTTGTTCGACTTCGCTTCCGCCGCGATGCGGTCCACACGTGCGCCGGCAATCCCGTGCGTCGCGAATTCCTCGGTGGCCGCCGCCAGTAGTCGGGCACGCGTGGCGGTCGAATCTCCCATGGGCCGACCCTACATTTCCAACTGGTTGGTTGAAAACCGTCGAAGCAGCGGCTAACGTTTCCAACCAGTTGGTTACTTTTCGAGAAAGAGTGCACATGCGAGCAACGACCGGTTATCGAGCCGTCGACGAGACGACGCCACTCGAGCGATGGAACTTCGAGCGAAGAGAACTGCGCGGCGACGACGTGGCGGTGCGGGTGACCTACTGCGGGGTTTGCCACACAGATCTGCATTCGACGCGAAGTCCGGGCGACTTCCCGGTGGTACCCGGACACGAGTTCGTCGGCGAAGTGACTCAAATCGGCACCCGGGTGACCGACTTCGCCGTCGGCGACGCGGTTGAGGTGGGAAACATCGTCGATTCGTGCGGCACGTGCGACATGTGCGCAGCCGGGCAGGAGAACTTCTGTCGCGAATTCCCGACGCTCACCTACGGCGGTCACGATCGGCACGATGGATCCGTTACTCGCGGTGCATACGCCGACGAGTACGTGGTGCGTGACAAGTTCGTCTACCACCGCCCCGAGAACCTGGATCCGGCCGGCGTCGCGCCGCTGATGTGCGCAGGAATCACGGTGTGGGAGCCATTGCGGCGGTGGAACGTCGGCCCTGGCGTCAGGCTCGGCGTCGCGGGAATCGGCGGACTAGGTCACCTGGCAGTCAAGCTGGGACGCGCTCTCGGTGCCGAGGTCACCGTATTCACCAGCAGCGCAACCAAGGTCAGCGACGCGACGAGGCTGGGAGCCCACCACGTCGTCGTGTCGACCGATGCGGAAGACGTGCAATCACGGACAGGAACGCTGGACCTGATCATCGACTGCGTTCCGGTCGATCACGATCTCTCGCCGTACCTGCGCTGCCTCGCGCTCGACGGAACACTGTGCACGGTCGGCTATCTCGGCTCGACGACGGTCGATGTGCTGGATCTGCTGATCGGACGAAAGAGCCTGGCGTCCGCGGGCAGCGGCGGACGAAAGTACACCCAGGATCTACTCGACTTCTGTGGCGCGAACGGCATCGTCACCGAGGTGGAGACGATGCCGTCCGCTCAGGTGAACGAGGCGTTGAATCGGTTGACGCTCAACGACGTTCGGTACAGATCCGTCCTGGATATGGCGGATCTGGGTGCCCCGCCCTTGTGAGTGAAACCTCGTAGCAGGCTACGAGGTTCCACTCACATGCGGCGCAGCCGCTCCTAGGCGTTGGCCCGACGCGGCAGCTTCCATTCCGGACGCACCCAGTGGCAGGTGTATCCCTCGGGGTACTTCTGCAGGTAGTCCTGGTGCTCGGGCTCGGCCTCCCAGAAATCGCCGGCCGGGGTCACCTCGGTGACGACCTTGCCGGGCCACAGTCCCGACGCGTCGACGTCGGCGATGGTGTCCTCGGCGACGCGCTTCTGCTCGTCGTTCAGGTAGAAGATCGCCGAGCGGTAGCTGGCTCCGATGTCGTTGCCCTGACGGTTCTTGGTGGTGGGGTCGTGGATCTGGAAGAAGAACTCCAGCAGGTCCCGGTATGTCGTCTGGGTGGGGTCGTAGACGACCTCGAGGCCCTCGGCGTGATTGCCGTGGTTGCGGTACGTGGCGTTGGGGACCTCGCCGCCGGTGTAGCCGACGCGGGTGGAGATCACTCCCGGGAGCTTGCGGACGAGCTCTTCGGCTCCCCAGAAGCATCCTCCGGCGAGAATGGCGGTTTCGGTGGCTGCAGACATCGTTGCTCTCCTAGTTCTTTATCGGTCGATACGTGGGGTTCAACGAACGAGGCGGCGTCATAATTCCGAGTCGTGGGTGCGTTCGCCGACCTCGAGAACCAGCTTGCCGGTGTTCGCCCCGTCGAACAGCAGGTTCAGGGTCGACCCGAAAGCGGGGACTCCGCCGATCTCGATCTGCTCGCGCGCGGTCATCTTGCCGCTGGTGAGCAGTTCGGACAGGGCCTCGATGCCCTCCTGGTAGCGATCGAGGTAGTCGAAGATGATGAACCCCGTCATCGATGCCCGATTGATCAGTAAGGACAAGTAGTGCGCCGGGCCGGGCTGCGGGTCCGTCGCGTTGTAGCCGGAGATCGCTCCGCACAACACCACTCGCGCTCCCTTGCGCAGTCGGGAGAGGGCCGCGTCGAGGATTTCGCCGCCGACGTTGTCGAAATACACGTCGATGCCCTTCGGTGCAGCCGCCTTCAGGCCCTTGTACACCGACTCGTTCTTGTAGTCGATCGCCGCGTCGAAGCCCAGTTCTTCGGTGAGCCACGCGCACTTCTCGGGTCCACCGGCAATGCCGATCACAGTGGCTCCCCTGGCTTTCGCGATCTGCCCCGCGATACTGCCCACGGCACCGGCGGCTCCGGAGATCACCACGGTATCGCCTTCGGTGAGCTTGCCGACGTCCATCAGACCGAAATAGGCCGTGAGCCCGGGAAATCCGAGTGCTCCGAGCCAGGTGGGAGCAGGCGCGATGGATTCGTCGACCTTCTGTACCCCCGTGCCGTCCGACAGTGCATGCTCGGTGACGCCGAACGAACCCGAAACGATCTCTCCGACTGCATAATCGGGATGGTGGGATTCCAGCACCCGGCCCACGGCGTGCGCTCGCATCACCTCGCCGATGCCGACGGGCGGCACGTACGAGCGCGCATCGTTGAGCCAGCCGCGCATGGCCGGGTCGAGAGAGACGTAGTCGACGGTGACGACGAATTCGCCGTCGCCAGGAGTGGGAATCGGTTCCTCGGTGAGGTTCCACGTCGATTCGTCGGGACGTCCCACCGGGCGCTGGGCCAGCCGGATCTGACGGTTCACAGATGTCATCTACCGTTCCTTCCACATCGAAGACGTGCATGTCGAAAACAGGGTGCTTCGACACTAGGGCAGAATGACGTCACGATGACCAACGCGCCGAACACCACCCGCCTCGCCCCCCGACTCGTCGCAAGCGACGTCGACGGCACCCTGCTCGACCAGCATGAACGTGTCACCGAGCGCACCAAGCGCGCCGTCTCGGCCGTCGTGGCCGACGGAGTTCCGTTCGTGCTGTCCACCGGCCGGCCGCCGCGGTGGATCCACCCCGTCGTCGATCAGCTGGGATACGCGCCGATGTCGGTGTGCGCCAACGGTGCGGTGATCTACGACGCCGCCAACGATCGCGTGCTCAGCGCCGAGACGCTGTCGGTCGAGACGCTGCAGTGGTTGGCCGACGTCGCGTATCGCGCGCTGCCCGGCTGCGGACTTGCCGCCGAGCGAGTGGGCCGGACGGCGCACGACTCGGCCACACCGCAGTTCGTCAGCTCCCCGGGATACGAGCACGCCTGGCTGAACCCGGACAACGTCGAGATGACCGAGGACGACGTGGTCGACGTTCCGGCCGTCAAGCTGCTGATCCGGTTGTCCGGCTCCACCAGCGGACACATGGCCGACATCCTGTCCCCGCTGATCTCCGGTCGAGCCGACCTGACGTTCTCCACCGACAACGGACTCATCGAGCTGTCGGCACCGGGCATCACCAAGGCATCGGGCTTGGCCAAGGTCGCCGAGACGCTGTCGGTGGACGTCAAGGACATCGTGGCCTTCGGCGATATGCCCAACGACGTGCCGATGCTGTCGATGGTGGGACTGGGCGTGGCGATGGGCAACGCGCATCCCGCTGCCGTCGCGGCGGCGAACGAGGTGACCGTCACCAACGCAGAAGACGGAGTGGCACAGGTTCTCGAACGCTGGTGGTGACCCTCGGGTCTCCCGGCATATCCGAACGCGACAAGGGCCGAGTCACCGTGGTGACTCGGCCCTGGTCGACTGTCGGAACTCAGCCCGCGGGTGCGGGCTCCGGTGCGGGAGCAGGCTCAGGTGCAGGAGCCGGTTCCACCGGTGCTGCGACGGGGTTCTGCATCTCCGCGTTGTAGGTGTCGTTGTACGTCTTGATCACCGTGGTGACGATTCCGGTGAGCTCGTTGAAGATCAGCGAACCGTTCTCGAAGTCGGTACGGAAGCCCTCCGGCACCCGGAACTCGTCCGTGATCGGCAGGCCGAGGATGCCGTCGACGCCACCCTGCTGCACGTACTGCTGGAAGATCTTGCCGATCACGGCCACGGCCTGACCGGCCATGTTGGTGATGATCTCGCCGTTGGCGAACTGCGCCTTCTCACGGCCGCCGCTCACCTGCACCAGACCGCTCACCGGAACGCCGAGCGAGCCGGTTTCTCCGCCCGACGCCAACCACTTCTGTGCGACGGGACTGGTCGCCGCCAGCCGCTGCAGCTCGGCGACCAGGGCCGGGATGTTCTCGCCCAGAGTGGAACTGGCGTCCGTGCCCGGTCGTGACGGTGCCGGGTCGGTCACCGCGGTATCGGGTGCGGTATCGGGAGCGTCGGGTGATGCCGGAGTGGCATCTCCGCCGCCGCCGAGGTTTGCCGCAGCGATGTCGCGGATTTCTCCGAGTCGTGCGTATCCGGCGTCACCGGGGCATTCGGTGTTGCCTACATCGCGGTGGCCGAAGATCACCGGCAGGTCGACACTCTGGCCGCGGCCGACAAACGTGAAATCCGTTCCCTCCGAGGTCATCGTGGTGGTGCCCTTCGGGTCGAGACCGGCCTTGCCGAGTCGCCATCCGAGGAACTTGCCGACCGAATCGATGGTCTCCTGCGAGGGATCCTCGTTGGAGTAGTCGCCCATCATGGCGATGCCCATCGTGTTCTCGTTGAACCCGCCCGAGTGTGCGCCCTGGACCGGCTTGTCCAAGCCGCCCGCGCGGCCCTCGAAGATCTGGCCGTACTTGTCGACGAGGACGTTGTAGCCGATGTCGCACCAACCGAGTGTCTGCGCGTGGTATGCGTAGATGGCGCGGACGATCTCGGCCGATTCGGACTTGGAGTAGTCGTTGCTGCCTGCGGTGTGGTGCACTGTGGCACCGCCGAGGAAGTCGTCGACAGTCGGTGTGGCGCAACGGATCGACTCGTCGGCACCCCACTGAGCGCGGGTGATGACCTTGGGGCCTGCGTCACCGGCGACGGGCGTGGCGATGTCGTTCAATGCCGAGTCGACCGGCGACGTGCCGGGGGTGATGAGTACGGCACTGATGTCATCGACCGCAGCAGCCAACTGATCCACCGTGCCTTCCGGCGCGGCTTCGGGCTGGGCGCGATCTGCTGCAGGTGCCTCGACTGCAGGTGCCGGTGCCGCGGGATCGACAGGTGCCGGATCCTGTTGACGCAGAGGCGTGCTCGACGACGCCGGGGTGTAGCCCAACGGCTGTTCGGCAGCAGCGGGCACCTCGGCCGGGGCGTCGGCAGCAGGCAGCTCGACGACCGGAACCTCGGGAACCGGTGCAGTTGCGAAGCTTTCGGGAGCTGCACTACTCGTCAGCGGCGTCAGCAGCACCTGCACTGCATTGGTCAGTCCGACGAAGATCGGTTCGGTGCCTTGCTTTTCCGCAGCGGGAACGGCGTCGCTCGCAGTGGTGTCCACCGGCGCGGTCTCGAGCCACGGGCCCCAGGATCCGTCCTCGAGTTGCCGGCGAACCTGAGCGGCTGCACCGTCGAGCTGCTCGGAGGTCAGGGCCACCATGCTGAAGGGAGTGTCCTGCTTGATTTCCTTGACGGCGGCACCGAGCGGCGGGCCGGTCGGATCGGCAGCTTCCGGATTCACGGGCAGGGGACTGACCGGCGCGGATGCATCGACCCGGGGAACGGGTGCCTGTGCTGTCGCGTTGCCCGGCGCGGGCGTGGTCAGGCCCGGGATGTCCGGGATTTCGATCGGCGGGATCACGATGGAATCCGGCAGCGGTAGGTACTTCAGATCGGAGAGCCGCAGATCCGGCAACGGCAGTCCGGTGAGTTCCTGCAACGGAATGACGATGTCCGGTGCGGAGCTCAGCGCGGTCTCGACGATCTTGGTCGGCACGGTGACCGGGGTTGTCTCGTTGGCCGGTCGAACTCCGGTTGTCGTGCTGTCGGTGAGGCCTGCGACCGCAAAGGGGGTTGCGACGGCCAGTAGTGCGACAGCACCGAGAACGATCGACGGCTTCGTTCGACGGTTCGGCAAGGCGGTACTCCCTGGTTGTTGGTAGGTACGCGTCGTAGGATCTCCAGCTACTGAACAACATGAATCACATCAGCAACATGAGTCCCATCAGACACAAGGCTAAACCTTAGCTTGACAGTTAGCCATCGGCGGGAAGTTCGAGTGGCGCGGCGCGTCGGGGCTTGCACTCCTGGGTCGTTCCGCAGGCTCCACTCCTGCCCACCTACGCTTTCGAGCTGTGACTGTGCACTTCATCGGAGCCGGACCGGGCGCTGCCGACCTGCTCACGCTGCGAGCGGTCGAGCTCCTGCGATCGAGCCCGGTCTGCGTCTACGCCGGCACCTACATCGACGACGCGATCCTCGAACACTGCTCTGCAGGCACCCGGCTGGTCGACACCGCGAAACTCGACCTCGATGCCATCACCGAAGAGTTGGTCGCTGCCCACGAGCGCGGCGAGGACGTCGCGCGCCTGTGCTCGGGCGACCCGTCCCTCTACTCCGCGTTGGCGGAGATGTCCGCTCGACTCGACGCTGCAGGCGTGCCCTGGGACGTCACCCCTGGTGTTCCTGCCTACGCGGCCGCAGCCGCCGCACTGGGCGTCGAGCTGACGGTTCCGGAGGTGACGCAGTCGGTGGTGCTCACCCGCGCACAGGCCCGCTCGACGGCGATGCCCGATACCGAGGCGCTGAAGAACTTCGCCGCCACCAGGGCAACGCTTGCGCTGCACCTGGCGATCACCCGCACTCGCATCATCGCCGACGAACTGATTGAGTTCTACGGTCCCGAGTGCCCCGCCACGGTCGTCTTCCATGCCAGCAAGCCGGACGAGCTGATCCTGCGCGGCACCCTGGCCGACATCGCAGATCAGGTCGAGGCCGCCGACCTACGACAGGCGGCGGTGATTCTGGTGGGGCCAGCCCTGGCTCGACGCGTCGTCACCGAATCCCACCTGTACGACGCGTGCCGGGACCGCTCGTGAGAATCCATCTGATCGGCATCGGCGGTGGACACCCGGATCAGGTGACCGTCCAGGCCGTCGAGAAACTGCGGGCCGTCGACGTGTTCATCGTCGCGGACAAGGGTGCCTCCGTCGGCGATCTCGCAACAGCCAGGCAGGAGATCCTCGAACGCCATCACGGCGGTAGCTACCGGGTGATCGAGGTGCCCGACCCGCCACGCGACCGATCGCCCCGGCAGTACGAGACCGCTGTCCTCGATTGGCACGACGCCCGCGCCCGCGCCTACGCCGATGTGCTCGACGGCCTCGCCGACAGCACCGTCGTCGGATTTCTCGTCTGGGGAGACCCCGCGCTGTACGACAGCACGATCCGCGTCGTCGAGCGACTGGCCGCGTTGCGCGGTGACATCGAGTTCGATGTCACACCCGGTATCTCCAGCGTGTCGATGCTGGCGGCGAGTCACCGCCTCGTGCTCAACCGCATCGGCGGGCCGATCGTCATCACCACCGGCCGCAACCTGGCAGGCGATGTCGCGGCCGGTCTCGACAACCTCGTGGTCATGCTCGACGGCAAGCTGGCCTGCAGCGCGCTGACCGGCGCAGGGTGGGGCATCCACTGGGGTGCCAACCTGGGGACGGCGGACGAGAAGCTGGTGTCGGGTCCGCTCGACGACGTGCTGGGCGAGATTCGCCGCGCCCGCGAGGAGGTCAAGTCCCGGCACGGCTGGGTGATGGATACCTACCTGCTTCGACGCCTGCCCGGTTGACATCCGACCGGCCGACCGACGCCTGGCGGGGCAGAGCGGTCACGATCGTCGGATACCCTGGTTGCCCGTGACTGCTGTAAGCCCCGAGACCACCTCTTCCGACGCCTCCGTGACCGGCCGATACGACCTCATCGTCGTCGGATCCGGGTTCTTCGGACTGACCGTGGCGGAGCGGGCGGCGTCCCAGTTGGGCAAGCGTGTCCTCGTGCTGGATCGGCGGCACCACCTGGGTGGCAACGCGTACTCCGAGGCCGAGCCCGAGACGGGTATCGAGATCCACAAGTACGGCGCGCATCTGTTCCACACCTCGAACAAGCGGGTCTGGGACTACGTCAACCAGTTCACCGACTTCACGAGCTACCAGCACCGTGTCTTCGCCCTGCACAAGGGCCAGTCGTATCAGTTCCCGATGGGCCTGGGCCTGATCTCGCAGTTCTTCGGCAAGTACTTCTCGCCTGCCGAGGCGCGGGCACTCATCGAAGAGCAGTCCGACGAGTTCGACTCGAAGGATGCGCAGAACTTCGAGGAGAAGGCGATCTCGTTGATCGGGCGCCCGCTGTACGAGGCGTTCATCAAGGACTACACCGCCAAGCAGTGGCAGACCGATCCGAAGAACCTGCCCGCGGGCAACATCACCCGATTGCCGGTGCGGTACACGTTCGACAACCGCTACTTCAACGACACCTACGAGGGACTGCCGGTCGACGGCTACACCGCGTGGCTCGAGAAGATGGCCGCCGACGAGAAGATCGAGGTCCGATTGAACACGGACTGGTTCGACGTCAAGGCCGAGCTCGTGGCCGAGAGCCCCGACGCTCCCATCGTCTACACCGGCCCACTGGACCGCTACTTCGACTATTCCGAGGGCGAACTGGGTTGGCGCACAATCGATTTCGAGACCGAGGTACTTCCGACGGGTGACTTCCAGGGCACCCCGGTGATGAACTACAACGACGGCGACGTGCCGTTCATCCGGATCCACGAGTTCCGTCACTTCCACCCCGAGCGCCAGTACCCGACCGACAAGACGGTCATCATGCGCGAGTTCTCCCGCTTCGCCAAGAGCGGCGACGAGCCGTACTACCCGATCAACACCCCCGACGATCGGCAGAAGCTCGAGGCCTACCGCGACCGCGCCAAGGCCGAAGCCGCCGCGAGCGGAGTGCTGTTCGGTGGCCGACTCGGCACCTACCAGTACCTGGACATGCACATGGCCATCGCGAGCGCGTTGAACATGTACGAGAACACCCTGGCTCCGCACTTCGAGACCGGTGCACCCCTGGCAGGCGACAAGTGACCGCCAAGCACCTCCTCGAGGACGGCATCGCCGACGCCGCGCCGGTTCTCGGCAAGTCACTGCTGCAGCGGGTGTTGCTGCCGCGCTCCGGTGAACCGCTCGACGTGCGCACGCTGTACCTCGAAGAGGCGCTCACCAACGCCAAACGGGCACACTCGCTCTCGCGGACCTCGGTCACGATCGGCTCCGAGTCCGAGGTGTCGTTCTGTACCTATTTCAACGCGTTCCCGGCGAGCTACTGGCGGCGCTACAGCGTCCTGAAGTCCGTGGTGCTGCGCGTCGAGGTCTCCGGACACTGCCGAATCGACGTCTACCGGTCCAAGGCCGATGCGTCGCGCATCCACGTCGAGGGCCGTGAAGCCGTGGACGGCGATGCGGCGCAAGAGTTTCTGATCGATCTCGGTCCGTTCGAGGACGGCGGCTGGATCTGGTTCGACATCACCTCCGATTCCGAGGTGGTTCTCGAGAGTGCGGGCTGGTACGCGCCGATCGAGGCTCCCGGTGAGGCCACCGTTGCCGTCGGTATCCCCACGTTCAACCGTCCGGCCGACGCAGTCAAAGCCCTTGTGGCCCTTGGCTCGGATCCGTTGGTGCTCGACGTGATCCAAGCCGTCATCATGCCGGATCAGGGCACCCGCAAGGCCAAGGACGAGCCAGGGTTCGACGAGGCGGCAGCAGCCCTCGGCGGCCGACTCGCCATCCACGATCAGGCCAACCTCGGCGGGTCCGGCGGATACAGCCGCATCATGTACGAGGCACTGAACAACACCTCGTGCCAACACATTCTGTTCATGGACGACGACATCGAGATCGAGCCCGACTCGATCCTGCGGGCGCTGGCGATGTCGCGATTCGCCAAGGTCCCCACGCTCGTCGGTGGCCAGATGCTCAACCTGCAGGCGCGCAGCCACCTGCACGTCATGGGCGAAGTGATCGATCGCGGCAACTTCATGTGGACCGGCGCACAGAACGTGGAGTACGACCACGACTTTTCCGAGGACCCGCTGCGCACCAGCAAACTGCTGCACCGCCGCATCGACGTCGACTACAACGGCTGGTGGATGTGCATGATCCCCCGCGTCGTCGCCGAGGAACTGGGGCAGCCACTGCCGCTGTTCATCAAGTGGGACGACGCCGAATACGGGTTGCGCGCACGGGAAGCCGGCTACCCGACGGTGACACTGCCGGGCGCGGCCATCTGGCACATGGCGTGGAGCGACAAGGACGACGCCATCGACTGGCAGGCGTACTTCCATCTGCGCAACCGCCTCGTGGTCGCATCGCTGCACATGCCGGGCGACGGCAAGGGCCTGGTGCTCGACACGATCAAGGCCACGGTCAAGCATCTGCTGTGCCTCGAATACTCGACGGTCGCCATTCAGAACCTCGCGATCCGCGACTTCTTGGCCGGCCCCGAGCACATCCTCGAGATCCTCCCCACCGCGCTGCCGACCGTGCACGCACTGCGCAAGGAATTTCCCGACGCCGTCGTCGTGGGCAGTTCCACGGAGCTGCCCCTCGCGTCCGGTGAGGAGGTGGGAGCCGTCGGGCTGCCGACCAACCCGCTCGCCAAGATCAGCCGATTGGCAAAAGGCTTGCTGCACAACGCAAAGCCTGCGCACACTCAGCATCACGACCGCCCACAGCTCAACGTCCCGACTCTCGACGCGCGCTGGTTCCTGCTCTCCCAGGTCGACGGCGTCACCGTCACCACCGCCGACGGCCGGGGCGTCGTCTACCGCAAGCGAGACCGCGCTCAGGCCGCGGCGTTGCTCAAGGAAGCACTGTCGCTGCGCAAGCAGTTGGCGGCCGAATTCCCCGCCCTCAAGGCTCGGTATCGCGATGCCGTGCCGCACCTGACCAGTAAGGAAACGTGGGAACGTGTCTTTCGTTACCAGGCGTAAGGGCCAGACCGAGGCCCCGACGGAAGTCAGGATCCTCGAGAAGGTGCAGAGCACCGTCGGCAGTACACCGGGCGCGATCACCGTCGCCCGCGGCATGTCGCACTTCGGCGAACACGCACTCGGCTGGGTCGCGATCGCCGGTATCGGTGCTGCGCTGGACAAGCCGCGTCGGCGTCAGTGGGCCTCGGTGGCAGTCGGGGCAGTGGGCTCCCACGCCGCGTCGATCGTCATCAAGCGAATCGTGCGCCGGCCACGTCCCCACGATCCGGCCGTGCGCATCAACGTCTCGACGCCCAGCAAGCTGAGCTTTCCGTCCTCGCATGCGACATCCACCACAGCCGCCGCGGTTCTCCTCGGCCGAGTGACCGGGCTACCGTTACCGGCGGTCCTCGTCCCACCCATGCTGCTCTCGCGCTTGGTGCTCGGAGTCCACTACCCCACCGATGTGCTGGCAGGATCTGCACTCGGCGCGTTGACGGCTGCGGCCGTCGTGAAGTTCGAAGGAGACAAATGAGCGAGGATGCCGCACCCGTAGGCGCGCCGCCGAAGAACCTGGCGGACGGCATCGTCAAGGCGCTTCGTCCGCGTCAGTGGGTCAAGAACGTCCTGGTGCTCGCTGCACCGCTGGCGGCGGGCTCGGTCACCGACCCCGACGTGCTGCTGTCCGTCGCGCTCGCGTTCGTCGTGTTCTGCTTCGCCGCGTCCGGGGTCTACCTCGTCAACGACGCCCTCGATGTCGAGGCCGACCGCGCACACCCCACCAAGCGGTTCCGGCCGATCGCCGCGGGCGTGCTGCCCGTCAACATCGCCTACGCGATGGCCGTGGTGTCCTTCGCCCTCGCCATCGGTCTGTCGTTCCTCGCGAACTGGAAGCTGGCGCTGGTCATCGGCGTCTACATCGTGATCCAGCTGGCGTACTGCTTCGGTCTCAAGCACCAGGCCGTGCTCGACATCTGCATCGTGTCCTCGGGCTTCCTGTTGCGCGCGATCGCCGGTGGCGTCGCCGCGTCGATCCCGCTGTCGCAGTGGTTCCTGCTGATCATGGCGTTCGGATCGCTCTTCATGGCTGCCGGCAAGCGCTACGCCGAGCTGCAGCTCGCCGAACGCACCGGAGCGAAGATCCGCAAATCGCTCGAGAACTACACCACCACATACCTGCGATTCGTCTGGACGCTGTCGGCAACGGCCGTCGTCATCTGTTACGGCCTGTGGGCGTTCCAGGAAGACGCGGGCACGGACGCCAACTGGTTCGCGATCTCGATGATTCCGTTTACCATCGCAATCCTGCGATACGCAGTGGATGTCGATGGCGGCGAGGCAGGCGAACCCGAAGAGATCGCGTTGGGAGACAGGGTTCTCCAGCTACTCGCCATAGCGTGGATCGGAGTGGTTGGTGTCGCTGTCTACCTCGCCTGACCAGCGAGACGCGCGAGAAGAGAAGTCCGCTCGGGCATCGATCACCCGGCCCGTCTTCTGGATCGGGACCGTGGTCACCGGGGCGTTGTTCCTCTGGGGTGCGTGGGAGCGCCGCTGGATCGCCGACGACGGGCTGATCGTGCTGCGCACCGTCCGCAACCTGCTGGCCGGCAACGGACCGGTGTTCAACGCGGGCGAACGAGTCGAGACCAACACCAGCACCATCTGGACGTACCTCGTCTACGCAGGCAGTTGGCTGAGCGAGGGACGCCTCGAGTACGTCGTCCTGACGATCGCGCTCGTGCTGTCCACGGCCGCCGTCGTCATCGCGATGATCGGCACGTTCGCGCTGCGAGGACGTACCGCATCGAAGACCCTGTTCCTGCCCGCAGGCGTCCTGGTCTACATCGCGGTTCCTCCTGCCCGCGACTTCGCGACGTCCGGCCTCGAGACCTGCCTGGTCATCTTCTGGCTGGCGATGCTGTGGCTGCTGATGGTTCGCTGGGGCCAGCGCCGGAGCGGTGGCGCCGAGCTGCTGCTGCTGGCGTTCTTCGCCGGCCTCGGCCCGCTGGTGCGTCCGGAACTGTCCATCGTGGCGGTGCTCGCGCTGGCGATGATCTTCCTGGCCCCGCAGAGTTGGTCGTCCAGGCTCCGAGTGTTCGTTTTCGCCGGAGCCGTGCCGGTGCTCTACCAGATCTGGCGCATGGGCTACTACGGCCTGCCGTACCCCAACACCGCGGTGTCGAAGGATGCCGGCGGAGCCAAGTGGTCGCAGGGGTTCGAGTACCTGTCCAACCTCGTGGGCCCGTACCTGCTGTGGCTGCCACTCCTACTGCTCGTCGTCGGTGCCGTTCTGTCGGCCTCCCGAGTGCGGTTGTCCCTGCCCCGCACCGTCGGCGGCTGGCTCGCAGCGCTACGGACGCCGACCGCCGTGGTCGTCTTCGTATTGATCAGTGGCCTTCTGCTGGCTTTGTACGCGATTCGCGTCGGCGGCGATTTCATGCACGGCCGCACATTGTTGCCGGCATTGTTCACGCTTTTGTTGCCGATTTCGGTGCTGCCGGTCGCCCTTCCGAAACGATGGTCTGCAGACCGCGCCACCGCGATATTCTTCGCCGATCTTTTCGTCTGGGGCGGCATCGTGGTCTGGGCCGTCGTGGCTGCCAATACGACGGGTATGCCGCAGGGTTCGATCGTCGGCCGCAGTGGCATCGTCGACGAGCGGGCGTTCTACTCGCTCAACACCGGGCACGCCCACCCGATCCTGGCCGCGGACTACCTCGACTACCCGCGGATGCGCGGGATGGTCGAGGCGATCGAGGACACTCCGGACGGCGGCCTGCTGTTGCCGTCGGCGCAGTTCACGTACTGGGATGTCGTTCCCCCACCACTCCCCATCCCGGAAGGTGGCTTCGGTCACACCGTCTTCTTCCTGAACCTCGGAATGACCAGCATGAACGTCGGCCTCGACGTGCGGGTCATCGACCAGATGGGACTGGCGTACCCGTTGGCGTCGCACACCGAGCGGCTCGAGAACGGCCGGATCGGACACGACAAGAATCTCTATCCGGACTGGGTGGTGGCCGATCTCGGCCTCGTCGCCGTTCATCCGTACCTGCCCTGGTACATGGACGAGGACTGGGTCACCGAGGCTCAGGTTGCGCTGACCTGCCCCGACACCCAGGAACTGCTCACCTCGTATCGAGCGCCGTTGACGAAGGATTTGTTCGTCCGGAATGTCAAGCGTTCGCTCTTCTACGCCGGATATCGGTTCGATCGGGTGCCGAAGTACGAAATACAACGATGTGATCTTCCGGCTCCGATATTGAAGGCGGACAATTAGGTGTCCGAACACGAAAAGGTCACCGGGTTGCGCCGAATTGGTGTCGACGCCAAGATGAGCTATCTCGATCATGTAACGGGGGTCGTCCTTCGCGCGATAAGTGCGGAGGATGTGTATGCGTCCGACCTGTGTGGTCGGGCGGCAGACATGATGGACTTGCGAGATCAAGCGTTGATTGCGTAACCGATGTGACGACGAAGCAGCTGAGAGGTCGAGTGCATGCTGGGTAGAAGGAAGAGCCGGTCCGAGGACAAGCGGGGTGGGTCCTGGGGACGCCGCGCCGCCACGTCCATGCTGATGGCAGTGGTCCTACCACTGGGATTGGCTGTAGCCGGCGGTGGCGCGACTGCAAACGCGGCCTTCGACGGCAATGCCATCGACGTGTGGACGGACTCGTCGATGGGTCCGATCAAGAGCCGCGTCTGGCGCGCCGCGGACGGTAACACCGACCGCGTCGTCTACCTCCTCGACGGGCTGCGGGCCACCACCGACATCTCCGGTTGGGAGCACGAGACCGACGCCGGTGCCGTACTGGCCGGATACAACATCAACGTCGTCCAGCCGGTCGGCGGACAGTCGAGCTTCTACTCCGACTGGTACGCACCGTCGAACTTCAACGGCCAACAGACCACGTACAAGTGGGAGACCTTCCTGACGCAGAACCTGCGTGAGAACCTGCGCGCCAACTGGGGCTTCAACCCTAACCGCAACGGCGTCATCGGTATCTCCATGGGCGGATCGGCAGCTCTGACGCTCGCCGCCTACCACCCGGACCAGTTCAGCTACGCGGGCTCGCTGTCCGGCTACCTGAACATCTCTGCTCCCGGCATGCGTGAAGCGATGCGTCTGGCGTTGCTCGACTCCGGTCGCTACAACATCGACGCGATGTGGGGACCGCCGTGGGATCCGGCGTGGCTGCGCAACGACCCGTTCGTCTTCGCGCCTCGTCTGCGCGACAACGGAACCCGCGTATGGGTGTTCGCAGGTAGCGGTCTGCCCGGCGGACTCGATCGCCCGCAGAGCTTCATCGACTACTACAACACCGCCAACGGCATGGGCCTCGAGGCCATCGCGTTGGCGAACAGCCGGGCGTTCCAGATCCGGATGGCAAGCATCGGCGCCAACAACGTCACGTACGCGTTCCCGGCCGTCGGTACCCACCAGTGGGGTTACTGGGGCGAGCAGATCCGCATCATGGCACCGGACCTGAGCGCCAACATCGGTGGCTGACCAGCCGCACTTCGTTTCGGTCGTTTCGCCCGCTTTCCGGCCCTTCGTGAAACTTCACGACTTTTCAGGCCTGTTCAGCGGGGGCCGGGCAGGATAGTCTCCTGTTTCAAGGAAACGTCGAGGTGAAACTGGGACGCTGATCACAGTTTTGCCTTGGAACCGCTCGATGGAATAACCTCCATCGAGCGGTTCGCCTGTTTTCACAGCAGAACCTCAGTTTTTCGGGACCACATCGTCCCTGGCCTCGAGGGGCCACCCAGAAAGCCCTGTTCGATTGCCGGGGGCCGCATGTCGCGGAGACCGCGTAGATGAGAGAGAGCACGATTCATGCGATTTGCCGGCCTCAGCAGAACCCCGAAGGCGTCTTCACGCTGGCGTCAGCGCCTGCTCGGCGTCGGTGCTGCCGCGCTCGTCCTTCCCATCGCAGCCGGTGTCGTCGGTGGAGCGGTCGCTGTTGCAGCGCCTGCTCCCGTCGTGCACCAAACGCCCGCCGGTGGCCGTGAGGACCTGATCGTTCCGTCCGAGATGGGCCCCATCAAGGTTCAGGTCCAATGGGCGGCCCGCGGTGGCAACGCTGCTCTCTACCTGCTCGACGGACTGCGCGCACGCGACGACCGCAACGCCTGGACGTTCGAGACCAACGCGCAGGATCAGTTCGCCAACGACAACGTGACCCTGGTCATGCCCGTCGGCGGTCAGTCGAGCTTCTACAGCGACTGGTACACCTCGTCGAACTTCAACGGCCAGGAAGTCACCTACAAGTGGGAGACCTTCCTGACCCAGGAGCTGCCCGCGTTCCTCGAGAACTACGGCGTCTCGCGCAGCAACAACGGTGTACTCGGACTGTCCATGGGTGGCTCGGCCGCTCTGACGCTCGCCGCCTACCACCGCGATCAGTTCAAGTTCGCCGGTTCGCTCTCGGGCTACCTCAACATCTCCGCGCCCGGCATGCGTGAGGCCATCCGCGTCGCCATGCTCGATGCCGGACGCTTCAACGTCGACTCCATGTGGGGACCGCCCTGGAACCCGGCGTGGCTGCGTAACGACCCGTTCGTCTTCGCACCGAGGCTCGAGGGCATGTCCCTGTACATCTCGGCCGCCAGTGGTCTGCCCGGCGAGTTCGATCGACCGGCCGCGCCGATCGATTTCTACAACACCGCCAACGGCATGGCGCTCGAGGCCCTCTCGCTCGCCAACACCCGTGCATTCCAGATCCGCATGAACACTCTCGGCATCCCGGCCACCTACAGCTTCCCGTCCAACGGCATTCACGCATGGCCGTACTGGGGAGCCGAGCTGTGGAAGGCTCGCGGCCAGATCCTGGAAGCCCTGAACGCCTGACGTTCACCATCGTCATGTTCTCCGGAAGTGCCGCCCGCGTCCCTACGCCGGGCGGCATTTCTGTTCCAGCGGATCGTTAGCGGCACCTCTGTTCACAATTGCACCACCAGTCACAGCGCGTCTGCTTCTCGTCGGCAGCGGGCACGTGTAGAAAGACATACGAAGCATGTCTCGATAGGAGACCTTCGAATGTCACGTCGAAAGAGAGTCACCATCATGCGCACTGAGCTTGTTCGGTTCGGTCGGACTACATCGGCCGGCACACGGGCTCGGCGAGCGGCAGCAGCACTGACCGTCGCTTCCGCGCTGATGATCCCCTTCGCGACGACGACCGTCGCCTCCGCTGCCCCCGTCGCCAGGACGGCCCCTGTTGCGTTGGCCGGCCCCGCGTACACGCAGACGTCCGGTGCCACCGTCACTTCGGTGGACTGGCTCTCCGATCGCCGCGTCGCTTTGTGGATCCAGTCGCCCTCGATGGGCACGCCCATTCAGGTTCAGCTGCTGCTCGCGCGTGACTGGAACATCAACCCGCAGGCCACGTTCCCGCAGGTGTACATGCTCGACGGCCTGCGCGCGACCGACCAGGAGAACGGCTGGACGGCCGAGACCGACGCCGAGTCGTACTTCGCCGACAAGAACGTCAACGTGGTCCTGCCCATCGGCGGCCAGTCCAGCTTCTACTCCGACTGGGTCGATCAGGACAACGGCAAGAACTACCAGTGGGAGACGTTCCTGACCAAGGAACTCCCGCCGATCCTCGAACGCGACTGGCGCAGCACCGACAACCGCGGAGTCGTCGGGTTGTCGATGGGCGGCACGTCCGCGATGTTCCTCGCAGCGCGCAATCCCGGCTTCTTCAAGTTCGCCGGATCGCTCTCGGGCATCCTGAGCACCACTTCGCTTGGTATGCCGCAGGCAATCCAGTACGCGATGACCGACGCCGGTGGGTTCAACTCCAGCGCCATGTGGGGACCGCCGTCGAACTCGCTGTGGGCACAGCACGATCCGTACATGCTGGCCGACAAGCTCGAAGGTGTCAGTCTCTACATCTCGAGCGGCAACGGCTCGGCCGGACCCTACGATCAGCCGTCGCCCATTCCCGGCGTGAGCACCAATTACGCAGGTATGGGACTGGAGATTCTGTCGCGACTGACCTCGCAGACGTTCGCCACCAAGCTCAACCAGCTCGGCATCCCCGCTCAGGTCAACTACCGGCCGTCGGGCACGCACTCGTGGCCGTACTGGCAGTTCGAGTTGCATCAGCTGTGGCCGCAGCTCGCCACCGCGCTCGGCGTCGAGGTGGACAAGCCCGCATGCAGCGCCGCCGGACTGATCGGCAACGCGAGCGGTGCCAATTCGTGGCTCGGCCCGTGCTTGACCGCCGAATACAACGTGGCAGGCGGACGCGCACAGGACTTCACCTTCGGTCGGGTCTTCTTCACCCCCGACACCGGTGCGCAGGTCGTCGCCGGTGCCATCGGTGGCATCTATCAGGGCAACAGGGGCCCCGAGGGTGCTCTCGGCTTCCCGACGACCGGCGAGATCGGAACCCCCGACGGTCGCGGACGGTTCAACGCCTTCCAGAACGGCATGGTCTACTTCACGCCGCAGACCGGCGCGCACGCGGTCAAGGGTGCCGTGCTCGACGAGTGGGCCGCCCAGGGTTACGAGGGTGGACCGCTCGGCTACCCGGTGCTCGACGAGGTCGAAACGCCGACCAAGCCCGGATCGGTGCAGGGCTTCGAGATCGGTGCCATCTACACCTCGCCCGAGGCCGGTGTGCACTCGGTGCAGGGCATGATTCTGGGCAAGTACGGCGAATTGGGTTGGGAGGGTGGACCTCTCGGGTTCCCCAAGTCCAACGAGCTCGGTCCGATCAGGGACGGCGGACGCTTCAACCAGTTCGAGACGGGCAACATCTACTGGAGCCCGCTGAGCGGTGCCTGGTCCACCCCGTACGGTCCGATCTTCGACGCGTGGGGATCGGTCGGCTACGAGGGCGGCCGGCTCGGCTACCCCACCAGCGATCAGTTCGACATCGACGGTGGCGGCAAGCAGCAGAACTTCCAGTTCGGCATCATCACGCTGAAGGACGGCGTTGCCACGATCGCGCCGTAGAACCTGCCGACAGCAGCTCAGAGTCCTCACAGAGCGCGGCGGTACTCTCGCCTGCGAACCCGACGACCGAAGGATTTCGATCGATGACGCGTAATTCCCTCACCAGGACTCTGTCGCTCGGTGTGTTCGCCGTTGCGGCGAGTTCGATGCTGGTGGCCTGCGGGAGTGACGACTCGACGGCGACCGGAGCTCCGACGAGCACCACCTCGGCCGTCGAGACGACGACCGAGGCGAGTTCGACGACGTCGGCTGCAGAGACCACCACCGCTGCGCCGACCACGAGTCCGGGGGAGGCGGCCACCGCGCCGCCCGAGCAGCCTCAGCCCGTCCCGGACGATTTCCCGGGGCCCACGGAAAGTCAGATCGACGACCGCGGTCAGAGTTTCCTGGACGAGTTGAGGAAGCAGGGCGTCACCCCGGCGGGCAACGGCGACATCGCGGTCTCGACGGCCAACTACATCTGTGCCGCGCAGGCGCAGGGCGTCACGGCCGAGGAGATCTCGACCTTCGTCACGGCGAACGTCGGCGTCGAGGCCAGCGCCTCCGGAACCCAGATGAGCGAGACGCAGGCTCAGCAGGCGGCTCAGACCTACATCGCCGCCGCGCAGGCGACGTACTGCAGGCCGTAGAGATCCACGGTGATGGCCAAGCGTAAGCGCAGAATTCTTCCGGTGATCGCCGTTGCGGCGATCATCGGTCTGATCATCGTCGCCCTCTGGTACCTGCTTGCCGGAAGGCTGCCGAAGGAACCGGGAATTCCGGTGCCTCCGGGCCCCGAGGAGCCGACGTCGCAGCCGGCCGATTGCCCCGACGTTCAGGTCATCGCCATCCCCGGTACCTGGGAGTCGTCTGCCACCGACGATCCGTACAACCCGACGGCCAACCCGGTGTCGTTGATGCTCAACGTCACTCGCCCGTTGCAGGAGCAGTTCCCCGGCTCGCGAGCGGACGTCTACACCGTGCCGTACGTGGCGCAGTTCTCGAATCCCATCGCGCTGCCGCCGGACGGCCAGGAGTCCTACAACAACAGCCGCACCCAGGGCAAAGCCGTCGCCGTGCAGAAGATGACCGATGTCAGCGCGCGTTGCCCGTTGACCAATTTCGTCCTCGCCGGCTTCTCTCAGGGCGCGGTCATCTCCGGCGACATCGCAGCGGACATCGGAGCGGGCAACGGTCCCATTTCCGCCGATCGTGTTCTCGGCGTCACCCTCATCGCCGATGGCCGACGCGACGGCGTCTCCGGCACCGATGTTCCGGCCCCGCTCGACGGCGTCGGTGCCGAGGTTGCGCTCGGAGGACTCGACCTGCCCGGTATCACGATGACGGGGCGTCGGGAAGGTGGCTTCGGTGCTCTCGACGACCGGACCAATCAGATCTGTGCTCCCGGCGATCTGATCTGCTCGTCGCCGTCGGATGGATTGTCGCTCCGCAACATTCCGCAGAGCATCCAGATTCTGATCGGTGCTGCAGGCAACCCCGTTCATGCGTCGTACAACAGTTTCGTCGTCGACGAATCCGGTACGACGGCTACTCAGTGGACCGCTTCGTGGGCCGCCGGACTGATCGAGAACGCCCCGACGCCCCCGCATTCGTGAGCGCTGACGCTTTTATAACGGAAACGTCACAACGCGACGTGTGGCGATCTATTGCCGGGCACAAACCTGGGTCGGGAAACCCCCAGCCGGTGTGATCGACTCGGGCCAGCGGCTAGAGTGGCGCCTTGGACCTGCGCAGATCGGCCCCGGCCGGGCTGCTCTCGCCACCCGAAACAAGACCGCTCCACACTCCGAGGAGAGCAATAGATGAGTTCCGCCGAGGCCGCGACCGCAGGGCCGCGTAAATTCCGATTCGCTGCGGGCGGAGAGGGAAACGCCGAGGAGGGCGGGGCTCGGAAGTTCATCAAGCTGGCGCAGCAGGCCGAGGAACTGGGCTACGACAGCTTCATGATTCCCGATCACCTGGGCAACCAGGTCGGTCCCATCGCAGCACTCGGCGCGCTCGCCGTCGCCACCGACAAGATTCGGCTCGGCACCGCTGTGTTGGCCAACGGCTTCCGGCATCCCGCGGTGCTGGCCAAGGACGCGGCCACCATCGATGTGCTGTCGGGCGGGCGGCTCGAACTCGGTCTCGGCGCAGGTTGGATGCGTGAGGAGTACGACAAGGCGGGCATCACGTACGACCGCCCGGGCGTGCGCATCGAGAAGTTGGAAGAGACGCTCGAAATTCTCGACGTGCTGCTGCGCGGTCAGGAATGCAATTTCGAGGGCAAGCACTACACGATCACCGGTCTCAAGGGCAGTCCTCGGCCGCGGCAGGGACCGCGTCCTCCGATCTGCATCGGCGGTGGCGGTCCGAAGATGCTCGCGTTGGCGGCCAAGTATGCCGACATCATCTCCGTGGTGCCGAGCACCTCGAAGGAGGGCAAGCTGTTGCTCTCGGGCATGACCATCGAGAAGACCCTCGAGCGAGTCGAGCTCATTCGCGCGGCCGCGGGCGATCGGTTCGACGACATCGAACTGAACTGGGCCATCACCACGATCGTGGTCACCGACGACCGTGAACAGATGGCCGAGATGGCGCTGGCGGCACTCGACAACGGCTATCCGCCGAACGTGGACGTCGACGTCAAGCTCACCGTCGAGGACATCCTGTCGTCTCCGTACCTCGCATTCGGGACATACGAGGAAATTGCCGATCAGATCCGTAACGTTCGCGCGCGGACGACGATGTCCTATGTCGGGGTTTTCCCTACTCAAATGGAAGCATTCGCGCCGGTTGTCGACTTGCTGAAAGGCGAGTGACGCAGGCGCGTGTCGGTACCATGTAGCTGGCCTTTCAAACCAGGTGCCAAACCGACACCGTAAGAGCTACTAGTCAGTAACATAAAACGCTGTTCGGTGTCTGCATGCACGCAGCCGGTGGTGCGGGCCCAGGTCACGCAGGCTGTGTGGCAGCGGATTCGTGTCGGAGGAGATTGAAGTAATGAGCCACACGTTCGATGATTTCATCGATGAGAACGGCCACATCACCATCGGGGAAGGGCAGACGCTCGTCCGCCACGTCGAGGTGAACGTGCAGGAGAATTCCGACACGCTCGCGTACCGGTTCGTCGACTACTCCCGGGAACGTGACGGCGAGGCTCACGAGCTGACCTGGGCCGAGTTCGGTACTCGCCTCAAAGCGGTCGCGGCTCGCCTGCAGCAGGTCACCCAGCCCGGTGATCGAGTGGCGATCCTGGCACCGCAGGGCCTCGAGTACGTCATCGCCTTCTTCGGTGCGATCTACGCGGGCACCATCGCGGTGCCGCTGTTCGATCCCGACGAGCCGGGCCACACCGACCGCCTGCATGCCGTCCTCGGTGACTGCAAGCCGAGCGCCATCCTCACCGCGAGCAACTCGGCCGCAGGCGTGCGCGCGTTCTTCCGCGCCCTGCCCGCCGCGGAGCGTCCCCGGATCATCGCCGTCGACGCCGTCCCGGACAGCGTCGGTGAGACATGGGTCGAGCCCAAAGCCGGGCTCGACGACATTGCGTATCTGCAGTACACCTCCGGCTCGACGCGGACGCCGGCCGGCGTCGAGATCACGCACCGCGCAGTGGGCGTCAACGCGCTGCAGATGGTCGACAGCATGGAGATCAACCACGACTCCCGCGGCGTCACCTGGCTGCCGATGTTCCACGACATGGGCCTGCTGACCGTCATCCTCCCGGCGCTCGGCGGCAAGTACATCACCATCATGAGCCCGCGCGCCTTCGTGCAGCGGCCCTGGCGCTGGATCAAGGAACTCGCAGCTGTCTCCGACGGCGCAGGCACCTTCGCGGCAGCACCGAACTTCGCGTTCGAGCATGCCGCCCAGCGTGGATTGCCGAAGAACGGCGAGAGCCTCGACCTGTCCAACGTCATCGGTCTGATCAACGGCAGTGAGCCCGTCACCACGTCGTCGATGAAGAAGTTCAACGAGGCGTTCGGCCCCTACGGACTGCCCAAGTCCGCGATCAAGCCGTCCTACGGCATGGCGGAGGCGACCCTGTTCGTCTCGACCAGCAAGCACGCCGACGAGGCCAAGGTCGTCTACGTCGACCGCGTCGAGCTCAACGCAGGCAACTTCGTCGTCGTCGCCCCCGACGCCCCCGGTGCCATCCCGCAGGTGTCCACCGGAACCGTCGCACGCAGCCAGTGGGCTGCCATCGTCGACTCCGAGACCGCCACCGAGGTTGCCGACGAGCACGTCGGCGAGATCTGGTTGCACGGGGAGAACATCGGCAAGGGCTACTGGGGCCGCGAGACCGAGACCACGGAGACCTTCCACAACAAGCTCGTCCACCGCAACTCCGAGGGCTCGCACGCAGAGGGCGCTCCCGAGGGTGGCAATTGGATGCGTACCGGCGACTTCGGCGTCTACCACGACGGCGAGCTCTACATCACCGGTCGCGTCAAGGACCTCGTCATCGTCGACGGCCGCAATCACTACCCGCAGGACCTCGAGTTCTCGGCTCAGGAAGCCAGCAAGGCACTGCGTCCCGGCTTCGTCGCGGCCTTCGCCGTACCGCTCAACCAGCTCCCGGACATCGTGTTCGAGTTCAGCGGCGCAGCCCTGACCAAGGACTCCGACGACAGCTCCGAGCAGCTCGTCATCGTCGCCGAGCGTGCACCCGGCTCGGGCAAGGCAGACCCGGCTCCGATCGCCGACGAGGTGCGTACCGCGGTATCGGCACGGCACGGGGTCACCGTGCGCGACGTCCTGCTCGTCCCGGCCGGTTCCATTCCGCGTACGTCCAGCGGCAAGATCGCTCGACGCGCCTGCAAGGCCGCGTACATCGAGGGCACGCTGCGTGGCGGTTACCAGCAGACGGCCTTCCCGGATGCAGAACTGCCCGACTGACGGACGCATCCTCCGTTCTTCCTCCGATACGACTTGGTGAGTAATGGCTGAACAAGAGACAGACAAAATCGAGCGCGTGGACGGCGGAGACCTCACGGTCGCGCAGCTGCGGGACTGGCTGCGCAACTGGGTAGCGGACGCGACCGGGCAGCCGGCGTCGGCCATCTCCGACGACCGCCCGATGGAGGAATTCGGTCTGTCCTCTCGCGATGCCGTCGCACTGAGCGGCGAGATCGAGGAGTTGGTGGGGGTCACGCTGACCGCCACCGTCGTCTATCAGCACCCCACCATCGCCTCGCTGGCCAAGATCATCATCGAAGGCGAGCCGGACGAGCCCGTCGGCACCGTGGACGACGCGTTCTACACCAGCGGCGTTCAGTCGGGCGATGCGCACGACGTCGCGATCGTCGGCCTGTCCTCCCGGTTCCCTGGTACCGGACAGACTCCCGAAGAGATGTGGTCGCTGCTGATCGAGGGCCGCGACGGCATCACCGATCTGCCCGACGGCCGCTGGCAGGAATTCACCTCCGATCCCGTCATCGCTGCCGCGGTGGCCGCGACGGTGACCAAGGGCGGTTACCTCGACGACGTCAAGACCTTCGACGCCGAGTTCTTCGCGATGTCGCCCAACGAGGTCGTCAACGTCGATCCGCAGCAGCGGCTCGCGCTGGAATTGACCTGGGAAGCGTTGGAGCACGCGCACATTCCGGCCAGCTCGATCAAGGGCAGCCAGGTGGGCGTCTTCATCGGCAGCTCCTCCAACGACTACCAGCTCATCGCCGTCAGCGACCCGGCCGTGCACCCGTATGCCCTCACCGGCACGTCCACCGCCATCGTCGCCAACCGAGTGTCGTACTTCTACGACTTCCGCGGGCCGTCGATCGCCGTCGACACCGCGTGCTCGTCGTCGCTCGTCGCCGTGCACCAGGCGGTACGCAGTCTGCGTACCGGAGAATCCGATCTGGCCGTTGCCGGTGGCGTCAACATGCTGCTCGCGCCGCCCATCACCGTCGGATTCGGTCAGACGGGTGTGCTCGCGCCGGACGGCCGAATCAAGGCCTTCTCCTCGGACGCGAACGGCATGATCCGCTCCGAAGGCGGCGGACTCGTCGTCCTCAAGCGACTCGAGGATGCCGAGCGCGACGGTGATCAGGTGCTTGCCGTCATCGCCGGCTCCGCGATCAACCAGGACGGCCGCTCCAACGGTCTGCTGGCACCGAACCCGGACGCACAGGCCGACGCGCTGCGGTTCGCCTACCGCGACGCCGGTATCAACCCGTCGGGCGTGGACTACATCGAAGCGCACGGCACCGGAACCATTCTGGGCGATCCGATCGAGGCCGACGCTCTCGGTCGTGTGGTCGGCCGTGGTCGCGACGCCGACAAGCCTGCCCTGCTGGGATCGGCGAAGACAAACTTCGGACACCTCGAATCTGCCGCAGGCGCAGCAGGTTTGATCAAGGTCGTCCTGGCGATGCAGCAGAACAAGCTCCCCGCCTCGCTGAATTACGTGGGCCCCAACCCGTACATCGACTTCGACAAGGCGCACCTGAAGGTGATCCCGGAGGCCACCGACTGGCCGCGGTACACCGGCAAGGCCGTCGCAGGCGTCTCCGGCTTCGGATTCGGTGGCACCAACGCGCACGTCGTCGTCCGCGAGTACGTCCCGGGCGAGACCGCAGACGCATTCGATCCGGCGGCTGTGGATCCGGAAGCCGTTCTCGTCGAGGGCCTCACCGATGTGGCCGGTGAGGAACTGCCGATCGTCGCCGAGCCCGAACCCGTCGTGTCGGAGGTCGAGACCACGGATCCGGTGGCCGAGGCCGAGACCGTACTGTCCGACGCTGAAACAGGTTCGGAGACAGTGATTCTCGCTGTGTCCGCGGCCCTGCCCTCGCGTCGTAAGCGGGCCGCATCGGAACTGGCCGACTGGCTCGAAACCGAAGAGGGCAGCACGACGCCTCTCGTCGACGTGGGCCGCACGTTGGCTCGCCGCAACCACGGGCGTTCGCGCGCAGTGGTTCTGGCGTCGACCACAGCCGAGGCCATCGCCGGATTGCGCGCCATCGCCGCAGGCAAGCCGGGCCCCGGTGTGTTCTCGGCAGATTCGCCCGCGTCCAACGGGGCGGTGTGGGTGTTCTCCGGCTTCGGTTCGCAGCACCGCAAGATGGCATCGCGGCTCTACCGCACCAACGCGGTGTTCGCCGCCGAGGTCGACAAGGTCGACGAACTGCTCGTCGACGAGGCCGGTTACTCCATCCGCGAGATCATCCTCGACGACTCGCAGACCTACGAGTTCGAGAACTCCCAGGTCGCCATCTTCGTCATCCAGATCGCCCTGGCGGCAACGCTTCGCGCGCACGGTGCCGAGCCGGCTGCCGTCATCGGACACTCGATGGGCGAGGTCGCGGCGGCATACGTTGCCGGTGGCCTGAACCTCGAAGACGCAGTGCGCATCATCTACGCCCGTTCGCGCCTGCTGGCCGAGGGCCAGGACGGACTCGGAGCCGCATCGCAGGGTGCCATGGCTCTCGTCGAGTACACCCCCGACGAGGTCAAGACCCTCACCGATCAATTCCCCAACGTCGAACCGTGCGTCTACGCAGCACCGACGCACACCACCGTCGGAGGACCACGCGCCGAGGTCGAGGCCCTCGTCGACATGGCCGAGGCCGCAGGCAAGATGGCCCGCCTGCTCGACGTCAAGGGTGCCGGACACACCGCGGCAGTCGATGTGCTGCTCGGTGAGTTGGCCGCCGAACTCGCCGGAATCGAACCCGGCAAGCTCACTGCCGGGGTCTACTCGTCGGTCGATCGCGAGGCCCACTATCGCGTCGGGCATGCGGCGATTCACGGCGTCGAGTACTGGACCAAGGGAATGCGTCATCCGGTCTGGTTCACTCAGGCCGTCAATGTCGCTGTGGGAGACGGTCACACGACGTTCGTCGAGCTTGCTCCCAACCCTGTCGCGCTGATGTCGGTCGCCGCCACTGCCTGGGCTGCAGGCGTCGCCGATTCGACTCTGATCCCGACGCTCAAGCGCAAGGAGGACGAGTCCGAGACCTTCCTCTCCGCGCTGGCGCAGCTCTACGTCCACGGGCACGCCCTGGAACTGGCCACGCTGTTCGAGTCCGGCCCGTACGCGCCGATACCGCGTACCGCGTACCTGCGCAAGGAGTTCTGGCTGAACTCGCAGGTCAGCTCCAGCGGCAACGCGCGAGTTCCAGGTGCCCGAGTCGCCTTGCCGGATGGCCGCCACGTCTGGGAAGTTCAGGCCTCGGCCGTCACCTCGTTCGATGCATTGGTCACGGCCGCTGCATCGCAGGTGTTCTCCGATGTGGCCCTGGGCGTTTCGGTGTCTCACGCTGCAGTGCCGAAGGTGGGCACTGTCGTCACCACGTTGACCTCGCATCTCGGTGGCGCATCGGTTCAGGTGCACGCACACGAGGGCTCGGCGTTCACCCTGCTGCACGAGGCCGTCGTCAGCTCCGGAGATGCGCGCCCGGAACCCGTTGTGGCGGTGGAGGAGCGATCGTCGTCCCCCATGGAGGAGTTGCCGGAGGTCGTCGAGACCTTCGGTGACCGTTGGGATCCCAACGGCAATCAGAAGCTCGAAGACCGCTTGGCCATCATCGTCGCGGAGTCCATGGGCTACGCGCCCGAGGATCTGCCGCCCGAGGTTCCGCTGATCGAGCTCGGCCTCGATTCACTCAGCGCTGTGCGGATCAAGAACCGGGTGGAGTACGAATTCGACATTCCCACAGTGCAATTGCAGGCCGTGCGCGACGCGAACCTGCGTGAGGTGGAGAAGTACCTGCGCTACGCGATCGAGAACCGCGACGAGGTGCAGGCACTGGCCGACAAGCAGGCGGCGGAGAAGGCAGCCGAACAGGCTGCCGAGAGCGGTGCGGCAGCTCGCGAGGAAGCGTTGGACACCGCTGTTGCGGCGCCCGACGCTGCGGTACCGAGCGCCGAGTACCAGCCTGCGCCTGCTGTTGCTGCTCCGGCGGTTGTTGCTCCGGCGCAGACCGACCTCGGCGGCAAGGAAGCGTTCGCCGAGGCTGCCGGGTCCGACGTGCCTCCGCGCGACAATGCCGAGCGGATGACGTTCGCGACGTGGGCTGTGGTGACGAAGGAATCGGCCAAGGGCATCTTCAACACCCTTCCGATCCTCGACGACGAGACGGCCGAGAAGCTGGCTGCTCGTCTGACCGAGCGGGCCGGCGGCGAGATCACCTTCGACGACGTCCTGGACTCGGAGACCATCGAGCAGCTCGCAGACAAGGTTCGCCCGCACCTCGAAGACGGTGAGATCGACGGCGTCGTACGCAATCTGCGTGCCCGCCCCGAAGGTTCCACCGCCACACCGGTGTTCGCGTTCCACTCGGCCGGTAGCTCCACCGTCGCCTACGAGCCCTTGCTGAGGAAGCTGCCCGCGGGCACTCCGATGTACGGACTCGAGCGCGTCGAAGGACCCATCGCCGTGCGAGCCGCGGAGTACGTGCCGCTGATCAAGGCGATCCAGCCCGAAGGACCGTACGTGTTCGTCGGCTGGTCGCTCGGCGGCATCCTCGCCTACGAGGTGGCGCGGCAGATGGAAGAAGAGGGGATCGAGGTCGCCTACGTCGGGCTGCTCGACACCGTCATGCCCGGCACGCAGATCCCGGACACCAAGGACGAGGTGCGTAAGCGCTGGGAGCGGTACGCGGCGTTCGCGAAGAAGACGTACAACGTCGATTACCCGATTCCGTACGACAAGTTGGTGGACTCGGACGACGAGGGGCAGATCCGCATCATCACCGATCTGGTGAAGCTCAGCGGCGCGAAGATTCCCGGCGGCATCATCGAGCACCAGCGCACGTCGTGGCTCGACAATCGGGCGATCCAGACGGCCGAGCTCAAGAAGTACGGCGGGCACGTGACGCTGTACCTGGCCGACAAGTACCACGACGACGCGATCGCCCTCGAGCCCGCGTATGCCACCCGCGAAGAGCACGGTGGCTGGGGACCGGTGGTCGAGGACCTCGAGATCGTGTACGTCGGAGGCGATCACCTCGCCGTCGTCGACGAGCCGTACATTGGAAAAATTGCGGCCCATTTGTCGAAGACGCTCGAGAACATCGAGTCTGCAAGAACCGGAGCGTAGATCTTGAGTGGCACCACTGCGGAGAAGCTGGCCGAACTACGGACGAAGCTCGAACAGGCCAAGGAGCCGGCCGGCGACATCGGCGTAGCGAAGCGCGCGAAGAAGGGCATCCCCAGTGCCCGCGATCGCGTCAATTCGTTGCTCGATCCCGGCAGCTTCGTCGAGATCGGCGCACTGGTGAAGGCCCCGAACGATCCGGGCGCGCTCTACAGTGACGGCGTCGTCACCGGCCACGGAACCGTCGACGGCCGCCCGATCGCGGTGTTCTCGCACGATCAGACCGTGTTCGGCGGAACCGTCGGCGAGATGTTCGGTCGTAAGGTCGCCGGCATCATGGACTTCGCGATCAAGATGGGCTGCCCGGTCGTCGGCATCAACGACTCCGGTGGAGCTCGTGTGCAGGACGCGGTGACGTCCCTGGCCTGGTACGCCGAGCTGGGTCGACGCCACGAGGCGTTGTCCGGTCTGTGCCCGCAGATCTCCCTGATCCTCGGCAAGTGTGCCGGCGGTGCCGTGTACGCGCCGATCAACACCGACATCGTGGTCGCCACCGAAGAGGCGTACATGTTCGTCACCGGCCCGGAGGTCATCAAGTCCGTCACCGGTGAGGACGTCAGCCTCGACGAACTGGGTGGTGCGCGCGTCCAGGCTGTCAACGGCAACGTGCACCACGTGGCAGCGGACGAGAAGGCTGCGTTCGAGTGGATCCGGAACTACCTGAGCTACATGCCGTCGAGCTGCCAGGAAGAGTCGCCGGTGATCAACCCGGGGCTCGAGCCGGAGATCACCGAATCCGATCGCAAGCTCGACTCGTTCATGCCCGACGCCGACAACGCCGGTTACGACATGCACGACATCATCCTGCGAATCTTCGACGACGGTGAATTCCACGAACTCTCGGGCCAGACGGCACCGAACGTCATCACGGGTTTCGCCCGCGTCGACGGCCGGCCGGTGGGAATCGTCGCCAATCAGCCGATGCACCTGTCCGGGGCGCTCGACGCCAAGGCAGCGGACAAGTGCGCCCGGTTCATCCGACTCAGCGATGCCTACAACATTCCGATCATCTTCCTCGTCGACACACCCGGCTTCCTGCCCGGCGTCGACCAGGAGACCCTCGGCGTCATCCATCGTGGTGGCCGCTTCATCTTCTCGTTCGTCGAAGCGACGGTGCCGAAACTGACTGTGGTGATCCGTAAGTCGTACGGCGGTGGATACGCGGTGATGGGCTCCAAGCAGCTCGGATCCGACATCAACCTCGCCTGGCCGACTGCCCGCATCGCCGTCATGGGTGCCGAAGGTGCCATCAACATCATGAGTCGCAAACAACTCGCCGAGGCCGGAGAAAATGCACCGGCCCTGCGCAAGCAGCTCATCAACTTCTACAACGAACACGTGGCAACGCCCTGGATCGCCGCCGAGCGTGGCTACATCGACGCGGTCATCGAGCCCTCGCAAACGCGCCTCGAAATTCGCAAGGCCCTGCACATCCTGAAAGACAAGGAAGTGCACAAGAGTCCACGGAAACACTCGTTGCTTCCGATCTAGGCGGACTGAAGTGGTGCCCCAGCCCTCGCGGGGGTCGCTTCGCTCCCGTTCGCGTCAATGGACCACTGCACTGCCCAGACGTATGCAATGGTTCATCCACGTGGGGTGGACTCGGCGTCGATGGACCATTGCACTGCCGAGACGCATGCGATGGTTCATTCACGCGCGGGCACCGGTAGATTCACGCGGCACCATCACCACATCCGGTCGTGGTCTGGCGAGAGCGTGCTGGAAGTTCCTCCGTAAGTCTTCGAGCACCTGTGTCGGCCGATCGCGGATGTCTTGCGGTGAATGGGACACGACGATCAGGCCGTGCGCCTGCATTCGATTGCGTCGGGCTTGTGTGCGCTGGTAGTCGGCTGGTGACAGATGGTGGGTCACGGAATCGATTTCACGTGCCAGCGCCACGGCGTCGATCCAGCCGTCCGTGTTGGCGATGAACTCTCCGCTTCGAGCGTAGATGTCGCAGTTGTGCGTCATCGCTGGCAGCCCGCTGGTTCGGTACAGGCGTTGGTCCTCGAGTTCTGCCACCGAGTGCGCGTTGTCCCGTAACTCCAGAAGTACGCGGCGGGTGAGCGCGCTGTAGCGGCGCGGCCCTTCGGCCAATTCGGTGGCGATCTCGTCGATGGACACGCCGCCTCGTTGGAGCACCTCGGTCAGCAAGGCGACGCACCGTGCCTCGGACTTCGCGGCCCGTGTGGCGTCGACCAATGAACGCACCAGAGGAGCAACTCGTATGCTGCCCTTGGTGATCGGCTCGGGAATCCGCCACGTCCGCTCTGCTCGGACGAAAGACACCGATGCCCGACGCATCTCTGCGGGTAGCAGCAGATGAACCTCCCCGGCGGATCCGTTGGTCCCGTATCCGAACGAATCGAGTCCGACGCAGCCGGTGATCATGCTCGTCGGTCCGCCGTATGCGAGCGCCGCCGCTGAGCGTTCGAGCGTCGACGGATGACCGTTGCGCAGCAGTACGACACCCGGCAGCAATCGCTGCCACGGACCGCCGGCCGCGCATCTGCTGTCGATCGCTGCGTCACTCACGCCCGCCTCGCGAAGCTGCCGACGCGTCACGACGCCGGTCGAGCTGAGGTCGAACAATGAACCTGCGTTCCACAATCGTCTTTTCATGCCCGAAGAGTGAAATCCGGCACCGACACGTTTGTCGCGTTCAGGTGCTGTCGCAGCCTCTCTGTGGATGGTCGACCAGTCTGTGGATGGATTGGCCTTCACCAGTCGCGAGTTGCCAAACATTGTCGGGCTCGGATGTTAGGGCCGGCAGATGGAGTCCTATGAAGCCCGCGGTCCTTGCCCCCCACCGGAGGGTGAATGGACCACCTACGCGCTCAGACGTATGCAACGGTCCATTGACCCACTACGGGCCGAAACGTGGATGGACCCTTGCACGGTCGAGACGTGTGCAAGGGTCCATTGACGCGGAGCGGCGGGTGGGAGGTCAGTCCTCGAATACGCGCAGTTGTCCGTCTTGGTACCAACCGGATCGGGTGACGTCGGCGGTTTCGAGTTCAGCGGGCACTGCGCTCGGGTAGTACTGCTCGTAGCGTTCCAATGAACCCCAGTCCCTGGCCCAGTCGTTTTCGAGGTAGGTGGGGACGGTGACGGGCTTGGCGAGTAGTTCGGACCAGCCCAGTGGGCCGCCGTTTTCGCCGGATTGCCAGGTGTCGGTGGAGCTGACGGCGAGTGGGCGGTCGGGGAGGATGCGGTATCCGGGCACCTCGGCGACGCCGTTTCGGTGGTCGAAGGGGCGTTGGCACGGGAATTGCAGTCCGACGGCCCAGTCGAGCAGCACGGGTTGTTCGCTGCCGATCATGGTGTTGAGGTTTTCCATCACGGGCACCCGCGGCGGGGTGAATGCGAGCCATTGGTCGCCGGTGAGGTTGGGGTCGTTGGCGACGATGCGGACGGCGTCGGCGTCGGGTGCGATGTCCGCCAACGGGATTCGGAGATTACGCCACGAGGGTGCGGGTCCGATGTCGCGTGGCAGGTAGGTGCCCTGGGCCTGGACGCTTCCGTCGGGCTGACGCTTGCCGTATTCGAGCAGCAGCGACTGTCCGTAGGTGAGGGCTCCGGTGTCGTCGTAGGACCAGATGCGTCCGGCTGCGGAGAAGACGACCAGCGGTGCGTCGTCGCTGCGAGCGGGTAGTTGGTACCAGCTCGACGTCGCCTCCGCGGGCTCCTGGACGCCTTCCTGGTAGGAGCCGAGGACGGGGGTGGTGGCTGGGTCGAGGCCGAAGGGCAGGGCGGCGGAGGAGCCGTTGACGCCCACTTCGCCGGTGCCGCCTGCGGTTCCGGAACTCTGGCCTTCCTCGAATGCCGGTCCGACGGACTGCTGATCGGTATTGCCCTGTCCTGGTTTGACTTCCACGGCGTCGGCGCTGAGGTCGCTGGGAACACCGTTGGCGGTGAAGTTGCGCAGTGTGCTGCTCGATCCGCCGAGGGGGCCTGCGACAGGGTCGAAGTCTTCCGGCAGTGGGCTCAGTACACCTGCGTTGGGGTTCGACTCTACGAGGACGTCGTTTGCGAGTCCGCACGAATTATTCAGCACCGATTGCACGTTCGACCGGGCCAGCGAGTAGGCGGGGTACTGAGAGACGGCTCCCTTGACGAGCGAGAGCACCTCGAACAGCACCATGATTCCGGCGATGACAGTCAGCGGCGCGGCAGCGAACTTACGGATGCGTTGACCGCGCGCAGACGTCGGTTTCGGTTGCGGCGGAGCGTATCCCTCACGCAAGTACTGGAAAGCTGCAATGGCGAGGACCAGTCCGAACAGGATGAGGAACAGGGTGCCCGATTCGTTGCCGCCCAGCGAGACCGTCTTGTCGAACCACGGCACGCCGTAGCTCGAGACGTACCAGTAGCCGTTGATGCCCGAGAACGACAGTGCCAGAACGAACATCAGTCCGGCGGCGAACAGCGATCGGTTGCGACGCGAGCGCAGGGCACTGGCCGAGACGGCGACGGCCGTCAGTGCCGCCAGTCCACCGGCGATTCCGGCGTAGGAACCGAAGTGGTGAGTCCACTTGGTGGGGTTGAACATCATGAAGAAGATGGTGCCGAGGACGACGCCGAGCAGACGCCACGCCGGCCCGTTCGCAATGCCGGGGATGCGTCGTCGACGAAGCAGCACGAACAGTGTGGTGAACAGGCACAGGATCATCGTCAGGAACGCGAAGCGGCGTGCGACCGAGCCGTCGACGGTTTGGACGAAGAGGTAGTAGTACCGCAGGAAGTCCTGGTACCAGGCCTCGTTGGGGCCGATGATGGTGCGGACTCGGGTGGACTCGATGACCGTCGCGTACGTCTGGTCGGCGAAGACGACGACGAGTACCAGTACGCCTGCTGCTGCCAGCGGGGCCAGCATCGCGAGGGTGCCGACCTGGCGGTGGCGTCGGACGACGATGCGTGCGATGGGCCGGGCTCCGGCGAGAAGTGCTGCCACACACATCAATCCGGTCGGCGCTGCGGCGAGGGTGAAGGCTCCGATCAAACAGGCTGCGGCGGCGGGCAACAACCTGCCGGTGGCGATGGATCGTTCCACCGAGCACCAGGTGAGCAGTGCGCCGAGGGCGACGATCGGTTCGGGACGCAGTCCGTTGTTGTACGGCAGCCAGAAGGCGAGGAACACCAGTCCGCCGGTCCACAGGGCGACGTTGGATTTGCGCACGGCGCGGCCGAGGCGCGGGACCACCTCACGGCTGATCACCATCCAGCAGAGGACGCCGGCGATGAGTGCGGGCAGTCGCATCCACGGGCTGGCGGTCGAGATCTTGGCGAAGACGGCGAGTACGTCGTAGTACCAGCCGAATGGGGCTTCGGGGACGCCGAACCAGCGGAAGTAGTTGGCCATGTAGCCGGAGTGATCGGCGGCGCGGGCCATCGTGAGGAGGTAGCCGTCGTCCGAGGTGTTCGCGCCGACGAAATGCCAGCCGACCAGAACGCCGAGGACGGTGACGTCGACGCCGGTGAACCTCCACCAGTGGGAGGGGAAGAAGCGGCGGTGCGCGCGACCGTCGGTGCCGCCGAGCCGTCCGAGTGCGCCGATGGCCAACAATGTGCAGGCGATCGCGAGGATCATGATCAGAGACTTGAGCAACGTCGGCGACGACGAGAAGCGGGAGTCGACGTCGACGGTGACGGACATGTCGGCCGGGGCCGCGCCGCTGAGATCGCTGAAGATGCCGACGACCTGGGGGCGTAGATCGCCGTCGAGTCTGCCTTGCAGAGGCTGGCCGTCGTCGTCGGTCAGTCCGGTGAAGGCCGCGGAGGTGTACTCGTCGTTCGAGGTGATCTCGATGGCCGCGCAGCGGGTGCTCTCGACGTCGGCGCGCGGTGCCGTCGCGACGACTACGTTGCGGTCGAGAACGTCCACGTTCGATTCGCCCACACGTACGAACAGACTGTTCAGTGCCGCGCCTTCGCCCTGAGGGGGCGCAGTCGCCAGCAGTAGCCCGCCCGACGCGGGGAGTGCTGCGACGGCAGAGCACGGGAGGGTCGCGGTGAGGCTCAGGGGTGCCTGGGACACCAGCGGGGCGTCCACGTCCTGCAGGAGGCCGTTCTGCGGCCATTCGATGGTGGCCGTTGTCTGAGTGACGGGTGCGAACGGAGTGATCAGCGCGAACAGCACACCGAGCACGCCGGCCACCATGGCGATCAGCCGGGGAACTCGCACCTGCGCACGAAGTTCGTCCGAGGCTCGCAGTGGAGCGGGGACGGGTGGACCAGCTGATGAATCTGTCACGACGTCGGGCACGAGAGTCGATGTTATGCGAGCGTGACGAAGAGGTCACACAGGCACCGTCCCCGGGAATAAATGCAGAACCAGGGAATCAGTCTGTTTTCATCGGTCCGTCGCTGGCCAATCCGGAACGAGACTGCTGCTCGACGGCGATCTCGGCCGTTGTCGCGTCAGGATCGAGTGGCGTGTATCTCTCGATGGATCCCCAGTCTCGGGCGTAGTCGTCGGCGAGGTACGACGGCAGTGTCTCCGCACCGAGGAGCAGTTCGGTCCAGCCGAGCGGACCGCCGCCGATCGAGTCCTGCCAAGCATTGGTGGATTCGGCACCGGTGCGGTCGGGCAGGATGCGGTACTTCGGTACCTCGGCGACGCCGTCGCGATGATCGAACGGACGCTGGCACGGAAACGCGAGTCCGACGGCCCAGTCCAGCATCACCGGATCGGTCGATCCGACCAGTGAGTTCAGCGTCTGCGTCTTCGGGACGCGCGGCGGGGTGACGGCGAGCCATTGATCCCCGGCCAGGTCGTTGTCCTCGGCGACGATGCGTACGACGTCCGCGTCGGCGGGAAGGTCGTTCATCGGCACGCGCAGGTTGCGCCACGACGGCGACGGACCGATGTCGAGCGGGGTGATGCGTCCCAGCGCGATCACGTCACCGCCGTCGCGGCGTCCGTATTCCAGTTCGACGCGTTGGCCTTCGGTGACGATGCCGTCCTCGTCCACCGATCGGATGCGGCCGGCGGCGGCGATGGCGATCAGGTCGCCTTCCTCCGGCAAGGCGTACCAACCGGAGGTCAGGGATGCGGGCTCGGTGGCTCCGAAGCTGCCGAGTACCGGTGTGGTGCTCGGATCGAGGCCGAACGGCAGTGCGACTGTGCTGCCGTTGATTCCGACGTTCTCGGTGGTTCCGCCGGAGGTGCCCGCGGAGTTCGACGAGGTGGCCGCCGCGCTCTGTTCGGAGTCCTCGGGGCGGATGGAGTTCGCGCTGCCCTGCGCGGTGTCCTCGGAATCGGCCGTCAGGTCCTGGGCGACGCCGTCGGGGGTGAATCCGGTACTCCCACCGGCACCGAGGGCGTCGGCTGCGGGATCGATCGGTTGCAGGACCGAGCCGTTGACGTCGGTCTCCACCTGTACGTCACCGGCGAGTCCGCACGAGTTTCCGGCGAGGGCAGAGAAGTTCGAGCGGGCGATGGAGTACGCCGGGTATTGCGCCACAGCGCCTTTGACGAACGAGAGCACCTCGAAGGCCACGACCCCGCCGGCGACGATGGTCAGCGCGGACGGCGCGAAGCGTCGACGCGTGGTCGGTTCTTCTCTGCGATAAGGCAATCGGACGTGCTGATAGGCCGCATAGAGCAGCGTCAGTACCGTCAGGCCCAGCAGGATCGTCGAAAAGCCCTTGCCGGCAATGGACGGCGGCTTGTCGAACCACGGAATGCCGTAGCTCGAGACGTACCACCACCCGTTCGAGCTGGTGAACGCCACCGCCGTCAGGAACAGGACAGCGGCGGTGAACAGTGTTCTGTTGCGCGGAGATCGGACGGTTGCAGCGGTGACGGCAACGGCAGCCAGCGCGGCCAACGACGCCGCGAGACCGGCGTACACACCGAAGTGGTGGGTCCATTTGGTGGGCGTGAACATCATCAAAGCCAGTGCGCCCAGAATGATTCCGAGGATCCGACGCGACGGTCCGGTGGCTGTCCCGGGGATGCGTCCGTTCTTGCGGAGCATCACCGCGATGCACACGACGATGCACAGCAGCATCGCGAACATGCCGAACCGTCGGGCGAGCGAGCCGTCGGGAGAAATGGTCATCAGCGCGTCCCAGCGGACGCGTTCTTCGAACCACGGCACGTTCGGTCCGATGGCCGAGCGCACTCGGGTCGCTTCGAGGACCGTGGCAAGAGTCTGGTCGGCGAAGATCGCAATCAACACCGCCAGTCCCGACGCGACCAGCGGCGCGAGAACGGCGAGCAGTCCCACCTGGCGAGCTCGCTTGACCACGATCATCACCAGCGGCCGCAGGCCGGCGAGCAGGGCGGCGACGGCGATCAGTCCGGTGGGTCCGGCGGCGAGGGAGAACGCGGCGATCAGGGTGCCGATGGCGGCGGGCAGGAGTCGTCCGGTGGCGATGGCGCGTTCGATCGAGCACCACGTGAGCAGTGCGCCGAGGGCGATGATCGGTTCTGGGCGCAGGCCGTTGTCGTAGGGCAGCCAGAAAGCGAGGAACACGAATCCGGCGGTCCACAGCGCGACCCGGTTGGTGAGAACTGCGCGACCGAGGCGGGGGATGACCTCGCGGCTGATGACGAGCCAGCACAGCAGCGCCGCGATGGTGGCGGGCAGGCGCATCCAGATGCTGGCGGTGCTGACCTTGGCGAGGGCGGCGAGCATGTCGTAGTACGGCATGCCGAACGGCGCTTCGGGGACGCCGAACCAGCGGAAGTAGTTGGCCATGTAGCCGGCGTTCTCGGAGACGCGGGCCATGTTGAGCAGGTAACCGTCGTCGGAGGTGTTCGCGCCGATGAAATGCCACAGCACCAGCACGCCCACCACGACGGCGTCGACGCCGGTGATGGACTTCCAGCGCGAGGGGAGGAATCGGCGGTGGCGTCGACCGTCCATGCTGTCGAGGCGATGCAGCGCGAACAGGGAGGCGATCACAGCGAGTGCGCCGACGATCATGGCCAACAACTTGAACGTGGTGGGGCTCGAGGAATAGCGCGAGTCGATGTCGGCGCGCACGTTCAGGCCGTCGACCGGTGCGGTGAGGTCGGTGTAGACGCCGACGACCTGCGGGCGGACGTCGCCGTCCATCGTGCTCGTTTCGCCGTCGAGGTCGACGATCGTACTGGTGGCGCTGGACGAAATGCTCAGCGAACAGTCGGCGGACAGCTCGGACACGGGAGCCTCGGCGAGAACGCGATCACGCAGCAGCACCTGCAGCCGGTCATCGTCGACCCGCACGATCAGTGCCTTCTGCTCGGTCTTCGCAGCTTCGATGGGTGCGGTGGAGATCAGCGTGCCGCCGTCGGTGAGAGCAGTGGCGGCGCTGCACGGAACGGTTGCCTCGAGGTCGACGGGCGAGTAGCTCACCAGCGGAGCGTTGACGCTGCCGAACGAACTCTGCGGCCACGACAGCGTCGCAACGTCCTGCTGAACTGGCAGCAGGGGTGTCGCGATGGCCAGAACCGCACCGATGATGCCAGTGACGATCGCTATCAGCCGGGCGGTCGCGAAGTTCGGAGCGGTCTCGGGCACGCCGACGATGCTAAGGGACGAGCGTCCGCACGTCCCACACCCATACGCCTCCGGTGTACCGAGGCTCCACGCCGACGAGGTCGGTGACGGTGGTCCGCAGAGCGAGAGTGTTCTTGCCCGGCGGCAGGACGACGACGTCGGCCTCCCAGAACGCCATGTCCTCGGCGGCGTCGCTGCGCTGATCGGCGGTGATCTCGGGGACGGTGCCCGAGTCGTAGACCGAGCCGAGCAGCAGCGCCGTCGGACGGTCCACGGCCCCGTACTTGGCGACCTTCTCTTCCTTGTCGCTCGGTCCGACGAAGTATCCGGCGGCCAGCTTGAAGCCCATGTCGGCGTCCATCTGCCAGCGCAGCGGGCGCGCGTCCTCGGGCCGCGGAAGGGGCACGGTGACGACGGAACCGTCGTCGACGAAGTTCTCCCACTCGCCGTCGGCGAAGAACTCCGGCGTCGGGGACTTGTCGACGGTCACCAGCGGCGTCGGGATCAGAGGTACGAGTGCGAGCGTGAGTCCGGCGATCCAGAACGCAGGCAACGGGCGAAGTCCGTTGCGGAACGTGCGATCGGTGGCCAGGACGACCAGCAGGGCCAGTGCAGGCACCGCGCCCAACGCGAAGCGGGTTTCGAGCACGGATTCGACGAGTGGGTACTCGGCCAGCTTCGTCCACGGCAGTGTGATGCCGGTGTCGTCCTTGCCGATCACCAGCGTCGCGCCGAGTGACAGCACGCTCATGACGATCGCGGTCGCGGCAGCAGCACGGGCGCAGGCGACGCGCCACATCCACACCGCTGCCACCAGGGACAGCACCAGCAGCGGCCAGCCGAAGTACGCGTTCTCCTCGGTGGCGTTGATGCGAACGTTCTGCCCCGGAGTCGCCTCGCCGCCGAGCGATTGCGTCGGGAATTGGAACAGTGCTTTGGCGTCGTTGCCCATGGCACCGTGTTCGAGGAACGAGTACGACTGCGGGCCGAAGAACTGCCACCACAGCGGAAACGCCACGAGCGTCAACGCGATGCCGGCCGAGACCGCGAGTCTGGGCACGGCATTGCGGACGGCAGGCCACAGCGAACGGGGCCTGGACACGTAGTAGACGACGGCGAAGATGGCGAACGACATCGCGAAGATGAGCAGCGGCTCTTCGCCGAGCAGGATCTGCAGCGCGACGATCAACCCGAGTCCGACGGTGTTCTTGGTGGTCCCGCCGCCGTGTGCGATGCGGGTGACCAGCATGGCGATCACCGGAAGCAGGAACAGCACCACGAAGTTGGGGTGCCCGTTGGCGTGTGAGATCGCGCCGGGCGCAAAGCCGCACAGCGCGCCGCCCATTGCCGCGGCGCCCTTGGACGCATTGAGCTGACGGGAAAACAGCCAGAACCACGCGAACGCGGTCCCCGCCAGGCCGACGGTGAGAGCGATCGCCCAGGTGACCGTCGGTCCGAAGAGCAACGTGATCGGGGCCAGGGGGATCGAGACTCCGAACATCGCCGTGTTCGCCATCAGATTCACCCCGAGCGGATAATTCTGCAGGTCGCTCCACAGTGGATTGTCCAGATGCGCGACCGAATTGGCGGCGACGGAGAAGAACCACTCCCACATCGTCTGATCCTGGCCGCTGTTGTAGAGGTAGCCGCCGCCCAGATTGCGCCACTGGCCTTGCAGGACGTAGAAGGCGGCGACCAGAAATCCGACCGCCGCAACGACGTCACCGCGCCCGACGCCGGAGTGTCGAGCCGGTGCCGTTGTCGGCTGCCGCTCGAGAACACTCTGGTCGTGGGTGGTCATCGCGTCGAGGTTACAGAAAGATCACGATGGGCGGAAACTCGAACGACCGGCGTCACACGGTGAGCGAGGTGGTGGTGCAGGGGCGTGAAGTTCTCATCCGATCAATTCCGCGAGTTCGACTGTGGAGTGCTCGGCGATTTTCTTCTTGCTGGTCATGAAATCGCGCGGACGGTTGATGCAGTCCGCGGCGATGAGTTGGCCGTCGCGGAGGTAGTAGCAGGTGAAGTCGCGATCGCGCTCCGGGTCGCCGTTGACGACGACCTCGTCGTATCCGGTGCCCAGTCCGGCGATCTGAAGCTTGAGGTCGTACTGGTCGGACCAGAACCACGGCAGCGCGGTGATGGCGGCGGACCCTCCGGTCAAAGTCGATGCCGCCACCTTCGCGTGTTCGTTTGCAGCGCAGACTCCTTCGAGGCGGACGCGCCGCGAGTAGCGGGCAACGTGGTAGGCGGCGCAATCGCCGGCAGCGACGATATCGGGATCGTCGGTGCGGGTCCGATCGTCGATGACGATTCCGTTGTCGACGGCGATCCCGGCCGCTTCGGCGAGTTCGGTGTTGGGGACGATGCCCACCCCGATGACCACCAGATCTGCCGGGAGCGTGTCTCCGCCGGCCAGCACGACCTCCCGCACACGGCTGTCTCCGCGGAACTCCTCCACGAGCGCACCCGTTCGGATCTCCACGCCCGCCTCGCGGTGGATTCGGGTGAAGAACGTCGAGACCACCGGTGCGGTCACGCGTTCCAGAACACGCTCCGCGGCCTCGACGACGGTGACGTCGAGACCCGATGCCCGGAGGGACGCTGCCGTTTCCAAACCGATGTAACCGCCACCGACGACGACTACCCGTGTTCCCGGCGTCGCGGCGTCGCGTAGCGATGCGGAGTCGGCGGCGGTCCGCAGGTAGTGGATGCCCGCCAAATCTGCTCCGGGAGTTGCCAATCGGCGAGTTCGCGCGCCGGTGCACAGGGCGAGCTTGCTGTACGACTGCGTGACTCCGGAATCGAACGTGACCGTGCGAGCCTCACGATCGATGCTGCTCACCGAACCGTCGACCAGCTCGATGTTCTGCTTGTCGTAGAAATCCGCCCCGCGGATCGCCATGGCCTCGAGCGTCGAGGTGCCGGCCAGATAGGCCTTCGACAACGGGGGACGTTGGTAGGGCAACGTCCCCTCGTCACCGATGAGAACTATCTCCCCGGCCCACTTTTCGCGTCGCAAATGTGCGGCGAGTTGAGCGCCGGCGTGGCTGGCACCGATGATCACCGCGCGCTCGGCGCTCACCTAGGCCTGCTGCTTCGGGGTGAGGCTGACCATCATCTTGGATATACCTCTCACGAAGTTGGACTGAACGTACTCGGGCTTCCCGACCACTTCGATGTTCTCGAACCGGGTCAGCAACTCCTCCCAGAGGATTCGCAGTTGCATCTCCGCGAGCCTGTTGCCCATGCACCGGTGCACGCCGAACCCGAACGCGATGTGGTTACGTGCGTTCTTGCGGTCGATGATGAAGTCGTCCGGCCGATCGAACACGCGCTCGTCACGGTTGCCGGAGGCGTACCACATGACCACCTTGTCGCCCTTGCGGATGAACTGGCCGTTCAGGATCGTGTCTTCCTTCGCGATCCTGCGCATGTAGGCCAGCGGCGTCTGCCAGCGGATGATCTCGGACACCATGCCGGGCACCAGATCGGGATTCGCCTTCAGCTTCTCGAACTGATCGGGAAACTCGTTGAGCGCCAACACTCCACCGCTCATCGAGTTACGCGTGGTGTCGTTGCCGCCGACGATGAGCAGGGTGAGATTCCCCAGGAACTCCAGCGGCCGGTCGATGAGATCCTTCGTGTCGTCGTTGGCCTGCAGCAGCGAGATCAGGTCGAAGCCGGGCTCTTCCCCTGCTGCTTTTCGAGCGGCCTTGTCGTGCCAGAGAGCGCTCAGGCCCTTGGCTGCGTCGACCATGGCGCCGAACACCTCGTCGTTGTCAGAAGGACCACCGTTGGTCTGTTCCATTGCCGTCGCCAGGTCCGACCACTCGACGAGCTTGTGTCGCTGCTCGTAGGGGAAATCGAGCAACGTCGCCAGCATCCGTGCCGTGAGTTCGACGGACACCGTGCGAACCCAGTCGAACGGCTGGTTCACGGGAAGGTCGTCGAGAACTTCCTGCACCCTGGACCGGATCAGGTCCTCCATCTCGCGGAGATTCTTCGGGGCCACCACCCCTTGGACCGCGGCGCGCTGAGCGTCGTGACGCGGGGGATCCATCGCGATGAACATCGCGATGTCCATGAAGCGCGGCGGCTTGCCGATGATGATGAACGGCTCCGCCGAGAACACCTTGTGGTTCTTGTCGACGGCGATGATGTCCGCATGCCGGGTGACCGACCAGAACGGCCCGAACGGGCTGTTCGGCTGGAAGTGCACCGGCGCTTCGTTGCGGACGCGCTCGAAGTACGACTTCCAGAGGCCTTGGCGGTACAGGAACGGGTTGCTCAGGTCGATGTCGGCGAGATCGACCTCGTCGACCGGCGGAATCGGTGTCTCGGTGAACATGACCTGGCCGTCGGTGCGGGTCACGATCCGACGCGTCTTGTCGTAGAGGTGCGCGCCGCGGATCTGCAGTTCCATCGGGATGACGGATCTCGCGGTGGTCGCGACGGTGTCGGCGATACTCATGGCTCTCTCCTCCGGTCCGCAGGTCAGATCTGGAATTCGGGCACGCGGACCGTCAAGCCGTCCCAGGATTCGCGCGCGGTCATCTGGCACGACAGCCGAGATGTCGGTTCACGCTCGGGGTTCATGGCGAGCATGTCCTCCTCGACCTCGTCGTTGGTGCCGACGACGTCGCTCCATGCGTCGTCGACGACGACGTGACAGGTTCCGCAGGCTGCCTCGCCGCCGCAGTCCCCGTCGATACCCGGGATGGCGTTGTCGACGGCAATTTGCATCAGGGATGTGCCCTCGGTCAGCGGTGCCTCGTGCTTCTCGCCGTCGTGCGTGACAAAGGTGACGTTGGCCATGGTGTTCTCCTCGCTGAGTAACTGTGTTCCAAGTCTCACTGCGATGGGCTTTCCGAACCAGGCTCGAAAGCGTCGATTTGTTGTTAATTTGGCTCACGTGAGATCAACGGAGTCCGGAGTGCCGCCGCTTGCCTTCGCGCAGCTGCTCGGTAGCGGCGCGCTGGGCGAGCGGGCCGAGGCGGCGTTCCGACGCATCCTGGTGCGTGACGGCGTCAGCATGACGGAGCTGGTCACCCGCGACGGACAGGTGCCGCTGCGGTGGTTTCGGGAGGTGTACCCGGACCTCGACCGTCAACAGGGGTTCCGGCTCGGCGCGACGTTCGCGCAATACGTGCAGCCCACGTCGTTCGGCCCTCTCAGTCTTCCGCTGATCAGTGCCGGATCGGTGGCAGAGATGGTCGAGTTGCTGGAGTTCCTCCCGCTGGTCTCGACGGCTCTCGCCGTGCACATCCTCCATACCGATCGAGGGTTGACCATCGGACTTGCCGGGCGCACGGGGGACGACGGGCTCGACAGCATTGCTGTCGCGTACGGCGGTTCGTGCCTTCTTCGTCTGATCGATATGCTCGCAGGCTTCGCGGACGCGGTCGAACTTCACCTCGATATCCCGGCCCCGGAGCGCGATACGCTCGACGACGACGAGATCCGGCGCATCGTGTTCGATGCGCCGTCACCGTTCGTCTTCGTGCCGGCGGCCATCCTCGACGAGGCATGCCGGTTCTCCGATTCGTTGTCGTATCAACTGGGGATCGCGGAACTGCAGAAGGCCGTCGACGGCCGTCGTACGAAGTCGTACACGGACACCGTGCGCGCGCTGTTCGACACCGACCGCGAGTGCACCAACAGTGCGCACTGTGCCCGGAGAATGGCCGTCTCCACCAGCACCCTCAAACGAAAACTCGGCAACGAGGGAGCCACGTTCCGTGCGCTACGTCAGGCGTTCCTTCAGGAGCGCGCGACCGTGCGTCTGCTCGACGGTTCGGTGACGGTAGGGGAGATCGCCGCCGAACTCGGCTACAGCGACGTCGCCAGCTTCTCGCATGCGTTCACGCGATGGACCGGACGCTCACCGAGGGAGTTTCGATCTCGCACCGCAGCACCGAGGTAGTGCGTTCACGGTCGACGATCGTTCAATTCGTGCGCACGACCAGCGCGAAGGGTCCGATGTCGGTGACGGTGAAGCGAGGATCCTCGAACAGTGACTGCGGGAAGGTGACGGTGTAGCGGCGCACGTTCGGGTCGTTCGGGTAGACGTCCTCGGCCAGGCGCAGGGTGTAGCCGTCGGCACCGCGGCGGAACAGGAACGCATCCGGCGCGCGCCACTGGCTGGTGTCGAGCGCGTCGACCAGCTGATCGGGCGTCTCGAGCTCGGTCCACTGCTCGATGGCGTCGGCTCGCTGATCGAACTGCGCCAGTGGGTTGGCGTAGTGCGAGGTCAGTCCTTGGAAGCCGAAGTACGGGTAGTAGCTGAGGAACGACGTGTCCGCCGTCAGCAGGACGGTTTCGTCGCGCGGACGCTGGGTCTGCTCGGTCAGGGCGGCGTCGACCTCGCGGTAGTACGAGACCGCGCTCGGCGGACGCATGTCGGCGCGGTTGCCGTCACCGTCGGTGTCGGAGTACGCGACGGTGATCTCGGTCTGCAGTACCTGGGGGATGTTCTGCGCGTAGGTCATCGCACCGATGGCTGCTACGACGACAGCGGCGATACGGAACTTCGGTGGCTCGTTGATGGCCTGATAGATCGCGTGGCTGCCCTCGAGGAAGCCGAAAACGCCTGCGCTGCCGAGCAATACGATCAGCACCGCTTCGAGGCGGAACGAGAGCAGGGTGGTGCCCGCGGCCGTGGCGGCCATGGAGAGCAGCGTCCATAGATAGATGGAGACGACGCCGACGCCCAGTGCCTGCGCTCGGCGTGAGGACGAGAACCGCACCGCCACCCACACCGTGCCGATGAGGCACAGCATGCCCATCAGGGAGAACTCGAACATCGGGAAGGGAAGTGTCGCACCGGCTTCGGGCAGATAGTGCAATGCCGTGCCCGACGTGGAGGGTGCACCACGCAGGAATTCGATCAGGTACGGCAGCCACACGGTCGCGGCGATGACGCCCGATATCGCAGCGATCGCGGCGACCTTGATCGCGATGGGAACCAGTACGTTCCAGGACTTCTTCTCGCGATAGGCGAGGACGGCGGCGAACAGCGCCATCAGTACGACGGTGAACGCCGCCAGGCCGAGATACAGCGTGTAGAACGTCGCGGCCAGACCGAGAAAGAGTCCGGTGCCGACCACCGCTCCCCATCCGCCCGATGCGGTGCGCCCCCCAGTCGGGATCAATGTCCCTTTCTTGCACTCTGACTGACTGGATGCCACATTCATCCCGGCGGGCCGGTGCAATGCTCCCCAGGCGAGGACCAGCGCGGGTGCGAAGAGCATCACGATCACGGCGCTGTATGCCTCGGGGGAGGCGTGCGCGACGACGAGTGCGGTGGTGACGGCGCTGACGGCGACGGCCCAGTCGGCTCGGATCAGCGCCTTCCACAGCACGAACGACACGACGGCAGTGACGGCGAGCAGCCCGATTGCGTACGGCTTGAACACTTCCCAGCCGTCTATGCCCAAGATGTTGCCGACGCGGCCGCCGAGCCAGAACCAGCCGGCCGGATAGAAGGGCGGAATGTCGGCGTACGTCATGTCGCGCAACGACGCCGAATCCGTCAGTCGCGTCAGGTATTCGGTACGGAACTCCTGGTCGACGGAGATGCCGAACAGGTAGAGCTTGGTTGCAGCCAGCGGCATCCCGAGGGTGACGGTGACGAATCCGCTCAGCCCGATCCACGCCGCGAGCCGAGCGACCCACGGCCACTTGTGAATCCGGTACAGGTAGATCGACGCGGCGAACAGTGCAGCGGCGGTCACCTGCCCGAGCGTCGTGATGGCGCGGGTGACATTGGACGAGTTGAACGCCGGCCACTGAACCAGTGAGAAGGCGTACAACCCGACCGTCGCCACGACCACTGCGACGAGCACACCGAGAGCGATTTCCCCGACGGCAGAGGCGGTTCTGCGAGCCGGTGCAACCTGCTGTGTCATGAAAACTGAAATGCCGTCGAGATCAGATGGGCAGCTTGCGGAAGATCGGCCGCGGCACGTGCCGCAGCACCATCATCACCAGACGCCACGGTGCGGGAGTCCAGATCAAGGGGGTGCCCTTGCGTGACGCGTTCACCGCGAGCTTCGCGATGACCTCCTTGTCGACGGTCATCGGGGCTTCCTTGACGTGCGCGCTGAACTTGGTGCGCACCATGCCCGGGCGAACGACGGTGACCCGAGGTCCGAACTCGCGCAACGCTTCTCCGAGTCCGAGGTAGAAACCGTCGAGTCCGGCCTTGGTGGAGCCGTAGACGAAGTTGGAACGACGAACCCGCTCGCCTGCCACCGAGGACATGACGATTATGCGGCCGTAGGCCTGCGCCTTCATCTTCTCGCCCAGCAGCACGCCGACCGAGACGGAGGCGGTGTAGTTGATGTTCGCGGCGAGGACGGCCTTGCGCTGGTCCTGCCAGAGCTGTTCGGCATCGAAGTCGACGGCGAAGGCGACGATGGCGACGTCGACGTCACCCTTGGCCCATGCCGCGTCGATCACCTTGGGATGCGAGGCGGTGTCGAGTGCATCGAAGTCGATGATGTCGACGGACTTCGCGCCCTTGGCGTTCAGTTGGGCAACCGCGCTCTCACGAAGCGGGTCGTTCGGCAGCGCAGCGAGGATGACACGTGCCGGAGACTTCGACAGGTACTCCTCGGTGATCGCGAGACCGATCTCGCTGGTGCCGCCCAGAACGAGAATCGTCTGGGGGTTGCCTACGGCGTCTATCGTCACAGCAGTTCCAGCCTTCTAGCCATATCGGAGGCGAAAACGCCTGTGGGGTCAACGGATCGGCGGACCTTGATCCACTCGTCGATCCGCGGGTACATCGAGTGGAAGGTCTCGGCGTCGGTGCGCGAATCCTTCGCGGTGTACAGACGACCGCCGAATTCGAGCACCCGCTTGTCGAGCTCGCGGACGAACTCGTTCAAGCCCGGCTTGATCGGGAAGTCGACGCAGATGTTCCACCCTGGAATCGGAAAGCTCAGTGGCGCTTTGTTTCCGGGCCCGAACAGCTTGAAGACGTTGAGGAACGAGTAGTGCCCGGACTTCTGGATGTCGACGATGATCTTCTTGAACTCGTCGACCGCCTCCGGCGGAACCACGAACTGGTACTGGAGAAAGCCCTTGGAGCCGTAGGCACGGTTCCACTCACCGAACATGTCCAGTGGGTGATAGAACGCCGTCAGGGACTGGACCTTGTTCCGGTAGTTGCCGGCCTTGCGGTACCAGACCTCGCCGACGGCGGAGAACGTGTACTTGTTGGCCAGGCCGTTGGGGAAGACGTCCGGGAACGTCACCAACGGCTTGGCGTTGAACCGCAGCGGGTCCTTCTGGAGTTTGGCCGGCAACTGGTCCAACGTCGCGAGCGATCCGCGGGAGAGGGCCGCGCGGCCGAGCTTGGGCGGCGGGGCGACCGCGTCGAACCAGGCACTCGAGTAGTCGTAGTTGTTCTCGCTGCCGTCGCTGTGCAGGGCGATGGTCTCGTCGAGGGTGGTGGTGACGTCGCCGTCGGCGATGAAGTAAGCCGTCTCCGTCGGCGTCATCTCGATCGTCGCGCGCAGGATGATGCCGGTCAGGCCGTTGCCGCCGACCGTCGCCCAGAAGAGCTTGGCGTTCTTGCCCGACGGCGTCAAGTGGCGGACCTGACCGTCCGCGGTCAGCAGTTCCATCGAGCGGACGTGGTTGCCGAAGCTACCCGCGCTGTGATGGTTCTTGCCGTGAATGTCGGTGCCGATGGCCCCGCCGATCGTGACCTGGCGGGTACCCGGCAGCACCGGTACCCAGAGGCCGAACGGCAGCGCGGCACGCATCAGCTGGTCGAGGTTGACGCCACCGTCGACGTCGACGATCCGCGTCGACGCGTCGATGCTGTGGATGCCGTTCAAGGCATTCATGTCGATGACCAGGCCGCCGGAGTTCTGCGCGTTGTCACCGTAGGAGCGGCCGAGGCCGCGGGCGATGACGCCGCGTCGGAGGTGGGCCGGCTTGGAGTCGTTCTGCTCGGCGACCTGCTTGACCGCGTTCGCGATGAGCTCGGGGTCGGAGGTCGAGAGCACCTCTCCGGTGGAGGGAGCGGTGCGGCCCCAACCGGTGAGTGTGCGGGTCTGCGTGGGTAGCGGCGCAGTGTTCCCGGCCTGTGGTTCCAGGGGGAAGAGTGCGTCGTCGGCTGTCGTGGACATCGCTCAAGAGGGTACCCGCACCGCAGCAGCGGCTAGTGTCAGTCCTCGTGTCCACCCCCGACCGCTCCGCAGAAGAAGGCTCCACGGGCGACGACTGGTCGCCCGAGAACGACGAGTTGCAGCATCACGTCCCGCTACCCGTCGAGTTGCCGCTGACCGAGAACATCGCCGACGCGGCCCTCGATCTCAAGACGCAGGTGGTGCGTTTCTTGGCGACCGGTGTGCTGTCGGCCATCGTCGACCAGGGCGTCAACCTGATCCTGCACTTCGTGTTCGGCGTCGGTGTGACCCTCGCCAAGGCCATCGGCTTCGTACTCGGAACGACGACGGCCTACCTGATCAATCGTCGATGGACGTTCAACGCGGCCCCGTCACGGGCCCGGTTCTTCGCCGTCGTCGCGCTGTACGGAGTCACCTTCGCCGTCCAGGTGGGCATCTACACCTGGCTCTACCAGGCTCTTCCCGACGGCTTCTGGTACGCCAACGTGGCCTTCGTCATCGCGCAGGGCACGGCGACGGTCATCAACTTCCTCGTCCAGCGATTCGTGATCTTCAAAATCCGCTGAGTCGCGGGGTTCGCCGGCGCGGGTTCGCCAGCGCGGGTTCGCCCCGTGTGGTTCGCAAACGCGCGCGCACTTGCCAAATGCGCGCATTCTCGTCAGCGGTCAGGGGCGATTTTGCGCGCGTCTGAAGAATGCGAGCGCGTTTGCCCACATCTGGCGTCGTCGCCTCGTCCCGCCGCTCAGGAGAAGTTCGGCAGGTCTCTGCGTTCGAGGGCGTCGGCGAGGGTGGGTGCGGCTTTGACTTTGCCGCGGGTTCGCAAACGCGCGCGCATTTGCCAAACGCGCGCATTCTCGTCAACGGTCAGGGGCGATTCTGCGCGCGTCTGGCGAATGCGAGCGCGTTTGCCCGGATCTGGTGGCGTCGCCGCCGCTCACGAGAAGTTCGGCAGGTCTCCGTTTTCGAGGGCTTGGGCGAGGGTGGGGGCGGCCTTGTCCTTGTCGGAGAGTTCGTAGGTCAGGGGTGTGCCGTCGCGGGCGGTGGTGGGCCAGTCGATGCCCAGGGCGGGGTCGAGTGGGTTGATGTCGCGGTCCAAGGCCGGGGTGTATTCGAGGGAGCACAGGTACATGACGGTCGAGTTGTCTTCCAGGGACAAGATGGCGTGGCCGAGTCCTTCGGACAGGAACACTGCTTTGCGGTCGATGTCGTCGATCAGCACCGAGTCCCACTGCCCGAACGTCGGTGATCCGACGCGCAGGTCGACGATGACATCGAGGAAGGCTCCGCGGGCGCAGGTGACGTATTTCGCCTGCCCGGGTGGGTTGGTGGTGAAGTGGATCCCGCGTAGGACCCCGGCGGCGGAGATCGAGCAGTTCGCCTGCAGCAGCTCCAACGACCGCCCGGTGGTGGCCTCGAACGCCGACGCTTTGAACCACTCGAAGAACACGCCGCGGTCGTCGCCGAACTGGCGTGGGGTGTACTCGTAGGCACCGGATATTTTCAGTTCACGAAAGGTCATCGGTTCCCTCGGTCGATCAATTCCAGCAGGTAGCGGCCGTACCCGGACTTGACGAGCGTCTCGGCGCGCACGCGCAGTTCGTCGTCGGTGATGAATCCTCGTCGCCAGGCCACTTCTTCGGGTGATCCGATCTTGAGGCCCTGGCGTTGTTCGATGGTGCGCACGTAGTTGGAGGCGTCGAGCAGGGAGTCGAAGGTGCCGGTGTCGAGCCAGGCGGTCCCGCGAGGCAGGACTTCGACGTGGAGGCGGCCGGCCTCCAAGTAGTGGCGGTTGACGTCGGTGATCTCGTATTCCCCACGGGCGGACGGGGTGAGGTCGCGGGCGATGGCGATGACGTCGTTGTCGTAGAAGTACAGGCCGGGGACGGCGTAGTTCGATTTCGGGGCGGCGGGTTTTTCTTCCAACGAGATGGCTTTGCGGTCGGCGTCGAATTCGATGACCCCGTAGGCGGTGGGGTCGGAGACCTCGTAGGCGAACACGGCTCCGCCGTCGATGTGATCGAACCGCGACAGTTGGGTGCCCAGGCCGGGGCCGTAGAAGATGTTGTCGCCCAACACCAATGCCGCGGAGTCGGTGCCGATGTGCTCGGCACCCAGGACGAAGGCTTGGGCGAGACCGTTCGGCTCGTGTTGGACCTTGTAGGTCAGTGAGATGCCGAACTGGGAGCCGTCACCGAGGAGGCGGGTGAATTGGTCGGCGTCCTGGGGTGTGGTGATGATGAGGATCTCGCGGATCCCGGCCAGGATCAGTGTCGAGAGCGGGTAGTAGATCATCGGTTTGTCGTAGACCGGGACCAGCTGCTTGCTGACACCCATCGTGATCGGATGAAGACGCGAGCCCGTGCCGCCCGCCAGAATGATTCCCCGCATGACCGCGAAGTCTTCCAGACCCTCGGATCACCCGCTCGCTTGTGCCTGCCCCGTTTCTGCTGCGTGAGCTCCGAGGTGCACCTACGCTCGCCGCATACCCAGCCTTCCGAGAGAGCCGAGGACAAGCCACGTGACGACAACGCACCAGATCTCCACCGGTATCGATCAGGTCACCGCTCTGCTCTCCACAGTGACCGAAGCCGAACGCGCATCGGCCACGCCCTGCACCGAGTGGACCGTCGCCGAGCTGACGGACCACCTGGTGAACACCGCGGCCAACTTGGTGACCATGGCTCGGGGCGGCGAGATCGATTGGTCGGCGTCGCCAGAACCGTCGTCGGATCCGATTCCGCTGTGGAAGGAGAGGGCTCGCGAACTGCTGGCCGAGATCGATGCAGGTTCACCATTGCCGCTCGGCATGGTGGCTGCGGAACTCTCGGTGCACGCGTGGGATCTCGCGACCGCACTCGGGCGCGGCACGGACGATCTCGACCAGACGGTGGCGGAGGAGGGGATGGTGTTCATGTCGGCCAACATGACCGACGAACGGCGAGGCGGTGCTTTCGATCCTGAGCAGCCGGCACCCGACGGCGCAAACGCGTACGAGCGGTTGGCGGCCTTCGCCGGACGCACTGTCCGAGGGTCCTGACAGTTCCAGCGGCCGATCACTCCCACGGGATTCGGTACGGCGAAGTTCCGGTCTCGGCGATCGGAGTCGGCCATTCGGCCGGCCACAGGATCTGCGGATCGGCCTTGAGCCTTTCGACTTCCGGTGGCACCGGAGTTGCGTCCACCTCGACACGTTCCCAACTGCATTCACCCGACGCGACGCGGGTCGCGTAGTGGATCAGGTCGGCCGATGCCCGGCGTGAGGACGCCAGGCGGGCCAGCAGTTCCGCTGTGACGTATCGGGTTCCCGCCGGAGCTTTCAGATCGGTGTTCAGGGCCCGCGTGCGCGCGGCCTCGAGCTCACCGCAGGATGTCATCAGACGGTCGTACGCGGCTCGGGCGTGTGGAGGCAGTGACTGGATCATGCGTCCCGCCAGGGTTCGTCGCCGGTGCCAACGGAGAAGTCCTCGTCCGGAGTGTCGAGGACCGGTCGGATATCCGCGATCTTTCCCGCTTCGACGGACTGCTTGCCGTAGTCGAGGAAGTCGTTCAATGGGCGTAACGTGTCGTCGATCTTCTTGCCCACCTGGCTCTCGGGATCGCCGAGCGCGTCGAGGAACGCGCCGAAGTCATCGACCACCTGCTCGATCTTCGCAATGAGTTCCTTGGTCAGATCCATTGCTGTCCAGCAGATTTCGATGATACTTTCGACCTGCCAGGCCGTGCCCACCATCGGTACCTTCTTGATCATGACCTTCAACGCACCGCGGGCGTTGTCGACGGCGACCTCCAACTCGAGAAGTTCGACGATTTTCCGAACCACTGCCAGCGCAGCGTCACGGAGTTGTTCGGATATCACTGCACAGACCGCGGAAATCGTGCGGCCTGCGGGCCCCTCCCATCGCATTGCGGCCAGTTGTCGGTCGGCGTAATCGGTGAATGCCTGTGCGGCAGCGCCGTTCCAGTAGGCGTCTACGCGCCCCACACCTGCCGGAACGACTCCGACGCGGCTTCCATGGCGTCGCCTGCGATCTGATATGCGTGGCCGATTCTCCTGATTTCGTTTCAGTTGCCGGTGATCGGCATTGTCGCCTCGTTCAGGGGGCTCCACCCGCAGAGTTCGAAAATCGTTGTGTCGATCTCTCCGAGCCAGCCCGCGGCATCGTCGAGTAACTCTCGGACTTCGTCGACGACGGGATTCGGCGCGGGATAGTCGATCCCGTGGGCCGTCCGTAATCGGCTGCCTCGTCGAATTCGTCCACGTGGCCGACGGCGGCACGATCCGAGCTGCCACGATCGATGCCCGGTAGTGGCGGCGCGCTTGTGTGAGCGTTCAGCAGGTCATAGTTTCGCTGATCCTGATCGGCATACAGCCATGCCGCTCTGTTGAGTTCTGCACCCATTTCCCCGCAGTTGGCGGACAGGTGAACCTGCCGAGTGCGTGTCATCTCCTGAAACCGTGCGAGGTACGGCTGAAGTCGTTTCAGAATCTGCCCAACCACGTTCTCGCTCAGGCCCGCCTGATCGAGCAGATAACGATGACTGGCCAGAGTGTCGCCGCCGATGCGATCGAGAAGATGTCCGAGGCCGGCTATTTCCGAGGATCTGGCGATCAGCGGTTCGGTCATTGCGTCGCGGTCCTTCTCAGTGACGAGATGAGGCCGTCGACGTCCTCATCGGAGAGTGCGTTCTCGACATCACGGTCGGCAAGTACGACGAAGACCGCGACCTCTGCCGTGGCGAAACCGGTAGTGGTGACAACGTCGAATGTGGCGCGGGGAGGAGGGCAGTACGGCGAATCCGGTATGTCTTCCACCAGGGCTGTGTAGCGGACAGCCGGGACTCCGTCGACCTGTAGATACTCGGGGTCGCTGATCTGAACAGTGGGTGCCAGTGAACCGTCTCGGTTGGTGAAGATCATCGACGCCTTCTGCGCTTCTTGATAGGCGAGGACAGTCAAGTCCCCGGCACGTCGACCGGTCATTCCGCTGATCGCCGAAGACTCGAACTCACCCCCCTCGCAATCGAATCGACCGTGGAGGCCCATTGCGCCGTACGTTGCGGTCGACCCGTCCTCGCCGACCCACTCCGAGAAACCGTCGTTCCAATTTTCCCAGTCCGCAGGAATATCGTAGGTCCAGCCGAATTTGGTGGCGATGGGCTGCGGTTGGCCGTCGGGCACCTCGATCTTCGGTGGCGGCCGGTTCATGGACGGAAACCCCGGCGGCATTGGTGGCGGGGCTGTCGTCGAGCCCCTGGGTTCCGGCGACACCGGCGGCAGAGTCTGTACCCCCTCGTACGGCTCGGGCACCTGCGGTGCCAGCTGCGGGATTACCCACATGATTCCGAACAGCAGTGCCACCGATGCCGCGAGACGCAGCAGTATGTATCGAAGACGCATCGTCACTCCCCCCGAAGTCGAAGAGAAGCTAGCACGCGCGCCCGACAAGAACGGCCGTCGCCGACCAGCACCGGTAAAGTGCCGGTACATGAGAATTCTCGTCACGGGTGGGGCCGGGTTCATCGGCGCGAACTTCGTACATCAGACCCTCGCGCAGCGCCCCGACTCCCAGGTCACCGTGCTCGACAAGCTCACCTACGCCGGCAACAAGGCCTCCCTCGACCCGGTGGCGGATCGCATCGAGTTCGTGCACGGCGACATCGCCGACGCCGATCTCGTGGACCGCCTCGTCCGCGAGACCGATCTGGTCGTCCACTTCGCCGCCGAATCCCACAACGACAACTCGTTGACCGATCCGTGGCCGTTCGTGCACACCAACGTCATCGGCACCACCACCTTGCTCAACGCGGTCCGCGAGCACGACGTCCGCTACCACCACATCTCCACCGACGAGGTCTATGGCGACCTCGAACTCGACGACCCGGCACGGTTCACCGAATCGACCCCGTACAACCCGTCGAGCCCGTACTCCTCCACCAAGGCCTCGAGCGACCTGTTGGTGCGCGCCTGGACCCGATCGTTCGGCGTCCGCTCCACCATCTCCAACTGCTCGAACAACTACGGCCCGTACCAACACGTGGAGAAGTTCATCCCACGCCAGATCACCAACATCCTCAGCGGCTCCCGGCCCAAGCTCTACGGGGCAGGGCAGAACGTGCGCGACTGGATCCACGTCGACGACCACAACAGCGCCGTCTGGGCCATCATCGACGGCGGCCGCATCGGCGAGACCTACCTCATCGGAGCCGACGGCGAAGCGAACAACCGCACCGTCCTCGAAGCGATCCTCGAAGAGACCGGCAACCCATCCGACGCGTTCGATTTCGTCACCGACCGCCCTGGCCACGATCTGCGCTACGCCATCGACTCGACCAAGCTGCGTACCGAATTGGGTTGGACGCCAACGTATGTCGACTTCCGGGCGGGCTTGAAAGCGACCATCGACTGGTACCGCGAGAACGAGCAGTGGTGGCGGCCGCAGAAGGACGCCACCGAGGCGGTCTACGCGGCGAAAGAATCCGTACTGCCCTGAAGCCGGAACTAACTACTGCGTGACATTCGATGGCGCAGTAGTAGGTACACCGCGCGACGCATGAACGACGTCATCAGAGCCTTGGCATTACCGATGCGAACGTCGTTGTCGGACAGCAGTGTCGGGTCGCTTGCTTGCAGGGAGCGATGGAAGTCCGCGGCCTGACGTGCCTGCTGTGTCGCCAGTTCCACGCTCCACTGTCCCGAGTTGATTCGGAACGACGCCAGTGGTTGCGGAATTGCCACGATGTCGCCTCGTAGCGCAACCGCGATGAAGGTGGCCTGGTCGATCAGGTAGGGATGGCTGTTGTCCCACAACCCGATCTCGCGGAGTTCCGACAGCTTCATCATGACGCCGCCGGGTTCGCCGAAGATGTTGGCACCGGCCCGAACTGCGGTTCTGGCGGCGACTCGGCCCGATACCGTTCCGTGCAGTCCACCGAGCCCGCGGGCGGCGATGACCGTCTTGCCGTAGGCGTCGATCAGCGTCCGCTGTGCGGCGACCAGAACGGCAGACGGGTTGTCGTCGAACGCCCGCACCTGAGTGTCCAGCGCGGTGGGCGCGATGGTGTCGTCACCGCAGACGAGCTTGATCAGCTCGCCCGTGGCTTCCTCGGTGACGCGGTTCCAGTTGGCCTGCGCTCCGCCGCCGGCCGGGGTGGTCAGGAGGCGGATCCGTGGGTCGTCGAACTTCTGCGCGACGGCGAGGGTTCCGTCGGTCGACGAATGATCGGCGATGACCAGTTCGAAGTCCGTGAACGTCTGGGCAAGAATCGAATCGATGGTCTCGGCCAGATACTCGGCGTTGTTGTACGCCGGGACGACTACGGAAACACGGGGCGTCATGATGTGGGGGCCTGGCTCTTTCTGCGGAACGAGAAGTCGCGGTAGCCGAAGAAGCTGACGACTGCCATCACGGCTGTGACGACCAATTGTGAAGGGATGGGCGGGAAGTGGAAGACGGACACGGCGATCGTCATCAGGGAGATGTTGGCGACGAACGCGCCGAAGTTCACGACGAAGAACCGCAGCAGATCGCGTAGGAAGTGACCCCGCACGCGGAACACCAGGTAGCGGTACATCGCGAACGCGCACAGCACGTTGCAGAGATAGCCGAGCACGATCGCGGCGTGGTATCCGTACTGCTCGCCGATCAGCAACTGCCACAGGATGAACCACGCGGTACCCAATGCGGTGTTGACGCCGCCGACGAGCAGGAACGCGATCTTCTGATTCTTGACGATGCGCATCAGCGGCCCCGGCGCACCGTTCATGCCCGCCGGGGGAGCAGGAGTCTGTGGTTCGGTCATCGACCCACCGCCAGTGCTTGACGCGTCGCGAACAGGGTGGACGCAATACCTGCCGGCAATGTTCGGTGCGTTCGGCGATCGATCTGTGGCCAGACCGTCGACCGCAGCCGTAGATCGCGACCCTGGAACACCGCCAATGGGGACGCCGCCAACACCACGTTCGGTCGACGGCGAAACACCGTCCGGCAGGCTCCGAGAATCGAGCCGATGGTCACGGCCTCACCGGAGGCGAAGATCTTGATCGTCGGCGATATTCGTTGCGTGGCCGACATGGCAAGGGTGTCGGCGACCATCTCGGCCGCGTCGGTCACGTAGAGGTAGTCGCGCAACGTGTCCATCGGGACGTAGATGGAGACGGGGGAGGCCATGAGGTATCCCCGGCACAGGTGCGAGATCAGGCCCTGTGGTTTCGCGAGGTTCTGCCCCGGCCCGTATAGGTTCGCGAACCGGCCGATGGCCACGTTGATTCCGGAGCGTTCACCGAACTCGGTCGCGATGGCCTCGGACTGCAGCTTGGCAAAACCGTAGTCGCCCAACGGAACCGGGTTCGTTCCCTCGTGATGCGGGGCTCCGGTCGCGCCGGCGTAGACACCTCCGGCGGACGAGGCGAGGAACACGGTTCCGGTGCCCGCGCGGTCGGCGGCGACAGCCTCGATGTGCGCCAGGACGGTGCGGATCAGACCGTTCTCTTCGGCGAACTGTGCTGCACTGGTTCCGTTCACGCCCGCGCCCGCGGCCCAGATCACGTTCCAGGTATCGTCGGCGAAGGAATCGAAGAACTCCGAACAGCGTTGTAGCAGAGCCTGTTCGGCGGACACCGTGTCCGACCACGGGATGGTGCTGGTGTGCACTCGATGCCCGCGACGACCGGCCTCCCGGGTCACCGCAGCGCCGAGCAGCCCGCCGCTGCCGACGATCCACGTGTGCGTCGCGGTCACGCCGGCGGTGGGGGTTCGGTCGATGGCGCGGTGCGTCCGAGCGGGCCGTTTCCCGGGTCGGTGACTATCAGGTACGGCGGCTTGCCCATGGCGGTCTTGACGTTGACGCCCACGTACTCGGCCACCACACCGAGAGAGAACAGTGTTGCCCCGAAGCCGAACAACAGGATCACCATCGTCGATGCCCAGCCTCGCACCTCGGCGCCCGAATCGAAGACGAAGTACGACACCAGCACGTACGCCACCAGAATGAGGCCGAGTACCGCGAAAGCGATGCCGATGAAGCTGACCAGTCGCAGGCCCTTGGTGCCGCTCGAGAGCACCATCCGCCAGAAGTGCGAGAGCAAGGTGCGCAGTCGGTAGCCCGATCGACGGTCCACCTCTTCGCGCAACGCCACCGGGCTGGTCGTGACGTCGCCTGCGATCCAGCCGAGTGCGATGTCCAGGTATGCCTCGGAACCGGCGTAGGCGGCGACCGAGCGACCGACTTCACCGAGCACCAGGCGGTAGCTCTGGTAATCGATGGTGTTGTCCCCGGCCAGCGCCTTGGCGATCAGCCACTTCGAACCCTTGGAGGCTGCGTTGCGCCACATCCCGTGCGGTGCGACGTTGGTGGGCTTGGCGTAGACGACGGTGGACTGCTGGTCGAGGGCCGTATCCAGCATGCCGCCGATCGCCGCCGGATCGTGCTGTCCGTCCTCGTCCATCGTGACGATCCACTCGCCGCCGCTCGAGGCCATGCCGGCGAGGGTGGCGGGATGCTGACCGAAATTTCGGCTCAGCCACACCCCGCGAACGAACGTGTGCGCGGCTGTGAGCTGGCGAATCACCGCGGCAGAGTTGTCGGGTCCGTGATCGAAGACGAGCAGAACTTCCTCGACGATCATCGGCCGCCCGAGGGGAGTATGCGTCACCTGCGTCAGCGGAAGGATCTCGTCCATCAACGCGCTGAGCGTCCGTTCGCCCTGGTAGACCGGTACCACGATGGAGATGCGGTGCGGATCAGCGGCAGAGTCGTCGGACATCACGAGGTCTGAGCCTAACCGCTTTCGGGCTCTCCACCGAACTCCGGCGCAGAGGAGATTCTGCGTCGTCGCACATCGAGCACCACCAGGCCGACCAGCACCATCACTCCGCCGGCCATCGCGGCCAGTCCGAGTCGTTCGCCGGGCGGTCGGAAGGTGATCTGCAGGTCCGCGTTCTCGGTGCCGGGCGGCAGGTCGACGTAGAGGAAGATGTCGGCCAGCCCCTTCGTCTGCAGCTCCTCACCGTTCAGCGTCGCGGTGTAGCCGGGCCAGGCCAGACGCGAGAACACGACGCTGCCACCGTTGGGTGCGCTGACGTCGACGTGCTCCGAGTCCGCATCGGACGATCGGGGTTCGGCCGTGGCGTTCACGGTCGCGACGACGCGTCCCGACGACGCGGGAATCAATCCGTCGACGCGTTCGAGGACGTAGATCTGGCGAGCGGAGTCGGGCGTGGGAGCGGTCACCCACATCCAGCCTGCGGGTGCGGGCCGGGAGTTCGCGAGCGGATACTGGTTCTTCTGCAGCACGATTCGATCGAGTTGCATCAGGTCGGCGTACGTCTTGCCGGTGTACGGCTCGATCTCGAACACGCGCCGGAAGGCGTCCGTGCAGGTCGATCCCTCGTGCTCGAAGCACAGCAGGTTGGCGAAGTCGAGATAGCCGACGGGGGTGTACGCGTTGACGTAGTCCAGGCCCATGATCTTGGCGGAGTTGCCGTACACCTGGGAGTGCCAGGGCAGCCGGGTGTCGTCGGGTCCGTCGGCTGCGGTTTCGGTGAGCGCACGGCTACCGAGTTGCAGAGTCGCGCCCTGCCACTGTGGGAACTCGGCCTTGGCCTCGGATTGGGACGTGGGCAGCCACCACTTGGCGAAGGGCGGATCGTACGTGGCCACCTGGTACATCGCGACCGGCGCGATGGTGACCAGGAGCAGCGCCGCAGTTGCCCGGGTGGAGAAGCGGTGGGCCAGCAGCAGAGCGAGCGCGCCGACGAGCAGGATCACCAGCGCAGCGAGGACGTGGCGACCGAAGAATTCCGGACCCGACGAGCCGGCGCGAAGCAGCAGTACCAGCGTCAGCAGGCCGGCCGCGAGCAGCCGTGGCCGCAGCTTGTCCAGAGTTCCGTACCGGCTGATCAGAGTGACCACGAGAATCAGTGCGACGAGGGCGACGAACGGCAGAATGCGGGCGGGCCAGCGGATCGGCCCGATGTCGCTGGGACCTGCGGTGAAGATCAAGGCGAACGCCAGCATGATCAATGGTGCCGCCAGCTCGCGCAGAGCCGCGGGCACCCGGCGCCACGCGATGAACGCCAGCGCGGGGACCACGAACCACGCGATGTAGGTGACCGGCGATTCGGTGGTCTCGCCCGCCCAGGATTCGATGCTCGTCACGGCGGTCGGGATGCTCGCGGTGAGCGATTCCGACCACGGTGCCGTCAGGAAGTTGTCGTTGAACGTGCCCTCGTCACCGCTGCGCCAGGTGACCGCGGACGTGAGCACTCCGGGCAGGAAGGTGACGGCGCCGCAGGCCGCGGCAGCGATACCTACCGCGCACACCTTCAGTGCCGGACGCCACAGCCGCTGGAACAGTCGTTCGCCGATGGCGACGGATCCGATCATCACTCCGGCCATCACCGCGGCGTGGACGTATCCCACGCTGATGGCGAGGTAGAGGAAGGCGAACGGCACGATCGGACCGCTGCGACCGCGGGCGTAGGACACCGAGCTCGCCCAGGCGTTCATGATCCACGCGGTGCCCATCAGCGCGGTCACCCACGAGGTGTTCTCGAAGAAGAGTGTGAAACCGACGAACGGCGCGCTCGCGCCCGCTACTGCAGCCCAGTTGGCTCGCGCTCCGTAGGCCAGGGCGACTCGAAATACGCCCCAGGCCAACAGAATCGAGAAGCCCAGTTTGACGACCGTTGCCAGCAGTGCCAGGTTGTCGATCGACGGCGAGATGTAGTTGATCGCCATCTGCACGGGATTCCACAGGCCGCCCTGGCCTTCGACCGGGTAGTTGCCGGCCATCCACTGATCGAGCACCAGCGAGGGGAATTGCCCGTCGCGCATGATGCGTCCGAGTTGGAGCCAGTTGGGGACGGCACCCGATTCGGTGTCGTCGATGTAGAAGAAGCGGGGATCGACGCTGAGCACCAGGAGATAGCCGAGGACCACCACTGCACCGACCGCTGCTCCCCACGCGAGGCGCTCTCTCCTGCTGTCGGGCAGGGCGGCGCGCGCGATGTGGGTATCCGTGGGGGTCAAGGGTCAACTCCGTGAGTTCGGGCAAAGACACTCGACTGTATCTCTCGAGGTGTCCAGGAACCGAAACGTCGACGCGTGAAACACGCAGGTGATCGCGAGACGGCCGACTCGGCACGGCTATTGCGAGTGACCGCTCTCTAAGTTAGATTGACCTCAATCTATGACGGAGGTCACATGGACTCGAACATCTCTTTCGACGTCGTCATCACCGGCGGCACCGTGTACGACGGATCCGGCGGTCCAGGAGTGCGAGCCGATGTGGGCATCGTCGACGGTGTCGTACGGGCCGTGTCCTCCACCCCGCTCGAGGCGAGCGCGACGACCGAGGTGGTCGACGCCACCGGCAAGTGGGTCACCCCGGGCTTCGTGGACGTGCACACCCATTACGACGCGGAAGTGCTCGTCGGGCCCGGTCTCGAGGAGTCCGTTCGGCACGGGGTCACGACGGTTCTGCTGGGAAATTGCTCGTTGTCGACGCTCTACTCCACTCCGGTCGACATCGCTGATCTGTTCAGTCGGGTGGAGGCGTTGCCGCGCGATCATGTGCTCAAGGCCGTCGATACGCACAAGACGTGGACCAGCCCCGGCGAGTACATCGCAGCGCTCGAGCGTCTGCCTCTGGGCCCCAACATCGCAGCCTTGGTCGGTCATTCTGATCTGCGTGCGCACGTGATGGGCTTGGACCGATCTACCGACCGCAGTCAGAAGCCCACCCGCGAGGAATGGCGCGCCATGTCGGACGCGCTCGAGAAGGCACTCGATGCCGGGCTGCTCGGAATGTCGACGATGACGAACCCGTGGGACAAGCTGGACGGAGATCGGTACCGATCTCGTTCGCTGCCGTCCTCGTACGCACGGTGGAGCGAATTCCGTGCTCTGCACAAGATCCTGCGTAAGCGCGGCCGTCTGTTGCAGAGCATTCCGAACTTGAACACCAAGTACGACATGCTGTTCTTCCTCGCCTCGGCCACCGGGATCGGCCGCACTCCGCTCAAGATCTCGTTGCTGGCGGCGGCCGACGCGAAGGCCTCGCCGTGGATTCATCGGATCTTCGGCCCGCTCGCCCGCATCGTCAACGGACCGGGCAAAGGACAGTTCCGCTGGCAGCACCTGCCCACCACATTCGACGTGTATTCCGATGGCATCGACCTCGTGGTGTTCGAGGAGTTCGGCTCGGGCCGCGCCGCGCTACATCTGCGAGAAGAGTTGGGCCGCAACGAGTTGCTGTCGGACGAGGCCTACCGCCGGTGGTTCCGCGCCGATTTCGAGAAGAAGTTCAGCTCGCGCGTCTGGCATCGAGACTTCGCGGACGCCGAGATCACCGAATGTCCCGACGCGTCGGTCGTCGGCAAGAACGTCGCGGAGGTCGCGGAAGAACGCTGTGTGCACGTGGTGGACGCGTTCCTCGATCTGGTGGTCGAGCACGGCCGAAAGCTGCGCTGGCACACGACGGTGGCCAATCATCGCAAGCGGCAGATGGACAAGCTGATCAACCAGCCCGGGGTGACCGTCGGCTTCTCCGACGCCGGTGCTCATCTGCGCAACATGGCGTTCTACAACTTCGGCATCCGGTTGCTGCACCGTGTGCACGACGCGCGAAACGACCGCCGACCCTTCATGACCGTGGAGAAGGCCGTGCACAAGCTCAGCGGCGAGCTGGCCGACTTCTACGGTCTCGACGCCGGACACGTGCGGGTGGGTGATCGCGCCGACATCGTGGTGATCGATCCGGCGGGTCTGGACGAGGAGGTCCTGGCCTACCGGGAGGAGACCATGCCGGAGTTCGGAGGCCTGAGTCGAATGGTCAACCGCAACGACCGGGCCGTGGCCGCCACCCTGGTCGCAGGCCGAGTGGTGTTCTCCGCTGGCGCCTTTGCGCCCTGGTTCGGTGTGTCGGAGCGCGCAGGTAGCTTCCTGCGGGCCGGCACACCTACGGCTCCGCGTCGCCGGGAGCGTGTGTGAGCCCGAGTCAACTGCAGCGTCGGACCGAGACGATCGGAAAGTTGCTCGACGCGACCATCGAGTCGTTGTGCGAGAAGGGCTATGCCGCAACCAGTGTCAGTGAGATCGTCAGCCGTGCAGGGGTGTCTTCCGGTGCCATGTTTCGGCATTTCGACACCAGGCTCGACCTGATCGTTGCTGCAGCAGACGAGGTTCGCCGACGCCAGTTCGTGGAGTTTCGCCGTGGCCTGTCCGGTTTCGGGAGCGCGTCGATCGAGCACTGCCTCGAATTGCTCAGGGCTGCGTGCCGCGCTCCGATCAACGGTGCCTGGTACGAGCTGTTGACCGCGGCCCGTAGTGACGAGGAACTGCGAGAGAGGCTGCAGCCGTTCACCGTTCGGTATCACGAGCAGATCGCCGAACTGGCTCGCACGCTACCGGTCGCCGGCGTGATCGATCCACGCCATCTGGAGACGGTGGTCTTCAGCGTGGTGCATCTGCTCGACGGGGAGGCGTTGGCCGCGGTGGTGCATCCGCAACCCGAGCAGGAGGCCATGCGGCTGAGGATGATCGCCCACTTGCTACGCGGCGGCACTCTGTACGCACTGAGCGACGCGGGATGACCCACTGGACGGTGCGCACTCCGGGTGCCGAGCTTCCCGTCTTCGAATACGGGGACCCGGCGGCGAAGTCCACAGTGCTGCTGGTGCACGGCTACCCCGACAACCGTCACGTGTTCGATCCGCTGATCGCCGAGCTCTGCGACCAGGTTCGGGTGATCGCCTACGACACACGAGGAAGCGGAGCGTCCACGCTCGAGCACGAGGCGGACGTGTCCATCGAGCAGCTGGCGCGCGACGCCTTCGCGGTGGTCGAGTCGATTCCGGACCTCACCGGGAAGGTGCACGTCTTCGCCCACGACTGGGGGTCGGTCCAGATGTGGGAGGCGATGGCCTCGCCTCGCGCATCGACCGTGTTCGCGTCGTACATGTCGGTGTCCGGGCCGAGCCTGGATCACCTGCGGCAGGTGGCGCGGGCGCGGTTGGTGCGACCGCATCGATGGCCTTCGCTGGTCGGGCAGTTGGCCCGGTCCTGGTACGTCTTCGGGTTTCATGTACCCGTTCTGGGCTCACGGGTACCGGACTTGTTGGCACGGCTGAATGTCGAGGGTGAGCCGACCCCGACGGTGGCCGACCAGCAGCGCGGCATCGCCCTCTACCGGGCGAACGTGTTGCGGCGTGTGCTCCGCGGGCCTGCTCCACGGTGCTCGGTCCCGACCACCGTGGTCGTACCGTCACACGACCGCATGCTGTCGACCAACCTCACCGACGGTCTCGATCGATGGATCCCCGATCTGCGCGTCGATCGAGTCGATGCCGGCCACTGGTGGCCGTACACGCACCCAGCCGACGCCGCCCGCGTGCTGATGGCGAGGGTGCAGGAAGCGGAGTAGACGGCGAGCGTCGAACAGATCGGTCGGGGCCTGTGCAACCATGGTCAGTGGTCTTCTTCTCTCCACGACCGCACAGAGCCACTACTCGAACTGGATGGGGTACTTCTCGGTATGGACGGCACTGCTCTCGATCGTCTCGGCTCGCCATCGGATGTGTCGGCTGTTGCCGGCGGTGACGGCGAGCCCGAACTGACAGTTCAGAGATTGCTGTTCGACGGCCCGTCGCCCCTGGTCAGTGCCGATATGTACAGCTCTGTCGGTAAGGGAAATGCCGAGCGCACCCGCACGGGCGTTCGTATCGCCAAGCGCAGCGTGCTGCACACCAACAGCTACTTCGGACGGTTCCCGGCCAGCTACTGGCAGCGGTGGACCACCGTCACCGAGGTGGTGTTCCGTGCGACCGTCGCCGGTGCAGGTCGGATCGATCTGGTGGGCACGGACTACAAGGGTCACGAGCGCACGATGGCCAGTACAACGGTCGATTCCGCGAACTCGTCGACTCAGTTGGCCGTTCCCGTCGCCACCACGCAGTTCCTCGACGGCGGTGCGCTGTACGTCCGCTTCACCACCACGTCGAGCGAGTTGTCGGTGCAGGACGCGGAATGGACCGTCGCCGCGCCGGAGAAGCTGCGTCCCACCTCGGTGGTGATCTGCACGTTCAACCGCGCCGACGACTGCGCCAACACCGTCGCTGCCATGGCCGACGATCCCATCGCCCTGCTCGGGGTCGACAACGTCTATGTCGTCGATCAGGGCACCGATCAGGTGCAGACGCGCGAGAAGTTCCAGCGCGTGGCGGCCGAGCTCGGCGACAAGCTCGTCTACATCACCCAGCCCAACCTCGGCGGTGCCGGCGGGTTCACCCGCGGGCTCTACGAGGTGCAGGGTAAGGGCGGCAATCCGGCCAACGTGATCTTCATGGACGACGACGTGCTGTGCGAGCCCGAGGCGATCGTGCGCATGAACTCGTTCGCCAACATGACCGTCGAGCCGGCGATCATCGGCGCGCAGATGCTCTACCTCTTGCACCCCGATCGCGTGCATGTCGGTGCCGAGGTGGCGAATCTGCAGAAGCTCGAAGCCGGAGTGCACGTCAAGAACGCAATTTCGGACAAGAGTGCGTTCAAGCGCAAGCGTCAGCAGGACGTTCGCGTCGATGCCGGCTACAACGGCTGGTGGTCGTGCCTCATCCCGTCCGAGATCGTCGGTCAGGTCGGCTACCCGCTGCCGCTGTTCTTCCAGTGGGACGACATCGAGTACGGATACCGCTCTCGTGCAAACGGTTTCGCTACCGTGACGCTGCCCGGTGCAGCTGTATGGCATGCCGACTTCGCGTGGAAGGACTGGGACGAGTGGCACCGCTACTTCAACCTGCGCAACGGCATGATCACCGCGGCCCTGCACATCGAGCTCGACGGTAGGACGCTCGCCAAGCAGCTGTTCACCGATCTGCTGCGGTACTTGGTGTCGATGCAGTACGGCATGGCGTACACGCTGATCAAGGCCGTCGAGGACTTCCTGGCCGGTCCGGAGAATCTGCTCGACGGCGGCATGGACGCTGCCGGTTCCATCCGGCGCGAACGTGCTGCGTACGGAGAAACGAAGCGGCACAACGCGAACGACGTTCCCGGGGTGCGTCCGGCGGATATGTTCATCACCCCCGCGGGACCGCACCCGAAGAAGAGCATGGAATTCGCCGTGTTGGCCAAGCGGATGCTCAATCAGTGGCGCGGCACGGTGAACCCCGGTCCGGTCGCCATCTCCGCCGACGACGCCCACTGGTGGCACGTCTCGCTGTTCTCCCACGCGATCGTCACCGATCGCTCGCAGGAGGGCGTCCGAGTTCGCCAGCGCAACAAGCAACATGCGGTCGAGCTGCTCAAGCGGGGTGTGACCGCACTCAAGCGTCTGCGCACCGAAACCCCGACGGTCGCTGCGTCGTACCGCGCAGCGGTGCCGAAGCTGACGAGCCGAGAGAACTGGGCTCGCCTCTACGGCCAGTAGCTATTTCGCGCGAACTGTCGGGGCCGTGCGAATGCGTACGACGACCTGTTCGTTGTCGGCGGTGTAGCCGAGGTAGTCGAACTCGGTACCGGTGCGTGCGACGAATTCCGTCCACGCCCGGTACTCGTGGTTGCGCCAGCCGGGGAAGTTGAAGTACTCGTCGAACACGATCACCGTGCCCACCGCGAGTCGATCGGCCACCAGATCCAGGACGGTGACCGTCGACGAGTACAGGTCGGCGTCCAGGTGCAGGAACGCCAACTTCTCGTGATGGCCCTTCAGGAAGCCCGGCAGCGAGTCCTCGAACAACCCGGGGACGATCTGTGCGCCCGGCACTTCGGGGATGGTGTCCTGCTCGAAGAGCCCCTTCGGGAACCCGGTGCGCCAGGTTTCGGGGAGGCCGGAGAACACGTCGAATCCGGCGACGACGGTAATGTCCTTGCGTGAGCTCAATTCCTCGGCGATGATCTCGAGCGTCGTTCCGCTGGCGACGCCGAACTCGAGTGCCATGCCGCGGATGGAGACCTCGCCGAGGGCGAACCGCAGCGTCGCGTGCGGCCGCAGGAACGTAGGGGCCTGCGGCATCATCTCTTCGGCGAATTCCGCGCTCTGGGCGGCTGCTTCGACGTCGGAGGCGTACGGAATGTCGCGACGCATCCGCATCTCCAGGCCGCGGATGAACGAGTGCAGATCGTCGATCTCACGCCGCTGGCGTTCGAGGACGTCGAGCAATTTCGCCTGCTGATCGCTGGTCTGCTCGGCCAGCTGGGCGGTCTGCTGAGCCAGAACCTCGCCGATCGCTCGTTGAAGCTTCTCCCGTGCCGACGACTTGATGCGATCAGCGAGCTTCCGAGGTTCCGTCATGGGCACACGGTAGCGGTACCACGCGGGTGTGCGCACCCCATGGCGGCAGCATCAGGGCCTGCGAAAGTGTTCCCGACGCCCCAGCCCGCGCAACCGGAACCATTCGGCCAGACCCTTCGGGTTACGGGTGGTGATCAGGAAGAACCAGGTGAACCGAATCCACTCCTGCGGCAACAGCTTTCGCATGCCGGGCTGCGACATGAGGTAGCCGCGATTGCGGTACGTGAAGTAGCGCTTGGTCGCGTCCTCCGGGTACTGCGTGTGCATCCGGCCACCGAGGATCGGCTTGAACTCCTCGGCCCCGTTGGGGTGGACGTAGGCGGCGGTGAGGCAGGTGCCGAACTTCAGGCCCGATCGCTGCAATCGGCGGTGTACTTCCACCTCGTCGCCGCGCACGAACAGCCGTAGATCGGGCACGCCCACCGCGTCGATCGTCGACGCCTTGAACAGGGCACCGTTGAACAGCGAGGCGATGCCTTCGAGAAGGTCGTCGTCCGGGTTCGCCGGGTCGATCAATTCGGACCGCAGCCGACGCCATTCGACGCCGCGGCGCAGCGGAAAGGCCAGCCGGTCCGGATCGTCGATGTCGCAGACGACGGGGGAGACCTCGTCGAGGCCGTGGGTGAGAGCGCAGTCGTAGAGGGTCTCGAGCACCTTCGGGCCCTCGGGGCGGCCGTCGTCGTCGGCGAGGAACACCCAATCCGCACCGAGCGAGAGCGCATACAAAATCCCGAGTGCGAACCCGCCCGCGCCACCCAGATTGTGCTGCGAACCGAGATACGTCGTCGGCAGGTCGATCGATTCCACCAGTTCGCGTACGGCGGGCTCGTCGGCATTGTCGACGACGACCAGATGATCGAGCGGACGAGTCTGCGCACCGATGACATCGAGGGAGAGAGCCAACAACTCACGCCGCTTGTGCGTGACGATGACCCCGATGATCTTGTCAGCCACCGGCACTGTCTTCCCGCTCGATCTCCTTCAGGATCTGCGCGACGTGATCTCCCGCGTCGTCACCGTCGTACGCCCGCACCACGTCCTCGATGCCGCCCTGTTGCCGAATCTGGCCGTGATCGATCCACATCGCGGTATCGCACAGCTGAGCCAGGAATTCGTTGGAGTGGCTGGCGAACACCAGGATTCCCGAGCGCTTCACCAACTCCTGCAGGCGGTGACGCGCCTTCTTCATGAATTCCGCGTCCACGGCTCCGATGCCCTCGTCGAGCAGCAGGATCTCCGGGTCGATGCTGGTGACCACGCCCATCGCGACGCGCACGCGCATGCCCGTGGAGTAGGTCCGCAGCGGCATGTCCAGGTAATCGCCGAGTTCGGTGAAGTCGGCGATCTCGTCCATCTTCGCGAGCATCTGCTTGCGCGTCTGGCCGAGGAACAGGCCGCGAATGATGATGTTCTCGTAGCCGGAGATCTCGGGGTCCATACCGACGCCCAGATCGAACACCGGCGCGACGCGGCCGCGGATGGTGGCGCTGCCTCGCGTCGGCTCGTAGATGCCCGAGAGCAGCCTCAGCAGCGTCGACTTGCCTGCACCGTTGTGACCCACCAGTCCGACGCGATCGCCGTCCTTCAGGTTCATCGTGATGTTCTTCAGAGCTTCGACGACGACGACGTCGGAGGAGTTGCGGTCGATGGCACCACCGGCCTTGCCGAGGAACGCCTTCTTCAACGACCGCGTCTTGGCGTCGAAAATAGGGAAATCGACGCACGCGTCGTGAGTGCTGATGCTGATGGACAACTCGAATACCCCTAAACCCAGTAGGGCACGCGGGCCCGGTACTTCTTGAGTGCGACGATGGCCAGTGCCCATCCGACGACGGTGAAGCCGAGCACGATGTACCAGTGGTACGCCTGCTGATCCTCGCCGATCAGGGGGGCCCGGATGATGTCGAGGTAATGGAAGAGCGGGTTGATCTCGACGAGCTTGGCGCGGTTCGCGGCCTCACCGCCCATCGATTCGAGTCCTGAGGTGGTCCACACGATCGGTGTCATGAAGAACATCAGCGTCACGAAGCTGCCGAGGATCGGGGCGATATCGCGGTAGCGGGTGGCGACGATGCCGAACAGAATGGACACCCACACGGCGTTGAGCAGAATCAGCACCAGGGCGGGGATCGCGAAGATCACGGTCCAGTGCAGCCCGCCCTCGGGCCAGAAGATCGCAATGATGATCACGTAGATCAGCATGTTGTGGCCGAGCAGCAGCAGCTGACGCCACACCAGGCGATAGACGTGCACGCTCAGCGCACTGGGCAGCTGTTTGATCAGGCCTTCGTTCGCGACGAAGACGTCTCCGCCTTCGAGAATCGCGGCACTGATGAGGTTCCAGATGATCAGCCCGACGGTGACGTGCGGCAGGAACGAGCGCAGATCGATGTCCAGGAGTACCGAATACAGCAGACCCATCGCGATGGCCTGCACGCCGGTGGCGATGGTGATCCAGAACGGACCGATCACCGACCGGCGATACCGCTGTTTGATGTCCTGCCACCCGAGATGCAGCCACAGCTCGCGCTGGTTGAAACCAGTTTTCAGGTCGCCGAAAGCGCGCCGATAAGTCTGTGAGTCCGAAACCGGAGCAGGCATCTGGTCTCCTGCCTCGCTCTCGGGATCCTTCGCTGGTGCCGACACGACGGTCGACACTACCTCTCTTCGGAGACTGAGCTCATTCCGAGCTTGCTACAGATACTGGCCGGTACCGCCGCCGCCGTGGCCCCCGCCACCCTGGCCGCCACCCGGAGCGCCCATCACACCGGGAGGCAACGCGCCCTGGCGCATCTGTTCGAGTTGAGCCCGCGCTGCCATCTGCTGAGCGAACAGGGCCGTCTGGATGCCGTGGAACAGACCTTCGAGCCAGCCGACGAGCTGAGCCTGCGCAATGCGCAGTTCCGCGTCGGTAGGGACCACGTCGTCGCCGAAGGGCAGGACCAGGCGCTCGAGCTCGTCGCGCAGTTCCGGGGCGAGGCCCTGCTCGAGTTCGTGGATGGACGACTTGTGGATTTCCTTCAGTCGCGTCCGGCTCGCGTCGTCGAGCGGTGCGGCGCGCACTTCCTCGAGCAGCTGCTTGATCATCGTGCCGATGCGCATCACCTTCGCGGGCTGCTCGACCATCTCCGACAGGCCCGATCCATCGTCCGATCCGTCGTTCGCGGAGGATCCGGCGGCGCGGGCCGCAGCGGCCGTCGCTTCCTCGCGGCTCAGGGCGAGCGGTTCCCCGTTGGGGCCGATCACAACGACATGGTCATCGGGCGCGCTGTTCGGCTCGGATTGAGTCATGTATCCATCTTTACGCCTCGCTCGCCGTTGCGCGATCGTCAGGGGCGATTATCCTGGTTCGGTCGTCGGGAACAGTGGAGGCCGGGAGGATCGAGCGTGCGAGGTGGGCAACCGTTCCCTGGGGAAACAGGACGTGGAACACATGCTTCACCGGTCGGCGCTTAGAGTGTCCGGCATGGGTTACGACGTCGCGCGAGTGAGAGGTTCCATCCCCTCGCTCGGTGACGGGTGGATTCATCTCGACCCTCAGCTGGGGATGCTGATCCCGGACCGCGTGTCGACCGCTGTGTCCACTGCATTCCGGCACAGTGCCTCCAATCATTCGGCCGGCAACACTTCGGCCAAGCGCAGTGCGGCTCTGCTGGAATCCGCCCGCGTCGCGATCGCCGATCTTGTCGGTGCCTATCCGTCCGGTGTCGTCATCGGTCCGGACCGCGCGACGCTGCTGTCCTGGCTCGCGGATTCGATGAGTTCGCGGCTGGGCCTGGGAACCGGTCTGGTGCTCTCGCGTCTGGACGAGGAAGCGAACGTCGCACCGTGGCTGCGGGTGGCCAGCCGGTCGGGCGCGCATGTGCGCTGGGCCGAGGTCGAGATCGATACGTGCGAGTTGCCCACCTGGCAGTTCGACGATCTGATCACCTCCACCACTCGGCTCGTCGCGGTCACTGCTGCGTCGCCGATCGTCGGTAGTGCGCCCGATGTTCGGGTCGCGGCGGACTTGGTGCACGAGGTCGGTGGCCTGATCGTGGTCGACGCGGCCGGAGCTGCCCCGTACGCCCACGTCGACATCAAGGAACTCGGGGCCGACATCGTCGCGATCGACACGGCCGCGTGGGGTGGGCCGTCGGTCGGTGCGTTGATCTTCCGCGACCCGACGCTCCTGGAACAGCTGCCGTCGATGTCGTTGAACCCGTCGGCCAAGGGACCCGAGCGGCTCGAGGTCAGCAGTCACCAGTACGCGTTGTTGGCTGGCGTGGTCTCGTCCATCGACTACCTGGCCAATCTCGACGACGCAGCGACCGGGACGCGTCGTGAGCGCCTCGAGCTGTCGATCGGATCGCTGCAGCACTACCACGACGGTCTGTTCGATTACCTGATGAAGGCGCTCGGTTCGCTGGACCACGTGATGGTGCTGGGCAATGCACCGACACGCATCCCCACTCTGAGCTTCACCGTCGAGGGCATGCCAGCGGTGAAGGTGTCCGAGCAACTCGCGCAGGCAAGAATCGGCAGTGTCAGCGGAGTCCACGGCGGCAGTCGGTTGCTCGACGCGTTGGGCGTCAACGACGAGGGTGGTGCCGTCACCATCGGTCTGGCTCCGTACACCACCCGCTACGAGATAGATCAACTCGTTAAAGCGCTCACCGCCCTCGCCCTCTGAGAGCGGCTGCGCCGCACGTGCACGAGGAGCCTCCGGGTCGTTCCGCAGGCTCCACTCCGGCCTCGCGGCCCACTACGAGGTTCCGCTCACGACCGCCGACCTGCGCGCTACTGAATTCGCAGGATCACTTTCCCGATGGTCTCGGCCTCGTCGAGCATTCGATGTCCTTGCGCCGCTTCGGTTATCGGGATCTCGGCGTGCACGACGGCGGTGACGCGTCCCTCGGAGATCATCGGCCACAGATGCGCGGTCATGTCTGCGACGATGTTCGCTTTGCTCGACGGCCCGGTTTCGGGGCGGCCACGCAATCCGGCTGCATGCACCGAGCCGCGCTTGGCGAGGAGTTTGCCGAAGTTCAGCTCGCCCTTCACTCCGCCCTGCATACCGATGGTGACGACGGTGCCGTCCATGGCCAATGCGTCGAGGTTGCGGTCGAGGTACTTCGCGCCCATGTTGTCCAGGATCAGGTCTGCTCCGTGATCCTCTGTCTGTGAACGGATCTCGGTGACGAAGTCCTGGTTCTTGTAGTCGATCAGGATGTCGGCTCCGAGGTCTGCGCACATGTCCAGCTTGTACTTGGATCCGGCGGTGACGGCGACGGTGACGCCCATCTGCTTGGCCAGTTGGATTGCGTGCGTACCGATTCCGCTGCCGCCGCCGTGAACGAGCAGTACCTGCCCCGAACGCATGTGCGCGTCCATCACCAGGTTGGACCACACGGTCGAGGCGACTTCCGGAAGTGCCGCTGCGACATGCAGATCGAGGCCCTGCGGAATGGGGAAGAGTTGGGTGGCGGGTACGGCGACCTGCTCGGCGTAGCCGCCGCCGGCCAGCAGTGCACAGACCCTGTCTCCGACGTTCCAGCCGCTGACGCCCTCACCGAGTTCGGAGATGATGCCCGAGCACTCGAGTCCGAGGATGTCGCTGGCACCCGGAGGCGGTGGGTAATTGCCCTGACGCTGCATCAGGTCGGCGCGGTTGACGGCGGTGGCCGAGACATCGATGATCACCTGTCCGCGGCCGGGGCGGGGGTCGGGGACCTCGGTCCATTCCATGACGTCGGGATCGCCGAATTCTTTCAGTGTGATGGCACGCATGTCTCCATAGTGCGCCTCCGGCGCAGTGGTGCGGTTAGGTGCCCTCTGGAGCGCCCGGGAGTGGAGCCTGCGGAACGACCCGCAGGCAGAGCCGCACCACTGCCGCAGGCACTTCTATAGGTCCCAGAGATTGATTCCGAAGTCCTCGGCATGCGTGTCGATCTCGGCGAGTTCGGCGGCGTTGAAGTCCAGGTTCTTCAACGCCGCCACGTTGTTCTCGAGCTGTTCGACGCTCGATGCGCCGATCAGTACCGAGGTCACGCGTGGGTCGCGCAGTGCCCAGCTCAGGGCGAGCTGCGCGAGGGATTGGCCACGGGTGGCGGCAATGTCGTTCAACGCCCGGAGATGCTCGATGTGGTCATCGGTGAGCCAGTCCGGATTCAGTGATTTACCCTGCGCTGCTCGCGAATTCGAGGGAACACCGTCGAGGTACTTGTCGGTGAGCATGCCCTGGGCCAGAGGCGAGAAGGCGATGACGCCCGCGCCCACCGCGGCGAGGGTATCGAGCAGTTCGGGTTCGATCCACCGATTGACCATCGAGTAGCTGGGCTGATGGATCAGCAAGGGAACGCCCGCTTCGGCGAGCAGGTCTGCCATCTTCTGCGTGCCCTCGGGCTTGTACGAGCTGATGCCCGCGTACAGAGCCTTGCCCTGCTGCACAGCGCTGATCAGTGCGCCTGCTGTCTCTTCGATCGGGGTGTCGTGGTCGGGGCGATGGCTGTAGAAGATGTCGACGTGGTCGAGTCGCATTCGGGTCAACGATTGTTCGAGCGAGGACAACAGATATTTGCGAGAGCCACCGAAGCCGTAGGGGCCGGGCCACATGTCCCAGCCGGCCTTGCTCGAGATGATCAGCTCATCGCGATATCCGGCGAAATCCTCGGAGAAGATGCGGCCGAAGTTCTTCTCCGCGCTGCCGTAGGGCGGGCCGTAATTGTTGGCCAGATCGAAGTGCGTGATACCGAGATCGAATGCGCGACGCAGGATCGCGCGCTGGTTCATCAGCGGTACGTCGTCACCGAAGTTGTGCCACAGTCCCAATGACACCGCCGGAAGTCGGGGCCCCCGTGAGCCCACTCGGCGGAACAGCATGGACTCGTAACGATCGTCGGCGGCAACGTACGGCGGGTCGATGTAGGGATCGGTCATACCTCGACCATAGGGCGCTGTGCCGAACAGGGCCCCGAACCGCCTCAACCTACTCGTGGGTAGATTTCCCGCCTAAGATGACACGCGTGACGGCCGAATTAGCCATTGGTCCCGGGGGGGACCCGCAGTGGCTCGACACTGCGGAAATGAAAGCATGGCGCGCCTATATGGACGGCGGGCAACGATTGATGGGGGTATTGAACAAGGATCTGCAGGATCGCCACGACCTGTCGATGGCCGAGTACCGCATCCTGGTGATGTTGTCGGAATCGGTCGACGGCTCCATCAGAATGAGCGAGCTGGCCGACGGTGTCCTGTCCTCGAGAAGTCGCCTGACGCATCAGATCAGGCGAATGGAACTCCAGGACATGGTGACTCGCAGTACCTGCGTCAACGACGGCAGAGGCGTGCTGGCGGTGATCACCGAAGAAGGGCGTCGGCGATTGTCGGAGGCGGCACCCACGCACGTCCGCGGCGTCCGCCAGCACCTCGTCGACATCCTCTCGCCCCACGAACTCGAGGTGCTGGGCGACATCTTCGAGAAGGTCGACGCCGCGATGGACGCGTCCGGCTCGACACCGCGACGATGAGGGGCGATTGGGCCACGGGCCGCTCGGCCGTTTAAGATCGCACACGGAAGCGTGGCAGAGCGGCCCAATGCACTCGCCTTGAAAGCGAGAGACGTGTAAAAGCGTCCGGGGGTTCAAATCCCTCCGCTTCCGCCACATGTTCGTCGTCCGAACCCGGTCCACCCGCAAGGTTGGGCCGGGTTCTTTCGTGACGGAGCAAGCCGAGCGGCATCGTTGGCCTCGGAGTTGCGGACCTTTGTCGTCACTGAGTATGTCGTCGGACCGTCCGTCGAGCTGACTGCCGGGACCATTCATCGCGATGAGACGCACTGCGACAGTTCGAGTCTCGGACAGCGTGATGCGGTTGGCCTGACCAGGCTGGGTGCTGCTGCAATGGCCGAGCGTCACCGCGACGATTGTCGACGAGCAGGTATCGATACCGGCTCAGTGGGTACTACCTGCGAATGAGTGAAGAAGCGCGGCGCAACGACGGCGACAACGAGGGACCTCTGGAAGAGGAACTCGAGGAAAGTTTCGACGCTGTCGTCTCCGAAGGTGCCGAGCGATTGCATCGGACCGTGCGCACAGTGTTGATCACCGGATTCTTCGGCGGGCTCGAAGTTGCTCTGGGTGTGATGGCATATCTCGCAGTGCTGGACGAGACCGGAAGTCATCTGCTGGCGGGCCTGGCGTTCGGCATCGGCCTGGTAGCCATTTATCTCGCGCATGGTGAGCTGTTCACCGAGGACTTCCTGATGCCGATCGCAGCGGTGGTTGCCCGCGACGGAACACCTCTGCAGCTGGCAAGGCTGTGGGTCGGAACGTTGCTTGCGAATCTGCTGGGCGGTTGGTTCGTGATGTGGTTGATTGCACACGCGTTCCCGCAGTGGCTCGAGGTGCTGTCCGAGGCGGCACATCATTTCGTCGACGCACCGCTGAATCTCCAATCGATCTGCCTCGCCGTTCTCGGCGGCAGCACGATGACGTTGCTGACTCGCATGCAGCAAGGAACAACCTCTGATGTCGCTCGGATCATTGCCGCCATGGCGGCAGGGTTCCTCCTGGCCGGACTGCAGTTGTTCCACTCGATTCTCGATTCCCTGCTGATCTTCGGGGCCATTCACGCGGGCGCGGACGTGAACTACCGCGACTGGATCGAATGGTTCGGCTACACAGTGCTCTTCAACATCATCGGAGGCGTCGTGTTGGTCACCGCGCTGCGCTTGGTGCGCACCAAGGAACTCGTGAAGTCCGAACGTCACCGGAATCCCGAGTAGTCGAGCAGAGCCGGAAGTTACGACATGCCATCCGATACCCACCGCTCCAGGCCCAATCCGGTCTCGAAGCGTCGCACAGTTTTCGAGATCGGATCCGTGAATTCGAGTGCACTGGCGAGCAATTGAAGTGGGTCGGTGAAGTCGTCGACGACTCGGCCGGTGGCTGTCGGGTACAGATCGTCGCCGAGGATGGGTACGCCGAGTGAATTCATGTGCAATCGCAGTTGATGGGTGCGGCCGGTCAACGGTGTCAATATATAGCGACCGAGTCCGTCTCGGTGCTCCAGTAGCTCGACGGTGGTGTGCGCGTTGGGTTCTCCGTCGACCTGGTGGGCTGTGAATTGTCCCTTCTCCGAGACGATTCGGCTGCGAACGACGGTCGGCAGCGTGAGCGAAGGGTCGTAGCGCGCGATTGCCTCGTACTCCTTGTGGACCTTGCGATCCTGGAAGAGAGTTTGATACGCACCACGCAGTTTCGGATCGACGACGAACAGGACCAGGCCCGCGGTCACACGATCGAGCCGGTGAGCGGGCACCAGTTGCGGCAGTTCGAGTTCGAGGCGCAGTCGCACGAGCGCGGTCTGCAGAATATGTCCGCCGCGGGGGATGGTCGACAGAAAGTGAGGCTTGTCGATCACGAGCAACGCGTCGTCCCGGTGCACGATCGAGATATCGAACGGCACAACGGTTTCCGACGGTAGGTCGCGGTGGAACCAGACCGCCTCGCCGGGAACGTATGGAGCGTCGAAGGAGATGGGACCGGCCATGTCGACGATGTCACCGGCGGCGAGCATGGCGTCGATCCGGTGCGGAGGAATGCGTGACTCCGTAGCGGTGAGGAAGTCACGAACAGTGAGCCAGGGGCCGTCCTCGGGCATTCGTATTCGGGCGGGATCGAGACCGTACCGCTTCGCCAGGGGCGGTTGCTGGCGTCGTCTCACCGGATGAGCGTATCCGCCCGCCGAGATCGCACTTGTGCAGACGAATCAGTGTCATATGCCTGCACAAGTGCGAAGTCGCTACTCGCAGCCGATGCCGTCGTTGTCGCGGTCGAGATGAGGTCCGTAGCCGTACTCGTCCCGATAGACCGGGTCGGCTCCGGCGTCGCGCGCCGCGTCGCAGTTCTCGTACTGGAATGTGCCGCCCTGACGGGGTGCGGGCGCAGGAGCTGCCAGTGGGGCCGGGGGTGGGGGCAGGAGAACCGGGCAGAACTGGGCCGAACCACTGCTGCAGAGGAAATCGGTGATCGGGTCGGCCGAGGCGACGGCCGGGGCGGTGACCAGGGCGGCCGCAGCGATCGCGCCGCTGATACCGATCTTGACCAGCAGGTTCTTCGTTTTCATGGAACTCCAATCGAGGGGATGTGATGTGGAGCATCCTCGGCTGATTATTGAACTGTCAATCAAGTCATTCGAGTGACCTACGCCCGAGCGCACACGGGCAAACGTGTTTGGAACCCATCGATTCGGCGTATCTACGAACGTATGAGCGAAAACGAGCAGGTCAACCAGAACCCCGAGAAGGATCCCGACGATTGGGTCACCGGCGACGAGCCGATGACAGGCCCGCAGAAGAGCTACCTGAGCACTCTTGCGCAGGAAGCGGGCGAGGAAGTTCCCGAGGGTCTCAACAAGGCGCAGGCGTCGGAAATGATCGACAAGCTGCAGGGCGAAACCGGCCGCGGCTGAGACTCCCAGAGGTCCACTCGATGTGACAGCGACCCCCGAAAAGTCCACCGAATGTCACATCGAGTGCCCTCGCGGTAGCGGTGTCCGCGAGGACATCCGACCAGGTAGACCGTTATGTCTCGAGTACATGTAACAAAGGATCACGTGGACTTTTGTACCCGTGTATCCGCGGCTATTGTGAGCGAACCCACAGCTTTAGCGTGCGCGCATATCGGTGGGTACGTTGAGTGACGGATGTTGTTTGTGTTGCGCCCCGTAAGGGTGCGCCGGGGGAGGATGGGCAATCTGATGCACCGTCGAGTGTTGGCAGTAGCGGGAACTGCTCTGGCAGTGTCGCTGCTGGGGTCGGGTCTCGCCGGGGCGCAGCCGCTCCCTGATACCGGCAGTTCCGATGGCGCCGGTGCGGCTCCTGGCATCGCAGCTCAGTCCCAGCCGTTGCCCTCGGCGCGCATCGATCGGGTGGACATGTTGACCGACCGCCGCGCTGCCGTGTGGGTGGAGTCGCCGGCCATGGGCCGCGCCATCCAGGTCCAGGTTCTTCTTCCCGCCGCGCAGGCGGTGTCTCGTCCGACGCTGTACATGCTCGACGGTGTGAGCGCGGGCAAAGAATCCGACTACAAGGAAAGCACCTGGACGCAGAAGACCGACATCGTCGACTTCTTCGCCGACAAGCAGGTCAACGTCGTGCTCCCGGTCGGTGGATCGAGCAGCTACTACACGGACTGGAACGTGCCGGACCCGGTGCTGGGCGTCAACAAGTGGGAGACGTTCCTGACGTCGGAGTTGCCGCCGCTGATCGATGCGCGCTTCTCCGGTAACGGCACCAACGCGATCTCGGGTGTCTCGATGGGTGCCCAGGCCGCGATGGACCTGATGACACGTCACCCCAGCCTCTACACCGGCGTCGCCGGTCTGAGCGGTTGCTACGACAATTCGCAGACCAACTTCAAGGACGCGGTGCGCGCCACCGTCGCCACCAACGGCGGAAACGCAACCAACATGTGGGGCGAGAACACCGATCCCAAGTGGGTCGAGCACGATCCGTCGCGTAATGCCGAGGCGCTCCGCGGCAAGGACGTCTACCTGTCCGTCGGCACCGGCCTACCCGGTCCGTACGAGCTAGGCCCCGGTGGCAGCGGAGTCGAGAGCGCCCTGATGGGTGGACCGCTCGAGGCTGCCGCGCTCTACTGCACAACGGTGTTCGATACTCGGCTCCGGTCGCTGGACATCCCCGCGACAGTCGTCTACCGCCCGTACGGCATCCATCAGTGGCCGTACTGGCAGGACGACCTGCGTGAATCCTGGCCGACGCTCGAGCGCGCGCTAGGTCTGTAGAGCAAACTTCAGAAACGCGTCGTTCTCGTGCGGGTCACCGATGGTGACCCGCACTCCGTCGTTTCCGTAGGCGCGCAGCAGTACGCCCTGTTCGGCTGCAGAAGCGGCGAACTCACCCGAGCGTTCGGCCAGCGGCAGCCAGACGAAGTTGGACTGCGATGCGCCGACGTCGTAGCCGCCCGCAACGAGCGCGTCGCGCACACGATCCCGTTCCGCGATGAGGGCATCGGTGCGGGCCAGCAGCTCTGCCGACGCCTCGAGCGATGCCACCGCAGCCTGCTGGGCAACGGTGCTGACAGCGAAGGCGATCCGCACCTTCGACAGTGCCGTGATCACCTCGGGATCGGCCACCGCGTAGCCCACCCGCAAGCCGGCGAGTCCGTAGGCCTTCGAGAACGTCCGCAGCACGATCACATTGCGTCGTCCGCGTGCCAGCTCCACTCCGTCGGTGTGGTTGCCTGCGTCGGGGCGGGTGTACTCGAAGTAGGCCTCGTCGAGGACCACGAGAATGTTCGACGGCACCGCATCGAGAAACGCCTCGAGCTTGTCGCGCTGAACGACGGTTCCGGTCGGGTTGTTCGGGTTGCAGACGAAGATCAGCCGGGTGCGGTCGGTGATGGCGCCAAGCATCGCGTCGAGGTCGTGCACGTGGTCGGCGGTCAACGGAACCAGCACAGGTGTCGCGCCGGCGACGCTGGTGACGATGGGGTACGCCTCGAACGAGCGCCAGGCGAACAGCACTTCGTCGCCGGGACCGCAGGTGATCTGTACGACCTCCTGGCACAGCGACACCGAACCACTGCCGACGGCCACGTTCTCCGCGGCGACTCCGAGCTTCTTCGCCAGTGACTCCACGAGCGCGGTCGCTCGGTTGTCGGGGTAGCGGTTGACGCCACCGACGGCCTCCGCGATCGCGTCGCGCACGCTCGGCAACGGCCCCTGCGTCGTTTCGTTGCTCGCCAGTTTGATTGCACCCGGAAAGGTGCGTCCGGGAACGTAGGCGGGGATGGCGTCGAGGTCGGGGCGGATGCGCGCGGTCACGGCTGCCATTATGCGCCCAGGTTCGGGGTTGACTTCTGCGCGTCCGTGATATTGCTGTGCACGACCGGACCGATCGTCCTATCTTCGATAAGTATGTCGGGAATATTGAGCGACGTCGCAGTTCTTCGGTCCGCCTCCGCGCCCACGGTCGGTGCGGACGACGTGGTGGACACGACCGCGCACGAATCACCCCCTCGCGAGAAGGTGCCGTTGACGGCTGTCGAACCCGATGGTCCACCTCGCGGTGGAATCGTCGTGCTGCACGAGGCACGTGAGGTGCCCGAGTCTCTACTCGACCTGCTGCGCGCACTCGCGCTGGAAGGCTGGCTCGCCGTCGCGCCGAACCTGTTCCATCGAGGTCACGGCGACGACAAGGAAGTCTTCGGCGACGACCTCTTCGCGGACTTCGATGCCACCTCCGACTGGCTCGTCCAGCGCGGTGTCTATCCCGATTGTGTCGGGGTGATCGGGTTCGACGACGCAGGGACAGCAGCGTTGATCGTGGCCACAAGCCGTCCGGTCGGGGCGGCGGTCAGTGTCGCTGCCGCCGGCATCGTCGAACCGCTCAACTCCGACGCTGTCGCGTTGGTCGAGGCCGCACCCAAGCTGCAGGCCCCCTGGCTCGGTCTCTACGGCGAGGACGACCCCCACACCCCACCGGAGCATATCGAAGCCCTTCGCGACGCCGCTACGCGCGCTTCAGTGGCCACGAACGTCGTCAGCTATTCGGGGCTGAAGCATCGAGCCGATCATCCCCGCGAACAACCCGGCAGCTCCGACCACAGCGACCCAGCAGCGGCCGCGCTCGTGGACGCGCAGACGAGAATCTTCGACTGGTTCGACAGCTTCATGCGCTGAAGAGCAACAAGCATCCTTGACGCGAACGACGCGCGAACCACAGGCGTCGACCAGCCGTTTTGCCTTCTGGCCTCCGCTGTGGGTAATCTCTTTCCTCGGCGGTCCGAGAGGGCCGGCAGCCTAGGAGGCGTGCCAGAGCGGCCGAATGGGAGTCACTGCTAATGACTTGTCCTTTCACCGGGACCGGAGGTTCAAATCCTCTCGCCTCCGCCACGAACGGTAGATCGTTACTGTTCAGCTGGACCAGTTAGATAACTGAACATGCGCCCGTAGCTCAACGGATAGAGCACTTGACTACGGATCAAGAGGTTAGGGGTTCGAATCCCTTCGGGCGCACAGAAGAAGGAGCCCCGAACTGCAGCAATGCGGTTCGGGGCTTTTTCGCTGCCTCGAGTGGTGCGGTGGTCAGCTCTGATCTGGACAATCAAAACAAACCGGGCGTAAGGTTTGGTGACGTCGTCGAGGGAGTTCACGTGAGCGATCGACCGGGCAGAATCTCGAACGAACGGGCTCGGCTGGACGGCGTCGGTGCCGATTCTCGACCGCATGCCGTCACTGGGTGGTTGTCCGTCCCTCTGTTGCTCATCGCGGCTTTGTTCATCGGCGCGCTGCCGTTCTACGTTCGGCAGCCGCTCGGGTCCGGGGAGTCGGTATCGAGTCCGATGTGGTTCGGCGGATCTGGGTATCTCGCATCACCGGCAGCGGGTCTCTACTGGCTGATCGCACTGCCGGTGTGCATCGGGGCAGTTGCTCTCTTTTGCACGTGGCGTGAACGTAGATCAGGTGCCGAATTGCACGTTCGTCTGTGGCTCGCGGTCAGTGTTGGATTGTGTGTTGCCACGGTCGTTGCCGTGCGGAGCGGACTGCTGTTCTTCCTGAGCAACTTGACCATTCGTGGACTGCTACCGCTGTTGACGATGTCGGTAGCGGTGTTGATCTGGGGTGTTGCCCTGCGATCGCGCGTAGTGATCGGGGTGGGAGCCGTGGCCGTCGCGGCGAGCCTGGTGTCGAACCTCTACAACGTGGAGAACCTTGCACCGCAACAGTTCACGTTCGACTCTCACTTCAGTCTGTGGTCGAACATCATGCTGACGGCGTTCGTCTTCGTAGTCGGCGCGCTGGTTGCCGCGTTCACCGTCCGACGCAGCGATGGGTGTCAGTCCTGAGAGCGGTCACGTATGAACACAGCCCAGAACAGTGTGTAGAGCCCCCATGCGGTGACACTGGCCAGGACTACCCACCAGAACCCGATGTCGTACACGACAAGCGCGACAAACTGACAGATGAACAGGCATACGTAAAATACTCGCCACAAGCGCTGCTCGCGTCGAGCGGCCGGACAAAGTCCCCGCTCCACATAGTCGACCGGGCGCATGGGTTCCACCGCCCCACGTTCTCACAAGTCGTTCGCGTAGTCAGCCGGTCGGGCTCAACCCAGAACGCCGTCGACGACAAGGGCGCCGGCGAAGATCAGCAGCAGAACACCTACTCCGAGTTCGAGGTTGGCTAGTCCTCGCGGGCCGAGGTTGCGAAAAGCCCTGACGCCGACGAGGACCAGTATCGGCAGATAAAGAACCCCGACCAGGACGTCGGCGGCACCCAGGACTCCAAGTTGCATAGCGACAGGCCACGAGGACGATCGGTCGACGAACTGCGGCAACACGGCGACGAAGAACAGGATCACCTTCGGGTTGGTCAAGTTGGTGACGAAGGTACTTCGGAAGGCGCGTCGACGGGCATGGCTACCGGATACCGACTCGGGGCCGACGGTGAGGGAACTCCCGCCCGAACGCCTCGTGCTGGCGCTTGCCATCAGCGCCCGAAGGCCGAGGTAGGCGAGATACACGGCCCCAAGGATTGCAAGGACGGTGAGGATGCCGGGAAGCGCGACGATCAATGCCGACAGGCCAACCGCGCTGACGAGCATATGCACGGCCAAGCTGCACAATGCGCCGGCGGCTGCTGCCATCGCGACGATCCGTCCTTTCACGCTCGAACGCAGGATCATCACAGTGTCGGGCCCGGGGGAGATGTAGCTGGCCAACACCAACGACAAGAAGACGGCCCACTGCACACTCACGGGTGCTCGATCTCCTGTCGGTCCTTGGTCGGGTGATGGATAACGATAGAGTGCATCGGCGGCGTCGGTGAAGGGGAATTCGTGCATCGCGACGCTGTGTGCAAGGTCCTGGGTCGGGTGCTGCTCCGACGTTTCGTGGATCGTCACTGCTGCATCGAAATCGACTGTTCCAGGTCGAGCTCGTCTGCCATCATGACGCCGTGAAGATCGTGTCGATCAATGCGTGGGGTGGTGCCATGTACGACGAGCTCGTCGCCTGGCTGAAAACCGTTGAAGCCGAGATTATTTGTCTTCAGGAGGTCACTCGCACTCCGCATCGATCGGGCTGGGCGACGTTCGCGGACGGTGAGCGCACTCTGCCGCAACGGCTGAACTTGTTCGACGACGTGTCGGCGGTGCTTCCCGGATATACGCCGCATTTCGTCGCGAACGACGCAGGGCCTGTCACCGACGGTGACGGCACCGAGCTGAGGCAGGACTTCGGCATCGCCACCTGGGTGCGTAACGACTTTCCCGTCGTGGGAATCGATGCCAGGTTCGTTCACTCCCGGTTCGTCGATCACGCAGAGTGGAATGTGGAGGACCGACCGCGAGCTGCCCTGACGGTCACCGTTCGCGATCGCGTTGCCGAAAGCTTCATCTCTGTCATCCAATTGCACGGGCTGCGAGATCCAATAGGCAAGGGCGACAGTCCCGCTAGGTTCGAGCAGGCCCAGAAGCTAGCGGAGATCGTCGAGCATGTACGGGCGGTGAGTGACGAAATCGTCCTGTGCGGAGACCTGAATCTGCTGCCGTCGAGCGAGACGTTCAGGTTGCTGGCCAAGTATGGGATGACCGACATGGTGGGAGAAGCAGATACCCGAACGTCGAGGTACACGAAACAAGTGCGCAGTGCCAGCTATCTGCTTGTGTCCTCACCTGGCGCGGTACGTAGCTTCGAGGTAGTCGCGGCACCGGAGGTGTCCGATCACCGAGCACTTGCGCTCGACATCTGAGGGCCGGGTCCTGGTTCGAACTTGGCGCGTTGCCCGTCTCGGGCAGGTAACAACTCGGCTGCAGCGGTGGACAGGCCGGCTCGAGTAAAGAATTGTTAAAGGTCGGCGACGGCACGCCCCAACGACCGCGCAGGAACCGAATCCGACGAACCGTGCCGTCGAGGATGGTGACGGCAACCGTGGACACACTTGCTCGCAAACTGGGCCTCAGAACCGACAATCACATCTTCTTCGTGTCGGCCGGCCTCACGATCACACTGCTGGTTCTGTTCCTCGTCTTCCAGGACTGGGTGGGAAACGCGTTCGGTGTCGGGAGGGAGTGGATCGTCACCAATCTCGGCTGGTTCTTCATCATCGGCGTCACGGTGTGGCTGGTGTTCCTGATCTGGGTTGCCGTCAGTAAGTACGGTCATCTGCGGCTCGGTGAGGACGACGACCGACCCGAGTACTCGAACCTGTCGTGGTTCGCAATGCTCTTCGCCGGCGGAATCGGCACTGTGTTGATGTTCTGGGGTGTGGCAGAACCGATTTCGCACTTCTCCGCGCCGCCGTTCGACGACGTGGAGCCTTACAGTGTCGAAGCATCCCAGGATGCGATGAGTATCTCGCTCTATCACCTCAGCTTGCACACCTGGGCGATCTTCACGTTGCCAGGGTTGGCATTCGGCTTCTTCATCTACCGGTACAAGCTGCCGATGCGCGTGTCGTCGGTGTTCTATCCGATTCTGAAGGAACGCATTTCGGGTCCGATAGGCAAGACGATCGATGTATTCGCAGTATTGGGCACGATCTTCGGACTGGCAGTGTCGTTGGGGCTCGGTACTTCTCAGATCAACGCCGGACTGAGTGAGCTTGTCGGGCTTCCCGATGCCGTGTGGGCCAAGGTGCTGATCATCGGCGTACTCACTGTGGTTGCGACGATTTCGATTGCCGTCGGGTTGGACAAGGGCGTGCGTCGCCTCTCCAACCTGAACATCCTCGTCGCGGTCGGTTTGATGATCTTCGTCCTGATCGCGTCGGACACCGTCTTTCTGCTGCGCCAGGTGTTCGAGAGCTTCGGCAATTACGCACAGGACATCGTTCCGCTGTCCTTCTGGAACGACGCCATGGCCGAGTTCACCTCCGGCGGCGGGTGGGGATGGCAGGGTGGTTGGACCGTCTTCTACTGGGCGTGGACCGTCACCTGGGCCCCGTTCATGGGCGTCTTCCTCGCACGAATTTCGCGGGGCCGCACCATCCGCCAGTTCGTCGCCGGAGTTCTGGTTGCGCCGTCACTGTTCACGCTGGTGTGGTTCGTCGTATTCGGCTGGTCTGCAATGAGAATCGACGGAATCGGTGGCAACGGCGGTTCGATCTCGGAAGCAGTGTCCGAGAGCGTGCCGTTGGCGATGTTCACGTTCTTCGAGAACTTCCCGGCCGCGACCCTGGTTCAAGGGATCGCCGTGGTCGTCGTGGCGCTGTTCTTCGCAACCTCGTCCGACTCGGCATCGCTGGTGATCGACATGCTCTGCTCCGGTGACGGTGAAGCGGGCCCCGTGCGGCAGCGAGTGTTCTGGGGCGTCACCGAAGGCGCGGTGGCCGCAACGCTGATCGTGCTCGGCGGTGAGGCGGGATTGCAAGCCCTGCAGCAGGTCATCACCGTGATCGGGCTACCGATCTTCATTCTGGTGTCGTTGATGATCATTGCTCTGGTGATGGGACTGCGGGCGGAACGCGTGAAGGTTGTACCGCTCACGAGGGAACAGTTCATGGAACATAACGGCCAGACGTCGCGCACCGAGTCCGAGAAAGTGCGCTCGTCCAGCTTGGCAAGAGACTCGGAGGTCACACAGGGTAGTTCGGACATCGATTGACGAGAGAGCATGCCTACTGTGTTGTTTCGTGGCGAGGGGCGAGGGGCGAGGGGCGAGAGGCGGCAGCACGGTCGAAACAGGGGTGGAGATCCGTACTGTCGCCGCTTCTTCGTACGAGCCCACCCGCCCAGTCGCTACGAATCGACCTCTGAAGCGGCCAGATCGCGTTCACTCGTCTCGGGAATTGTGATCAGAGCGGCTATGGATACCGCAAGCAGAGCAAGTGTGTACCACTGGAACAGGTCCGGCGTTCCACGCTCGGCGAAGAATGTCTGCACGTAGGCAGCAGTTCCACCGAATGCGGCAACCGCGATCGAATACGGAACCCCTACTCCCGCGGCTCGCATGCCGGTGGGAAACAGCTCCGCCATCATCGCAGGCATGACGGCCAGGATTGCTCCGATGGCACACAACGCCACCGACATCGCCAGGAACAACGTGAGCGCGCTGGATCCGACCATGGCGTCGAGCGGAAAAAGTAGCAGCGCGATTCCGATGTTTCCTATGAACAACACCGGCTTTCGCCCGATTCTGTCCGAGAGTGCACCCCAGACGGGGAGTGATGCGATCAAGACAACATTGGCTCCCACACCCGCCCACAACGCGCCGGACGGGTCGATTCCGCGCACCGTGATGGCATAGGCCGGTGCCGATACTGCCCACACGTAGTAGAAGACCGTGCCGCCGACGCTGAAGAAGAGCACCTGCAGAACCTGGCGCCGATGTGCCGAGAATTGCTCCCTCATCGATGTTTTCGCGTGAACATCGCCGGACTTCTCGTATACCTCGGTCTCGGCCATGCGCGAACGCATCCACAGCACGAACAGTCCGAGCACGCCGCCCAACAGGAACGGAAGTCGCCATCCCCAGTCCGTCATTTGCTCGCCGGTCAGCGTTGTCGTCAACAGGGCACCCAGGAGCGTGCCTGCGACCACACCCGAGGTATTGGAGATGTAGATCAGACTCGACCACAGTCCCCGACGTTCGGAGGGCGCGTACTCGATGATGTACGTCTGCGCGGAGGGCAATTCACCGCCGTGAGCGACGCCCTGAGCAAGACGGGCCAGCACCAGGACGACGGCCGCTGCGGCACCGATCGTTTGGTGGGTCGGCGTCAGACCGATGACGAGACTACCGATCGAGGCCAGTGCGACAGCGAGTGTCATCGACAGCTTGCGTCCACGGCGGTCGGACAACCAGCCGAACAGGAGACCGCCGAAGGGACGTGCGACGAAACCGACCGCGAAGACACCGAACGATGCCAGTAGGTCGGAGACCGGAGATCCGGTGTGAAAGAACTGTGGCGCGAAGAAGGCAGCGAATATCGCGTAGACGGTCCAATCGAAGTACTCGATTCCGTTTCCGGCCCCCACTCCCACAATGGCTTTGGTCTTCTCCCATCGGTCGTTCGGTCGAGCTCGGCTCGGTGTCACTCCGGTGGTTGCGCTCTCGGTCATGGTGCATCGCTTTCTTCTGAGGGGGTGTGGTCGAGCCGTCCGATGGCCAGTCCGGCGTAGACAGTCGCGGCGTCGGAGAGGACGGAATCGTCGAAACAGGCTCGGGGCGAGTGGTTCATCGGCGCGGTAGCAGTGTCGGCGTCGGGCATGCATGCCCCCAGTCCGATGAAAGCTCCGGGAATGTCCTGGAGTACGTACGAGAAATCTTCGGATCCGGACAGAGGGTGTGGAGCCGTTTCGTACCGCTCCTCACCGAGAAGTTCGACGACCGTCGCTGCCCCGAGCTGGACTTCGGTGGCGTTGTTCACGGTCATCGGAAACTCGGCGATCACGTCGACGTCGACGTCGACGCGGTGTGCCGACGCGACTCCGTCGAGAACCCGTTGCAGCGCGGTGGGTACGGCGTCGTACGTGAATTCCGAGTAGCACCGCACCGTGGCCTCGAAGTACGCCTCGTCGGGAATGATGTTGTGGCGTGAGCCCGCTCGTACCTTCGCGACCGTGACGACTACGGGATCGAAGATGTCGAACGTCCGCGTGACCATGGTCTGCAGCGATGTGATCATCTCGGCCATCGCCGTCACCGGGTCACGTGCCGTCGAAGGTGACGAGCCGTGACCGCCTGCTCCTCGAACGGTGACGATGAGTCGGTACGACGCAGCGAGCAAGGTGCCGGGTCGGGAAAAGAATGTGCCGTTGGATTGTTGGGAGGAGAAGACGTGCAATCCGTAGGCCGCGTCCGCTCGTCTGCCCGATGCGTCGAGCACGCCTTCCTCGATCATCGTCGCTGCGCCGTCCCAACCTTCCTCGCCCGGTTGGAACATCAGCACCACATCGCCTGCGATGTGGTCACGATGACGTGAGAGCAGTTGGGCGGCACCGACCAATGCGGCAGTGTGCAAATCGTGGCCGCAGCCGTGCATCGCACCGTTCTGCGAGGCAAAGTCCAAGCCGGTCTGTTCCGTAACCGGTAGTCCGTCCATATCGGCTCTGAGGAGCACTGTGCGCGCGATGTTGTCAGTCGGTTTCGTTCCGCGCAGAACAGCGGTCACCGACGTCGTGCGGGTGCCCGTACGGACCTCGAGTGGCAGGCCATCGAGTGCTTGCAGCACCGTTTCCTGCGTACGCGGCAGATCCAGACCGACCTCGGGCTGCCGATGCAGTGTGCGTCGGAGCTGCTTCAGATCGCCGACCAAGGCGTGGGCGTCGTCCAGTAGATTCATTGATCACCTTTGTGTCGACAGCCATCCATCGGGGTTGACTGTGTCCGTCGTCATAGTGTCTGGTTGCCCCTACGAGGAGCACCCATCTTCGTCAGAAGCGATCACCCAGCGAGCCCATGAAGGTGTTCTGTGCAAGAAATGCTGACCGAATCCGAACTTTCGCTCGTTCATGCTCTCCAGATCGCACCGCGGGCCTCGTGGACGGATCTCGCTCCGATCCTGGGTTCCACCGCGGCGACGCTGGCTCGGCGATGGCATTCGATAGTCGAGCGTGGGCTGGCGTGGATCACCGCCTACCCAGCACCGTTGACCGGAGCGGGTGCGATCACCGCCATGATCGAGGTGACGTGTGGACGCGTCGGCTCAGCGGAGCTTGTCGATGCGTTGGTCCAGGATCCGCGAGTGGTGTCGATCGAGCATGCTGCGCGTGGCAGAGACCTGGTGTTGACGGTGCAGACGTCGTCGCTCGACGAGCTGACCGGTTTGGTGCTCGACGATCTGCCGGGCTTCGACAGTGTTCGATCGACTCAAACCCACACGTGCACGGCGTTGCACGTGGAAGGAAGTCGGTGGAGGTTGGACTCATTGGATGGCGCACAGCATTCGGCGGTCGCCGCGCTCGGCGAATCACCTGATCGGTCCGGGTACGCGCGTCCGGAAAGCCTGACCGATCAGGTGGCGCGCTCGCTCGTCGGTGAACTGACGGGAAACGGCCGGGCGTCGGCCCCTGAAATAGCGTCCGCGCTCGGTCGACCTACGTCGTCCGTTCGGCGGCAGCTTGCTGCGCTTCTGCGTTCTCGCGCAGTCGTGCTGCGATGTGAAGTGGCACAGGATGCTACGCGCTGGCCGATTACCGTGACGTGGTGGTGTCGGCTCCCCGTGCAGGCGCATCAGGAGGTCGTCGAGATCATCCGTGCGCGTTCGGAACTGCGACTCTGCATGTCGCTCACCGGACCCGCGAACTTCCTACTCAGCATGTGGGTGTCATCCGTGCCCGATATTCTGCGAGTACAGGAATGGCTCGAAAGTCGGGCTCCGAGCTTGCACGTCATCGAATCGTCGGTGACGCTGCGTTCACGGAAACGAATGGGTTGGGAACTCGGTGCCGAGGGCCGCGCAACCGGATACGTCACCACGTCGGGCGGGTCGACATGGACCCTTCCTCGGTGAGTCGAGGTCATCCTGCTCGAGTCCAGATACCCGTCTGACCTCACCACGCAGGGATGATCATCTCTTCGTGGTCTTCGGCACTGTTCCTAGCGAACTGTTGTCACTGCGACTCGTGCCGCGTGACCGATGGCCTGATCGACCAGTGGGAGGTACAGATCCATCCGGGCGGCCCGGGTGAAGACCGAGACCGCGACGGGCACCTCACCCGGAAAGGACACCACGGCAACCTCGTTGCGGATGGGTCCGATGGTGCCGGTCTTGCCTGCGACCTCTACATCCGGGTACGGAATCCCACTGCGAATTCTGTGCGGCCACACCTGCTGGGACAGAACTCCTTTCATGTACCTGCACTGTTCCGGTGATGCGGCAGTACCCAACCAGATCGCACGGAGCACCGCGTTGCTGTCGCGAGGTGTGGTGCAGGAGGTGTAGGCGGGATCGAAACCCGCACTGTCGATCACCGAGTAGTTGCTGGCCAGCAATCCCAACGCCTCGTCCGCGTTCAACCTGCCGGTGTCCCGCACGATCTGGTCACCCAGTGTCTTCGTGCCACCGACGATGCGGGTGTCTTCGAGCCCGAGTGAGTCGATCACCTGCGAGAGTGCATCGAGGCCGAGTGCACCGAGAAGTGCGTCCGCCGCAGCGTTGTCGGAGACAGTGATCATCGAACGCGCGACGTCCCGCCAACTCATCGTCACCGGATCGGCGTAGCTCGCTATTCCCGTCGGCCCCGGACTGCACTGCGCCGGGACGAGCCGCACCGAACCGGTTGCAGCCAAGACGCCCTCGTCGAACGCGCGCGCCGTGGCAACCAGCAGCACGATCTTCCACACCGACGCGGCGACAACAGGATCGTCGCCCTCGAAGTCGACGACCGTGCCGGTGCCGTCGACCCGTTCGGCGCGTACCCAACCACGACAGCCGGCATCGGCGAACACTGCGCGAAGCTGTTCGTCGGTCGTGTTCATCTGCAGGCCTGCAACAGGATTCGATCGATGAGATTCGTCAGGGACTGCGCTTCTTCGTCGCGGTGCACGATTCGAACCCGCAATGCGACATCGTCGGCAGCGAGGTCGAGGTGCTCGGTTCCAGGCAGTACCGGGCTCGCGGCCGGAACCAGTCCGAAGCAGCGACCCGACGCGACGCCGATAGCGGCATCGCGAACGGTGTTCGCGATGAACACCTCTGGATCGAGAGCATGGCGTCTGAACGCGTCGAGAATCAGATCGTGTGCGGGTGGATTCGCAGTCCTCGGTGCAGTCGCGAAGGCAAGGTCCGACAACATCGTCAGGCGTGGACGCTGCGCTCGAGCCGAGCGATGACCGACAGGAACCATGACACGTCGGGGGAGGGTGACGACCGGTCCGGCCGACAGTCGGTCGAGTACCACCGGATGATCGACCACCGCGAGGTCGAGGTCGTGTGAGCGCACCCCGTCGAGCAACGACACTGCACCGGCGGTCTCCACACGTGCCTGAACGCCCACGGATGCGGCGATCCGCGCGGCGATCCCATCGTCCAGTTGAGGGATGAGTCCGATGCGAACTGTCCCGGACGTAGTGAGTGACTCTGCGGTGGTGGTCAATCGGCGCGCGTCGTCGACGATCAGCCGGGCCCGAGGCAACAGCGCAGCGCCGTGCTCGGTGATCGCGGCACCGTCGGGCGTTCGCTCGACGAGTGTGAGTCCGAGATGCTTCTCCAAGGCCTTGATGGCCCGCGACACCGGTGGCTGCGTCACGCCGAGAGTTACCGCGGCGCGGCCGAAGTGACGTTCTTCTGCGACGGCGACGAAATACTCGAGATGGCGAACCAGGTCCACCGACCTATTGAAACACGCTCAGCTGCCACGATACCGAAGAGGAATGATCCGGCCGGGCCTCGGGACTTGGCCCCATGGCGCCCCCATGTGATCGGGTGACCCCATGCGTACCTCGACCTCCACCCGACTGATCACCGCTGTCGCAGCGGTGACTCTGACACTGTCCACAGGCGTCGCGTGTTCGGCGACGACCACCGTAGAACCACCGCAGACCGCTGCAACCACCACCGAACAGTCCGTCGATGAGCAGTCCGGTACCGAACAGGTCTATCTCGATCTCGAGGCCAGGGACACCGCGCGACTCGGCGTCAGTGCTGTCGATCTCGCCTCGGATTCCACCGAAAGTCATCGCGGCGACGAACGTTTCGCGTTCTGTTCGACGTTCAAGGTGTACGCCGTCGGCGCCGTTCTTGCCGCCGTCGATGCAGGTGAACTGCAGCTGAGCGACACCAGAACGATCACCGCGGCGGACAAGGTGCCCGAGTCCGCAGTCGACTGGGAACCAGGATCCGTCGTCACGATCGCAGACCTGGCGGCGGCCGCATTGACCGAGAGCGACAACACCTCCGGCAATCTGTTGATTCGCGAGGCCGGTGGCACTGCGGCTCTCACCGAGTTCGCGAGGTCGCTGGGCGACACCGAGTTCCGGCTCGACCGCACCGAGCCCGAACTCAATACCGCTATCCCCGGAGATCCACGCGACACCACAACACCGAACTCGATGGCCGCCGGTTACCGAACCTTGCTCGACGGCGACGTGCTGACCGAGGCTTCGCGCATGCAGCTACTCGAGTGGATGGCTAATACTCAGACCTCCGACGCCCGGTTCCGCGCCGCGCTCCCGGCAGGGTGGACTTCGGCCGACAAGACCGGCACGGGCAGTTACGGCGTCTCGAACGATGCAGGGCTGTTGCTGGGACCGGACGGGCAGCGCATTCTCGTGGTCGTCCTCAGTGCTACGACGTCGGACACCGAAGATTCACCGGCCATGAATTCCCTCGTTGCCGATGCGACGCGTCAGGTCGTCGAAGACCTGCAGTGATTCTCAACCCTCCGTGCGGCGGACGGCGTCGACCAGTGGGATCAGATCCGGCTCGGTCGACGCCTCATCGAGTGCCTCGCGCAGCGCCGCATCGTTGGTCGGGCGTGCGGCCTCGAGCAGGGCCAGGCCTTCTTCGCTGACGTCGGTGTAGATGCCTCGGCGATCGGTGGGGCACAGGTACCGAGTGAGTAGTCCGCGGTCTTCGAGCCGGGTGACCAGGCGTGTCGTCGCACTCTGGCTCAGTACGACGGCGTCGGCCACCTGCTTCATCTGCAGATGCCCGCCCTCCCCGTCGTGCTGCCTGCCCAGGACGTCGAGCAGCCAGTACTCACGAGCACTGAGGTTGTGCTCGGCCTGTAGTGCGCGCTCGATCCGACCCTCGATCCGGCCGTGCAGCACCGCAAGCGCAAGCCAGTTCTGCGCAAGGGCAGTCAGGGCGGGGTCGTGCGCGCTCATGTGTCGTGCCTCTCGGTACCGGTACTCGTGACCACCCACCATACCGCGCCGGCAATTAACGGCGTCTGCAACGATAGGCCTACGACGGCCTCCGTGCGACGATGCGTCGAGCATGCGCGAGTACCGGGGCGTCGACCATCTGGCCACGGAAGGTGAACACGCCACGGTTCTGGGCTACGGCGTCGAGCACGTCGGTGGCCCACTCGAGTTCCTCGGCGGTGGGCGCATAGGCCTGGCGAACGACGGGGATGTGGCTCGGATGAATGGCCACTTTTCCGTCGAAGCCGATAGCCACGGCATCCTCGGACTCCGCGCGGACACCGTCGAGATCGGGGATGTCGAGGAACACCGAGTCCAACGCGAACACCCCGCGTGCCTTGGCTGCAAGCAGCGTCTGCGACCGAACATGCTGCGCCACAGCACGATACTGACCGTTGGAATGCCTGCTCGAGTTGCCACCCATGGCGGCCACCAGATCCTCGGCACCCCACATGGCACCGATCGCATTGTCGGCGGCGAGGGAGTCGAACACCGTCATCGCGCCGAGCGGGGACTCGATCAGCGCGACGACATTCAACGGAGCCAGTGCCGCAATCTGTTCGGCCGATTCACATTTGGGGAGCATGACGGTGGTGTACTCGGTCTGCTGCAACGCCGCGAGGTCCGCAGCCTGATCGTCGGTGCCGTGCGCGTTGACGCGGACGATGGTGCGCGCCGGATCCAGGGGGGTCGACAGGACGGACTCACGAGCACCCGCCTTGTCCGCCGCCCCGACCGCATCCTCCAGGTCTAGGATGACGACATCCGCTCGTGCTGCGGCCTTTTCGTAGCGCTCGGGGCGGTCTGCCGGGCAGAACAACCACGCGGGCCCCGGCGGAACCCAGGTCACGACGCCTCCTCCGGTGGTTGCATCCGGACGAGCGTCTTGCGGACGGCGATCGCGACGACGTCCCCGTGTTGGTTTCGACCGGTGTGGGTGAATGTCACGATGCCCTCGCCGGGGCGGGATTTCGATTCGCGCTTGTCCGAGATCACGGTCTCGGCGTAGAGGGTGTCGCCGTGGAACAGCGGCTTGGGGAACGACACCTCCGAGAAACCGAGGTTCGCAACAATAGTTCCCTGCGTCAGTTGGGCGACCGACAAGCCCACGACAGTGGAGACCGTGAACATCGAGTTCACCAGGCGCTGCCCGAACGGCGTCGACTCGCTGTAGGCTGCATCGAGATGCAGTGCTTGCGTGTTCATCGTCTGTGTGGTGAACAGGGTGTTGTCGGCCTCGGTGATGGTGCGGCCGGGTCGGTGTTCGTAGATTGTGCCGAGTTCCATCTCCTCGAACCACAGGCCCCGCTGGCGAATTCGCTTGTCGCTCATAGTCCCAGGCTCCGTGCGATGAGCATCAGTTGAACCTCGGTGGTGCCTTCGCCGATTTCGAGGATCTTGCTGTCGCGGTAGTGCCGTGCGACGACGTATTCGTTCATGAAGCCGTAGCCGCCGTGGATCTGCGTCGCGTCGCGTGCGTTGTCCATTGCGGCCTCGGAGGCGACGAGCTTGGCGATGGACGCAGCCTTCTTGAACGGCTTGCCCGCCAACATCAGTGCTGCCGCGTCGTAGTACGCGGTTCGGGCGGTGTGGGCGCGGGCCTCCATGCGGGCGATCTTGAACGAGATCGCCTGGTTGCGGGCGATCGGGCTGCCGAAGGCCTCACGCTCCTTGGCGTACTTGACGCTCTCGTCCACGCAACCCTGTGCGGCACCGACCGATACTGCGGCGATCGCGATGCGGCCCTCGTCGAGGATGTGCAGGAAGTTGGCGTACCCGCGGCCTTCCTGGCCGAGCAGATTTTCCTGCGGGACTCGTACATCGGTGAAGCTGAGCGGGTGGGTGTCGGAGGCGTTCCAGCCGACCTTGTTGTAGGCCGGTTCGGCGACGAAGCCGGGGGTGTCGGTGGGAACGAGGATCGAGGAGATCTGCTTGCGTCCGGTCGCCTCGTCGACGCCGGTCACTGCGGTGACGGTCACCAGTTCGGTGATATCGGTGCCGGAGTTGGTGATGAATTGCTTGCTGCCGTTGATGATCCAGTCGTTGCCGTCACGCTTGGCGGTGGTCTTGGTGCCGCCCGCGTCGCTGCCGGCACCGGGCTCGGTGAGACCGAACGCGGCCAGGGCCTTGCCTGCGGTGAGCTTGGGGAGCCACTGCTGCTTCTGTGCGTCGTTGCCGAAGCGGTAGACGGGCATTGCGCCGAGGGAGACGCCGGCTTCGAGTGTCATTGCGACGCTCTGGTCGACTTTGCCGAGCTCCTCGAGGGCCAGGCACAGGGCGAAGTAGTCGCCGCCCATGCCGCCGAACTCCTCGGGGAAGGGCAGACCGAACAGGCCCATCTCGGCCATCCCGGCGACGACCTCGTACGGAAAGGAATGCTCGGCATCGTGTTTCGCCGAGACCGGGGCCACGACCGTTCGGGTGAAGTCGGCAACGGATTTGACCAGTTGCTGGTACTCGTCGGGCAGATTCGCGGACGACAGATGATCGGTCATGATGGGTCCTGTTCGGTGTGGTTGGGGACGATTCGGGCGAGGAGCTGGTCGACGCGGACCTGATCTCCCACTGCGACAGTCAGTTCGACGGTGCCGTCGATCGGGGTGGTGAGGGTGTGTTCCATCTTCATCGCCTCGACGACGACGATGGCCGTACCCGCGCTGACGGCGCTGCCCGTGGTTGTTCCGATCGCGATGATGGAGCCCGGCATGGGCGAGAGGATCTCGGCGTCGCCGGAGTGCGCGTCGTCCTCGCGGACGCTCGCCTCGGCGATCCGGTCGACTCGCCAGGTGCCTCGGGAGCTGGAAATCCATGTTGCCGAGGCGCTTCGGGCGAAGGTCATCGATTCGCGTAGACCGTCGAGCACCAGATCCACTGAATTCTCGGTGGCCGTTGTCCGCAAGGCGCGCGGCGATCCGTCGTCGACGACGACGGTGGCCGCGGTTGTCGTGCCGGTGATCGCTACGTGCGCCGTCCGACCTCCGGACGCGAGGCGACGATGGAACGACGCGTGCGCGCCGACTCGCCAGCCCGACGGTGCTGCCCAGATGTCCTGATCCGCGGTCTGCCACGCGTCGAGCCACTGCACTGCGGCGGCGGCGATCAGCGCCTCGTCGGTGGCCTCGGCGGCCACGAAATCCTCGACACGGCGGTCGAGCAGCCCGGTGTCGAGATTACCGGCACGAACATCGTTGTCGGCGAGCAGGAACCGAGCGAACTCGATGTTGGTGACCACCCCGAGTACTGCGGTGTCGGCCAGTGCACGATCGAGGCTGCGCAATGCGGTCGCGCGATCGGGGCCGTGCGCGATGACCTTGGAGAGCATGGGGTCGTAGTTGCTGCCCACCTCCGTTCCGACGGCAAGGCCGGAGTCGACGCGAATCCCCGGCGCAGAGGGCTCACGCAATCCGACGACGGCACCGCCGGTGGGGAGGAATCCGCGGCCGGGGTCCTCGGCGTAGACGCGGGCCTCGATGGCATGTCCGGTGAGCCTGATGTCGTCCTGCGCGAGAGTGAGGGGTTCGCCCGATGCCACCCGAACCTGCCACTCGACGAGGTCGAGACCAGTGACCATCTCGGTGACCGGGTGCTCGACCTGAAGACGAGTATTCATCTCCATGAAGAAGAACTCGTCGGGGCGATCGGCCGAGACGATGAACTCGACTGTGCCGGCACCGGAGTAGTCGACACTGCGGGCAGTGTTGCAGGCGGCCTCGCCGATGCGTGCGCGGGTTGCTTCGTCGAGCAGGGGAGACGGAGCCTCCTCGATGACCTTCTGGTGCCTGCGCTGGAGACTGCATTCGCGTTCGCCGAGGTGGATGACATTGCCGTGTCCGTCGGCGAGGATCTGTACCTCGATGTGCCGGGGCCGCAACACGAATCGCTCGAGGAAGAGGGTGTCGTCTCCGAAGGACGAGGCCGCCTCCCGGCGAGCGCTCGTCAACGCTGCGGGCAGATCCTCGGCACGCTCGACCAGACGCATGCCCTTGCCGCCGCCACCGGCGGAGGGTTTGACGAGTACCGGGAATCCGACGTCCGGCGCGCCGGCGACGAGGTCGGCGTCGGTGAGGCCGGGGCGGGAGATTCCCGGAACGACGGGTACGCCGAATGCGCTGACGGCAGCCTTCGCGGCGATCTTGTCGCCCATCACTTCGATGGCTTTCGCCGGGGGCCCGAGGAATGCGATTCCGGCTTCGGCACAGGCGGTTGCGAACTCGGAGTTCTCGGAGAGAAAGCCGTATCCGGGGTGAATGCCCTGCGCGCCTGTACTTTTCGCAGCCGCGATCACCTTGGCGATGTCGAGGTAACTCTCGCGAGCGTTCGCGGGTCCGAGTCGTACGGCGGTGTCGGCCTCACGGACGTGCCGGGCATCGGCGTCGGCATCGCTGTACACGGCGACGGCGCGAATTCCCATGCGGCGCAGTGTTCGTGCCACCCGCACGGCGATCTCGCCGCGGTTGGCGATCAGAACGGTGTCGATCATCGTGGTCATATCTCTCACATCCTGAAAACGCCGTAGGAGACCGGCTCGAGCGGCGCGTTGGCGCACGCCGAGAGGGCCAGTCCGAGAACCTGCCTGGTATCGGCCGGGTCGATGATGCCGTCGTCCCACAGGCGGGCCGTCGAATAGTAAGGGTTGCCCTGACTTTCGTACTGGTCACGGATGGGAGCCTTGAACGATTCCTGGTCCTCGTCACTCCACGGCCGACCGGCAGCGTCGAGTTGTTCGCTGCGCACCGTGGCGAGCACCGACGCTGCTTGCTCGCCGCCCATCACCGAGATTCGAGCGTTGGGCCACATGAACAGGAAGCGGGGCGAATACGCTCTGCCGCACATCGAGTAGTTGCCTGCACCGTAGGAACCGCCGATGACGACGGTGATCTTGGGAACCCGCGCGCACGCCACTGCCGTCACCATCTTGGCACCGTGTTTGGCGATACCGCCTGCCTCGTAGTCACGGCCGACCATGAAGCCGGACAGGTTCTGCAGGAACACCAAGGGGATGCTGCGCTTGTCGCACAGCTCGATGAAATGGGCGCCCTTCATGGCGGATTCGGCGAACAGAACGCCGTTGTTGGCGACGATCCCGACGGGGTGGCCGTGGACGTGCGCGAATCCGGTGACGAGCGTCTTGCCGTATTCGGCTTTGAACTCGTCGAATCGACCCGCGTCGACGACGCGGCCGATCACCTCACGCACGTCGTAGGGAGTGCGTGGGTCGGTGGGGACGACGTCGTAGAGATCGGTCTGTTCGGCTACCGGTGCGCGTGTGGGAAGAAGGTCCCACGGCCGCGGAGTGCGGGGTCCGAGGGTGGAGACGATGCGGCGGACGCGGTGCAGCGCGTCTCGATCGTCCTCGGCCAGATGGTCGGTGACGCCGGAGATCTTCGAGTGCAGATCACCGCCGCCCAGTTCCTCTGCGGTGACGACCTCGCCGGTCGCGGCCTTCACCAGTGGCGGGCCGCCGAGGAAGATGGTGCCCTGGTTCTTGACGATGATCGCCTCGTCGCTCATCGCCGGTACGTAGGCACCGCCTGCTGTGCACGAGCCCATGACGGCAGCAATCTGCGCAATTCCCTTGGCGCTCATGGTCGCCTGATTGAAGAAGATGCGGCCGAAATGGTCGCGGTCGGGAAAGACCTCGTCCTGGCGCGGAAGGAATGCGCCGCCGGAGTCGACGAGGTAGATGCACGGCAGAGTGTTCTGCAGTGCGATCTCCTGCGCGCGTAGATGCTTCTTCACCGTCATCGGGTAGTAGGTGCCGCCCTTGACGGTGGCGTCGTTGGCGATGATCACGCATTCGCGACCGGAGACGCGGCCGATGCCGGCGATCACGCCGGCACCGGGGCACTCGTCGTCGTAGAGGCCGTTGGCGGCCAACGGTGAGATCTCGAGGAACGGGCTGCCGGGGTCGAGAAGCTCGTCGACGCGGTCGCGGGGGAGGAGCTTGCCGCGGGCGATGTGCCGTTCCCGAGACTTCTCGCTCCCGCCGCGGGCAGCAGTGGCCAGCTTTTCTGCGAGCTCACTGGTGAGAAGTTCGTGATCTGCCCGGTTGGCAGCTGTGTCGATCGCCATGAGGTGCACGCCTTAAGGGGTTGAACGTCAGTGTCACAAAAGTTCAGTTAATCGTTGATAACTGACACGATAGTAAACTACGATTAACTGAGTGTCCAGAGTCGAGGAGGTGACGGTGCAGGAGTCGGAAGCGAAACCGACGACCGTGCGTCAGCAACGCAAGGCCGAGCGTCGGCAGCAGTTGCTGGGCGCTGCAGCATCACTGTTCGCCGAACGCGGGTTCACCTCGGTGCGACTCGAGGATCTGGGCGCGGCCGTCGGTGTCAGCGGACCGGCCGTCTACCGGCACTTCCCCAACAAGGAGGCCGTGCTCGTCGAGTTGATGGTCGGGATCTCGGAGTATCTGCTCGACGGTGGCCGTGCGGTGGTCGATCGTGGTGAGGTCGCCGCGGACACCGTGTCCGCATTGGTCGAGTTCCACCTCGACTTCGCCTTCGACACACCGGCATTCATCAGAATCCAGGATCGCGACCTGCAGAGTCTTCCGGAGGGTGCGCGCCGCAAGGTGCGCCGAATGCAGCGCGAGTACGTGGAACTGTGGGTCGAGGTGCTGTGTGCCGTCGACCCGGAATCGAACGAGTCCGACGCGCGAACCACGGCGCACGCGGTCTTCGGTCTGATCAACTCGACGCCCTACAGTGCGGGGCGTACTCCGTCGAAGAACGCTCGTCCGGTGCTGCGGGCAATGGCGCTGGGGGCGTTGGGGGTTGCTGCGCCGAGCCGCACAGCATCGACCTGAGCGTCCACCTACACCGACGCGCGCTCGGCTTTCTCCGCATGTCGGCGGGTGGGCTCGGGCGGACGAGCGCGACGGGATCCGATCACTCCGGCGGCAACGGCACCGACGAGGCACACTCCACCGACCGCGTATCCCAGGAGCGGTCCGCGGGAGGTCACCCACTCCAACTTGTTGGCCGCGTCGCGAGCCGAGGCCACCTGCTCGAGCCGACCCGTCTCGTCCAGGGCGAGAGACGCCTTGAAGATCGTCACCTCGGGGACCTTCGGATCTCTCGCGAAGTACTGGTACGGCGTTTCCTGTCCCCACACCAGGCTCCCGCTCGTGGGCTCGACGTAGATGTCGCGCACGTTCGAGTACCAGCGCTTCATCGTGATCGGCTCGTCCCCGTCGCCCAATCCCCACTTCGAAGCCGGGAGGGTCACCGAGTTGATCGGCGACTGCGTGGTGGTCGAGAGGTCGGCCTCGGTCACGATCGATCGGAAGTGATAGATCGGCAGCCCCTCCATGGTGAGCTCCTCGACGAAGTTCGCCTCGAAGCTCGTCCACGCAGTCGCGTCGTAGACCGTGTACGTGATCGGCTGGGTATCGAAGGGAAAGCGATGCTGTAAGCCGTTGCGCGGCAGAGGAATGGCCGGCGAGTCGACTGTGGTCTGCAAGGATCCGGCGGGCTCGACGGGTAGTCCGGTGCGCCGGTCGCTCGTCACGCGATCCACCGAGGCGGTGAGCAGGCCCGCGTCACCGTCGCGGTCGGCGCGCCTCACGGTGGCTCCCACCTGGAAGGTGACGCGGTCTGCGTCGGAGGGATCCTCCACGGTGATGTACCGCTGAAGAACGAGGGGAACATCCGTCGCGATGGACAGGGGGCCGGGTCCGGTGATCGTCGTCGAGTCGAGGACCTCACCGCCCGCACCGTCCGTGGTGGTGGCCACCGTGGTGGCGTCGATGTCGAGTGGAGTCACCGCCAGGCGGTCGTACACGAGGGTGGGCAGAAGTAGAGCGACGACGATCGCGAAGGAACCCAACCCCGCGAGCAAGCACATCGCGATTCTCACCCGTGACATGAACACCGTCCCAATTCTTTTCGTTTCCGGCCGTCTCATCGTGCCGTGGCGAGAGCCATGAATGTCCGCTTCCGCGTTGTGACCTGTCAGCATGTTCGTGGGAATTTACAGAGACATCAACCGATGTTGAGAATTTCCGGAAAGGTGCACACTGGGGTCACTCGTCATTTGCCGCACAACGCTGAATCGGGGGACGACACATGGCGACCGGTATCGATCGAGGTACGACGGTCGATCGCGGCAATCGTTGGCGAACCATCGGGACGTTGCGAACCGGGCCCGGTTCTGCAGTCCTTCCGTTCGGCTGGGGACCGGCGATCGTGTTGGTGCTCGTGGCCTTCGTGGACCGTATCGAATTCAGCCTCGTGGCCGCGGTTCTTCCTCAGCTGCAGGACGAATGGGGATTCGGCGACGCGGTGGCGGGATCGCTGCCCAGTGCGTCCGCGATCGCCGCGGGTGTCCTCGCGATACCGGCTGCATACCTTGCCGACCGTCACGATCGCGGCAGGATCGTGACCTGGGTCGTCGTTCTGTGGTCTCTGGCAACTCTCGGTTCGGCACTGGCACCCACTTTCCTGATCTTCTACCTCGTGCGGGTCGGTCTTGCCGCCGCGGAGGCCGTGGACAACCCGGCGAGTGCGAGCCTTCTTGCCGACTTCTACCCGCCCGCAACGCGATCCACTGCGTTCGGTTGGTGGCGAACCTCGGCGTACCTGGGCGGGGCGGGCATAGTCCTGGGTGGTGTGCTGGCGGACTGGCTGGGTTGGCGCGGGGCGTTCATGGTCATGACGATCCCGGGACTGCTTGTCGCAGTGCTCGTCTCACGTCTGAGAGAACCCGAACGCGGATACGCAGACCGGTTGGCGGCCCGCGCAGACCCGAGTGCGCAGATTCCTACGCCGTCCGGACCGCTTGCCACCCAGATCCGCCGACTGCTGCCCATCCGGACTCTGTGGTTCACCGGCGCTGCTCTGACGGTCATGAGTCTGTCGATCGGTGGTCTGACCTTCTGGCTACCGAGCCTGCTGCAACGCCGGTACGGCCTGTCCGAATCGGCCGCCGCGACGGCGGGCGGAGGAATGACACTGCTGGGAATCGTGTTCGGCACGCTCGTCGCGGCGATGGCAACCCGTCGAGCCGTCGCCGACACCAGCCTCGCGCAGTGGCGAGTACTGCTGGGCGGTAGCGGAATTCTGGTGGGAAGTGTGTTCATGTCGATCGCGCTCGGTATGAACTCCACGATGATGTTCGTCGTTCTGCTCACCGTGTTCGCCTTCTTCTCGGCCTTCGCCCTTCCCACGCTCACCGCCTGTGTCGCCGACGTGGTTCCGGCACGCGATCGAGGTCTCGGATTCGGCATGCTGCAGATCGCCGCGACTGCGGGCGGTGCCGTCGGGCCGCTCATGGTCGGTGTGGTGTCCGACGCGGCGGATTCACTCACCGTCGGCCTGATTCCGCTTCTTCCGCTGCTGGCGATCGGGGGAGTGTTCGCCCTCCTGGCCTACTGGTCCGTGGAACGCGATTCGACGCGCGTCCTGGCCGAGGCTGCGCGGGAAGAGTAATTCGTTGTCGTCGGTCACAATGTTCTTCATGACGAGTGAGCTATCGCGCGCCGAGGTCGGCCGGCGGCAGAGTCGATTCACTCCCGACGAGATCCCCCGCCTGCTGGCCATGGCCGGAGTCGTAGCCGCCCTGCACGTGATCGGGTGGGGGTTGTTCACCCATTACAACTCCATTCCGAGTATCCACAACCTCACCGGAGCGGACGGCACGCTGGTCTACGCCGGAGCCGGCGTGTTGGCGTACACCCTCGGGCTCAGGCACGCGTTCGACGCCGATCACATCGCCGCCATCGACGACACCACTCGCTTTCTGCTGCAGAAGGGCAAGCGGCCGTTGGCCGTCGGGCTCTTCTTCTCACTCGGTCATTCGACCGTCGTGTTCGTCTTCGTCGCCGCCATCGCGTTCGTCGCGTCGCGGGCGACGGCGTTCCAGGACGCATTCGCCGGAGTCGGCGGCATCATCGGCACACTGGTCTCCGGAACGTTCCTCTATCTCATCGCGGCGTTGAACATCGCAGTGCTCGCGGGAATCGTCGGAGTCTGGCGACGCGCGAAACGAGGTGAGTTCACCGAAGCCGGACTCGACGAGTTGCTGGCCAAGCGTGGGCTGATGAATCGACTGTTCCGAGGTCGCTACGACAAGCTGATCGACCACTCGTGGCAGATGTACCCGCTGGGTCTGCTGTTCGGGCTCGGATTCGATACCGCCACCCAGGTCGGTCTGCTCGCGATCGCAGGCACGACGGCCATGGCAGGCGGACTTCCGCCGATGGCGATCATCGCCCTGCCGGTTCTGTTCGCCGCGGGCATGACCACCATGGACACCATCGACGGCATCTTCATGTCCAAGGCGTACGGCTGGGCGTTCGTGACGCCGGTGCGCAAGATCTACTACAACATGACGATGACGGGACTGTCCGTCTTCGTTGCTCTGGTGATCGGCACGGTGCAGCTCTTGACCCTGCTCGCCGAGCAGTACGGGCTGACCGGCGGACTGTGGGACGCGTTGTCCGTCATCGATCTGAATCTGGCCGGCCAACTCGTCGTCGGCACGTTCTTCGTCGTGTGGATCGGAGCGGTCGTGTATTACAAAGTGGCGCGCATCGACGAACGCGGTGGCTTCACACACTCGAACGAAATGGAGAACCAGTGAACTCTCGGCGTCGGATCGGTGTCCTCGCAGTTGCCGCGGCGCTCGCGTCGAGCATGGCGACGGCGCTGCTGGCCGTACCTGCTTCCGCTGCACCGTCTATCACTCAGAAGATCGGTGACGTCGTCTCGACTCGCGATCTGGACCGAAACCTCTGGATTCCCGGCGCGGCCTCGGCCGAGGTGCTCACCTACGTCACCACCGACACCTTCGGTGAGAAGGCTCTGAGCACCGGCACCGTCTTCCTACCGCCCGGAACTGCGCCGGAGGGTGGCTGGCCGGTGATCTCGTGGGCCCACGGCACTTCCGGGCTCGGCGACGCGTGTGCGCCGTCTCTGATCGGTCCGACCTACGCAGAGCGAGATCTGCCGTACCTGGCGAACTGGCTCGCGCAGGGCTACGCCATCGTCGCCAGTGACTATGCCGGCCTCGGAACACCAGGATTGCCAACGTATCTCGACGGTCGAACCACGGCTCACAACGTGGTCGACATGGTCAAGGCGGGCCGCAACTACAGCGAGGACCTCTCGCGATCCTGGGTGGCCGTCGGCCAATCGCAGGGCGGTGGCGCTGCGATCTACACCGCTCGGTACGCGACCGAGTTCGGCGGCCCCGATCTCGACTACCGCGGGGCCGTCGGAACCGGTACTCCCGCGTACATCGAGAAGTTGATCTCGATCGGTGGACCGGGCGTACCGCCGGTGGTACTACCGTCGGGCCTGACCGCCTACGTCGCGTACATCGGCGCGTCACTGCGCTACGCGCATCCCGAGCTCGGGCTGGACGACATCCTGACCCCGCTCGGGAAGAAGTATGCAGATCTGGCCGAGACGACGTGTGTGACGGACTTCGAGGCACAACTCGACGGTGTGACGATCGGTGACTTCTTTACGGCACCACTGACCGGTCTGCCGAACTTCACCGCCGTCCTCGACGACTACATGGCGATGCCCGAGACCGGTTTCGACAAGCCGTTCTTCATGGGAAACGGCCTGCAGGACATCGACGTTCCGTTCCCCACAACCGCCGCCTACGTCGCCCGTCTGACGGCCAACGGTCAGCCGGTGACGTTCCGGGCCTACAACACCGACCACAGTGGAGCCTTCGTGCAGTCGCAGGCGGATACGATTCCGTTCGTCGCGAACCTGTTTCGCTAGTTCACCGGCCGCTTGCTGGGCAGCCCGTAGGCGCGAGCGGTGAACAGTTCCAACACCGTGCGCGGCAGCAATCGCTGGGCGAGGAACACCGCCGGAGCATTGCTGCCGACCGCGTAGATGGGCAGCGTCTTCTTGTCCTCGACGGCTTTGAGGACGGTGAGAGCGACGGTCTCGGCTGTGATTCCCTCGGCCTCTTTGGCGTCCAGCTGTGAGATCACCGTGGTGAAGTCACGGAGGTAGGGCGAATGCGGGCCGCAGTACTTGGTCCGACGGGCCGAGAGCCCGGTGGCGATGGCCCCGGGTTCGACTGTGGTGATGTCGATTCCGTAGGGCTTGAGCTCGTAGCGCGCGGCCGTGGCGAACCCCTTGATCGCAGCCTTGGTGGCGGCGTACGACGAGCGATAGGCCAGCGGAAAGCTCGCGAGCATCGACCCGATGTTGACGATTTTTCCGCTGCCACGATCTCGCATGCCCGGCAGCACGGCCTGCGTCAACTCGATCGCTCCGAAGACGTTGAGCTGGAACAGCCGGGTGATCGCGTCGATGGGCAGCTCTTCGAGTGGGCCGCACTGGCTTTCGCCTGCGTTGTTGATCAGCACATCCACCGGGGCGTCGGCGATGCCGTCCGCGAACCGCCGGATCGATGCCGGGTCGGTCAGATCCAGGTCGCGGTAGTCGACGCCGGGTATCGGGTCGGCCACCGAGGAGCTGTCGCGGCTCGTTCCGATGACGTGGTAACCGCGAGCGATCAGAACCTCGGCGACGGCCTCGCCGATTCCGGACGTCGCTCCGGTGACAATTGCAGTGTTCATCTACGCCTCTTGTTCACGGTGCGGGTAGGTGCCGGCTTCGTCGCGACAGGTGCCGGGCATTCTGTCCTGCGAAAAGCTGTGGTCGGCACTTTGGTGTGCAGGGACGGCACCGAGGTGCCCGACGCCATGACCGTGCGGTCCGGTCGCACGATGGCGGCGACAGCGTGGCCGCGGCGCAGCCAGACCCCCAGCTCCGACGACGCCGCAACCTCGACGACGACGGCTCCGCGGCGTTCGATCTCTCGACGGTGCCCGACGGCCAGGGGTGTCGACGAGACGAACAGGAACCGGCCCGGTGCGAGGTCGTCCAGACGAGCTCCGCCGTCCAACGGGCTGTTGGGGCAGAGCTTTCCGGCCAGTGTGCGAACCGGCACGGGTGAACGCAGCACGTACGGCGATCGAGCGAGTGGCGGGGTGGTGCTGGCGGTGACCTTCTCGCCGATGAACGGCAGATAGCCGAGGGCGGGTGCGATGTTCGCGCGCATGATGCCGGTGAGCCGGCTGCCGCCGGTCATGGCCCATCCGATCGCGACTGCCAACTCGATCATCTGCTTGGCGTGCGTCTTTCGTTCTGTCTCGTAGCTGTCGAGCGAGGTCTCTTTCAGATGCCCGTCGAGCACGCCGACGAGCTTCCAGACCAGATTGCGCGCATCTCGGAGTCCTGCGCCCATCCCCTGCCCGATGAAGGGCGGCGTCAGATGCGCGCTGTCGCCGAGCAGGAACACCCGGCGATCACGCCATCGGTCGACCACCTGTGCACGGAAGGTGTACTCCGCGCTGCGAATCAGCTTCATGTCCGGGATCTCGCCGGAAACGAACCACGGTGCGATGAAAGGGTGGATGGCCGAGAGATCGGTGAACTCGTCGAGGGTCTCGCCGTCGAGCATCCGGAACTCCCAGCGGTAGCGGGTGGGGCCGATGCGCATGTACGTCGCCGATCGCTCGGAATCGCACACCTGGTGCACGCCATCCCACTGCTCGAGATCGACGTCGGTCTCGATATCCACGACCAACCATCGCTGCTCGAAACCGAGATCCTCCATTTTCGAGCCGATGGACCTGCGCACCACACTGTTGGCACCGTCGCAGCCGAGGACGTAGTCGGCGGTCACCCAATGTGGCGTCCCGTCCTCGGTCGAGTCGTACCGGACCCGAACCGAATCCTTCAGGTTCTGCACATCGGTGATCTCGCATCCGCCACGCATCTGCACGGAGTCGTAACGCGTGATGTGGGAACGCATCAGACGCTCGAGTTCGGGTTGATCGAACATGTTGGCCTGCGGGTAGCCGTGCGGTCGATCGTCGGGATCCCGCTCGAACTCGGCCAGCGTGTGAATCCGCTTGTCGCACAACCTCAGTCCGCGACCGGGACGCGAGATGGCCGCGAAGTCCTCGGCCAGGCCCAGATCGCCGAGGATGCGGTACACCTCGTCGTCGAGATGGACTGCCCGCGGCTGAGGGTAGACGTCCTCCCACCGGTCCAGCACGAGGCAGGGCACGCCGTACCGGCCCAACAGCAACGCCGCGGTCATGCCCGTCGGACCGGCACCGACGATCACCACGGGAAAGTGTCTGCCGTCGGACTCGGTACCGGTCATCGGTAGGAGACCCGGGTGCGCTGGACTCCCAGATCGAGGGCTCCGTCGGGAGTCGAGCAGGTCAGTTCGAGGACGTCGCCGTCTTTCAGGAACGCGGGATTCTTGGCCTGCTTCTTGAAGAAGACCTTCCACTTGACCGACGGAGGAACCAACGATCCGATCATCTCGATCGGCTTGGCGGGGGCCTTCAACGCGGTTCCACCGGGAGTGCCGGTGAGCAGCAGGTCGCCCGGGTCTATCCGCTGGAACTTGCTCAGCGCCTTCAGCGACTCGACCGGGCGGTAGATCATGTCGGCGACCGTACTGTCCTGTCGCACGGAGCCGTTGACCCGCAGGGTCAGTGCGAGTTCGCCGAACCGATCGAACTCGCCGGCCTCCAGAAGAACCAGGCGCGGCCCGACCGGAGTGAAGGTGGGATACGACTTGCCCTCGTAGAACTGAGTTTTCGGCAACTGGACGTCGCGGGCAGAGACGTCGTTGGTGAGCACGAGCCCGGCGATGTACTCGGCCACGTTGGAGGCGTCGACCTTGGTTCCGACGGTGAGCGTCTTGCCGAACACCAGTCCGATCTCGATTTCGTAGTCGAGCAGCTTCACGTGCGACGGCTTGATCACATCGTCGGTGGGTCCGCTGATGGAACCGGAGGTCTTGCGAAAGAACGTCAGCGGAACGGTGTCGGGGTTCATCCCCGAGTCCTTGACGTGGGAGACGTAGTTGGTCATGTTCGCCATGACGCGGCAGGGTGCCGTCACCGGCGAGATCAACGACAGTGTTTCCACGGCAACGACATCGGTCGAACTGCGAGCGGATTCGATAGCAGGCCGATCGGCGAGGAGCTCGGCGGTGCTGACCGCGGAGGTGTCGATGCGTGACGCGCCTGCGGGGGTTTCGACCCACCACGCGTCGGCGGTGCGGAGTACAGCGATGCTCATGAGGATGCCACTTTCATCAGGCCGCGAAGGCGATCGGTGTCGAACTCGTTGTCGTTGCGCAGTGAGGAGAAGATCGATTTCAGTTCGTGCAATGACGCTCTGCTGGGAGCGATTCCGAGGAAGTCCTTCGACGCAGGCGGTCCCCACTGGGCGAGCCCGGACGCCGTCATCGGGGCCCAACCGGGTTCGAGGGAGTTGTCGAACATGTCGCCGTCGCTGAAATGTTCCACCAGGAAACCGTCGGGATCACGCCAGTAGTCGAAGATCTGGCTGCCCTGGATGTGTCTGCCGATGCCCCACGAATGTCGGTACCCACGTTGGGTCAGGTACTCGCCGCCCGCGGCGATGGCATCGAGATCGGACACCTGGTAGGCGGAGTGCACGTACCGGTTGGACGGGCCGAGAGTCATTGCGAGAGTGTGATGATCGGACGGAGTGTTGCCACGATCGCAGCGGATGAAACTCATCACCGGACCGCGATCGCGCTGGCCGTCGTAGTAGAGGAAGTCGCTGACGATCAGGCCGAGGTGATGCAGATACCAGTCCAGATTCTGGAGGTAGCCGGTGCGCTGGAGCACCACGTGTCCCAGGCGCTGGACTCGGGCGGGCTGACGCGGTGGCCGCTGCGTCGCGTTGAGTCGAAAGCGCGGGTCACCGAAGTTGTAGGTGTGCGCTTCCTGACCGGGAAGTTCGGGATGCTCGGTGTATCCGGACACCACCTGGACGGGCTGCCCGCCCGGATCGGTGAGCGTGACCGCGACACCGCCGAGCGTCTCGGGGAGCCGTTGGACCCGCTGCCCGGTGGCCTCGGCCAATCTCATGAGGTCGCCGTCGTCGGCGGCGGCGAAGGCGGCGCCCACGAAGCGTGTTCGCTTGCCGCGGCGGATGATCACACACGGTGCGCCGACCTGCGTGCCGCGCAGATGGATCTCCTCCGGAGTGCGAAGCGAGACGGTGAAACCGAAGGCGACAGCGAACGCCTCGGCCTTGGTCAGATCCGGCTTGCGAAACTCCAGCCAGGCGATGTCTCGAACCTTGATGATCGGATCTTTCGCGCGACCGGGGTGCTCGCCGGGGAGTGCGCCCTGGTCCACGTGCATGTCCTTGTGGCCGTCGACGTCGTGTCCCATGAAGCCCTCCCTCGTTGGTGACAATATCGTCACCTATGACAGCACTGTCAGTCAAGATTATTGACAAATTCGTCAGCGGTGAGGAAGAGTCAGGGCGTCGACCAGCGGCAGACAGAAGTAGGGAACATGACAGAGACCCCGAATCGGCTCGAGCGGCGCAAAGCGCGTACGCGCGGCGCGCTGATCGCAGCGGCACAAGGATTCATCGCCCGCGGCGAACTGAACGCTCCGATCGCGGAGATCACCCAGGCCGCCGACGTCGGGATGGGGTCCTTCTACAACCACTTCGTCAGCCGCGAGCAACTGTTCCAGGCCGCGGTCGACGGTGCCCTGGAACTGCTGGGAAACTATCTCGATTCGCTGACCGACAGCTCGGCCGATCCGGCGGAAGCCTTCACCCGATCCTTCCGAATCGCAGGGCGCCTGTTTCGGCTGCAGCCGGAACTGAGCCGCGTACTCATCCATTCCGGCCCCGACCTGATCACCTCGCAACACGGTCTCGGTCCACGCGCGGCCAGAGACATCCAGGCCGGCGTCGCCGCCGGCTACTTTCGGGTACCGGACCTCCAGCTGTCTCTGGCGTTGGTGGCGGGCGCGCTGATCGGCCTCGGCCAGTTGTTGCTCGAGCAGCCCGATCGAGACGACATCGAGTCCGTCGACAAGATGGCCTACGGTGTTCTGCTCGCCCTCGGAGTACCCGACACCGACGCCAGGGACCTGTGCGCGCGATCGCTACCGCCCATGAGTGACGTACCGAGCGTGGACGGGGACAGCGACTAGCACCAGCGCGCGCCGGCGAGACTCAGTGGGCATGCGCATTCTCCAGGTCCCGGATGATCTCGGCTATCGCGCGGTCCTTGACGAGTCTGCGTTCCAGAATCGGGTTGAGAACCCCGCGGAGCCAGAAGTACGGTGTCCAGGTGGCCGGCGCGATGATGCGGGCCCGACGCGTGCGGACCGAATGCACGAGCAACTCTGCGGCGTGTTGCGAGGGTAGTCGCCGATTCAGTGGCCACGGCAGAAATTCGCCGATCCGTCGGCCCATCGGATCGCTGTCCAGGGTGTTGCGGGCCAGATCGGTATCCACCACACCGAAGTACGCCAGACCCGCTGTTGCGCCCACGGCCGCCAGTTCGATTCGCAGCGCGCGGCCGAGCTGTTCGACCGCCGCTTTGCTCACCATGTAAGCAGACCCGCCCATGCCGGGAGTGAAAGCGGCACAGGACGATACGAGCAGCATGTGGCCGCCGCTCGCGACGATCTCGTCGGCCGCAGCGCGCACGATGTTGAGCACACCATCGAAGTTCACGGCCATCACCGAGTCGAACACTGCGCGGTCGACGGTCCTGATGGTGGCGGGCGGGGGTGTGATGCCGGCGTTGGCGATCACGATGTCGAGACCGCCGAATTCGCTCACCGTCGCGGCCACGCAGTCTGCCATCGCATCGGGATCGGTGACGTCTCCGGTGAGCAGCAGGATCCGTTCGGATCGCGCGGCGTCCGGCGGAAAGTCTCGATCTACCACAGCCACGGAGGCTCCCGCGGATACCAATTCCGCGACCGTCGCGGCTCCGATTCCACGCGCTCCACCGGTCACCAACGCCACTTTGTCGGCCAGGTCGATTCGGTTCTTCATGCGAGGTCCTTCGTCGTCACGAGCTCGGTATCGGTCTCCGAATCCACACTGCGCCAGTGGTAGTGGCCGAGATCGATCGTGGACATACGCCGGGTGAAGTTGCGCACCGAACCGGGCCAGTACGTCACGTTTCGGCCCGACGGGCTCAGGTAGTAGCTGCTGCACCCGCCCGAGTTCCACACCGATCCCGCGAGCGTGCGGTCGGTGTGTTCGGCGAACGTCGACTGCGCGCGCATGCTCACTTCGAGCGCCGTGATCGCGTTGGAGTCCATGGCGCGCAACGCCGCGAGGATGTAGTTCACCTGAGCCTCGATGGTGACCACCTGCGAGGTGTACACCACCGAGTTGGGGCCGAGCAGCATGAAGAAGTTCGGGAACCCGTGCACCGTGGTACCCCGGTACGAAAACATCTCGCCGTTGGGCCATTTGTCCGCCAACGACTTTCCGTCGCGGCCGACGATGCGCCGAAAGCCGGTGTGGCCGGACACGGTGAATCCCGTCCCGAGAACGATCGCATCCACCTCGTGCACGGTTCCGTCGGTGGCGACGATGCCCTCGGGCACGATCCGAGCGATGCCGGTGGTCTCGACGGTGACGTTCTCTCGGCACAGTGCGGGATAGAACTTGTTCGAGAAGGTGGGTCGCTTACAGCCGAATTCGTAATTGGGCGTGAGCTTCTCGCGAAGAACAGGATCCTTGACCTGCCGGCGCAGGTGGGCACGCCCCATAGCCGTGAGCGGTGCCAGCAACGAGCGATGGCCGATGAGTCCGGGTACCAACGCTTCCTGGAACAGATCGAACACCCGGCGCATGGCCCGCTGGGCCCGGGGGTACTTCCGAAGCATGGACCTGCCGGATTCGGAGATCGGCCGGTCGGGGTGCGGAAGAATCCATGTCGGCGTCCGCTGGAACAGAGTCAGGTGTGCGGCCTCGGGGGCCAGGCGCGGAACGAATTGCACCGCAGATGCTCCGGTGCCGATGACGGCGATGCGTCGACCCTCGGCGGAGTGCTCGTGGTCCCACTTCGCCGAATGGAACACACTGCCCGAGAACGATTCCAGGCCTTCGATTCTGGGCGTGGCCGGTTCGCTGAACGGCCCGAGGGCTCCGATGAGGATGCGCGCCGACCACGTTCCTGCACTCGTCCGCACCACCCACCGGGCCTGCTCGTCGTACCAGGTTGCGTCCAGTACCTCGTGGCCGAAGCGGATACGATCCCTGATCCCGAACCTGTCGGTGCAGTCGTTGAGATATGCCTCGATCTCGGGCTGCAGCGGGTACAACCGCGTCCAGTCCGGGTTGGGCGCGAACGAGAACGAGTACAGCGCGGACGGGATGTCGCACTGCGCACCGGGATAGGTGTTCACGTGCCACGTTCCCCCGACGGCGGTGTCACGCTCGAAGATCAGAAAGTCGCCGCGGCCTTCCTGCTCGAGTCGGATTGCGGCACCGAGACCGCCGAATCCCGCGCCGATGATCGCGACGTCGATGTGCGGCATGGCCGTGCCGGATTGTGTTGCAGTCATGAGAGTTCGAGCTCCTTCTACAGATCGAGGACGAGAACTTCGCCGTCGACGGCGCCGCGCGAGACGCACAGGGTGAGCGAGTTTTCGCGTTCGGAGGCGTCGAGAACGCGGTCACGGTGATCGACGCGTCCGCCGACGAGACCGACAACGCACGCTCCGCAGAAGCCCTGGCGGCAGGAATAGGGCTGGTCCGGCCTCGATCGACGGAGGGCGTCGAGAGCGGTCTCCTGGGCACCGACCTCGACGGTCTCGCCGGAGCGGGCGAGCTGCAGCACGAACGGCGTGCCGTCCACCACCGTTGCGGGCGCGAACAATTCGGTGTGGAATCCACGGACGGCGGTACTCGAGAGGGCCTCGGCACGAAGCCTGCTCGACAGTGCCGCAGGCCCGCAGACATACATCGCGGAGGTGCCCATCCCGAGATCGACGATGTCCGCCGGAATCGGAAGTCCGTCGACATCGTCGGTCTTGACGATCACATGACCACGTGAGGTCAGGGCCAACTGCTGCAGCACGGCAACGAACGGCAGACTCGCCCGAGACCGACCGTGGTAGTACAGCGTCCACCGCGCCCCGTCCTGGGCGGCGCGTTCGATCATCGCCCGGATGGGGGTGATGCCGATTCCGGCGGCCACGAAGAGGTAGTGCTCGGCCTCGGCCATCGGAAAGGCGTTGCGGGGTCCGCGAACTCGGAGGACATCGCCTCGGGTGAGGGTGTGGATCTCGGTGGACGCCGTGCCGCCGGGGATCTTGCGGACACTGATGCGGTAGCGATCACCTGCGCCGGGGCGGCCGGCGAGCGAGTACTGCCGCACGGAACCGGACGGGGTGGTGACGTCGATGTGCGCGCCGGGCAACCACTTAGGGAGCGGTGCACCGTCGCTGCGAGACAACAACAGTGAGCGAACGTCCTCGGCCTCGTCGATCGTCTCGTCGACGACCGTCTCGAATTCGTATCCGACGCTTCGCCTCGGCCGAGCCGGGGACAGGGCCGTGACGATCGAAGAATCGGTGACGAGCTTGGCGTAGAGGCGGGACGCGGCACCGACGGCCCGTAGTCCGATGCCGGGCGCGGTCACGGCGACCTCGCCCAGATGGCGGTGTACCGGAGGCGCTGTGGTCGTCACTGCTGGGCCGCCAGCGCCGCCGGGGAGATCGCCAGATACTGCACGGCCTTGTCGATGTCGCCCATGTTCGAGGGATGGAAGCCCGGGCTGATGTAGAGGGCGAGCTGTACGAACAGGAACGACAGACCCGGTATCAAGTGCTTGCGTGACGCGCGTGCGAAGGCGATCGGCCAGGGAGCCCGGATTCGGCGTCTGCCGGTACGCGGCGTGGCAACGGAGTTCTTGTACAGGTACGCGGCGGTGCTGAACCACAGCACGGCCAACCCGGCACTGGCGACGACTGCCGTTCGGGCACGGCGGAATCCGCCACCGTCGACGTACTGGAACGCGTCGAATGCGACGTTGCGGTGCTCGAGCTCTTCCGCGCCGTGCCAGCGCAGCAGATCCAGCATGGTGGGGTCGACGCCGATACGGTCGAATTCGGTGTTGTCGAGCAGCCATTCGCCCACCACGGCAGTGAAGTGCTCTGCCGCTGCGTAGATTCCGAGACGCTCGTTCAGCCAAGCTCTTCCTGCGCGGCCGGTGAGGCCGTGGTCGCCGAACACCACACCGACGGCGAAGCGAATGCGCTGCAGAATCGGTTCGATGTCCACTCCGTGTGCAACGAGGTAGTTGCGGAAACTCTCGTGGGAGGACGCGTGCGTTGCTTCCTGGCCGACGAATCCCACGACCTCTTCGTGCAGCCGTCGGTCGTCGATGAGCGGCAGCGCGCGAGCGAACACGTCCGCCATCGCGCGTTCTCCCTCGGGCAGGACCAGGTGCATCACGTTCCAGAAGTGGGTGGCGTACCACTCGTGGGGGATGTACTGGAGTGGAACGCCGGACCAGTCGAATCTCACTGCGCGCGCGACGATCGCATAGGACTCGTCCGTGTACTGCTCGTTCGCGTCGACCGCCTTGTTCCGAGACATTCCGAACTCCGTTTCTCCGTGATGATCACCTGATGCTACATAGCAACAGTATGTGTTGCAATGTTGCATTTGGCAGGAGGTGGACGGCCGATAGGATCGACCGATGCATCCAGACGGTGACGACGGACCGATCCTCGACGCCGCCCTGGAACTGTTCGGCGAGGTCGGAATCCCCCGAACCACCATCGGTGACGTCGCCAAGCGCGCCCGGATCAATCGCGTGACCGTCTATCGCCGGATCGGGTCCAAGGACGACCTGGTGCGGGCCGTCATGGCGCGGGAGTCGTCACGATTGTTCGTAGCGGTGGCGGCTGCGGCTGCGGAACAGACGTCACGCGCGGATCGGGCCGCCCACGGGTTCGCGACGACGATCGACTCGGTGCGCACCAATCCGGTGTTGATCAAGATGTTCGATTCCGAGAGCTCGTTGGTGCTCGAGCAATTGACCATCAATGCATCGGCACTGCTCGTGCCGGCGATCAACGCTGCCGCGCACATTGCCAGGGGTGAACTGGAATCCGACACCTTCGCAGTGCCGGATGCTCCGGAAATCGTTGTGCGCATTGTGCATTCGATCTTGCTGACGCCGTCCGCCGCCGCCCCGCTCGATACGTACGACGATCTGCTCGCGTTCGCGCACCGCAACATCGTGCCGCTTCTCGTCGGAACGACCTGACGCGTTCCTCCTCGAATTCAGGCCCGCGGCACGTACGAGTCGAGTACGCGGAGCAGAGCGTCTTTCAGCTCGGCCCGATTGCCGCCCGGTGTCGGCCTGGCGATCTCGTGCAGGGTGTAACCGTCGATCAGGGCCAGGAAGTGCCGCGCCGGTAGATGCGGTTCCGCGATGCCGAATGCTCCCAGCGCGGCCTCGGCCGCCTCCTCGATCATCCGCATGATTCGGTGCACCGAATCGGCCAACTCGGGTCGCCTACGTACGGCGAGGTACGCCTCGAATTGCACGAGGGAGTCGTCGTCCTCCGGTGAAGACAGCAGTGAGACGAGGTCCATGATCGCGTCGGCGAGATCGTCGCGCGTGAGTCCACCGGACTGCGCAACGTCGAGTAGAGCGGTGACCTTGGTCGTCACGTTCTCGGCGATTCGGGTGATCGCGGCATCGATGAGTTCGCCGACCGAGCCGAAGAAATAGCTGGTGGTCGACGGCGGGAAGCCCGCGGCGTCGGCGACGGACCGAAACGAGACGCGTTCGAGTCCGCGTGTTCCGATCACGCCGATGGCGGCGTCGACCAGGGCGTCGCGGCGCTCCTGGCCACGCGCGTATCGAGTCTTCCGGCGCTCTTCGGTCATGGCTACAACGTAGCCGGGGTGTTGTCGCTGAGCTCCATCGCAGTGCTCTCCAGCAGGCACTTTCCATCAATCCTGGCCTAGTGGCCAATATTGAGTTACTGTCGCCGCTACATCGAACAGCCCGGAAAGGAGCACCGATGAACGAGATCTCGGAAGCCTCGCGTGTGGACGTGGTGGTCGTCGGCGCAGGACTCGCGGGTCTGACTGCCGCCAGGGACCTGACGGCCGCAGGGTTGACCGTCCAGGTTCTCGAGGCCAGAGACCGGGTGGGCGGACGGACGGTCAACCATGCACTCGGGGAGAACGCGGTGGTGGAGACCGGCGGACAGTTCGTCGGTCCGACGCAGGACCACATTCTCCGCCTGGCCGCGTCCGTGGGCGTCGGGACGTTTCCCGCCTACGACATCGGATCGAGCGTCTACGTCAAGAACGGACGCGCCCGACGCTTCGACGGCGGAGTGCCGCCGGATCTGGCGGCGCTACCCGACGTCGGGATGCTGGTGGCGCGAATCGATCGGGCCGCCGGGCAGATCCCCGTGGGTAGACCGTGGTCGGCACCGCGTGCATCCGAGTGGGACACGCAGACTCTCGCCACCTGGGCCCGGAAGCACTCGGCCACCCACGGCGGTGTGGAACTGCTCGACATCCTGCTCGGTTCGGTGTTCGGCGGCACATCAGCCGATGTGTCGGCGCTCTTCGGCCTGGCGTACGTGGCCGGGGCAGGCAACGAGTACACCCCCGGCACCGTCGACCGCTTGATGAGTGTCGCCGGTGGAGCGCAGCAGTGGCGATTTCTCGGTGGCTCACAGGCGATCTGCATCGAAATAGTGTCGCGACTCGGTGATTCGGTCCGCCTCGATACTCCCGTGCGCCGCGTGGAGCAGTATCCGGACCGCGTGGTGGTGCACAGCGATACCGAGTCGTGGGTTGCCCGATCGGTCGTCGTCGCGATTCCGCCCGCTCTGGCCACCCGAATCGACTGGAGCCCTGCGCTGCCCGCGGCGCAGGAAGCACTGTTCCAGCGGATGAACTTCGGTGGATTGGCCAAGTGCGAGGCCGTGTATCCCGAACCGTTCTGGCGCACGAGCGGGCTCTCCGGCCAGGCGCTCTTTCGCGACAGCGACGTACCGGTGTCCTCGATGTTCGACAACTCGCCCCCCGACGGAAGCCATGGAGTGCTGATGGGATTCGTCGGCACCTGGGGCGCGCGCCATCGAGGCGGCCGAAACTGGTCCGAGGGCAACGAATCCGAGCGCCGCGGCGAAGTGCTGCGCGCTTTTGCCTCGGTGGTGGGTCCGCGCGCACTCGAACCGACCGAGTGGATAGAACTGGACTGGACCGAAGAACAGTGGACCCGCGGCGGGCCGACCGCGGTGTTGACCCCCGGAGTGTTGACCGGGCTCGGACGGTGGCGCGATGTTCCGTTCGGCCGAGTGCGATGGGCCGGTGCCGAGCACTCCGACTATTGGAACGGATACATGGACGGTGCCGTGCGATCGGGTGAAAAGGCCGCAGCAGAAATACTTTCGACCGAAGGAGAACTCTCGTGGAACAACGCTTCGTAGTCTCGGCCCATCGCACACTCTCGGTGAGCCCCGAGGAGGTCTGGGCACTGACCGGTGACACCAGCCGCTATGCGGAATGGGTGTCCGACGTCCGTGCCGTCACCGCTCATCACGGCACCGCACGAACAGGTGGCGTCTACACCGAGAAAGTGGCGGCACTCGGCCGCTTCACCACCAACGCCACGTGGACCGTCCGGCATCTGGAACCGAACCGACTGCGAATCGATTCGGGTCAGGGATTCGCGCCGCTCACCAATGTGGCCAACGTCTTTCGCTTCGCACCGCTCAGCGGAGGGACCTCGACCGCGATGACCTTCGAATTCTGGTTCGACGTCTCCCCGCGCTGGCTGGGACGGATTGTGCGACCCATCGCCACCGCCGGGATGTCCGCACGATTCGACATTTCGATGTGCAACCTCGAGGCGCTGATCCTCTCCGAGCGAACCGCGACGATCCGATGAGGGAACCCGCGGAAGTCCTCACCCTCGGGGTGCACATACTCGACACCCTGGTGCGGCCGGTGACCGAGATTCCGCACGGTCAGACGGCGGTTTTGGCGGAGCAGATCGCGATGTCCGCCGCGGGCACAGCCGCGGGAACGGCACTGGTGCTGTCCCGGCTGGGTGCCGCGGTGCACACCGCGGGAGTCGTCGGCGCTGATTCGGCAGGTACGTTTCTACTGCAGCTCCTCGCCGACGAGGGTATCGACGTCTCGCTCGTCCATCGGATGGAGGGAGTGCAGACCTCGGCGTCGGTGTTGCCGATCAGGCCGGACGGATCGCGGCCGGCTCTGCACGTCATCGGAGCCAACGGCTATCTTGCCCAGCATGTTCCGTGGAACATGTTCCACAACGTCGACTTCCTGCATCTGGGCGGACCCGAGTTCTTCGGACCGGACACCGCCCGCGACATCGCGCGCCGCGCCCACGAGGACGGCGTCGTCGTCACCGTCGACAGCCTGGCACCGTCCGTTCCGGAAGGACTCGGCGCGTTCGCCGCCGCGCTGCCCCACGTCGACTACCTGCTGCCCAACGACGAGCAGGTCCTCGGCTGGACCGGCTGCGCCACCGTCGAAGACGGGTGTCGTCGACTGCTCGAGCTCGGAGCGTCCTGCGTGGTGGCCACCGCGGGGGCCTCGCCCACTCTCGTGGTCACGAACAACTCGGCCGTCGAGGTCCCCGCGTATGCCGTGGACGTGGTGGACACCAGCGGATGCGGAGATGCGTTCTCGGCCGGGTTCGTTCGGGGCCTGTCCCTGAGCATGAACGCCGTCGAGGCTGCCGAACTGGGCAATGCGACCGCTGCGCAAGTGGCGCAGGGCCTCGGAACCGACTTCGGCACCTACGACCTCGAATTCGTTCGCAAGTTCGCGCGCACCTGCAGGACCATCTGATGCCGGCCGACGTCGACGAGCTACGGCAGTCCGTCGCAACGACCGCCCGGCACCTGGGCCGACGGGGCCTGGTGCTCGGCACCGCAGGCAATGTCAGTGCACGCGCGGGTGATGTGGTGGCGGTGACGGCGACCGGGCTGGTGTTGGCGGACGCGACGATCGAGGACATCACGGTTGTCGGTATGGACGCCGTCGTGCGCGCCGGTGCATGCGAACCGACCTCGGAACTGGGCTTGCACCTGGGCATCTACGCGTCGTCCGAGGTTCGGGCTGTGGTGCATGCGCACTCTTCTGCGGCCGTTGCTCTTTCGCTCGTCGCGGACGAACTGCAGCCCGTGCACTACGCGCAACTCGCCCTGGGTGGGACCGTCCCGGTGGTGCCGTTCGCGCCGTTCGGTACCACCGAGCTCGCCGACGCGGTGGTGGCGGCGATGCGTTCGAGGTCTGCGGTCATCATGGCCCACCACGGCTCGGTGGCCACCGGTCGCGATCTCGATTCGGCGCTGTCGAACATCGAACTGCTCGAATGGCTCTGCGGGCTCTATCTTTCCGCTGCGTCGGTGGCGACGCCGCGCGCCATGACCGAAGCGCAGCTGGCCGCGACCCTCGACGAGGTGGTCCGCCGTGCCTACGGAACCGCGGCACCCGTGCGAGGGGACTGACCGATGACCACCCGGGTACGCCCGCTCTGGATTGCCGTGTTCTCCGTGGCGTGGCTGGGCTACTGGATGGCCAATCTGGTTCCACTGCAGCTGCTTCTGCCCGAGCGTCTGCAAGAGATCGATCCGCAATCGAAGGTGTTCGATTTCGCGGTGATCAACGCGGTCTCTGCCGTGGTGCTCCTGATCGGTCTACCCGTGTGCGGGTCGCTGTGCGATCGAACGCGCAGCAGGTTGGGGCGACGGCGCGTCTGGTTCGGCGGCGGTGTCCTGTTCTTCGCCGGTGCGTTGGTGGTCACCGGGCTGCAGAGTACCGTCCTCGGAATCGGGACGGCGTGGTCGGTGGCAATGCTCGGATTGAGTGCTGCCACAGCGGGGTTGACGGCCGTGGTGGCCGATCGTGTGCCGGACGAGCAGCGCGGAACGGTGTCGAGTGCGATCTATGCACCGCAGGCAGTAGGCGTGGTGGCGGGCCTGGCGCTGGTGTCCACGCTTGCCCTGTCGGTGTTGGGCGGGTACCTCGCCGTGGCGCTCGCCCTGGTGATCTGCTCGGTGCCGTTTCTGCTGACGTATCGCGAAACCGGTGCACCGACAGCGCTGTTGAGTCTGCGCAGCATCACTGTCTCACTTATCGATTCGTTGCGTCACCGCGACTTCGCGTGGGCCTTCGGGGGTCGAATCCTGGTCAACGTGGCCAACTCGCTCGGCACTTGCTATTTGCTGTTCTTCCTCACCGACGGTCTTCGAGTCGCCGATCCGACGGGATCGCTGCTCGAGGTGACCGTCGTCTACCTGATCGCCTGTGTGGTGTGCACGTTCACCTTCGGGCCGTTGTCGGACCGGATGCGTCGCCGAAAGATCTTCGTGGCGGTTGCGGCATCGATGCAGGCTGTCGCAGGCTTCGTCCTGGCGATACATCCCACGATGGATGCGACGTTCGTCTCGGCGGCGTTGCTGGGCGGTGGATTCGGCGCGTACATGGCCGTCGATCAGGCACTGGTGACCGGGGTCCTTCCGTCCGCCGACAGTCGGGCGACCGATCTCGGCGTGATGAACATCGGCGCGATCGTTCCACCTGCCCTGGCACCGCTGCTCGCCAGTGTGTTCCTCTCCACCGTCGGTGGATACCCGGCACTGTTCACGGCGGTCGGGGTACTGGCGGCACTCGGGGCAGCGGTGACCTGGCAGGTGAAATCGGTGCGCTGATCTCTCAGCGGCGGTGACGCAGCCCCAGCACACGGTCGATCAGCGGCATGACCCACCGTCGGCGTCGCAGCGTCACCAACTCGAATCCGGGGATATCGAACAGCTTCGTGACGCGGCTGTGCGTGCGGCAGAACTCGGCGAACCCTTCGTCGCCGTGTACCCGGCCGAAGCCGCTGGCACCGACGCCGCCCATCGGAACCGATCCCATTCCGGCGAACGCGATCACCGAGTTGACGGTGGCCTGACCGCACACCAGCTGCGCCGCAATCCCTTTGCCGTGCGAGCGGGAGAACACCGATGCGCCGAGGGCGTACCGATGATCGTTGCTCAGCTCGATCGCCTCCTCGACGCTGTCGACCTCACGGACGGTGACCGTGGGGCCGAACGTTTCCTCGCGAACGGCCGAGCAGTTCTCGGGCGTGTCCACCAACACGGTGGGTCCGACGAATCGCTCGCCGATCGACGGCAGTCCGCCGATCAGTGCTCGGCCACCGGCCGCCTCTGCATCGGCGAGGTGACGCCGGACGATGTCGATCTGGCTGGGCATCGTCATCGGTCCGTACGTGGCCGACGCATCGCCACCGGGCGCGATGGCACGGGCGTGCTGCACGAGGGCCCCGGTGAATTGGGCTGCGACACTGCGCTCGACGTAAACCCGCTCCACTCCGACGCACGTCTGGCCGCCGTTGGTGAATGCACCCCACGCCACCGCCTCGGCAGCCGCGGCGATATCGGCGTCGGCTGCAACGATCACCGGATCCTTACCGCCGCATTCGAGAACCACCGGGGTGAGCGTCTCGGCGCACGTGGCCATGATCTTCGATCCGGTTCTCGTCGAGCCCGTGAACGCAATCTTGTCCACACCCGAGCGACACAGTGCGGCACCGGTGTCGCCGTAGCCGGTCACCAGAGACAGAATGCCCAGCGGAAGAGCAGGATTGGCCTCATGGAAGGCGCGAACGTAGCGAGCCGCCACCGCGGGGGTGTACTCGCTGGGCTTGAACACCACGCAGTTGCCTGCGGCCAGAGCCGAACCGATCGCACTGTTGGGTGCGTAGAGCGGGTAGTTCCACGGGCCGATGACGCCCACCACGCCGAGAGCGACCTTGTCCACGTGTGCGGAATAGTTCGCCAGCAGCACGCCGGGGTTCACTCTGCGCGATCGCATGAGTCGCGGTGCCTGCTTTTCCGCCCAGGCGATATGTTCGAGAGTCAGGACGATCTCGAGCAGCGCATCGTCGGCCGGTTTGCCGTTCTCGCGGTGGATCAGATCGATGAATTCGGCGCGGTGACTCCAGATCTCGTGTCGCCAGGCCCGCAGGTGCCGGGCGCGAGTGCGCGGCGGTAGTGCCGCCCAGGTGCGCTGCGCCCTCCGCGCGAGGCCGACCGTTCGCGCGACGGACTCCGCCGAATCGACGGTGAACGAGGCGATCGGGCTGTCGTCGATGGGCGAGATCGAATCGAAGGTGGCTCGCGTACGGACCTGGCTGGTCACAGGGAAGCTCCGAGCGCATCCTTCGCAACGTGGGCGTCCCGCAGTTCGCGCTTGAGGATCTTGCCTGCGCCGCTCATGGGCAGTGCCGTGACGAACTCGATGGTGCGCGGGGTCTTGTAGCCGGCAACGAGAGTTCGGGTGTGATCGCGGAGCTCCTCGACATCAGGCGAGAACCCCTCGGCCAGCACGACACAGGCGTGAACGCGTTCGCCCCACTCGCCGTCGGGAACACCGATCACGGCGCACGCCAGCACCGAGGGGTGCAAGCTCAGTGCGCTCTCGACCTCGGCGCTGTAGACGTTCTCGCCGCCGGTGATGATCATGTCCTTGAGTCGATCGACGACGAACAGGAATCCGTCGGCGTCGAGGTAGCCGACATCACCGGTGTGCATCCAACCGTCGCGAACGGCCGCGGCGGTCTCGTCCGGCTTGTTCCAGTAGCCCAGCATCACATGTCCACCGCGAACACAGATCTCGCCGACGGACCCGGTGGCCAACTGCTCGTCGTCCGGGCCGAGAATCTGGATCTCCGAGTGCGGGGCCGCGCGACCGGCCGAGCCGATGCGTTCTCCCACATGGTGTTCCGGCCAGAGCAGCGACGCGACCGGTGCGAGCTCGGTCATGCCGTAGGCCTGAGTGAGGCGGGCCTGCGGGAGCCGGGCGAGGGTCCGCTCGAGGACGCCCGCGGAGATCGGGGATCCTCCGTACAACACGCGGCTTAGGGAGGAGGTATCGAATTCGCTCAGCGTGGGGTGATCGACGAGAAGCTGAATCATGGTGGGCACCAGCAGCACATCGGTGACCGAATGCGTCGCGATGGCACCGAGCACGGCAGTCGGCTCGAAGAACGGAACCATGACGTGGGTGCCACCGAGCATGACCTGACCCACCCATGCGGCCAGATCGGCGAGGTGGAACATCGGCGCGGCATGGAGCAGGATCGACGCGTCGTCGAGCAGCTGTCCGGTCGCCACCGTTCCCAGGCCCGAGGTGACGAGGTTCGCGTGCGAGAGCATGACACCCTTGGGGAAGCCGGTGGTGCCACCGGTGTAGAACAGGCCGGCGAGGGCGTCGCCGCTGCGGCGCGCGTCGGGAACGGGATCGTGGGAAGAGATGAGGTCCTCGTACGAGACCATGCCCTCGGGGGTGGCCCCGTCCCCGCAGTGGACGATGGTCTGCAGGCCGGCGCATGCGGGGCGCAGTGCCGGGACGATGGCACCGAAGGTGTCGTCGACCAGCAGGACCTTGGTGTCGGAATCGTTCAGTGCGTACGCGACCTCCACGGGCGACCACCGAATGTTCACGGGGTTGAGCACGGCGTCGGCCCACGGCACCGCGAGCAGGTACTCCGAGTACCGGTCGCTGTTGAACGCCAGCATCGCAACTCGATCGCCGGGCTCGACGCCGATGGAGTGCAGGCCCGCAGCCAGTCTTGCCACTCTGTCGAGCTGCTCGGCGAAGGTACGAACGCGATCGCCGAACACCGTCGCTGCCCGGTTCGGTGTGCTCGACGCGGAGCGGTGAAGGCCTTGAGTGAGATACATGGCGAGTCCCTTGTGCGAGTGGGGGCGAGGGTGCCCGAGGTGAGTACCGCCACAGTTCCACCTTGTTGGCACAGTGTCAATAGTGGATACAGGCGGTTACCGCTCGCAAGGACCGCCGAAATGGATTGTCCGGCTAACGGTCTCGGGCGTCGTCCAGGGAGCGCGCCGTGCCGAGGACGGTGACGAGCACGTCGGTCAACAGAATCTCGACTTGCTCGCGCGTCAGTGTGCCGCGCACCAACCATTCGCGGCCCGCGGCCTTGACCATGCCGCCGAACGCGCGCACGGCCGAGGTAGCGATTCGACGGTCACCGCCCCTGCCCTCGAATGCTGTTGCGTCCAAGACGCGTTCGGCGGCCAGGTCATCGGCCTCGTCCAGAATCTGAGCAACCTGCTCGTCGACACCCGATCCGCTCGCCACCGACACCCAGGCAGTACCGTGCGTCTCGATGACGCCGACCAGCCAGTGGACGCTGCCCCGGGCCCGGTCCTCGAGCGAGCCCGTCGGCAGGTGCACGTCCTCGATCGGCGGCACGGTGACCAGGAAGCGAACGCACTCGAGGTACAGGTCGCGTTTGCTCCCGATGTAGTGGTGGATGAGCCCGCGTGCGACGCCGGCCGAGGCAGCGACGTCCGACATCGAGACCTCGGCATAAGGCTTGTCGCCGAACAAGCGAACGGCCGCGGCCAAAATCTGCGTCCGTCGCTCGTCCGGTTCCAGTCGATTCCACTTGGGTGTACTTGCAGCCGGCATGGTTGTCATGATTGCACCGAACCGACGTCGCGAGGCGTCAGAGGTACCGCTCGGTGCGTGAGCGCAGTGATCTCGGCACGACGAACCGATCTCCGTACCGTGCCCGCAGGTGGTCGGCCCGCTCGACGAATCCCGGAATGCCGCCGTCGAACTGATTGACGAACTGGAGCACGCCACCGGTCCACGCGGGGTAGCCGATGCCGAGGATGGAGCCGATGTTCGCATCCGCGACGGTCCGCAGGACACCCTCGTCCAGGCATGCGATCGAGTCGAGCGACTGCGCGACCAGCATGCGATCCATCATGTCCTCGAACGGAATTCCGTGATCGGGACGGTGACAGTGCTCCACCAGGCCCGGCCACAATCCGGCTTTGGTGCCGTCCTCGGTGTACTCGTAGAAGCCGCGTCCGGCCTTGCGTCCGGGGCGATCGAATTCGTCGACCATGCGATCGACCAGGGCATAGGAGTTCGAGACGATCCACGGTCGACCATCGGCGCGCGCGGCCTGCGCCATGCCCTCGCGGATGTGCCGAGACAGGGTCAACGAAATCTCGTCCATCAGAGCCAGCGCTCCGGACGGGTAGCCCGCCTGAAGAGCTGCCTGCTCGACGGTGGCCGGGTGCACGCCCTCGGCGACCAACGAGATCGCCTCGTCCATGAACCGGCCGATGACGCGGGTGGTGAAGAAGCCGTGACTGTCTCCGACGACGATCGGAGTCTTACCGATCGAGCGAACGAAGTCGAACGCGCGGGCCAGCGCGGAATCGCTGGTGTGATCTCCCACAACGATTTCCACCAGCGGCATCTTGTCCACCGGGGAGAAGAAGTGCGTGCCGATGAAGTCCGCGGTGCGCGAGACTCCCTGGGAAAGTTGGGTGATGGGCAGCGTCGAGGTGTTCGAGCACAGCAGTGCGTCGGCGGTCAGGTACTTGTCGACAGCCTCGAAAGCACCCTGCTTGACGGCGGGATCCTCGAACACGGCCTCGACGACCAGATCGCATCCCTCGGCGTCGGCTGCATCGGAACTGGGTGTGATGAGCGCGAGAACCGCGTCGGCGTCGGCTTGGGTCTTGCGTCCCTTCGCCACGGCCTTGCCGAGAATCGAACGCGCGTAGTCTTTTCCACGCTCGGCGGAGTCGATGGAGACATCGCGCAGCACGACGGGAACCTGAGCCGAGGCGACGACGTAGGCGATGGCTGCACCCATCATTCCCGCACCGATCACCAGAACCTTCTCGGGTACTCGGCGCGGCTTGGCGGTCGGACGAGAGCCACCCTTGTTGATCGATCCCAGATCGAAGAACATCGATTGGATCAGATTGCCCGAGACCGCTCCGCAGGCGAGCGAGGTGCAATGCCGGGTTTCCACCAGCGAGGCCGACTCGAACTCGAGCACCGACCCTTCGACGGCCGCAGCAACCACCGCGATCGGAGCGGGCATCGGGGCACCCTTGACCTGCTTGCGTACCGTTGCCGCGAAGGCAGGCAGCTGCGCAGCAACTGCGGGTGAGGCCGCGGTGCCGCCGGGAATCGTGAATCCCTTCCTGTCCCAGGGCTGTGACGCGTCGGGATTGGCGAGAATCCAGGCACGTGCACGTGCCATCATCTGCTCGTCGGTGTCGACGACCTCGTCGATCAGTCCGAGTTCGAGGGCCTGCGTCGGCCGGTACCGCTGGCCCTGGCCCACCACCTGTGTCAGAGCCTTGACGATGCCGAACATCCGAACCGTCCGGGTGACGCCGCCGGCCCCGGGGAGGAGCCCGAGAGTGACCTCGGAAAGCCCGAAGCGAGCTCTGCTGTTGTTCAGCGCAATTCGATGATGGCACGCCAGTGCGATCTCGAAACCGCCGCCGAGTGCGGTGCCGCCGAGCGCAGCCACGACCGGCTTGCCCAGCTTCTCGAGGCGACGAAACTTGTCCTTGGTGAAATCGAGGGCGTCAGCGATCGCCGCGTGGTCGGACGGACCGGCGTCGCGCAGCAATTCCAGATCGCCACCGGAGAAGAACGAATCCTTGCCCGAGGTGACGATGATGCCGTCGAATGCGTCGAGGTTGGTCTCGAGCCAGTCGACCGTCTGCTCGAGCGATTCGCCGAACGCGGTGTTCATCGTGTTGGTGGACTGCGTGGGGTCGTCCATCGTCAGCACGAGTACGCGGTCGGTGCCGATCTCGCCGGTGATCGTGGGGGTCCGCAGAGTTGCTGTGGTCATCGAGGTCCTCGTCCTCGGGTCGTTGTTCTCTCGCGTGATGGTCACAGGCGCTCGATGATGGTGGCGACGCCCATTCCTGCACCGATGCAGAGCGTGATCAGTGCGTAGCGCTCGTCCCGGCGCTCGAGCTCGTCGAGGGCCATTCCGGTGAGCATCGCGCCCGTTGCGCCCAGTGGGTGGCCCATCGCGATCGCGCCACCGTTGACGTTGATGCGCTCGTGGTCGATGTCCAACTTCTTCGCGTAATTGAGCACCACCGAAGCGAAAGCCTCGTTGACCTCGAACATCGCGATGTCGTCGAGAGTGAGCCCCGCCGCAGCCAGTACCTTGTGGGTGGCTGGAACCGGGCCGGTGAGCATCAGCGTCGGGTCCGATCCGGCGACGACACCGGCCACGACGCGTCCACGCGGGGTCAATCCGCCTGTGCACCCGGCTTCTTCGGAGCCGATCAGCACCATCGCGGTGCCGTCGACGATGCCGGAGGAGTTCCCGGCGTGGTGCACGTGATCGACGCGCTCGACCTCGGTGTACTTCTGCATCGCGACGGCGTCGAACCCGGCGAGCTCGCCCATCTGGGCGAACGACGGTGTCAGGGCAGCGAGATCGGCCGTGGTGGTCTCGGGTCGCATGATCTCGTCGTGATCGAGCATCAGCCGTCCGTTCGCGTCGAACACCGGGATGACCGACTTCTCGAAGTGGCCCATCGACCAGGCATGCGCCGCACGCTGCTGGCTGCGCACCGCGAAGGCGTCGACCTCGTCGCGGTCGAACCCCTCGATCGTCGCGATGAGGTCTGCACTGACTCCCTGCGGTACGAAGTAGCTGCCGTAGTTGGTCAGCGGGTCGCACGGCCAGGCGCCGCCGTCCGCGCCGAGCGGCACCCGAGACATCGATTCGACGCCGCCTGCGACGATGAGCTGATCCCAACCGGACCGAACACGTTGCGCCGCAGTGTTGACGGCCTCCAGACCCGATCCGCAGAAGCGGTTGAGCTGAACGCCGGCAACGCTGTCCGGCAGGCCGGCAACCATCGCGACGGTTCGGGCGATATCGCAGCCCTGATCGCCGATGGGGGTGACGACACCGAGCACGACGTCGTCGATCATGGCCGGATCGAGCTGCGAGTGTCGAGAGAGCAACGTGGACAACGTGTTCGCTGCCAGATCGACCGGTTTGACGGTGTGCAGTGAGCCGGAGCTCTTGCCGCGGCCACGTGGGCTGCGAACCGCGTCGTAGAGGAATGCCTCCATGAGGTGCCTTTCTGGGCAACAAGATTGCCGAGTTCTACAGGGAACGGGAGATGAGGTCTTTCATGACTTCGTTGGCACCGGCGTAGATGCGCGCGATGCGGCCGTCGACGAACATGCGGGCGATGGGGTATTCCTCCATGTAGCCGTACCCGCCGAAGAGTTGCAGGCAACGGTCGACCACCTCGAACTGTCGGTCGGTGGTCCAGTACTTCACCATCGCTGCAGTGGTGACGTCGAGGCTGCCCGAGATGTGCTTGGCCATCGCGTCGTCGACGAAGGTACGCACGACGCGGCCGATGGTGGCGCATTCGGCGAGCTCGAACTTGGTGTTCTGCAGATCGAACAGTGTTTTGCCGAACGCGCTGCGCGACTTGGTGTATTCGACGGTCTGCGCGACGGCGGCATCGATCATCGCGGCGGCGGCGATGCCGCAGATGAGGCGTTCCTGGGGGAGTTGCTGCATCAACTGCGCGAAGCCGCGGCCTTCTTCTTCACCCAAGATGTTGCCCGCGGGGACACGAAGCCCGTCGAAGGTGAGTTCGGCTGTGTCCTGGCCTTTCTGGCCGATCTTGTGCAACACGCGTCCGCGGTGGAAGCCCTCGGTGTCGTCGGAGACCTCGGCGACGAGCAGCGACAGTCCCCGGGCTCCCGCGGACGAATCGGTCTTGGCGGCGATGATGATCAGATCGCAGTGAGCTCCGTTGGAGATGAACGTCTTTCCGCCGGTCACCACGTAGTCGTCGCCGTCACGTACCGCGCGGGTGGTGATGCCCTGTAGATCCGAGCCGGTGCCCGGTTCGGTCATGGCGATGGCACCGATCCACTCTCCCGAGCACAGCTTCGGCAGCCACTGCTGCTTCTTCTCCTCGGAGGCGTAGGCCAGGATGTAGTGCGGAACGATGCCGCTGTGCACACCGAGCTGCATGGACGAGTCGCCGGAGCGCACCTGCTCGGAGAACAGCACCGCTTCGTGGCGGAAGTCGCCCCCGCCTCCGCCGTACTGCTCGGGTACCGACATGCCCAGCAGTCCGAGACTGCCTGCGGTTCGGTAGACCTCGCGGCTGGGGCGTCCGGCAGCCGCGAACTCCTCGCGGTGGGGCGCGACTTCCTTCTCGAAGAATCCTCGGGCGAGCTGTCGCACGTCGGCGAGCTCGGTGGTGAGGTCGCCGGGGGTGCGGTCTGCGAGTGCAGTCATGGTGGGTCCTTGGCTCGAAGCGCATCTGTGGTTTATTGGCGCTGTGCCAATAATGATGGCGCGGGGTTGCCGCGGATGTCAACCACAGGGTGCTGGCGGGGGACCGCTTCCGGAGCTCTAGCTGTCGACCGAACGCAGCAGTGCCACGTCCGAGACGAGTCGGATGTGGTCGGCCATGGCCCGTCCTGCCTCGGCCGGATCCTGATTGCGCACGGCCTCGGCGATGCGGCGGTGATGCTCGAGCGAGGCCTGGGGGCGGTCGGACTGCGACAGCGATTCGATGCGGGTCTCGCGAATGAGGCCGGCGATTTCCCCCATGAGCCGGGCGAGCAGCGGTGAGTGTGCCGCCTCGGTGATGGCGTGATGGAACAACTCGTCGCCGGAGTCTCCTCGATCGCCGTCGGTGATCTCGGTGGCCATGACGGACACGGCGTGGTCGATCGCGGCCATCTCGGCGTCGCTGCGACGCGTGGCAGCGAGTTCGGCGAGCTTGACCTCGAGTGCCTCGCGGGCCTCGATCACCTCGGGGAGCCGGTCTGCGTGCTCGCGCAGAGCACGAATTGCCATGTCTCCCACAGGCCGTCGTACGAGCACTGCGCCGTCGCCGTGTCGGACCGACAGGATGCCCTGTACTTCGAGGGCGACGAGGGCCTGGCTCAGGGATGCTCGACTGACCCCGAGGTGTCCGGCCAGTTCGCGCTCGGGCGGAAGTCGATCGCCGGGGTTCATCTCGCGGTCGGCGATGTGCTTGCACAGCTGTTCGACGATGACCTCGTACAGCCGTGGTCGGGTCACGGGGCGAATTTGCTCAGCCACTGTGTCACTCGCTCTCTGTTCCTCTGGACCTCCACCCTAGTCGCCGCCATGCGCGTAACAACGGACACATCGGGGGTTGACAAGTGATCCACTTCACTGGTTGAGTCCCTATTGACTCAGTGGCCAGTCCAATTAGCCACTGGAGATCCTGGGCAACCGAGATCCTGGGCAACCGCTCGGGTGACACCACAGACGGACCGGAGACCTTCGATGTCGACCGAGTTGATACCCATCCTTGCGCTCGTCGTCATGTTCCTCGCCGCAACCGTGTTCCCCGTGAACATGGGCGCGTTGGGGTTCGTGGCGGCGTTCTTCGTCGGAACACTTGCCGTGGGCATGGGTGCCGACGACATCATTGCCGGCTTCCCGAGCAGTCTGTTCCTCACGCTCGTCGGCATCACCTACCTGTTCGCCATCGCGCAGAACAACGGCACGGTCGACCTGTTGGTCCGCGGAGCCGTTCGACTCGTGGGAGGCCGAGTGGCACTCATCCCCTGGGTGATGTTCGGCATCACCGGAGTCCTGACCTCCATCGGCGCGCTCGGACCGGCCGCGGTGGCCATCGTCGCGCCGATCGCCCTCGGATTCGCCGCGCGCTACAAGATCAACGCCCTGCTCATGGGCATGATGGTCATCCACGGCGCGCAGGCAGGCGGATTCTCGCCCATCAGCATCTACGGCGTCACGGTCAACAACATCGCCGCCAACGCGGGACTCGTCAACAGTCCGCTCACACTCTTCCTCGGCAGCCTGTTCTTCAACGCCGCGATCGGCGCGCTGCTGTTCATGTTCCTCGGTGGCCGCTCCCTCATCGGACGCAGCGTGCACGACGAGGACGGCACGCGTCCCGACGGTGACACCGGCGGGGTCGGCGGTTCGGGTTCGCGGACGGTCATGCGCGGCTTCGGTGCGTCGACGCCTCGTCCGTCCGGTCAGACGGTCACGGTCGAGAACGCGCCACCTCTGGCCACCGCGGTCAAGGCCATCACCTTCGATCAGATTCTCACGCTCGTCGGCCTGGCCTCGCTGGCTCTGTTCGCCCTCGTGCTCGACCTCGACGTCGGATTCATCGCGATGACGGTGGCTGTGATCCTCGCTCTCGCATCGCCCAAGGCCCAGAAGGGCGCGATCAACCAGATCAGTTGGTCGACGGTGCTGCTCATCGGTGGCGTGCTCACGTTCGTCGGGGTGCTGCAGGAAGCCGGAACCGTCGAGTACGTCGGCGATTCGGTCGCCAGCATCGGCATCCCGCTTCTGGTGGCGCTGCTGCTCTGCTACATCGGTGCCATCGTCTCGGCGTTCGCGTCGTCCACCGCGATCCTCGGCGTCACCATCCCGCTGGCGGTTCCGTTCCTGCTCGCCGGCGAGGTGGGAGCCATCGGAGTCATCGTGGCTCTGTCCATCGCATCGACCATCGTCGACGTCAGTCCGTTCTCGACCAACGGAGCCCTGGTGCTCGCCAATGCCCAGGACATCGACCGCGACGTCTTCTACAAGCAGATCCTCAAGTACAGCGCCCTGGTGGTGGTCATCGGCCCGCTGATCGCCTGGGCATTGCTGGTCGTACCCGGCTGGATGTAGCGGTACTGCAGCTGAAAACAGGCGCTCGATGATGGCGGCACGTGTGTTCGACGTGCCGCCATCACGCGTCTGAGCTGGGCAAAGGCACGCAAATCGTTACTTGACATCGCCGTGGTTCGCTGTTCCAATTGAATTGGCTAGGCCACTGGCCCAGTAATCCAATCGGACTTCGAGTCCAGCTCCCACCCCGCTTCGACGTAAGGATCAATTCGATGCCCCTCAACACGACAGGCAGAACCGGACCGCTCGAAGGCACCGTGGTGGTCGATCTGACCCGCGCCCTGGCCGGCCCGCATGCAGCGATGATGCTCGGCGACCTCGGCGCAGACATCATCAAGGTCGAGACCCCGAAGGGCGGCGACGACACCCGCGTCTGGGGTCCCCCCTTCGTCACTCCGCGCGACGCCGAGCGCGAGTCGACGTACTTCCTCTCGGCCAATCGCAACAAGCGGTCCATCGCGCTCGACCTCAAGACCGACGACGGCCGAGAAGCGTTGGAGCACATGATCGAACGGGCAGACGTTCTGCTCGAGAACTTCCGCACCGGCGTGCTGGACCGCCTGGGCTTCTCGCCCGAGCGCATCGCCGAGATCAACCCGCGCACGGTCGTGCTGTCGATCAGCGGCTTCGGTCACGACGGACCCGAGGGCGGCCGATCCGGCTACGACCAGATCGCTCAGGGTGAAGCCGGGCTGATGTCGTTCACCGGCTCGGGTCCCGAGGACGTCCAGCGCGTCGGCGTCCCCATCGCGGACCTGCTGGCCGGAATGTACGGAGCCTTCGGCGTTCTCGCTGCACTGCGTGAACGCGATCGCACCGGCCGCGGCAAGGTCGTCCGCACGTCGCTGCTCGCCAGTGTCGTCGGAGTGCACGCCTTCCAGGGCACCAAGTGGACCGTCGCAGGCGAGGTCGGCGCGGCGCAGGGCAATCACCACCCGTCGATCTGCCCGTACGGATTGTTCCCGACATCAAATGGCGCAGTGCAGATCTCGGTGGGCAGCGAGGGACTGTGGCATCGGTTCTGCGAGGGCTTCGGCATCGACCCCGATCTGGAAGGCATGGCCACCAACCCGCAACGGGTGAACAGTCGCGACGACGTCATCGAACTGGTGTCCAAGATCTTCCGCACCTACGAGACCGAGCCGCTGCTGGCCCTTCTCGACGAGATCGGTGTTCCCGCAGGCAAAGTGCGCAACGTCCAGGAAGTCTACGAGTGGGAGCAGACCAAATCCCAGGGCCTGCTGGTGGACGTCGAACACGCGACGTTGGGCACGGTGACACTGCCGGGACCGCCACTGCGGTTCTTCGAATCCGACGGCACCGAGGTCACCGAAACCAATCACCTGGCACCGCCGGTGCTCGGTGCCGACGACGAGCTCGTCCGCGACTGGCTGAAAGAGGCGACACGATGACCAGAATGACCGCCCTCGAACTCCTCGATCTGGTGATCGATCCAGGCAGCTTCGACTCCTGGGACACCCCGGCGGCCGACTACGTCGTCGACGACGAGTACGCGAGCGAACTCGCCGCGGCACGTGAGAAGACCGGCCTGGACGAGTCCGTGCTCACCGGCTCCGCGACCATCCGCGGCCGCAAGGTGGCCATCCTGCTCGGGGAGTTCGCGTTCTTGGCCGGCTCGATCGGGGTCGCGGCGGGCGAGCGCCTGGTCAACGCCGTACACCGGTCGACCGACGAGCGGCTGCCGCTGTTGGCGCTGCCGACGTCCGGCGGAACCCGAATGCAGGAGGGCACGGTCGCGTTCCTGCAGATGGTCAAGATCACCGCCGCGATCACCGCGCACAAGGGGGCGAACCTGCCGTACATCGTCTATCTGCGGCACCCCACCACCGGCGGAGTGTTCGCGTCCTGGGGATCGCTCGGTCACGTCACCGTCGCCGAGCCCGGTGCTCTCGTCGGATTCCTCGGCCCCCGCGTGTACGAGGCGCTCTACGACGCGAAGTTCCCCACCGGTGTGCAGACGTCGGAGAACCTCCAGGCCCACGGGCTCATCGATGCCATCCGTCCGCCCGAACAACTCGGCGAGATCGTCGATCGAGCACTGCGGATCATGACCGACATCCCGCCCTACCGCCCACGCACCGTCGAGGCGCTCGAATGGAAGATCGAGGACGTACCCGCGTGGACGTCCATTCTGGCCTCGCGCAGAGCCGATCGCCCCGGGGTCCGTGAGCTGCTGTTCAGTACCGCGGCAGATGTGCTGCCGCTCAACGGAACCGGCCAGGGCGAGTGGGACCCGGGTCTGATTCTTGCCCTCGTCCGGTTCGGCGACATGCCCTGTGTTCTGCTCGGGCAGGACCGACGCGGTCAGACGACGAAAACGCCGCTCGGTCCGGCAGCGCTCCGCGAGGCTCGACGCGGTATGCGTCTGGCCCAGGATCTGAAGCTTCCGCTCGTCACCGTCATCGACACGGCGGGTGCCGCACTGTCGAAGGAGGCGGAGGAAGGTGGCCTGGCCGGCGAGATCGCACGGTGCATCGCAGACATGGTCGACCTCGAAACCCCCACGCTGTCATTGCTGTTGGGGCAGGGGACCGGCGGCGGCGCACTCGCTCTGGTACCCGCGGACCGCGTTCTCGCCGCTCAGCATGCGTGGCTCTCGCCGCTGCCGCCCGAGGGTGCGTCGGCCATCGTGCACCGCGACACCGCCCATGCCGCGGAGATGGCGACGAAGCAGGGAGTGCGCTCGCTCGATCTCTTCAGGGCAGGCGTTGTCGACATCATCATTCCCGAATTGCCCGACGCGGCAGACGAATCGCAGCAGTTCTGCGACCGGGTGGGTGCGGTACTGCACCGCGAGCTCGCCGAACTGATTGCTCAGGACCCATCGATGCGGATGATCGCCCGCGAGAAGCGATTCAACAGAATCGGCTTCGCGGCGGCCGCGGTGTAATTCCCGCCGAACTCGAAGTTATGGACGGTTTTCGGCCGAAATGTATCCATAACTTCGAGTTCGGCGGGTGGTCGGGGAGGCTATCGTCGTCCGGGTGGCGGGCAATGCGCGGGATCCGGGGGTGTCGGTGGCCTCGCGGCTGCTCGCGCTTCTGGCTGTGTTCGACGAGAAGACCCCTTCGCTGACGCTGTCCGAACTGGCCGACGGCGCAGGCCTGCCCATCGCCACCGCGCATCGGATGGTGCGTGAACTGGTCGACTGGGGCGCGCTCGTTCGCGGCGAGGACGGCCGCTACGTGGTGGGGCGTCGACTGTGGAAGCTGGGATTGCTGGCACCGGATCAAGCCGATCTGCGGGAGATCGCCTCACCGTTTCTGCACGACATCTACGGCGCGACACTCGCCACGGTGCATCTGGCCATTCGCGACGGCGACCAGGTGCTCTATCTCGACCGGCTTGCCGGGCACGCGTCGGTGCCTGCGGTCAGCCGGGTCGGAGCGCGCCTGCCCCTGTATGCGACCGGAGTCGGCAAGGTGTTGTTGGCCTACGCCCCGCGCGAGGTGCACGATCGCGTGCTGAGGAACCTGACCCGCATCACCTCGTACACGGTGACTCATCCGGGGAAGTTGGACAGCGAACTACGCCGAGTGCATCGCGAGGGGTATGCGCAGACGGTCGAGGAGATGACGCTGGGGGCGTGCTCGGTGTCCGTACCGGTCCGCGGTGAGGGCGAACGAGTGGTGGCGGCGTTGGGAATCGTGGTTCCGAGCATCGGACGAGATCGAGCCAGACTGGTTGCCGCTCTGCAGGTTGCCGCCCGAGGAATCGAGCGAAGTCTGCGGGGATGAGATCGATGTTTTCGTTGAGTGGAAACATGGTCTTGTTCGCGGCCCCGATGCGCGGTGTACTCGATGCATGCGTACACAGGTCGCCATCATCGGTGCAGGGCCCGCGGGTCTGCTGCTGTCCCACCTGCTCGGGGAGCAGGGAATCGACTCCGTTCTGATCGAGTCGCGCACGCAGGAGTACGTACTCTCGCGCATTCGCGCCGGCATTCTCGAGCACTCGACGGTCCAGTTGCTCGACGACCACGGCCTGGGGGAGCGGTTGCATCGCGAAGGCCACGAGCATCGCGGAATCTATCTGCAGTGGCCGGAAGAGCGGCACCACATCGACTTTCGCGACCTGGTGGATCGAAGCGTGTGGGTGTACGGGCAGACCGAGGTGACCAAGGATCTCGTTGCAGCCCGGGAGAAAGCAGGCCAGCAAATCTTCTACGACGTCTCCGATACCGCGTTGCACGACGTCGAGTCCGACTCCCCGTACGTCACGTTCACCGATGCCTCGGGTACTCCGATGCGGATCGACGCGAATGTCGTTGCCGGGTGCGACGGTTCGTTCGGTCCGAGCCGCGCTGCGATGCCGGACTCGGTGCGCAACACCTGGGAGCGAACGTATCCGTTCTCCTGGCTCGGGGTGCTGGCTGACGTCGCGCCCTCGACCGACGAGCTCATCTATGCCTGGCATCAGGACGGATTCGCCATGCACTCCATGCGATCGTCGACGGTCAGTCGGCTTTATCTGCAGGTGCCGAACGGGACCGACATCGCCACCTGGTCCGACGACCGAATCTGGGATGCGTTGGCACGCAGGCTCGGTCACGGTCAGGACGGTTGGGAGCTCACTCCTGGACCGATCACCGAGAAGAGCGTCTTGCCGATGCGCAGCTACGTGCAGACGCCGATGCGACACGGCAACCTCTTTCTGGCCGGCGACGCCGCGCACATCGTGCCGCCCACCGGGGCGAAGGGCCTCAACCTCGCAGTGGCCGACGTCGCCCTGCTGGCACCGGCGCTGACGTCACTGCTGGGCAAGAACGATTCCCGCGCCGCCGATGCCTACAGTGACGACGCACTCCGACGCGTCTGGCGCTGCACGCACTTCTCCTGGTGGATGACGACGATGCTGCACACCGGCGACGACCCGTTCGACGCGCAGTTGCAGCTCTCGCAGTTGAAATGGGTTGCTTCCAGCGAGGCCGGGGCAACGGGACTGGCGGAGAACTACGCCGGTCTGCCGATCGGATTCTGACCCGGGAACTACCGTCGACGATCCAACACGTAGGTCACCGCCACGCCGGCGACCAGTCCCCAGAACGGAGCCCCCAGGCCCGCGACGTCGGTTCCCGAGACGGTGACCAGCAGGGTGATCAGCGGCGCGAGTACCGGACGGCCGGTCGAATCGGAGAATGCGGCGGTGAAGGCTCCGCGCAGTGCCTCGAGCATGGCCAGACCGGCGAGGGCGGCGATGAACGTCGCGGGTACCACGGCCAGTCCGCGCACCAACACCGGTGCCAGTACACCCACGACGACAGCCAGTGCGCCGCAGGTCATTCCGGCGATGTACTGCCGCGACCGTTCACCCACAGCGACGAGCAGTGCGTTGGTGGGACCGGCGAGACACGTCGACACCGCACCGAGCGGTGCGACGAGAAGCGACCACACCCCGCACGCGATGGTGACAGCGGTCATCGGAGGTCGATGGCCCGCGGAGCTCAGGACGGCAGCGCCCTGACCGTTCTGCACCGCGACCACGGTGATGGCGAGCGGTATCACCAACTGCGCCAGTGCCGCCCCACTGAACGACGGCGCAACGAGTTCGGGCAGACCGATCAGAGGGAGCTCGGCCGCGGGGCCGGTCAGTGGGGTGTATCCGCCGGTCGCCGCCAGCGCAGCGAGACCGGCCACCAATGCCGCCAGCACCGGCGGTATGCGCCTCGACCAGACATCGGATCGTGTCAGGGCCAACCACGCCACGACCATGGTGCCCGCGACCAGTACGTTCGACGAAACGGACTGCACCAGTCCGGTTCCGAACGACAGGAACGCGCCGGCAACCATCGCCATCACCACACTGTGCGGCAGAAAGGCCATCAGCTTCGCGACGACACCGGTGGCACCGAGCACGATGATGAGAACCCCGGTCGCGAGATAAGCCCCGACGACTTCCGGCCAGGTCAGCGACGCCAGCGACTGACCGACCAGGACGGTGCCCGGAATGGTCCAGAAAAAGCTCAGCGGCATTCGGTAGACCCAGCTCGCCACCAGGGTGAGAATGCCGTTGAGCACGAACACCCCGAACACCCATGACGCCGTCTGCGCGGCGGTGAGCGAGCCTGCTGCCGCGGCACCCATGATCACCGCAACGGGCCCGGTCGCGCTGAACAGCACGCCGGTCGCCCCTGCACCGACGTACAGCCCGCCGAAGTCCGCGCGCAGAGCACGCAGATTCGGCGGGCGACGTTCCGGTAGTTCGCTCGAGGTCGGCCTCTGGAAAATATCTGTCATTCAGCCACTTTCACCGGTTCTTCGATTGCTGGATCGGATCGACGCAGTGCCCGAACCGCAGGGACGGCTGTGGTGACGAGAGCTCCGAGTAGGGCAACGACGGCGAAGATGTAGAACGCCTGCGAGGACGCGATTCCCGCACCGAGCAGGATACCGCCGAGCAGCGGCCCGAGAATGCCGCCGAGGCGTCCGAAACCGGCGCACCATGCGACGCCCGCCGCCCTGGCGGTCGTTGGGTAGTAATTGGAGACGAAGCCGTAGATCAGCACCTGGGTGCCGATAGCGCCGATTCCGGCACCGGCCACGGCGACGAGCAGTACGCCGAGTGGGAAGTTCAACGTCAACAACACCAACGACAGTGCGGCGAGGCAGAAGGTGGCGGCGATGACGCGCTGTGGTCCTGTCCGATCGGCGACGCGAGAGGCGATCAATCCACCGATGATGGCACCACCGTTGAGCACCAACAGGAACGACAGTGAACCCTTGGCGTTGTATCCGGCCTCGGACATGATCTGCGGGAGCCAAGTATTGAGTCCGTAGGTCAGCAGCAGGCCGGAGAAGCTCATCAACCCGAGGAGCGCCGTCGGGCGCAGCAGTGGTTTGCGGGCGAGCGCGGCGAATCCGACGCGATCGCCGGCGACGGCGGGCTCGGCCTCGGGCATCGGGATTCCGGTCTTCGCGCAGATCTGCTGGGCATCGGCGACGCGTCCGTGCGCGAGCAACCACCGCGGGGATTCCGGCATACGGAGCACCGCTAGGGGCAGCAGGATGAACAGCGGCAGTGCTCCGATCCAGAACAGTCCGCGCCAACCGATGGTGTCCTGCAGGGCGATTGCGGCCAGAGAAGCCAGGACGCCGCCCGCGGGGATACCGCTGTAGACGATGGCGTTGAACAGATTTCGACGGCCTGCCGGTGCGAACTCGGCGATCATCGCGCCGACCGTGGCGACGAGTCCGCCGACTCCGATTCCGGTGACGAATCGAAGGATTCCGAAAGCGGTGATGTTCTGGGCCAGTGCGGTGGCCCCCATCCCGACCGAGAACCACACGATGCACGTCAGCATCGTGCGCCGACGCCCGATGCGATCGCCGAAGGCTCCGGCTGTCAAAGCACCCACCATGACTCCGATGAGAGCGTACGAGCCGAGGGCACCGGCCTGCTCGGGGCCGAGAGCACCCAGTTGGGTCGAGTCGGCCAGCAGTGTCGGCAGGACGGTTCCGTACACGACGAGGTCGTATCCGTCGAAAACGATTGCTGCGGTGGAGAGTGCGACGATCCAGATCACGCTACGTCGGTGACGGTCGCTGGCCCAGCCGGCGGCTGCGCTGCGGGGCGTCGGAATTGTCGGTGAGGTCATCGACTGTCCTTCGGTAGAGGGCCCGTCGTGGCGGGCGAATGCGGCACCCGGTCGGTGCAGTACGGCAAGTGTGTCGCACTGTGCCCTGGGTCACACCGGGTAAATGCCTAGGATCGACCCAGGGTTCGTGCCGAAAAGCACTGTTGCACAATCATGGTGGCGTGCTCTCGGATGCGCGGGCCGCGGCGAGTTCGGAACGGGATCGAACGCCGAGCTTGGCATAGACACGCGTGAGGTGGAACTGCACGGTCTTCACCGACAGGAACAGTTCCGCGGCCACCTCTCGATTGGTCAAACCCGTTGCGACGAGGGTGGATACCGCGTCCTCCTGTGGCGTCAGCGCGTTGTGCGGCCGGTCCTTGAGGATTGCGTGCACTCCACCTGCCTTGAGCTCGCGGTCGCACCGCCGGACGTACGTCGTAGCGCCGAGGGAAAGGTAGTCGTCGCGGGCCGCGGTGACCACCACGTCGGCTTCGCGTCGCTTGCCTGCCCGCCGCAGCGTCTGGCCGTACGCGTAGTTCACCCGGGCGCGGTCGTACACCAGGGGCAGTGGCATGAGCGAATCCAAAGCATCCTCGAAAGATGCTCGTGCAGAATCCATGTCGCCCGTTGCGCCGTGCCATCTACCGCGCGCACACGCGAGCCGGGCATGTGCCGATCGGTGGCCGCGCTCTGCCACCCGGGCTTCGTGGGGAGTGAGGAAGGCATCGGCTTCGTCGAGCCTGCCCTCCACGATCAGCGCGTTGGCGTACACGTCCGGCCAGGCCCAGAAGCCCGGCTCGGAGACGTCGGCGTGTGCCCATTGCTGTGTCAGCGGACTCAGGGCACGCAGAACACCGGCATAGTCGGCCCGAGCCTCGGAGATCGCTGCGCGGCCCAGAGCGGTGGGGACGCGCATGATCTCGTAATCTCGAGCGCCGGATTCGCCTCGTCGTGAACTCGCCGCGGCGGCATCCCAGTCACCCCGAAGCGCGTGGATCTGCATGGCGGTCCACTGCAGGAGCGGGACGATGAGGGCGGCACCGGAACTGTCGGCCAGGTCGGAGGCGCGCCCGACTATCCGCAGCGCCGCGTCCCATTCTCCGGTGACGAAATACGTGCGGGCCAACCAGGCGTTGGCCCACAGTGCGATTCGGGTGGAGCCGCCGAGGAAGTCCGTCGGTGCCGCGGCTTCCAGTTCGGACCTCGCCAGCTCCACCGAGTCGGTGGCCAGGTGCAGCCAGCCGGCACCCATTTGCACTCGCTGTCCCACGGCTCCGGTACCGGCCTGTCCCCACAGATCCTCGTAGCTGGCCAATGCTTCTGCGACGCGGCCGGTTCCGGCCAGGCCGAGCCCCCGGATGGCCTGTGCTTCGACGGCAGTCGGATGGTCCGAGCCGACGAGTTCGACGGCGCGGTCGGCCCAGTACACCAGTGCGCCGCCGTCGCAACGGGCGAGATTGTGCAGTACCTGGCGATGACAGATGACGGCGGCGACGTCGCGATCGTGGCGGGTTCGGACGAGCTGCCACGCCCGTGTCAATCGGGCGTCGGCCTCCTGCGGGCGGCCCCGCAGAATGGCGAGATAGCCGAGAACGGCGTTGCGGCTCGGTGTTTCGTGCAGACTCTCGATCTCGGCGATGTAGTCCGATGCTCCGCGAACGTCACCGGCACCGATGAGGGCGTCGACGCCGCGCACGAGTCGATCCTCGCGCAGGCCTGCGTCGCCGGACGCTCGGCTCGAGAGCATGAAGAGCCTGGCAGCGGTAGCCCATTCTCCGGTCCGCGCGCGTTCTGCGGCAAGTGATTCGAGCTCGCCGGCCATGTGCGGCTCGGGTAGGAGCGCCGCCTCGGCCCGGTGCGCAAGCCGATCGGCCGGGTCGGCTTCGGCGGACGCCGCGGCTCTGTGGACGTCGGCGATGCAGGTTCTGCTCATGGTGGCCAGTACGGCTGCGCGAATCATCCCGTCCGGGCACTCGAGCAGGGTGATACCCGATCGACGGCGCACGAGAACAAGGCCCAATGCCTCCGCCAGATCGAGTGCAGCACTGGGATCGTCGATCTCTGCTACCTCGCGCACTGTCGAGACCGGTCGAGCGCCATCGAGCACGGCCACGGCCTGCACCAACCGAACTGTGTCCGAGGAACTCTTGCTCAGTGCCGCTCGCACCGATGCCTGCACGTACTCGGGTGCGGGTAGTTCGGGCCGCACGCCCGTCCACATGTGGCCGGGCAGTTCGGACAGCAGCGCCGACACCTGTTTCGGGCGGCCACCCGTGTGCGCGGTCAGGTGCGCGGCCGACGACGGTGAGAGTATGACGCCGCGCAGCGCAGCGAGTTCTGCGACGTTGTGGCTTCCCAGCGGTTCGACGACGAACCGGGTATCGGCTGCGCGATCGAGTATGTCGTGCGATTCGATGCTCCCCGCGGGTAGAACTCGACGGATGCACACCACGGCAATCTTCGAGTCGCGGTGGCGTCGGACGGTAGAGGCAAGCACGCGAAGCGAATCCGCGTCGGCGTCCTGAGCGTCGTCGATCAACACGGCGGTCACCGAGGGGCCGTTGCTGCCTGCGATTCGCTCCGGCAGCGTCCGGCCGTCGGCGACGTCGATCTCGGGAAAGCACTGATGCGCGATCTCCCACGGTCTGCTCGTCTCCCACGGTACGGCGGACACCTGCCGGACGCGCGGGCGAGGCTCGGCCGCGTCGAGGCGGGCAGCCAGCTCTCGCAGCACAGCGGTCTTGCCGACACCCGCCGCGCCGTCCACGACGACGAACCTCGATCGGGCGTCGGCGTCCTGCACCTCGTCCACCAGCGCATCGAGCAGCTCGCCACGGGCAACGAGCGGCGCGGGGGACATGAGCTCACCGTAGCGGTGACGTGCGGGTACGTCCGGCAATCGAACCGACATCGCGCACACTCAGCCCGGGTCGCCGCCGGCGACGGGGAGCACCGTACCGGTGATGTACGACGCCTCGTCGGAAGCCAGGAAGCAGATCGCCGCGGCCTGCTCGTCCAGCGTCCCGTAGCGCTTGAGCAGGGACGAGTCGACGGTCTGATCGACGATGGCCTGGTACCACTGCTGTTCCTGATCGGTGCTCGGCGCAGGTCCGCGAGCGACTCGGCGCGGCGGTGCCTCGGTCCCTCCGGGCGCGGTCGCGACCACCCTGACCCCGTGCGGAGCCGCCTCCAGTGCGAGTGCGGAGGTGATGGCGTTGACTCCACCCTTGGCTGCGGCGTAGGGAACTCGGTGCACTCCGCGGGTCGCGACCGAGGAGACGTTGACGATGGTTCCGGTGCCTTTCGAGATCATGTGCGGGATCACCGCGCGACACGACCAGAGTGTGGGGAACAGCGAGCGCGAGATCTCCTTCTCGACCTGCTCCGGTGGGTATTCCGCGAACGGCTTCGCCCAGATGGTCCCGCCCACCACGTGGATCGACACGTCCACTCGTCCGTGCGCTGCCAGCGCCGCGTCCACTGCGCTCGACGCACCGGCCCACGTTTCGAGATCGGCCAGCACACTGGATGATTCGGTGCCGTCGCGGCCGAGCTCGGCGCTCAGTTCTTCGACGAGTTCGGATCGATCGGCCAGCATCAGGGTGCCGCCCTCCGCGGCGATCCTGCGTGCGACGCACTCTCCGATGCCCTGCGCGGCACCGGTGATCAGGACGACCTTCCCGGCGAACCGACCCGGGCTGACGAATCTGGGTCGCTTGCTCGCGGCCGAGTCGTGCATGGCGCGCTTCATCGTGGTCTTGGAGCGGTCGGCATGGTCGGCGATCAAGGTGCGGGCGCGTTCTCGGTCGCCTGCCTCGAATGCGTCGACGATGTCGAGGTGATCCTGCGCGCACAACGGGTCACACCACGTCGCATTGCGGAGCACGTCCTCCATTGCAGCTTCGACCCCGAGGGCCCGATATGCCTGCAGCAGATGCTCGTTGCGTGTCTGGGTGAACAGGTAGTCGTGGAAGGCGGCGTTGGTTTCGGTGTACGCGGCGGCGTCGACGAAGCGATCGCCGTCCACGTAGCGGGTGGTGGCCTCCGCGAGCAATCGGTAGCCCGCGATCTGCTGGGAGCTGAGCCTGCCGATGACCAACTCCAGTGCGCCGAGTTCGAGTGCGCGTCGGGCCTCGAACACCGCATCGGATTCGTGCACCGAAGGATGTTCCTCGCCGATCTCGTAGTCGACGGTGGCTGCGGCAGGCTCGACCCGGTCGAACAACGGCTCGATATCTCGGTCCGGCCATATGCGTTGACCGGCGACCGACTGGGCATCGGGTGTGACGGCGAGACCGTCCGAGGCCTCGTCGAGGGGGTCGGCATTACCGGTGCCGTGGGAGACGATGCGCTGGCGGGCGATCGAGGTGATGGCAAGGGCTTCGTCGCTCGCCGAGATCGCAGTGCCGGCGCGGAGGGGATTCTCGTCGCGAGCATCGAAGAGCGTTCGGCCGCAGACGGATCGAGCGTCGGTGGCAGGCCGGTCCTCGGTGACGAGGTCGTGCTCCTCCGCACCCGTCGCGGGAACCCGTTCGACCGCAAAGGGCGTGGTGTCCGCTGCAGTCGGCTTCTCGACGGGATCAGGACGCTCGACGGCCGGGGCAGACGGTGCGAACTTCTCGTAGTAGAAGCCGGTCGGTTCGATTCCCGACTCGGCGAAGTGCGCACGCACGGCCTCCACCATCGGCGGAGGACCGCACAGGTAGACGGCAACATCGCCGTCGTACAGGTGTTCCTCCCTCAGCAGCGACGTGACATAGCCCTTGTTCGCGGCCGTGCTGTTCGGATCCGACACACAGTGATCGAAAGTGAACGCATCGAGTTGCGAGGCGAGTGCGGCCAGCTCGTCGAGGAGTACGACGTCCTCGTCGGTGCTGACGCCGTAGACCAGATGCACAGGACGCGAGGATGATTCGGCCGCCAAGGTGCGCAGAATCGACAGGATGGGAGCCAAGCCGGTTCCGCCGGCCAACAGCAGCGCGGGCCGTTGCGCTTCCCGAAGGAAGAAGCTGCCGTGCGGCCCGGTGAACGAAATCTTGTCCCCGACGGCTGCGGCGTCGGCCAGGTAGGTCGACATCGACCCGTCGGGGGTCAGCTTCACCAGGAACTCGAGCTCGTCGGATCCGGACACGCAGCTGAACGAGTACGACCGGGTCTGCTCCGATCCTGGCACGGTGATGTTGACGTACTGGCCCGGTAGGAAGGTGAGTTCGTCGCCCTCCGGTGCCTCGACGGCGAGGCGGACCGTCGTCGGTGAGAGTCGATCGACTGCGGTGACCACGGTTTCGTGCGTCGCCGCTCGGGTTTTCGCAACCGCGGAGGTGCTGGCGATCTGGAGTACGAGGTCGGACTTCGGAGTCATGCTGCACGGCAGGCAGTAGCCCTGCTCCGATTCGCCGGCGCTGAGCGCGTCGTCGAGGTACGTGCCGCCGTCGAAGTCGCCGGATTCGCACAGTGCCTTGCAGGTTCCGCACGCCCCGTCCCGGCAGTCGAGGGGGATGTTGATTCGCGACCGATAGGCGGCGTCGGCGACGGTCTGGCCGTCGGAACAGGTGATGAATCGGGTGACGCCGTCCTCGAAGGACAGTGCGACGGAATGGCTCACGAGGGGTCTCCTTTCCTGATCAGAAGTGATAGATGTCGACGACGTGGTGGATGTAGTCGTTCTTGAGCACCACGGTCTTGCGGCGGATCAACGGTGATTCGCCCGAGAAGTCGATGGTGTAAAAGGACGTCCCGTAGTACGGATCGATCGTCTTGTACCGGAAGTACATCGTGTGCCAGTTGAAACGCACATCGACCAGGTCGCCTCGGCGTTCGATCACCTCGACGTTGCTGATGTTGTGACTCGTGCGCGGCTCGGGAATCGAGGTGGCACTGGAGCGCTCGGTGCGGATGCGGAACACGCGGTCCTCGAGGCCACCCTTGTTCTCGTAGTAGATCAGCGAGATGTCGGTCTGCGGATCCTCGGTGAGCAGATCGTCGTCGCCCCAGCAGGGCATCCAGTACTCGACGTCGTCGGCGTAGCAGGTGAGCCAGAGTTCGAACTCGCGGTCGTCGAGGTATCGGGCCTCGCGGTAGAGGAACTGCTCGATCGCGCTCTGCGTGATGCGAGTTTCGGTGGAGGTCATGTCATTTCACCCGGCTCTCGGTAGCTGTCCTGTCGATGGCGGCGAGCAGGGTGCTGCGCCAGTAGCCGTGCTGAACGGGGAAGAGTCCCTCGTCCTCGTTCTTGACTCCCGCGGAGATCACCCCGTGCATGTCCAGCGCTTCGGCCACTGGATCCGGCCCGGTCAGCCAGTGCTCGGCACCGCGGCTCATGTCGTTCCACGGCGCATTGGTCGCCTGGAACGTCAGCTGGCAGGAGCGGAATTCCTCCAGGTCGTCGGGGGTGGCCATGCCGGAAGCGTTGAAGAAGTCCTCGTACTGCCGAATCCGATGCGACCGAGCCTCTTTGCTTTCACCCTTGGGTGCGATGCAGTAGATGGTGACCTCGGTCTTGTTCGGCGCGATCGGGCGGAAGTGCCGGATCTGGGTGCTGAACTGATCCATCAGGTAGACGTTCGGGTAGAGGCACAGGTTGCGTGAGCCCTTCACCATGAATTCGCCCTTGGCATCGCCGAATTGCTCCTTGAGCGCATCCATCTGGTCCCACAGCGGCCGATCCTGGGGGTTGGCGGCCCACGTCCACAGGCACAGGTGCCCGTTGGGGTAGGACCAGTACCCGCCACCGGACTTGCCCCAGCCGCCTGCGTCGAGGGCCTTGGTGGTGTTCTTCGATTCGCCGTTGTTGCGCCGCGAGGTGGTCGCGGCATAGTTCCAGTGCACGGCACTGACGTGATATCCGTCGGCACCGTTCTCGGCCTGCACCTTCCAGTTGCCGTCGAAGGTGTAGGTCGAGGATCCCCGCAGTACTTCGAGACCGTCCGGTGATTGATCGACGAGCATGTCGATGACCTTGGTGGTGTCGCCGAGGTGCTCGGCGAGCGTCGACACGTCGTCGTTCAGGCTGGCGAACAGGAACCCTCGGTAGCTCTCGAACCTCGGCACCTTGGTGAGGTTGTGCGAGCCGTCGACATCGAACGTATCCGGATAGCCGGCACCTTCGGGATCCTTGACCTTGAGGAGTGTGCCGTCGTTGCGAAATGTCCAGCCGTGGAACGGGCATGTAAGGGTGGGGCGATTGTCGGTCTTCCGGCGGCACAGCATCGCACCACGGTGCGCACAGGCGTTGATCAGGCAGTGCAGCTCCCCATCCTTGTCGCGGGTGATGACCACCGGCTGACGACCCATGTGCACGGTGAAGTAGTCGCCGTTGTTCGGAATCTGGCTCTCGTGGGCGATGTAGATCCAGTTGCCCTCGAAGATGTGCTTCATCTCGAGCTCGAAGATCTCCTCGTCGGTGAAGATGCTCCGATTGGCTCGATAGATACCGGCGTCGGCATCGTCGATCACCGCTCCGTCGATGGCGGCGTGCGCCTGATCCAAGATTTCCGTCATGGTCGTGTCCTCGCTGTCGTTCGATTCCGCGGCGGTGCAAGTCGCGTGGCGGTTGTCTCCGACTTTGACACCGAGTGGCATCGGTCACACCAGGGCTTTGCCTAGGCTCGACCAGGGTGTCTATTGATCGCGTTCACTTATCAATCGACCGGAAATAGGTCTTTGCCGTCGATGGATGTGCGGCTTACTGTGGGCAGGGTCACGCCGAGGAGTACATCGGCTCGGAACGCGATATCGGAGAGGAAGTCACCGTGGAGCTGCGGCACCTGTATCAGTTCGTGGCGGTGGCCGAGACGTGCCACTTCGGTCAGGCTGCCAAGCGCCTGCATCTGGCGCAGCCGGCGCTCTCCCAGTCGGTTCGTCAACTCGAGGCAGAACTCGGCGTCACGCTGCTCACTCGCACCACACGGCAGGTCAGCCTGACGCCTGCGGGCGAGTTCTTCTACCGCGAGACGGTCCGAAACCTGGAGAACATCGAGCGAAGCACCCACGGTGTTCGACGCATCGCCGAGGGGCGCTACGGGCTGGTACGTATCGGTTTCACGGGTACCGCTGCCTTCGATCAGCTGCCGCCGATCGCCAGAGCGATCAAGCAGCGCCTGCCCGGCCTCGCACTCGAGGTCCACGGGGATCTGCTCACTCCTGCTCAGGTGGAGGGGCTGCGCTCCGAGCAACTCGACGTGGCGGTACTGCGGCCGCCCGTGGCGGGCGACGATCTGGTCATCCGCACCATCACCACCGAATCTCTCTTGCTGGCAGTGCCCGTCGACCATCGGTACGCCGCCGAGGCCGCACTCGAGGTAGCCGACCTCGCCTACGAGGACTTCGTGATGTACGCGGACTCGCATTCGGTGGTCAACGAGGCAGTTCTACGTAGTTGCCGCGCAGCTGGTTTCAGCCCCCGGCGTGAGCACGAGGCCCCCGACACGTCCGTGTTGCTGGCCCTGGTCGCTGCCGGGCTCGGGGTGGCTCTCGTTCCGGAATCCGTCCGAGCACTGCAACTCACCGGGGTCGTCTTCCGGGACATCGCGGGCGCAAGCACCATAGATCTGGCATTGGCCTGGCATCGCGACCGACCGTCGGCCCTCGTCGACGCATTGGTCGGCGCTCTCGAAGAGGCCGGGGTCCTGCCCCGCGTCGACACACTTTCTCCATCACCCGACCCGAAGGCAGTTCTATGAAGATCGTTGCAGTCGAGGCGATTCCGTACAGCATTCCGTATGTCAAACCGTTGAAATTCGCCAGCGGAGAGGTGCATGCCGCCGAGCACGTGCTGGTTCGAGTGCACACCGACGACGGTAGCGTCGGCACCGCAGACGCGCCCCCACGTCCCTTCACCTACGGCGAAACTCAGCGCGGAATCGTCGCGGTAATCGAAAGCCTCTTCACCCCTGCGATTCTCGGACTGACCCTGCTCGATCGGGAAGTGATTCGTTCCAGGCTGACCCGCACCGTGGGCAACCCGGTGGCGAAGGCTGCGATCGACATGGCCGTCTGGGACGCGCTCGGCCGCACCCTCGACCTGTCCGTCACCGAGATGCTCGGCGGATACACCGATCGGATGCGGGTGAGCCATATGCTCGGATTCGACACTCCGGCAGCGATGGTCGACGAGGCGACTCGAATGCGCGAGACCTACGGAATCGAGGTGTTCAAGATCAAGGTCGGTCGCCGGCCCGTAGCCCTCGACACCGCCGTCGTGCGCGCGCTCAGGGAAGGTCTCGGCGAGGGCGTCGAACTGTACGTCGACGGCAATCGCGGCTGGACTGCTGCAGAATCGGCACGCGCCATGAAGGACATGGCCGATCTCGGACTCACCCTTGCCGAGGAACTGTGCCCGGCCGACGATGTTCTCGGTCGCCGCTGGCTGGTGCAGCAACTCGATGTCCCCTTCGTCGCGGACGAATCGGCCACCACGCCTGCCGAAGTGACTCGCGAGATCCTCGGAGGATCGGCGACGGCGGTGAGCATCAAGACCGCCCGCACGGGGTTCACCGACTCGACGCGAATCCATCACCTGTGCGAGGGCCTCGGCCTGGATGTGGTGATGGGCAACCAGATCGACGGTCAACTCGGCTCGGCCTGCACCGTTGCCTTCGGTGCCGCCTTCGACCTGACGTCGCGTCGAGCCGGGGAACTTTCGAACTTCCTCGACATGAGCGACGACCTGGTGACCGAGCCGCTCGAGATCCGCGACGGAGAACTCACCGTCCCCACCGGTTCCGGTCACGGCATCGACATCGACCCCCACAAACTCTCCACCTACCGCATCGACACCTAGCCCCGAGAACGAGGAGTTTCACCATGAGTATCGACCACGCAGCATCGACAGATCTGTCCGCGGAGGTGGCCACCGCCGCCGCGTCCGGCGCGAACGCCACCCAGCGCTTCACCTCCGACAAGCAGGCCGCTGCCGACACCCCACCCGAGCGCGTGAGTCTGCTTGCTCGCCAGGTCATTTCGGCGATCCACGACACCGTCCGCGAACACAAGGTCACGTACGACGAGTACAACGCCCTCAAGGCATGGCTGATCAACGTCGGGCAGACCGGAGAGTGGCCGCTCTTCCTCGACGTATGGGTGGAACACGTCGTCGAGGAGGTGGCCGGAGAGTCCCGCGAGGGCAGCAAGGGCACCATCGAGGGCCCCTACTACGTTCCCGATGCACCCGAACTCGGTTCCGCGGCGATCCTTCCCACCCGCGACGGCGAGAAAGGCACCCCGCTGCTGTTCAAGGGGCAGGTGCGCGGCGTCGACGGGGCCGCGCTGCCCCATGCAGTCATCGAGATCTGGCATGCCGACGCCGACGGCTTCTACTCGCAGTTCGCACCGGGCATCCCGGAGTGGAACCTGCGCGGCACGGTCACTGCAGATGATCAGGGGCAGTTCTGGATTCACACGATGAAGCCTGCGCCGTACCAGATTCCGACCGACGGAGCGTGCGGAAACCTGATCTCGGCTGCCGGTTGGCATCCGTGGCGTCCCGCGCACCTGCACCTCAAGGTCGCGGCAGCAGGTCATCAGCAGATCACCACCCAGCTCTATTTCCCCGGTGACGCCCACAACGACGACGACGTCGCGAGTGCGGTCAAGCCCGAGCTCATTCTCGACCCGCACGACGTCGACGGCGGACAGGAAGTCACCTACGACTTCGTTCTCGACAAGGCCTGAGCGACATGCTGTTTGCAGTGAAGATGGACGTCGCGCTCCCGCAGGATCTCGATGGGGACGTGCGAACCGACACTCTCGCCCGAGAGAAGGCGTACTCGCAGCAGTTGCAGCGCGACGGTGAATGGGTGAACATCTGGCGGCTGGTGGGCCAGTACTCGAATCTGAGCATTTTCGATGTGCGGGACAACGAGCGACTCCACGAGATTCTGTGGAATCTGCCGCTGTTTCCGTACATGAGCATCGACGTGACTCCACTCGCCGGGCACCCGTCGGACATCGCCGCGGGGTGAAATCAACCTCCCGCCTCGTCGAACTCGCAGTTGTGCACGATATTGGGCCGAAATCGCCGCACAACTGCGAGTTCGGCACTCCGGCGACGGTCCCGGGACCTAGGCTGACGCCATGCGTATCGACGAGTATCGCAAGTACGACGGCCTCGGCCTGGCGGAACTGGTAGCGAACGGTGAGGTGACGCCGCGCGAGTTGCTCGATTGTGCTCTTGCGCAGACCACATCGATCGACCCGTCGCTCAATTCGATCGTTCGCCTCATGTCGGAGCAGGCGGACGAGCAACTGGCGGGAACGCTCGACGGGCCGTTCGCCGGTGTGCCGTTTCTGATCAAGGATCTCTCGCAGGACTATGCCGGGGTGCCCACTGCGAGCGGATCCCGCTCGTTGACGAATCTGCCGATGCCCGAGCACGCAACGGTGGTGCAGCGCTGGCTCGACGCAGGCCTGGTCATCTTCGGCAAGACCAACACCCCGGAGTTCGGTGCCAAGGGAATCACCGAGCCGACCGTGTTCGGCCCGGCTCGAAACCCGTGGGACCACAGTAGAACTCCCGGTGGCTCGTCGGGCGGATCTGCCGCTGCGGTCGCGGCCGGGATCGTCCCGGTGGCAGGGGCGAGCGACGGTGGCGGTTCGATTCGCATTCCGTCGTCGTGCTGCGGGCTCGTCGGCCTCAAGCCCGGCCGCGGGCTGGTGCCGTCGGGACCGACGTTCGGTGAGGCGATGCACGGAGCGGCAGTGCAGGGCGTCGTGTCGAGATCGGTACGCGACACCGCCGCGATGCTCGACGTGTTGGCCGGTGGCGAGGCGACATCCGGTTACTCGCCCGCCCGGCCGGACGGGAGCTTCCTGTCACGGACGGAGCAGGACCCCAAGGCCTTGAAAATCGGCATGTATGCGGCGACGTCGGTGAATCCGAGTCCGGATCCGCAGGCCGTCGCTGCGATGGAGTCTGCCGCCAAGACACTGACCGAACTCGGCCACACCGTCGAACTTCTCGACGCCCCGCCGTACGACGATGCCAGCCTCAATCGCGAGTTCCTGCTGGCCTGGTTCATCTATCTGGCCTACGAGATGGACGAGGTCAAGCGTCGAACCGGTTGCGGTGACGACTCTTTCGAGCGAGACACCCGGATCATGGCGGCGCTGGGAAGATCCGCCAGTGGCGTCGACTACCTCCAGGCGGTGGAAGGTCGCCACGTGCACGTGCGGGCTCTGGCCACGTACTTCGAGACCTACGATCTGCTGCTGACCCCGACGATTGCCGAGCTACCGCCGAAGATCGGTGCATTCGATCTCGCGAAGCCACTGGGAATAGCGTCGGACTTGTTGTTGCGCAGTAGAACCGCCGGTCTGCTTCGGCACACCGGCATCGTCGACCAGATGATCGACGACAACATCTCGTGGATTCCGTACACCCAACTGGCCAACGTCACCGGCCGCCCGGCGCTGTCGCTTCCGCTGCACTGGACGCCGAGCGGACTCCCGATGGGTGCGCACTTCACCGCTCCGCTGGGCGGCGAAGCGTTGCTCGTCCAACTGGCCGGACAGTTGGAACGAGCCGTGCCGTGGGCCCACCACTATGCCGATATCGGTCAGCGGGTAGCCCCGAGCTGAGCCTTTCCGAGGATGCCCGACGGCCGCTGCCGCACCTGGCCGTCGACGATGTCGACGACCCCTCCTGCCCACTCGGGATCGGTGTCGGCGGCAGCCTGGGGATCGGCGTGGGCATCGGTGCCCTCCTCGGCGGTCACGGTGATCGAACGCTCCAGTGCCTCCTCGACGCTCATCAGCGAGGTACCGGGTTCGGCGAACACCTCCGTTGCCGCGTTCCCGCGGCGCACCACCATGTCGTGGGTGAGGCTGTCGACCAACGAGATCACCGTGCCGGGAGGCATGGCGGTGATGATGGCGACGGCGCGCCCCACCAATCCCGTCGGCAACAGCGGCACCGGGATCTGTGCGCGACGCAGACCGGCAACGCTGCCGTACGCCTGCAGCAGCTCCGGGTAGCTCATCGTTTCGGTTCCGCCGATGTCGAACGTTCCTGGGCGTGCGGTGTCGCCGAGGGCGCGGGCGATGATGGCGACCACGTCGACGACGGCGATGGGCTGCACCTGCCTGCGCATCCACGTCGGAATCGGTGTCAGCGGTAGACGCTCGGTCATGCGACGCACCAATTCGAACGACGTCGATCCGGAACCCAGGATGATCGCCGCGCGCAGCACGGTGGCGTCGACCGAACTGTCGAGGAACACCTCCTCGACCTGCAGGCGAGAGCGCAGATGATCCGACAACGGGGTGCCGTCGTCGGGGATCAGGCCGGAGAGGTAGACGATCCGGCGCAGGCCGTTGCGCTCGGCGGCGGCGGCCATGGACTGCGCGGCGTGGCGATCCTTCTCGACGAAGTCGCCCTCGTCCATCGAGTGCACAAGGTAGACGACGGCGTCGACATTCTCGGTCGCGGTGTCGAAGGTCTCGTGATCGTCGAGGTCGAAGTGCACCGCGGTGACGTGCGCGCCCCAGGCGAAACGCGACTTCTTGCTCGGATCGCGCATGGCCGCGTGCACCTCGTGGCCCTGCTCGAGAAGGACCGGGATCAGCCGGGATCCGATGTATCCGGTTGCACCGGTGACCAGTACTCGCATGAGATTTCTCGTTTCTGTAGATACAGGCCATACCCGGTCGGGGCAGTCTCACTCCCCGCTGTCGTAGCCAGGTGACAGACTGTGCGGGTGAGTGCGCGCATCAGGAACAACGTCAAGGTCGTGGGGGCTGCCGACGGTCCCGTGGTGATGTTGGCTCACGGCTTCGGATGCGACCAGACGCTGTGGCGCTCGGTCACCGACGTCCTGGCCCCGAATTTTTCGGTCGTGCTGTTCGATCACGTCGGATCGGGAGCGTCGGACCCGGCTGCTTGGGATGCCGACAAGTACGCGCCGCTGGACGCCTATGCCGACGACATCATCGACATCGTCCGGGAACTCGACCTCCGTGACGTCACGTTCGTCGGGCATTCGGTGGCGTCGATGATGGGCGTTCTCGCGGTTCAGGCGGCACCCGAGCGATTCTCCAAGCTCTTTCTCCTGACGCCGTCTCCGCGATACATCGACGACGGTGACTATCGCGGGGGTTTCAGCCGCGAGGACATCGACGAGCTGCTCGAGTCGTTGGACAGCAACTATCTGGGCTGGTCCGCTTCGATGGCGCCGATCGTGGTCAATGCGCCGGATCGGCCGGATCTCGAGAACATGTGGTCCGCGAGCTTCTGCCGAACCGACCCCGAGTGCGCACGGGTGTTCGCGCGCACCACCTTTCTGTCCGACAATCGCGCCGATCTGGCCGGGGTCACCCTGCCCACGATGATCGTCGACTGCGCACGCGATTCGTTGGCTCCGCCTCAGGTCGGCAGATACGTGCACGAACATATCGCCGGCAGCACTCTGAAGACGCTCGACGCCAGCGGGCACTGCCCGCACGTCACCCAACCCGAACAGACCGCCGAGGCGATTGCGGCCTTCGTGAGACCGGCGTAATGCACGAGCTCGACATCGAGGATCTGTACGAGAACGCGCCGTGCGGTTACCTGTCGGTCTATCCCGACATGCGGATCGCGAGGCTGAACGCGACGCTGGCGGGCTGGCTCGGCTTCGAGGTCGACGCCCTGATCGGGACCGACTTCACCCAACTTCTCACCGCCGGTGGCCGCATCCACTACGAGACCCATTTCGGTCCGATTCTGCGGATGTACGGTCAGCTCGACGGCATCGCGCTCGATTTCGTGACGTCCGATCGACGTCGGCTGCCGGTGTTCATGACCGCGAACGTCAAGACCGACGAGTCGGACACGCCGGTGCTCATTCGCATCACCGCGCTCGACGCCAGGGACCGTCGCACCTACGAACGCGAGTTGCTCGAGTCCCGGACGCGAGCGGAGCTGCTGGCCAAGACACTGCAGCGGTCACTGCTGCCGCCCGCCCTGCTGCCGCCGTCGGGAATGACCGCTGCCGCGCACTATCACGCGGCATCGAGCGACGAGGTGGGTGGAGATTTCTACGATCTGTTCCCGCTGTCGGACGATCGCTGGGGATTCTTTCTCGGCGACGTGTGTGGCAAGGGTGCATCGGCTGCGGCCGTGACGTCGTTGACGCGGTACACCCTGCGCGCTGCCGCGGTGTACGACCACGACCCGGTCGCTGTACTGCACAATCTGGATTCGGTTCTGCGACAGGAATTCCGCGAGAACAACGCGCAGTTCTGCACGGCGGTGTTCGGGGTGCTCAGTCGTTCGGCCGATGGATTCGAGGTGTGCATGGCCAGTGGCGGTCATCCGCCGCCACTGGTGATGCGTGCCGACGGCAGTGCGCACTACGTCCACATGACGGGCGGGCAACTCGTCGGGATTCTGCGTCATGCGCGCTTCGTGCCTGCCACCGTGACGTTGAGCGCGGGCGACACCCTGATGCTCTACACCGACGGCCTCACCGAGGCCAAGGTGGGCACAGGTCGATACGACGACGAGGGTGCGCTGTTGGAATTCGCGACTGCCCACGCCCCGGCGTCGCCTGCAGTCATCGTCGAGGACCTACGGGTACTGCTGGACAGCTTCGGCGACGGCTTGGCCGACGACGCAGCAGTGATGGCGCTGGGAGTGGAGTCAGTCGAGAGCGGCGAGGGCTGACGCGAGATCGGCGTGCAGCGCGAATTCCTGATCGAGACCCATCAGTTTGATCGGACGGCTGGTGGTCGGCCCATCGGCGACGACCGAGAAGGCAACGGTGTCTGCGTGATCCTTCTGCGTCGACGCCAGCACGGTCATGGCAGCCGAGGCCAGGAACGAGACCTTGCTCAGATCGACGATCAGGGCAGCCGGTGTGGTGGAAATCTGCGCTTCGATCGCGGACGACAGCGCGGGGGCCGTGGTGACGTCGAGTTCACCGGCGACCGCGATGACGGCTGCGCGCCCGTCGTTGCTGGACTGGATGGAAAATCCGGCGGTGTTCGTATCGGCTGGCATGTGTGTACTCCTGAATCGTTACCCGCCGCGCTCGTCGACGGGGTCTTCGGTCCATTCAATCAGTAGGTCCTACCTGAACGTGACCTGCGTTCCTCTGAGTGCGGGAGCGCCGACCGTCGTGGTCCAGGACGGCACTGCGTCGGGCTCGATTCCAGTGGCCCCGCCGTAGACGACGGCCAAGGTCTGTTGCTCGGTGACCGAGTTCGCGTACGAAGCCGGTACGGGGGAGAGCTGCGGAGCCGGAAGTGACGGAAGGTCCTGCTGCCCGGGGTTTCTCGACGGCACCTGGTACGAGCCGTCGTTGGGGGAGCCGCCCGGGTACTGCGGGAAGTATTCGCCCGCCGAACGGTCGAGGGGGCTGGGGCAGCTCGGGGGCCGGTTCTGCTCGAACAGTCGCGGTTCGTCCTGGTTCGGCAGGTACCGCCCCTTCGGGTTGACGAAGGGCATCGAGACGTTGATGCCGGGATACTCGTCGCCGACGCCGGTGACGATTCGGCCGCGTCTGGCACCCTCGGCGAATTGGGCAACGGTGCAGCCGACAGCCGGGGAGAACTCGGCGAACACCTCGAGCGCCTCGCGTGAGTTCGCGGCCAGTCCGATGATGTCGGCGGAGTTGGCGTCGAGGAAGTCAGTAGTCGTGCTCGAGGCCGACGTGACCGAGGAGTACAGCGTTTCGAGTGCCGGGCGCTTCTCGACGACGGTGTTGCCGGTGGTCCGCAGGTTGTCGAGCGCGTCGATCAGTTCGGGTGCCGCGTCGGCGTAGGTCTGCGAGAAGTCGGCGAGTCCGCGCAGGTCCTCCTGGATGGCCGGAAGCTCGGTGTTGAGCCCGGCAAATATGTTCTCGAGTCGGTCGATCGTGAGGCCGAGTTCCTCGCCGCGACCGCTCAGACCCTGTGCCAGCGCACCGAGGGTGTTCGACAGATCCTCCGGCGGCACGGCCTGGAGCAGCGGCAACAGGCCGTCGAGCACCTGTCCGACCTCGATGGCGTTGCCGCTGCGATCCTGCTTCAACACCGTGCCCTCGGTGATCGGCGACCCGGGCCTGCCGTCCGGCAACTCCAACGCGACGTACCGCTCGCCGAACAGTGTCTTCGGCAGCAGTCGCGCGGTGGCGTTCGACGGAATCATCTCGGCCATGTCCGGTTCGATGGCCAACTCCGAGGTCACGACGCCACCGGCCGTCGTCGCCGATCGCACTTCGCCGACGATCATGCCGCGAACCTTGACGTCTGCGTTGCGGGGAAGCGCGTTACCGACGGAATCGGTCTCGAGGGAGACCGTCACGACGTCCTTGAACGTCTTGTTGTACGAGGTGACGCTCCACCCGACGAACATGACGATGAGTACGACGAGACCGATTCCGAGGAGTCGGTTCTGGACCGGTGAGGGGGATCCGGTCATGGATGAGTCGCAACGACGACAGCAGTCATGTCGCGAACCTTAGTGGTACACAACGTCACACTTACTACCGAAAATTGCTTTGTGAGATGGACCTAGCACTTCGGCAACAATGTGATGCGAGCCACTGGCTCTCAGTCGGCGATCAACTGAGGTGCATGGAACCAACCGCCCTGTCCGCCTTCACGCTGACGGCCGATGACATATCGACCGGGAGCGATTCCGGTGGCTCCGTGTTCGGGGTGAATGAGGTACGCCGTCTGCGAGTTGGCCAGAATTCCCAGGGCGAGACCTCGGACGTCGTGGACGGGACTGAGCCACGTGCAGATGCCGCCGTCGGCGACCAGGCTGTGCGGGTTGCCGCCCGCAGCGCTGCGCAACAGTTCGATTCCCGTCAAGGGCACATCCTCGCGACGGGTCTGCTCGGTGGGGACGACTATGCCGTCGAGCAGTACGTACGGTACGACGATCAGATCGCCTTGGGCTTGCAGGCCGTCGATGACGGGCACGGAGATCTCCTTGTCGAGATAGTCGAATACGTCGAGGCCGGTGAGGTCGGTCAGTGCAGACAGCGTGATGTTCGAGTTCATGTTTGTCACCTTGGGTGTGTTGTAAGGGTGTGTGGTCGGGGTGTGGGGTCAGGTTCTGCGGAGTAGTCGGCCGTAATCGGCTCCGGCCAGACCGTAGGTCCAGCCCGCGGCGTCGACCGCGGACGAGAATGCGCCGGGGACGCGAAGCCCGTAGCGTCGGCGCTCCCCGTCCCGTTCGCGAGAGCCGTTGACGGCAAGCAGTATTCGACCCTCGTCGCCCCATCCTGCGGGGGTGGCGAACAGTTGCAGGATGCAGCCGGGGTTGCCCGGGTCGTCGTCGGTGTCGATCAGTCGTAAACCGGCCTGGTCCAGATACGAATCCCAGCCGATCCGTTCGATGGCGCTTCGCCGGATCTCGATGTTGCGTTCGACGGTGATGCGTTCGACCGTCGGATCATGGATCACCCAAGCGGGAATCACTGTCCCGTTGAGGACATGGACACCGCTGCCGTCGCCGAACTCGACCGCGGGGGAGGTCGAATGATGCAGTCGCACTTCGCCGTGCACCGGATTGGGAACCGGTTCGGTGTGCAGAGCCGTCGGCCGTTCTGACATCACTGCGATGTCGTCGAACGCCCACCACCATCCCGTCGACTCGATGAGGGCGGATTGAATGTCGAGAAGCTCGTTGTCCTCGCGGCCGAACGTCATGAGGCCGAAAGAGCGATAGATGTCGTAGTAGGCGACGCGATGGGCTTCTTGTTGTCCGTACCAGCTGACGGTGCCGAAGGGGCGCGGAGCGAGGGTTCGGACAGCCGTGGCCACTCCGTCGAAGAGGCTGGTGTGCAGAGACTTTCGTACGGTTCGGCGAATGATCGGATCGGGACTGATGTCGGCGTAGGCCGCGTCTGTCGGTGAACGGCGTGCGACATCGATACGCGCCTGCAGATCGCGCTGTGCATTGTTGTCGGAGTAGTAGTACTGCTGTGGCCATTCGATCTGTCGCCGATCGATTCGCTGGTCCATTCGTCGGCGTGAACTCGACAGCAGTGTTGCGATGAGGGAGCCTGCACCTGCGCTGTCCGCTATCGGTCGAGATGTCATGAATTCCGCGGCGGCTACAGGGGATGCCACCCATGAGAATTTCGGCTCAGGACGACCCGATCTTCGATACAGTTGTGCCACAGCCGATTCCGCGGCTGTTCTGTCGGAGGGGCCGGCCTTCAGGCCGTAGGCGAGCCATCGATCGCGTTGCGCGCAGATTGCGCGAATGCTCTCGGCATAATCTTCGGGATTGTCACTGAATGTGCCGCGACGGGGAAATGTCGACGGCATCGGCACGGCGCTCACGTGAGGGAGGCGGTGTCCGCCTTTCCGGTTGTCATGAAGAAAAGAGTGACACGAGAATCCACTGAGCGCAAGGCGCACGTGCACGAAACTTCGTAACAGGGGTCGAGGTGTCTTTTGGTCGTTCCTGCAGGCTCCACTCCTACCCGCTCACGTGGGTCAGCCGCGCGAGCGGAGAATCAACTGGGCCGCGCTGATGTCGTCGATGACGAGGTCGGTGATCAATCCGCCGCGGAGCGCGGCGGTGAGGGCATCGAGTTTCGACGCCCCGGCGACGATGCAGACTCGGCGTGGCACCACCTTGAGTCGGTCCAGGCTCGGTCCACTCGATCTGTCGTTCAACGCAATTCGATCGTGGCTGCCGTCGGAGCGCAGGAACACGGTGGCAATATCTCCGACGACGCCGTCGCGCTGTAGCTCGGCTCGATCCTCGCGCTCGAGATAGCCGGCGCTGTAGACGTGACTCGGAACGGCACTGCTCATGACGCCGATGCTGAACACGGCGAGGTTCATCCGGTCCTGCAGTTCGAGTACTCGCTTGATGCTCCGCTCGCGCCACAGGTGTCGGCGGGTTTCGGGGTAGTCGAAGAACGCGGGAACTGGAAAGCCCTGCGCCACAGCGCCGTAGGCGTCGGCGAAGGTTCGGACGATGTCGGTGGCGTAGGAGACCCCGGTGGTGCGGGTGTTCGCTGCGCCGTTGAGCTGCACGACGGTCGAGTTGTGGGTTCGTTTGGGTGCGAGCTTGCGACTGACGGCGCTGACGGTGGTTCCCCAGGCGACGCCCATCACCATGTCGGACTCGAAGAACGACGTCAGCAATCGGCCTGCGAAGGTGGCGACGCGGTCGAGGCGCTGCAATTCGTCGACGGTTTCCGACACGGGAACGACATGTGCACGAATGTCGTACAGATCAGCGAAAGCCCGCTCGATTCGTGGCGCCTGACCGAGAGGGGTGGAGATCTTGATTTCCACCAGTCCCGATGCCCGCGCGAACGTGATGAGCCGGGAGACCGTCGAACGAGATACGCCCAGCTCACGACCGATCGCCGCCATCGTCATGTCCTGGAAGTAGTAGAGGCGCGCTGCCTGGGTGGCATGGCCGGTCCGCAGATCCGATTCGGGTGCGATGCGTTGGTCCGTCACCATCGCCAGTGTACGACCGCTTTGCACATATGTGCATCAGCTGTGCAACGCAGTGCAGGCCGTCTACCGTGGCAAACAGCACGCAATGTGGCGTGCATCACCAACTTTGCGGAGGCTACACAATGGCTCGTAAGGAACCGGAATGGGGACTGCCGGCGCACATGGCTGCCGAGTTCGCCGGAACCATGATTCTCATTCTGTTCGGCGTCGGCGTCGTCGCGCAGGTCGTCTCGGGCGGTGAATCGGGAAGTCTCGGAGACCACGACTCGATCGCCTGGGCCTGGGGGCTCGGCGTGATGTTCGGCATCTACGTCGCGGGTCGGATCACCGGCGCGCACCTCAACCCCGCGGTCACGATCACGTTCGCACTCTTCCGCGGATTCAGCTGGAAGATGGTTGCGCCGTACATCCTCGCGCAGACCGCAGGTGCCTTCGTGGCCGCGCTGCTGGTGCGCTGGAACTACAACGACATGATCAACGCAGTGGACCCCGGCCACACCACCGCCACCCAGACGATCTTCTCGACGCTTCCCGGTAACGGAACTCTGCCGGTCAGCGTGTCCTCGGCACTGATCGACCAGATCATCGGTACCGCGATCCTGCTGTTCCTCATTGTGGCCGTGACCGATTCGCTCGGCACCGCGCCGATGGCCAACATGGCACCGCTGATCGTCGGCCTCATCGTCGTCGCCATCGGTTTCGCGTGGGCCACCAACGCCGGCTACGCGATCAATCCGGCCCGAGATTTCGGACCTCGCCTGGCGTCGTACATCACCGGATACGGTGGAGCCTGGCGAGATCAATACGGCGGCCTGTACTTCTGGGTCCCCATCGTCGGACCTCTCGTAGGCGGACCGATAGGAGTGTTCCTGTACGACCTGCTCATCGGAAAGAACCTACGCAAACAAGAAGGTTCGACGCCCGAGCCGCCATCACGACTCCCAGCAGACACCCAGACCACAGGAGAGAAGCCATGACCGAGTTCGCAGGAAAGTACGTCGCCGCGATCGATCAGGGAACCACGTCTTCACGCTGCATGATCTTCGATCACGCGGGCACCGTCGTCGCGGTCGATCAGAAGGAACACCAGCAGATCTTTCCGCAGGCCGGTTGGGTCGAGCACGACGCGTCGGAGATCTGGGACAACGTGCGCGCCGTCGCGGCCGGTGCCATGGCCGCAGCGGATCTGACGCGCGAGGACATCGCCGCCGTGGGAATCACCAACCAGCGCGAGACGGCGCTGGTGTGGGATCGCGCAACGGGCAAGCCGATCTACAACGCCATCGTCTGGCAGGACACCCGTACCGATCGCATCGCCACCGCGCTGGGCGGGGGCGATGCCAACAAGTACACCGCCAAGACCGGTCTGCCCCTGGCCACCTACTTCTCCGGCCCCAAGATCAAGTGGATCCTCGACAACGTCGACGGTGCACGGGCGAAAGCCGAAGCGGGAGAACTGTGTTTCGGAAACATGGACACCTGGGTGCTGTGGAACATGACCGGCGGTGTCGACGGCGGGTTGCATTACACCGATCCGACCAACGCCTCACGCACCCTGCTGATGGATCTCGACTCCCTGCAGTGGGACGAGAGCATCTGTGCAGACATGGGCATTCCGGTGTCGATGCTGCCCGAGATCCGCTCGAGCTCCGAGGTGTACGGAACCGGCCGTGAGCGCGGACCGTTCAGCGGAGTGCCGATTGCCGGCATCCTCGGCGATCAGCAGGCAGCGACCTTCGGGCAGGCCTGCCTGTCTCCCGGTGAAGCCAAGAACACCTACGGCACAGGCAATTTCGTGCTTCTCAACACCGGTACCGAAAAGGTGATGAGCAAGAACGGTCTGCTGACCACGGTTTGCTACAAGATCGGCGACCAGCCGACGGTGTACGCGCTCGAAGGTTCCATCGCCGTGACGGGCTCGTTGGTGCAGTGGCTGCGCGACAACCTGGGCATGATCTCCTCGGCCGCGGACATCGAGACCGACGCACGGTCGGTGGACGACAACGGCGGTGCCTACTTCGTCCCCGCCTTCTCCGGTCTCTTCGCCCCGCACTGGCGATCGGACGCCCGCGGTGCCATCGTGGGATTGACGCGCTTCGTCAACAAGGGGCACCTGGCGCGTGCCGTTCTCGAAGCCACCGCGTATCAGACGCGTGAGGTGATCGAGGCCATGAACGCCGACTCCGGCGTCGATCTCGAGGTGCTCAAGGTCGACGGCGGCATGGTGGTCAACGAACTGCTGATGCAGTTCCAGTCCGACATTCTCAACGTCGACGTGGTCCGTCCCGTCGTGGCCGAAACCACTGCTCTCGGAGCGGCTTACGCCGCCGGACTGGCCGTAGGCTATTGGGAGAGCGAAGACGACATTCGCCAGAACTGGGCCGAGGACAAGACATGGACCCCGTCCATGGACGAAGACCAGCGGGCGAAGTTGTACGCCGGCTGGAAGAAGGCAGTAACACGAACTCTCGATTGGGTTGATGAAGAATGAGTTCCACCACAACGGCCATGAGTCCCCAGGCGCGCGCAGATGCGCTGGCGAGGATGGAAGCCGAAGAGCTCGACATTCTGGTGATCGGCGGCGGCGTCGTCGGTGCCGGAACTGCACTGGACGCCGTGACCCGCGGATTGAAAGTGGGTCTGCTCGAAGCGCGTGACTACGCGGCCGGCACGTCCAGCCGCTCGAGCAAGCTCTTCCACGGCGGTTTGCGCTACCTCGAGCAGTTCAACTTCGCGTTGGTGTTCGAGGCGCTCAAGGAGCGTTCGCTGGTACTGAACAAGCTGTGTCCGCACCTCGCTCGCCCGGTGCCGTTCATCTATCCGCTCGAGAAGGTGATCGACCGTCCGTACGTCGGGCTCGGCATCGGCGTGTACGACGTCATGGGTGCCGGACGCGGCGTCCCGAGTCACCACAAGCACCTCGGCAAGAAGAAGACGCTCGAGTCCTTCCCGTCGGGCAAGCGCTCGGCGATCCGCGGTGCGGTGAAGTTCTACGAGGGCCAGGTCGACGACGCTCGGCACACGATGATGCTCGCTCGTACCGCGGCCGCCTACGGCGCATTGTGTGCCAACAGCACTCGCGTCACGGGCTTCCTTCGGGAGGACGACAAGGTCGTCGGCGTCGTGGCGAGCGACCTGGAAACGGGCCGTTCCTTCGAGGTGCGGGCCAAGCAGGTCATCAACGCCGCCGGGGTGTGGACCGACGAGGTGCAGCAGATGGTCGGTGGCCGTGGCCAATTCCAGGTTCGCGCCTCCAAGGGGGTGCACCTGGTGGTGCCGCGCAACCGCATCAACAGTGCCACCGGCATCATCACGCGGACCGAGAAGAGTCTGCTGTTCGTCATCCCGTGGGGTAGTCATTGGATCATCGGGACCACCGATACCGACTGGAAGCTCGACCTGGCTCACCCGGCCGCGAGCCAGAGCGACATCGACTACATCCTGGGTCATGTGAACAAGCTGCTCGCCGATCCGTTGGACCGCACCGACGTCGTCGGCGTGTACGCCGGACTGCGCCCGTTGCTGTTCGGCGAATCCGATTCCACCAGCACCCTGTCCCGGGAACATGCGGTGTCCAGCCCGGTCCGCGGACTGACGGTCATTGCCGGTGGCAAGTACACCACCTATCGCGTGATGGCCAAGGACGCAGTCGATTCCGCGGTGCACGGGCTCGAACGCACGGTACCGAAGTGCGTCACCGAGGACATTCCGCTCGTCGGTGCCGACGGCTACCTCGGCGCGTTCAACTCCCGCGCTCTGACGGCCGAACGCACCGGTATGCGCGTCTCACGCGTCGAGCATCTGCTCGGTCGGTACGGCACTCTGATGGGTGAGCTGCTGGACTTGATCGACGCCGATCCAGAGCTCGGCAAGCCTCTCGAGAGTGCACCGGAGTACTTGAAGGCAGAGGTGGTCTATGCGGCCAGTCACGAAGGTGCGCAGCATCTCGACGACATTCTGACCCGTCGGACCCGAATCTCGATCGAGGTTCCCGATCGTGGTGAAGCGGCGGCCATCGAGGTGGCTCGTCTGGTTGCACCCATCCTCGGGTGGGACGATCAGCATGTTGCCGAGGAAATCGAGCACTACCGGCTCCGTGTTCTGGCAGAACGGGATTCGCAGGAGCAGCCCGACGACGACACCGCCGATGCAGCTCGACTCGGAGCACCGGACGTGCGCGCCGGGGTGAGCTGAGACGAACAATGGCGGCAGTCCTCGTGACGAGGACTGCCGCCATTGTCGGCTGTTGCGGGGTCAGCCCTGCAGCAACGTGAACGAGTGTTCGCGAATCAGAATCGACGGCCCGCCTGCCTCGTATGCCTGATCGGGGTCGCTCGATGTCGACTGAGTCCAATGTCCCTTCGGCAGAGTGAATTCCACGGTGCCGGGCGAGGCGTTGACCATCCACGCGAACGACGCATCGGACTCACCGGCACGCATGAGGACAAGAATGCTGTGCGCATTGCCGTCCGACCAATCCTCGTCGGAGAGCTTCTCGCCGTCGGCGCGGTAGAAGTCGACGGTGTCCGGTCCGGCTCCTTCCTCGTCGGAATCGCTGTCGTGGCGGAACCACGTGGGGCGCAGAGCCGGGTGTTCGTCGCGTAGAGCGATCAAGTGGGTGGTGAAGTCGATGAGGTCCTGATCGGCTGTGCTCCAGTCGAACCAGGAGACCTCGTTGTCCTGGCAGTAGGCATTGTTGTTGCCGTTCTGCGTCCGGCCGAGCTCGTCGCCGCCGAGGATCATCGGCACGCCGGCCGAGAGCAACAGCGTCGCAAGGTGATTGCGCTGCTGACGGGCCCGGAGTGCGTTGACGCCCTCGTCGTCGGTCGGGCCCTCGGCTCCGCAACCCCACGAACGGTTGTCGGACTCGCCGTCCTGACTGTCCTCGCCGTTCTCCTCGTTGTGCTTGTCGTCGTAGGAGTTCAAGTCGGCCAATGTGAAGCCGTCGTGTGCGGTGATGAAGTTGACGCTGGCCAACGTGGGTCGACGAGTGCTCTCGTAGACGTCCGGGCTGCCCGTGACGCGCTGAGCCAGTGCCGGAAGTGCGCCGCTCTCGCCGCGCCAGAAGTCACGGACGTCGTCGCGGAACTTGCCGTTCCACTCCGACCAGCGGGCCGGGAAGCCGCCCACCTGGTAGCCCTGGGTGTCCCACGGTTCGGCGATCAGTTTGACCGGCGCGAGCGTCGGGTCCTGGTGTACCAGGCTCAGGAATGCGCTGTGCACGTCCAGGTCCGAGTCCTGACGCGTCAACGTGCTGGCGAGGTCGAAGCGGAACCCGTCGACGTGCATCTCCGTCACCCAGTAGCGCAGCGAGTCCAGGATCAGTGCCAGGGCAGCGGGGTGGCCGACGTTGAGGCTGTTGCCGGTGCCGGTGGTGTCGTAGTACGCGCTGCGGTCCTCGTCGACCAGACGGTAGTGCGAGCCGTTGTCGATTCCCTTGAGCGAGAGCGTCGGTCCGAGGTGATTGCCCTCGGCGGTGTGGTTGTAGACGACGTCGAGAATGACCTCGATGCCGTTCTCGTGCATGGCCTTGACCAATGCCTTGAACTCGTCCACCTGGCCGCCGGTGTCGCCGCTGCTGCTGTACTCGTTGTGCGGTGCGAAGAATCCGATGGAGTTGTAGCCCCAGTAGTTCCGCCGCCCCTCCTCGAGCAGATGCGAGTCCTGAACGAACTGGTGGATGGGCAGCAACTCCACCGCGGTGACGCCGATGCGCTTGAGATGAGCGATCGCGGCGGGGTGCGCCAGACCGGCGTAGGTTCCCCGAATATCCTCGGGCACATCGGGATTGGTGGCAGTGAAACCTTTGACGTGTACCTCGTAGACGACCGTGCGATCGAGTGGTGTGCGCGGTGACGCGTCGCCGGACCAGTCGAAGTTCGACTCCACGGCAACGGAATACGGCATGTGCGGGGCCGAGTCCTCGTCGTTGCGGGTCTCCGGCTCGGCGTGGAGGTGGCTGAACACCGATTCGTTCCAGTCGACCTGACCGGTGATGGCGGTGGCATACGGGTCGAGGAGCAGCTTCGCCGAGTTGTGCCGCAGCCCCGACGCCGGATCCCATGGACCGTCGACGCGCAGTCCGTAGCGTGCACCCGGCGTCACGTCGGGAACCAGATCGTGAAAAACGTGGCCGGTACGCAGCGTCAACGGCGTTGTACTGCGCTCTGTTCCGTCGTCGTTCAGCACGACCACGGACACCGAGTCCGCGGTTTCGGAGTAGACGGCAAGGTTGGCACCGTCGTTCGACAGACGCGAGACGCCCAAGGGGTACGGGAGACTTGATGAGAAGGGCATGCTCGCGGCAGTACCCCCGTGAGGGATCAGCGAAACGCCTGCATACCGGTCGTTCGGCTAGTATTGATGCCGAGATCGCACCCGCCGGACTGGAGCGGAACGACAGTACGAAGGACGAGACGATGAATTCCCCACAACCCGATGGCAGTTCGGCCCAGCTGGACGAGCTGTTCCCGGGTGACAACGCCACCGACGCGCGATTCCGGGAACTGGACTGGGCGGCGACCGATCTGGGGCCGGTGGAGAGTTGGCCGCAGGAGTTGGTGACCGCCGTCCGCACCGTCATGCCGTCGACGATCCCGATGTTGATCTGGTGGGGCCCGCATCTGGTGCAGATCTTCAACCACACGTACACCGATTTTCTCGGGGACAAGTTTCCGCAGGCCGCAGGTCAGCGGGCCAGCGAGAGCTGGTCCGAGATATGGGACGACGTCGGCGGTCTCTGCACCCACGTGGTCGAGGACCGCAAGCCCGTGCACGGCGTTCGGCAGCTGTTCGTCATGAATCGGTTCGGCTACCCCGAGGAGACGTACTGGACCTTCTCGTACAGCCCGATCTTCGGAGCCGGACGGACGGTGCTCGGCGTGTTCGTCGCCACGACCGAGGTCACGATGCAGGTACTCGGCGAACGCCGCATGCACGCGCTGCTCGCCCTGGGCTCACTGACGGGTGACGGCACCGAGGGGCCGGTAGGCATCTGTCGCGCCGCGGTCGAAACTCTGGGTGACGAGGCCCGCGAGTTTCCCCTCGTCGCGGCCTATCTGCGCCGCGACCTCGCCGAAGACGGGCAGCTCGATCACATCGCGACCTCGGGCGCACTCGGCTGCGACGACGCGACCTGGGACCTTGCCCATGTTCTCGACGTGTGCGACGGACGCGTTCCCTGCTGGACGGTCGAGATTGCCGGATCCGTCGCGCAGGCGGTCATCGTTCCGCTGACGCTCGCGGGACATGCTCAGCCCATCGGGGCCCTGTTGGTCGGCGTCGACGAATTTCGCGCCCGCGACGACTCCGTCGTGTCCTTCTCGATCGCGGTGGCCGAGCGGGTGTCCACGGCCTTGACCGCCTCGCATGCTTTCGAGATGGAGAGGCGACGCGTCGCGGCACTCGCCGAAGCCGACGAGGCGAAGACGCGGCTGCTCGAGAACGTCGGACACGAGTTCCGCACGCCGCTGACCTTGCTCGCCGGCCCGTTGGATTCGGTACGCGAGAGTGTCGACTCGACGCTGACCGACGTCGATCGTGAGTCGTTGGACGTCGTTCATCGTGCGTCGACTCGGTTGCGTCGACTGGTCGACGATCTCTTGGACGTGGTCAGCGCCGATGCCGGTCAGCTGCGTCCCCGGCTCGAACCCACCGACCTGGGAGCGGTGACGCGTGACTGCGCGTCGCTGTTCGAGGCGGTGGCGTCGGGCAAGGGTCTCGAACTCGTGGTCGACGTAGCCGACGACGTCGTCGTCCTCACCGACGGTGAGATGTGGACGAAGATCGTGTTCAACCTCGTCGCGAACGCCGTCAAATACACGCCGGTCGGTCGGATCTCCGTGCGCCTGCGGACCGACAGCGACGTCGTCCGCTTGGTCGTTGCGGATACCGGCCTCGGGATCCCCGCGGAGGACCTGCCGCTGATCTTCGATCGATTCCATCGAGTCGAACGATCGGGTGCCCACAGCATCGAAGGATCCGGTATCGGACTGGCGCTGGTATCGGACCTGCTCACCGTCTTGCGCGGTCGTATCGACGTCGAGAGCGAGGCGGGCCGTGGCAGTACCTTCACCGTCGTGGTTCCGCGGCTACCCGCCGAGGCGGCTGCAGCCGTCGATCTGCCGGCCGCCCCCGCCGATTCGGTGTCGGCGATCTTCGCTGCGAGCGACTCGGCGGCGCTGACCACCGAGCGCGCGGACATTCTTCTCGTCGAGGACAACGTCGACATGCGTAACTACCTGGTGCGCCTGCTGACCGACGAGGGCTGGTCCGTCACCACCGCAGGCGACATCGAGACCGCACTCGACAGCGCTCGATCGACGATGCCGGGCCTCGTGCTCTCCGACGTTCTGCTGCCCGGACGCAGCGGTCTGGAACTCGTGGACGAGATCCGCCGCGACGACGCCTTGCAGCGGGTGCCGGTGATCCTGCTGACCGCGCGAGCGGGAACCGACTTCGTGCTCGACGGGCTCGGGCGCGGGGCCGACGACTACATCGTCAAACCGTTCCACGATCGAGAGCTGGTGGCTCGAATTCGAGTGCATCTCGAACTCTCGCGCGTGCGCGAACAACTGATCCAAGAAAGCGGCAACGAGGCCGCGACACTACGGACTGCGCTCGACACCCGCGGGTCCATCGGCCGAGCCGTCGGAATCCTGATGTCGGTGTACCGCATCGACGCGGACGCTGCCTTCGCACAACTGACCGAGCTCTCACAGAACACCAACCGCAAGACCCGCGACTTGGCGGCGATGATCGCCGACGATTTCACCGCCGGGCTCGACCGAGAGCGTCAGTGATTGCGGCGGTAGTTCTCTCGCTCGCGTTCCATCTCGGCCATCTTCTTCGGGCTCTTCAGATCGGCCGGTAGCCCGTGGATCTCGAGGCGTCGAGCGCGATTCTGATCCATGTAGGCGGCGGTGTAGAACAGCGCGAGCAGCAAACTGAGCAACACCATCGACGCGCGTAGCCAGATCGCTCCCGGAAACAGAACGAAGAATCCGATGAATATCGGCAGGAACGGGATCATCGACCGCAGGATGTGACGCGGTGTCGCTCCTGGGCCGACGAGGTCGCGTCGAACCCAATCCTGCATGGAGTCAGGCAGTTTGCGGCCGAGGACGGCGTAGCCCAGCCACTGACCGAAGCGCGGGCGGGTGCGGGTAGGACGAGTGTTCACGACAGTGCTCCTGCTGCGATGGCCGCGTCGTTCACGCGGGTGAGGACGCATCGTAGTTCGTCGAGTTCGGCGAGTGACGCTCCGAGCTTCGAAACGACGGTGGGTGGAATCTTCTCGGCCTTCTTGCGAAGCGCGGCCCCGGCCGGGGTGAGCGCGACGAGTAGAACGCGCTCGTCCTCGGTGCTTCGATTGCGGGTGAGCAACCCCATCGACTCCAGACGCTTGAGAAGCGGCGAGAGGGTGGGGGAGTCGAGTTGCAGGGCCGATCCGATGGCTTTGACCGACATCGGCGATTCGCCCCACAGCGCCAGCATCACCAGATACTGCGGATGCGTCAGTCCCATCGGCTCGAGCAGTGGCCGATACACCGACAGCACGGCGCGGTTGGCGACGGCGAGCGCGAAGCAGACCTGGCGGTCTAGCGCGAGTGGATCTTCGGTGGTCGTCACGGTGCCAAGGCTACCAGTATTGGTTAGTGCACTAACTATTAGTGGACGAAGCGATGCTCAGAATACGGAACTGGATGCCCGAAAAGCGTTGCAAAGAAGGGTGAATGCTCGTGCGGTGATGTGTTGTCAGAGTCCCGGTCGGTCCGAATCGGGTGGATGTTCGTACGGCGTTCCATCCGGTCGGTTGCTGTGCAATGCTCCATGCAATTCGCCGTTCCCCTGTGACACATCCCGAGAGGATCGCCATGCGTCGTCGACGCATTTTCACCACGTTCGCCGTCGCCGCCGCGCTGTCCGTGTCCTCGGTCGGCGTTGTCTCCGCCGATCCTGTTGTCTCGGCGGCACGGATTGTCGACACGTCGATCGCGTCCGACACCCTGCGCACGCTGAGCGTCGAATCGCCTGCGATGGGGGCCGTTGTCGACGTGCAGGTGCTGACTCCGGCAGCGAAGACCGGATCGCGGCCGACGCTGTACATGCTCAGCGGAATCGGCGAAGAGGATCCGAACAACAGCATGTGGCTCCGCAAGGGCGGAGCAGCGGAATTCTTCGCCGACAAGAACGTCAACGTCGTACTGCCGCTCGCCGGACCGGGCAGCTTCTACACCGACTGGCAACGAGACGATCCGAAACTCGGCCGCTATCAATGGGAAACGTTCCTGACCGAGGAGCTTCCGCCGCTGATCGACGCGGCCGTGGACGGCAACGGACGCAACGCGATTGCCGGGCTGTCGATGGGGGCACAGTCGGCCATGATGCTGGCCGCACGTAACCCCGATGTCTACTCCGGGGTGGCGTCGTACAGCGGGTGTTTCGCCTCCTCGGAGCCGATGGGGCAGGCGAGTATCCGCGCGATCGTCGGAGCATTCGGCGGAAATGCCGACAACATGTGGGGCGGTCCTCTCGATCCTGCCTGGGCGCAACATGATTCGGTGGTCAATGCCGAAAGCCTGCGCGGCACCGACGTGTACGTCTCGGTGGGAACGGGAGCGCCGGGTCGCCACGAAAGTTTCGACAGCGCGTCGGCGCTCGACGTGGTGGTGGTCGGTGGTCTCATCGAGGTGGGCGCGAACTACTGCACCCATCGACTGGCGGATCGACTGAGTCTGCTGAACATCCCCGCGACGTTCGACTTCACCGAAACCGGAACCCACTCCTGGCCCTACTGGGTGGAACAACTGCCCAAGAGCTGGCCGACACTGGCCGGGTCGCTCGGGATCTGAGCTCACCCGCGGTTGGTGTCGCGAAACTCCTTGGGAGTGCACCCGAAGCGCGCCCGAAAGGCGCGGCTGAAGTGCGCCGGGTCGGTGAATCCCCACGATGCCGCCAGGGCGCCGATCGTGGTGCGAGCATTCTGTGGCTCGCACAGAGCCCGTTTGACGCCGTCGAGTCGCTGCATCCAGATCCACTCACTGGCGGTACACGGCTCACCGGCGAACGCTCGATGCACCGTACTCAGCGACAAGTGCAGGGAGGCCGCCACTTCCGTCACGGTCAGATCCGGATCTCGCAGCCGCGCCGTCATCGCACGCTTGATTTCGCCGAGTCTCTCGGACGCGGCATACGGTGCTGGCTTCTCGACCCCGGTCAGCCCGACCAGGCCTGCGACCAGGATGTACTCGACGCTCTGCGACACGGCCTCGGCCGACGCGGTACTCATGTCGGCGTCGTCCATGATCGACGAGATCATGCTCACGAGTAGTTTTCCTGCCCCTTGCCGTCCGGACACCGCCCGTGCTGTCAGTGAACCCGTGTCGCGGACGAGCGTTCGCAGCGTTGCGCCGGGGAGCATCAGCACGTACTGGGCAAACGGATCGTCGAAGCGAAGACTGTACGGCCGGGTGGTGTCGTAGAGCGCGAAATCTCCCGGTTGCAGGACCGCCGTTCGGTCGTCTTGCACGACGAACCCTGTTCCCGACGTCTGGACGCTGACCAGAAAGTAGTCGTCACTGGTTCGGGAGATACCTGCGGGCGTTCGTAGGACGGTCTGAGCTGTCGCAGACACTCGCGACAATCCGAGGGTCGCAAGTCCGGTCGACTCGATATGCCCGGTGATGGCCGACGCGTTCTCGGGAATCGTGCACTCTAGATCGACGTACGTCCGACTCACCGCAGCGGTCCAGAAGTCGACGCTGTCGGCCAGGTCGACGGAGTCGGTGCGCAGCGGATCGACCATGTCAGGTACCTCCCGTCTTCTCACAGGGTAGAACGCTCCGCAGCGGTACGCAGTAGACCCGTGCGGTCGTGGCAGCCGAAATATTCGAAGTACTGTTCGTCCGCCGCCGCGACGGTCACCTCGTGATAGAGCCTCAGGGAGGCCGCGGGCCCCATCGTCGACAGATACTTCAGCGCGGCACCGAAGATGGCGACATGCGTCGGATGCGACTCGGCCCATGCTTCGAGGTCGCTCAGACTGCGCCACCAACTCATGCCGAAGGACTTGTCGGTATCGACGCCGTTGTCGTCGACCACCGTCATGTATCGGTTGGCGAAGCAACCGATGGCCAGTCCGTCGTCGCGGAGGAAGTCCATGCCGGCGCGCAACACCGGTTCGACGTCCCGCAGGTACATCTCTCGTTCGGACCCGGCCGTATCGGCCCAATCCTGCCCGGATCGGATGAGGCAGAGGTTCTCCTGCGGCACAATTGTGACTCTGTCGCCGTCGCGTACGGCCTGAGGCTCCCCGCTGGGGGCAAGTGAGTCGCTCTGCGACAACGGGATTCGATCCCGTACCCCGCCCCAGTAGGCATGCTCTTCGATGGTTCCGCTGAGTGAATCCGTCAGAGTGGCAACACCTTCCATGCGGCCGGTGGAGGAGAAGAGTGTCTCGTAGCGGTCGACGGTCGGTCTGATGATCTCGACGAAGCGGCCTCTGACGCTCGTCCAGTGCCGACCGGCGGAGTCGAACCAGCGATCGAACACTGCGACGTCGTCCCAGTAGCCGATGAACACCGTCGTGTCGATGCCTTCCTCGTCGGTGTAGCGCGCCCGGTCCGTTCGGGGAGGGCCCTCGTCACCCCACGGGGAGGCGTCGGGCAGGCCTTGTATTCCGAAGTAGCCCATCACTACTCGCTCGGTGGATACCGGAAAGCGCGCGACGTACGACGGAAAGGGCGGCTGGTAGCCCTCGGGTGTTCGACGCGGACACGACCGTGGAACGACGAGATGATCGGGGATCGCGGATTCGAGTTCAGACACGGGCCGCGTCCTCGTCGCGAGCGAGCTGTTCGGTGATCTCCAGACGTACCTCGGCGGCGACGTCCTCGGTGAAGTCGTACCGCGCGTTCGCGACAGGCTGCGCACCCGACACGACGCGGTCGCCGGGAGTCTTGTCGAGCCACAGTCTCGTCACGTCCGGACGCGAATAGTGGCCGGCCGGGTCGGCGGCCGCCTTGGCGATCGAAATGAGGCTGGTATCGATGTCGGCGTAGACGATGCCTTCGGCGTCGGGTGCGAGCGGCTCGTGCATCAGTTGGCCGTCGGGCGCGAAGATGCGGGCATGACCGCCGCCTGCGGTGAGCATCGCGCGCTTGGCGTCATCGGTGCACATGATGTCGATCATCTCGGGGGAGACGGTCGCGCAGGGGCTGATGACGAAGCAGCCGCCTTCGACGGCGTAGATGCGGCTGGCAGCGGTGTTGACCTCGGGCCCGAGGGCGTAGGCCGCGCCGGTGTAGAGCGAGAAGCTGGGCCAGGCTCCGATGTGCACCTGCTCGTTCTGGGCGTACATCGCGTACTTCGACAACGGTTGCAGGTGCTCCCAGCAGCACAGTGCGCCGACGCGTCCGAGGTCGGTGTCGTATACCGACAGGTCGGAGCCGTCACCCTCGCCGTACACGGTGCGTTCGACGTGCGTCGGCTTGAGCTTGCGGCGCATCGCGACGGTCTTGCCCTCGGCGTCGACGATCCACTGGGCGATGTAGAGACTGGCCTTGTATCGCTCGCTCAGGCCCATCACGACCATGATGTGATTGTCCTTGGCGGCTTGCGCAATTCGAGCTGCCTGGGGTGTTCCGTACTCCAGTGAGTTGTCGAAGTAGCGCTGCGTGAACTGAAAACCCCATGCCGGTGCGTCGAGCCAGATGTACCAGGGATAGCCGGGCAGGTAGGTCTCGGGAAACGCGATGAGCTCGGCTCCGGCTCGGGACGCGTCCTCGATCAGGCCGATGGCCTTGTCGATCGATGCGTCGAGATCGAGAAATACCGGCGCGGCCTGGACTGCTGCGGCGCGAAACTGGTGGTGTGTCATTGCGGGCCTTTCGTGTGGGAGGGCACCAGTTTTGCCTGCTGAGAGGCCGATGGATGGCCTCGATGTGTCGGAATAATTGACTCTCCGTCGCACGCCTGGGCGGCGAAACACGGCGGTAACCGGGGCCCGGTGTGTCGACACATGTTCGTCATCCCGGCCCGTTGGCTCGGGGCTGAGGACGGTGCGCATCTGCCGCACAATGTGTGCGCGATCACACAAGACCTTCTCGCCTGTCCGGGCGCAGTCTGGACCGGACACGCCACAGGTGCCGCGATCGGCACCCGAGAAGGAGCTTGTAAATATGACCGCAGTTCAAGAATCGGCCGCACCGTTGTTGCCGACAAACACCGCCACCGAGCTCTACATCGCAGGGCAGTGGCACGGCGCTTCCGACGGCGGCACGTTCACCGACCTCAACCCCACGACGGAACAGCCACTGGCCGAGGTTGCTGCAGCCACGGCGTCGGATGTCGATGCTGCGGTGCGTGCGGCTCGCGCCCAACTCGGTGGCGAATGGGGTGCCACGCCCGGAGTGGTCCGCGGACAGCTGCTCAATCGAATTGCCGATCTGATCGAGCGCGACGGCGATCTGTTGGCGCGGCTCGAGGCCCTCGATGTGGGCAAGCCGGTTGGTCAGCCGGCCATGCTCGACATCCCCAATGCGGCAGCCACTTTTCGGCACTTCGCCGGCTGGGCCGACAAGATCACCGGGAGTTCCATCCCCACTGCGGGCTACTTCGGGCAGCCGACGCACTCGTACACCGTGCGCGAACCCGTCGGAGTGATCGGCGCGATCGTTCCGTGGAACACGCCACTGATGATCGCCGCATGGAAGCTCGCGCCCGCGCTGGCCGCGGGAAACACGCTCGTCGTCAAGCCGCCGGAGGATGCGCCACTGTCCATCCTGCATCTCGCACGTCTGATGGACGAGGCCGGTCTGCCCGGTGGGGTCGTCAATGTCGTTCCAGGACTGGGAGAAGTGACCGGCGACGCGTTGGTCGGCCATCCGGACGTCGACAAGATCAGCTTCACCGGTAGCCCGAGGGTCGGCAGGATCATCGCGAAGAAGGCTGCCGACACGTTCAAGCGAACGACTCTCGAGCTCGGCGGTAAGTCCCCGCAGATCATTCTCGAGGACGCGGATCTCGAGGCGGCGATCAACGGAACCGCGATGGGACTGTTCTTCAACCAGGGCCAGGTGTGTGCGGCCGGTACCCGGGTGCTGGTGCACCGTTCGCTGTACTCGCAGGTGGTCGACGGTTTGGCCGCTGCGGCGTCGGCTCAGGTGCTGGGCGATCCCTTCGATCCGTCGACGACCATGGGTGCACTGGTCAACGCCACGCAGCGGGACACGGTTCTGGGGTACATCCGGGCCGGACGCGACGGCGGAGCACGGGTGGCGGCGGGCGGCGGGCGGCCCGACGGCGCAGGGTATTTCGTCGAGCCGACGATCTTCGCCGACGCGGACAACAACATGAAGATCGCGCAGGAGGAGATCTTCGGGCCCGTCGGAACGGTGATTCCGTTCGACACCGCCGACGAGGCCATCGCCATCGCCAACGGCACGGTGTACGGGCTGGCCGCCTCGATCTGGACCCGCGACGTGTCGAGGGCGCACACCCTGGCTGCGCAGGTTCGTTCCGGAGCGGTGTGGGTGAACGGTTGGGCCGCAATCGATCCCGCCCTCCCCTGGGGTGGCATGAAAGCCAGTGGCACGGGCCGTGAACTCGGATGGGCCGGTATCGAGGCCAACACCGAGGAAAAAGTCGTCACGATCGTTCTGTAGAGCTTGCGCAGGTGAGGAGAGCTGACGCAGGTGAGCGGAACTTCGTAGCAGGGGTCGAGTTTCCGCTCACCTGGGGTAACGCGGTGTTTACGGAAGGACACGCGATTCGTAACGAGCAGGTCGCAAGATTTAGTTCAACGGACGTAGAACAACGTCCGAACGGATCGGAAGGCGATGATGACGATGCCCGAACCCTAGGTCCCAGCAGGGAGCCGCTACCGTAGGGCTGTGCCGAAGCTCGTGGATCACGACGAACGCCGCCGCGCGATCACCGCGGCAACCTGGCGTTTGATCGCTGCCAAGGGGATCGATGCCGCGAACATGCGGGACATCGCGACCGAGGCGGGATACACGAACGGTGCGCTGAGCCACTACTTCGCGGGCAAGGACGAGATTCTCCGAACCGCATTCGAGCACGTCTTCGAGGCAACGAACCGCCGTATCGACGAAGCGCTGGGCGACGCAACGGGATTCGATGCCCTCCGCATCTTCTGTCGAGAAGTGATGCCGACGACCGAGGAGACTCTGCTCGAGGCGAGAATTGCAGTCTCGCTGTGGCAGCGCGCGATGTACGACGAGCACATGGACGACACGAACCATCGATCCCTGGTGTCGTGGCGGGCGCGGATGGCGGAGTTTCTCGAGCAGGCTCGAGCGGAAGGCGACGCCGGCGACTTCGATGTCGATCTCGCCGTCGAAATGTTGCTCAACATGATGATGGGTATGCAGATTCTCGGCGTGCTCACCCCCGATGACACCACTGCCGGCCGGCAGTTCGAGATGCTCGACCGCTTCATAGCTCAGCTGTAGCCACCCTCTGTGCGGGCGACCCGCGCTCTCTCGCATGCCTTCGTTATTCAACGTATGTAGAACCAACACCCGACCTCGAGGAACACTCATGCCAACCCTCACGCCCCACGCAATCGACCATGCCTTGTCGTTACCCACCGAAGACGAGATCACACAGGTTCGAGAAATCGTCGACGCCGCCGGATTCGTCACCGCCGCAACCAGGTTCGTCTACGTCGGACTGGACGAACCGGACAAGGCCGAGTTGTACGTCGCCGAACCGACCACCCGACGTGCCTTTCGGGTGCTGTTGCACGACATCTCGACGCCCGATGCCGTCGACCTTCTCGTCTCCCTCGACGAGCGTCAGGTGATCGGCTCCACCCGGCTCGACGCGATTCGTGACGGCCAGATGCCGGTGCTCGACGAGGAATTCGAGCTCGTAGAAAAGGTGCTCTCCACCGATCCGGACTGGCTCGCCGCGCTGGCTGCCCGCGGACTGGACGCAGCCGACGTTCGAGTGGCACCCCTGTCGGCAGGTGTGTTCGACTACCCGGGCGAGCACGGCCGACGCATACTGCGCGGCTTGGCCTTTCGGCAGGACTACCCCGCCGATCACGCGTGGGCCCATCCCATCGACGGGCTGGTCGCGTTCGTCGACGTGATGAATCGGACGGTGGACAAGGTTGTCGACCTGGGGGTGGTTCCCATCCCGGAGGAATCGGGAAACTTCGACGATCTGTCCGTCACCGGCCCGCTGCGCACCACGCAGAAGCCGATCGAGATCACCCAACCCGACGGTCCGAGCTTCACGGTTCGAGGCAATCGCGTCGACTGGGAGAAGTGGTCGTTCCGAGTCGGCTTCGACGTGCGTGAAGGTCTGGTGCTGCACCAGATCGGGTTCGAGGACGGCGGTACCGTCCGTCCGATCATCCATCGCGCTTCGATTGCCGAAATGGTTGTCCCTTATGGTGATCCATCGCCCGTGCGGTCGTGGCAGAACTACTTCGACACCGGTGAGTATCTGGTGGGACGGTACGCGAACTCACTCGAACTCGGGTGCGACTGCGTCGGCGATATCACGTACTTCGACGCCGTGATCGCCGACGAATTCGGCAACCCGAAAACGCTGACCAACGCCGTGTGCATGCACGAGGAGGACTTCGGAGTGCTCTGGAAGCACACCGATCTGTGGTCGGGCTCGCAGGAGACCCGCCGCCAGCGCCGACTCGTGATTTCCTTCTTCACCACCATCGGCAACTACGACTACGGATTCTTCTGGTACCTCTACCTCGACGGCACCATCGAATTCGAGGTCAAAGCAACCGGAATCGTCTTCACGTCCGGGCATCCCGGTGGTGACTACCCTTACGCAACAGAGATCGCCCCGGGACTCGGAGCGCCGTGCCACCAGCATCTGTTCAGTGCGCGACTCGACATGATGGTCGACGGTATCGGCAACTCCGTCGAGGAGATCGAGACCCGCCGGGTACCGATGGGACCGGACAACCTGCACGGCAACGCCTTTGCTCTGCAACACACCCCACTGGCCACGGAAGCCGAGGCGCAACGTATCGCCGACGGCACGGTGGGCCGCGTCTGGCACGTCACCAATCCGACCTCGCTGAGCCGGCTCGGAAAGCCCGTCGGATACACGCTGCACCCCGAAGGCCAGCCATTGCTGCTGGCCGACGACAACTCGTCGATCGCGCGACGTGCCACGTTCGCCACCAAGCATCTCTGGGTGACGCAGTTCGACCGAAGCGAACGTTATGCAGCAGGCGATTTCGTCAACCAGCATCATGGGGGAGCGGGTCTGCCGGCGTTCGTGGCGTCGAACCGTAGCCTCGTCGACGAGGACATCGTGCTGTGGCACACCTTCGGGCTCACCCACTTCCCGAGACCCGAGGACTGGCCGATCATGCCGGTGGACTACACCGGCTTCAAACTGAAGCCCGCGGGATTCTTCGATCGCAACCCCACCCTCGACGTGCCGCGCTCGAGTTCTACGCACTGCGCCGCCTCGAGCTGCGAGAGCGGTGAGCAGAATGTCTGAAACGCAATCGAATTCGACGGCAGGCGCGCTCCGCGGATCCATCGGCGTCGTCGGAATCGTGTTCCTGGTCATCGCCGCTGCAGCGCCGCTGACCGCCATCGGTGGGGCCCTGCCGGTCATGATCGCGACAGGTAACGGAGCGGGCGCTCCGCTCGCCTACATCGTCGCGGCGATCGTCCTGCTGATCTTCAGCGTCGGGTACGCGGCCATGAGCCGACACATGGTGGACACCGGTGCGTTCTACGCCTACGTGGAGAAGGGGCTCGGGAGAACCATGGGCCTCGGTGCCGCGGGTCTGGCGCTGCTGACGTACACCGCCATTCAGGCGGGCATCTACGGCCTCGCCGCATCGACCGTCGACAGCCTGGTCGTGAAGTACGGCGGACCCGACCTGCCGTGGTGGTTGTGGGCGCTCGGTCTCGTCGCGATCGTGGCGCTGCTCGGCTACCGCAGCATCGATCTCGGTGCCAAGGTGCTCGGGGTGCTGCTGGTGCTCGAGATCGGCATCATCGTGATCCTGTCGGTCGCGGTGTTCGCCAAGGGTGGTGCCGCGGGCATCGACGTCGAATCGTTCACTCCCTCGGCCTTCTTCAGTGGATCGCCGGGAATCGCCCTGATGTTCGCCATCGCGTCGTTCATCGGCTTCGAGGCCACCGCGATCTACGGCGAGGAAGCGCGTAACCCAACGCGTACCGTTCCGATCGCGACTTACGCCGCTGTCGTCACCATCGGACTGGTGTACGCGGTGTCGAGTTGGGCCGTCGTGCTCGCCTTCGGCAGCGCGTCCGTCGCGCAGGCCGCTGCCGACGACACGGCGGGATTGACCTTCGCCGCTGCCGCCCAGTATCTGGGCCCGATGTCGGCGGACATCATGGAAATCATGTTGGTCACCAGTCTCTTCGCCGCTCTGCTGGCGTTCCACAACGCAATCGGGCGGTACGTCTTCGCACTGGCACGGAAGGGCGTCGCCCCCTCGTTGTTGGCGCGCACCCACTCTCGGCACGGCTCCCCGCACATGGGGTCACTGTTCCAGACCGGCTCGGCCGCGGTGGTTCTCGCGGTATTCGCGGTGGCAGGCGCAGACCCGGTGCTGCAACTGTTCACCTGGATGTCAGGACTGGCTACAGTCAGCATCCTGGTTCTGATGATCCTCACCGGCGGCGCCATCATCGCGTTCTTCCGTCGATCGACCGTGGATGCGCGCACCTGGCACACCGTCGTCGCCCCGGCACTCGGAACCGTGGGGCTGGTGGCGATTCTGGGTCTCGTGCTGGACAACTTCACGCTGCTGATCGGTGGTTCGGGAGTGCTCGCCGCCCTTCTGTTGATCGTCGTCGTGGCATTCTTCGTGGGAGGAACAATGACGGCACGAGCGACTCGGAGTCGAACTCTCGAGACGACGGAGGTCTGACACCGATGGTCATGACGGTGCTGATGGCGCTCGGTGCAGTGGGTGCTGTTCTCCCGCTGCTCGGACGTGGCAAGCACACGGGGCGGGTGCGGTGGGCTCACCTCTGTATGGGCACCGTCATGGCAGCCATGGTGGCCTTCGGTACCGACCCATCCATGGCGCTGATATCGATACTCGCTCTCGTCGCGGTTGCCGTACACGTCACCGCAGACGTGCCGAACAGAACCCGATCTATTCCATGCGCGGTGGACCTGACGTGCATGGCCGTGCTGCTGATGATGCTGCCGCCCATGCACTCCCACGCGGAATCGCAGGCGACGACGCGGCACCGGCACGGAGTCGAGGCCGATCCGAGGATCATCGCCGCGCTGCTCCTGGTGGGGTGGATGGCCGTGACGATCCACCTGTTGCGCACCAACCCGCCCGGACGACGAGTGACGGCAGGTTCCGCACTGATGATCCTCGGAATGGCACCGATGATCCTCTGACGGAGACTCCCCCACGTGGTCGCTCCTGCCGGCTCCGCTCCCGGTGCGCATCTGACCCAGAATGTGTGCGCTCAGCGACATGTTTGCGTTCGCGGATTCGGCCACTGTTGTGTCGACGGTCACAACAGAAAGAGGCAGCGCATGTCGACGGATTACATCGTAGTGGGAGCAGGATCAGCAGGAAGCGTCATCGCCCGGCGCTTGCTCGATGCCGGGCATACCGTGCACGTGATCGAAGCCGGACCGGTGGATACCGACCCGGCGATCCACTCACCCCAGGGCTGGCCGACACTGCTCGGCGGACCGCAGGACTGGGGACTGTTCACCACCCCGCAGAAGCACGCCAACGATCGGCGGATCTTCTGGCCGCGTGGACGCGTACTCGGCGGCAGCTCGTCCCTCAACGGAATGATCTACGTCCGAGGGCATTCCAGCGACTACGACGGGTGGGCGTCCGCGACAGGCGACGCCGGGTGGTCGTGGGAGAACGTACTGCCCCTGTTCAAGCGCTCGGAGTCACACGAGCTCGGAGCCAACGAGTTCCACGGCGGCGACGGGCCACTGCCGGTGTCCATCATGGGCACCCCGCATCCACTGGCGGCCGCGTTCGTCGACGCGGCCGTCGAGCACGGCCACAAGCTCATCGACGACTTCAACGCCGACGAGATGGTCGGCGCGGGCTACAACCACACCACCACCCGCGACGGTGAGCGGATGAGCGCGTGGAAGAGCTTCGTCGGGCCGATGCTGAACAATCCCGATCTCACCGTCACCACCGGTGCGCTCGTCCACAAGGTGGCGCTCGAGAACGGACGAGCGGTGGGAATCGAGTTCAGTCGCGGCGGCTCCGAAGTACAGCGTGCGTTCGCCGACCACGAGGTGATCCTGTGCGGTGGAGCCCTCGGCTCACCGAAAACGTTGATGCTCAGTGGAATCGGCCCCTCCGATCATCTAGGTGCACACGGTATCGACACGGTGGTGGACCTGCCCGGCGTCGGCGACAACTTGCACGACCATTTGCTGCTGAGCAACATCTACGAGGCACTCGAGCCGCTCGCGGCCGGTACCAACAACCTGCTCGAGGCGCAGTTGTACGCCCGCAGTGCCGGATGGGAAGGCGCTGCACCGGATCTGCAGCCGTTGTTCATGCACATTCCCTATCCCGCCGACGGATACCCGGTGCCCGAGAACGGCTACACCATCGCACCCGGCATCGTCGCACCGCGCTCGCGCGGCACCCTCCGGTTGGCGTCCTCGGACCCGAGCGAACTACCGCTGGCGGATCCGAACATCCTGGCCGATCCGCACGACCTCGAAGCGATGGTCGACGCGGTGGAGATCTGCCGCGAGATCGGTGCCTCCGACGCGTTCGCGCCGTGGCGCAAGGCCGAGGTGGTTCCGGGACCGAGTGCGCGTACCCGCGACGACCTGCGAGCCTACGTTCGCCACACCGCCGGCACGTATCACCATCAGGTGGGGACCTGCAAGATGGGTGCCGATTCGGACGCGAATGCGGTTGTGGGAGCTGATCTTCGAGTGCGAGGTGTCGACGGCCTACGGGTCGCGGATGCGTCGATCATGCCGACGGTGCCGTCGGGCAACACCAACGCGCCGACCATCATGGTGGGCGAGCGGGCCTCGGATCTGATTCTCGGGGCGTGATTCGTGGTCGGGTGAGGGCGGCGGGTACGCCCTCACCCGGCGCGATACTCGCGCGGCGACATGCCGTACGTCTCCTTGAACAGTTTCGAGAAGTTCGAGGAATCGATCAAACCGTTTCGCGCGCAGATGGTTCCGATGCTGTCTGCCGCGAAGCGGGGGTCGCGTAGTTCGCGGTGGCATCGTTCGAGTCGCCTGGATCTGATCCAGCCGGCCACGGTACGGCCGTCGGACTCGAACAACTTCTGCAAGTAGCGCGTCGAAATATGGAGTCGCGCAGCGATCGACGCCGTGGACAGTGTGGGATCGGACAGATGCGACTCGACGAGGCTCTTGGCCTCGATCAGGAGCGTGGAACCCGGCGCATCATGGGGAGCCGCGTCGTCGAGAGCAGCACAGAGAAGGTCGAGCACCGCGTTCTCCAGCATCGGCGTCGCCGGCAGTGTTCCGTCTGCGGCGTTGCGGCGCAGATTGAACAGAAACGGCGAAACCAACGCGCCGACGCCGTGATCGCCCTCGATGCGACGCGCGGCAACAGTCGTCAACTCACGGGAATCGATGCGGAGCGCGTCGCGGGGGAACATCACCACGAACATCTCGAAGTCTCCGACGAAATGAAGATCGTACGGGGCACTGGTGTCGTACACCGCGAAGTCGCCCGGCTCCAGCACGGCCTCGCGGTCGTTCTGAACCAGCGTGCCGCGGCCGGTCAATTGCAGTCCGACCTTGATCAGGCCGGGATCGGCGCGCTTGATGGTGGCGCGGGTGCGCCGCACGTCCACCTCGCGCCCCGCCACCTCGCTCAGTTGCAGCGATCCCAACGTCGACGACACCAGGGTGCCCTGGAACGGAGACTGCCCGGTGGACACAGCGTCGAGCGGCACGAACGCCGTCGAGACGTTCTCGCGCCATTGCTCGAAATCCTGTGCCACCGGGCTCATGTCATACGGCCGGGCGGTTGTCGATCAGCCTGCGGGCCTTACCGATCGAACGCTCCAACGCCGCCTGCGGCAGTACGTCGACGTTCACCGTCACACCGATCCGATTCTTGACCAGCTTCTGCAGCGTCACGCCAAGGCCGGCGTACTGATCGGACGGCACATCGGGCCTGGCCTCGACCCGCACCGTCAGGGAATCCATTCGGCCTGCGCGATCGAGTACACACTGGAACTGAGGTGCGAGTGCGGGGACACCCAGGATGAGCTCCTCGATCTGCGTCGGGAAGAGATTGACGCCGCGCAGGATGATCATGTCGTCGGTCCGGCCGGTGACCTTCTGCATCCGACGCATCGTGCGGGCCGTGCCCGGCAGCAGACGCGTCAGATCCCGGGTGCGATACCGCACGATCGGCATCGCTTCCTTGGACAAGGACGTGAACACCAATTCACCCTCCTCGCCGTCGGGCAGAACTTCGCCGGTCACCGGATCGATGATCTCCGGGTAGAAATGATCCTCCCAAATGTGCAGTCCGTCCTTGGTTTCGACGCATTCCATCGCCACACCCGGTCCCATCACCTCGGACAGGCCGTAGATGTCGACGGCATCCATCGCCAGAGTGTTCTCGATTTCGGTGCGCATCTCTTCGGTCCACGGCTCGGCACCGAACACACCGGTCTTCAGCGACGTCTTCGCGGGATCGATCCCCTTCTTCACCATGGCGTCGACGATCGTCAGCATGTAGGACGGGGTGACCAGGATGGCGTCGGGTTCGAAGTCCTGGATCAGTTGGATCTGACGATCGGTCATGCCACCGGACATCGGAATGACCGTGCAGCCGAGTCGTTCTGCGCCGTAGTGTGCGCCGAGCCCGCCGGTGAACAGTCCGTACCCGTAGGCCACGTGTACCTTGTCGGAGGGTTTGACGCCACCCGCGCGGAGACTGCGGGCGATCAGATCGGCCCAGTTGTCGATGTCCTTGGCGGTGTAGCCGACGACGGTGGGGCGACCGGTGGTGCCCGAGGACGCATGAATGCGCGAGACCTGGTTCTGCGGCACGGCGAACATGCCGAACGGGTAGTTGGCCCGCAGGTCCTGCTTGGACGTGAAGGGGAACTTCGCCAGATCGCTCAGGTCCTTCAGGTCGCTGGGATGCACTCCGGCATCGTCGAATGCCTTCTTGTAGTGCGCCACGTTGTCGTAGGCATGCTGCAGCGACCACCGCAGACGCTCCAACTGGAGAGCGGATATCCGGTCGCGAGAAGCGAACTCGATGTCGGGGGTGTCGGTGGGGGTGGACAAGACGCTGGTCATGGCAGTCTCCGGGGGATCAGGCGTCGAAGTCGACGGTGACGGTGTCGCTGACGGGGAAGGTTTGGCAGGTGAGCACGAAGCCGGCGTCGACCTCGTTGTCCTCGAGCGCATAGTTGCGACGCATGTCGACGTCGCCGAAGGTCACCTTCGCGCGGCACGTGCCGCACACTCCGCCCTTGCAGGCGAACGGAAGATCGGAGCGCAGCTGCTCGCCCGCGTCGAGAATCGACTCGTCCTGAGGCAGTGCGCCTTTCACCTCACGGCCGTCGAGGATGATGGTGACCTCGCTGCTGGGCCCGGTGACGCCGGGCTCGCGGTGCTTCTCCTGCGGCGGCGGTACGTCGTCGACGTAGAACAGTTCGTGGTGAATGCTGCTCTTGGCGACGCCGAGTTCCTTCAGCACGTCCTGTGCGTCGTTGACCATTCCGAACGGGCCACACAACCAGAAATGATCGATGTCCGGTGTGGCGACGACAGTGTCGAGTATCTCGCGCAAGCGCTCGGCATCGAGCCTGCCGCTGAACAACTCGACCTCACGCGGTTCGCGGGACAGGACATGAATGATGTCGAATCGACTGCCGTACTGGTCTTTGAGGTCGGCTATCTCCTCGGCGAACATCACCGTGCGTGTGCGCCGATTGCCGTACAGCAGAACCACTTCGGCACCGGGGTTAGCGAGCACGGAGGCCGCGATCGACAGCATCGGGGTGATGCCGGATCCGGCCGCGATGAGAACGTGCCTGCCCGCCGCTGCCGGGTCTGCATGGAAATTTCCGGTCGGGCCCTGAACGTCGATGCGGTCGCCGGCCTTGACCTCGCGGACGAGCCAGGACGAGAAGAGGCCATCGCTGACCTCGCGAACGCCGACGCGTGGACGCGAGCCCGCGGGTGCACAGATCGAGTACGAACGACGATGCTCCACACCGTCGATCGTGCGGCTGAGCATCAGCGACTGACCCGGCTTGAAGTCGAATTCCTCGCGAAGATCCTCCGGTACGTCGAAGGTGACGGCCACTGCGTCGTCGCACAGTGATTCCACATCGGCGACGGTCAGGGTGTGAAACGGCTTGTTGCGCTGGGTCTTCTGTACGGGCTCGGCGGTGACGGTCATCAGATTTCCTTGACGTGGTCGAAGGGTTCGAGGCAGTCGTCGCACCGATACTGGGCCTTGCACAGCGTCGCGCCGAACTCCGACGTCAGACGGGTGTTGACGGAACTGCACTGCGGGCAGGCGATCTCGCGGGGTTTGACCGTCAGGGTCAACGGAACCGGGCCGGAGGTGCGGGTCGGAGCAGGACCGGGCGTCGAGTAACCGGATTCGCGTAGCTTGCGCAGGCCCTCCTCGGAAATCCAGTCGGTACTCCACGCCGGGGTCAGGCTGGTGACGATCTCGACGTCGGAGTACCCGTGATCGGTGAGCTTGTGCGCGATGTCGTCGCGCATCGTCGCCATCGCCGGGCATCCCGAGTACGTCGGGGTGATGGTGACGAGCACGCTGCCGTCCTCGCGGACTTCGACGTCACGGAGGACGCCGAGATCGTCGAGAGTGAGCAGTGGCATCTCGGGATCCATGACGGTGGCGGCGATCTCACGTGCCGTTCGTTGAAGGGTGGTCACCAGACTCCCTCCGGATGTGCTCTGGCCACTACCTGCATCTCGGCGATCAACGGTCCGAAGGCTTCGGTATGAATCCCACGTCGACCCCCGCGGCCGCCGATGGTGCCGACGGATTTACCCTCGGGTGCCTCGAGCTCGGCGGCGTGCAGAACTTGTGCGAGAACGGAATCGAACTCCTCGCGAACATCCCGCGGGTCGACGGCAACGCCCACCTCGGCCAGGGCGATCTCCTCGTCCGTGGGGAGAAACAGCTCGGAGATATACGGCCAGATTCTGGTCACGGCGTCGCGCACTCGTTGCTTGGATTCATCGGTTCCGCAACCCAGCGTCACGACCCAGCGTGCGGCGTAGTCACGATGGTAGGTCAGCTCTTTGACGCCTTTGCTCGCGACAGCGGCCAGAACCGGATCGCGAGATTCCTGCAGCCGAGTGAAGACGGCGAGCCGCCACGTCGCGAACATCAGCAGGCGGACCTGGGATTTCGCGAAGTCACCGTTGTCGAGTTCGGTGAGTCGCACGCACCGGAAATCTGCCTCGTCGCGGAAGAACGACAGTGCATCCTCGGCCGGTGCGGGAGAGGTGTCCGAAATGAACGGCACCACCGTCGGGTCTGCTTTGGCGGCGCGGGCCAGCAGCAGCCGAGCCTGGCCGAGGAGATCGAGGCCGACGTTGGCCAGGGCCACTTCCTCTTCGAGCTCCGGTGCGCGGGTGCTCCATTGCGCCAGCCGCTGCGAGCTGATCAGCGCGTCGTCGCCGAGCATGAGGCAGTATGCGGCAAGGGCTTTCAGGTCGACGTCGTCGGGGACGGTGGTGTCGACTCCGGCGAGGGGGTCGTCGAAACTCGTTCCGAATGCCCATTGCCCGTGCGAATCCTCGTCGACGAGGCCCTCGTAGGCGCTGTCGTGATCAGTCATGAGTGCTTGTCCTCTTGAAGAATGGGTCTCACATGTGGGGGACGTTGTCGGGGATCTCGTAGAACGTCGGGTGGCGATACACCTTGTCGCCGCTCGGTGCGAAGAAGGGATCCTTCTCCGACGGGGACGACGCGACGATCGAGTTGGACGGAACCACCCAGATGCTGACGCCCTCGTTGCGACGGGTGTAGACGTCGCGAGCGTGCCGCAGGGCCATGTGGTCGTCGGCAGCGTGGAGTGATCCGACATGCACGTGGTTCAGGCCGCGCTTGCCGCGCAGGAACACCTCGTACAACGGCCAATCAGCCTTGACGGCTTCTCTTTTGGGCTCGACCGGAACGTTGTCGGTGGGAACTGCTCCGTGGCCGCCCTCGGCGGTGAACTCGCTCATGATGCTGCGTTCCTTGCTGCGAATGCGGTTGCGGCCTCACGGACCCAGGCACCGCCGTCGTGCGCTGCGCGACGATTCGCGATGCGCTCGACGTTGGAGGCACCGTTGCCCTTGATCACCTGCATGAACTCGGACCAATCGGGCTCGCCGAAATCGTGCGACTGACGCTCTTCGTTCCACTTCAGATCCGGGTCCGGGAATGTGACGCCCAGAGCCTTCGCCTGCGGGATCGACATGTCGACGAAGCGTTGGCGTAGTTCGTCGTTGGTATGGCGCTTGATGCCCCACTTCATCGACTGCTCGGTGTTGGGAGACTCGTCGTCCGGCGGACCGAACATCATCAGTGCCGGCCACCACCAGCGATTCACCGACTCCTGAACCATGGCCCGCTGCTCGTCGGTGCCGCGCATCATCGTTGCCAGCAGTTCGTAGCCCTGGCGCTGGTGGAAGGATTCTTCCTTGCACACGCGGATCATCGCGCGTGCGTAGGGACCGAAGCTGCTGCGGCACAGGGGAACCTGATTGCAGATAGCCGCACCGTCGACGAGCCAGCCGATGGTGCCCACGTCGGCGTACGTCAGGGTGGGGTAGTTGAAGATCGAGGAGTACTTCTGCTTGCCCTCGATGAGCTTGACCGTCAGGTCTGCGCGGTCCGCTCCGAGCGTCTCCGCGGCGGAGTAGAGGTAGAGGCCGTGGCCGGCCTCGTCCTGCACCTTGGCCATCAGAATCGCTTTGCGGCGCAGCGACGGCGCGCGGGTGAGCCAATTGCCCTCCGGCTGCATTCCGATGATCTCGGAATGCGCGTGCTGGGCGATCTGCCGAATGAGTGACTTGCGATAGCCGTCGGGCATCCAGTCTCGCGGCTCGACGCGCTGCTCATGGGCAATGGTCTCGTCGAATCCGTCCCGCAGCGTTTCGGCGGACAGGGTGTTTGACGTGGTCATAAGTCCTACTTTCATTACCGAATGATCGGTTGGTAACCAGTATGCCTCGAAGTGACCCCGGGCACAAGAGCGGCTGCGCCGCACGCGCGCGAAACCTCGTAGCAGGGGTCGAGTTTCTGTTCACATGGGTCGTTCCGCAGGCTCCACTCCCGCTCACATGCCGACGAAGGAGGCTCTTTTTTTCGCCAGGAACGCGTCGACGGCGGCCTTGTGGTCCTGCGTCTGGCCCAGATCGGTCTGCGCTTGCGCCTCGCGGTCCAGTGCGTCGGACAGTCCGGAGCGCGCGATCAGCGACTTGACCTGCTTGAAGGCCTGGGTGGGACCAGCTGCGAGCGTCGTGGCCAGCGTGCGGGCGGTCTCGAGAACGTCGGCGTCGTCGACGACGCGATGCACCAGGCCCCAGTCGAGAGCCTGTGCGGCGGTGACCTTGTCTCCGAGCAGCATCAGACCGGCGGCCCGGCTCGATCCCAGCGCCTCGACCAACGTGTAGCTCAATCCCGAGTCACTGGCCAGGGCGATGCCGGTGAACGCCGTCGCGAACGAGGACTTGGTGCCGGCCACCCGAATGTCTCCGGCGAGTGCGATCCCGAGACCTGCGCCGACGCACGCGCCGGGGATGGCGACGACGATCGGCACCTCGAGGGCAGCGAGTCCTCTGATGACCGGGTTGTAATGCTCGCCGACGGTATCCATCGCCGTGGCCGGGTTGGCCTCGAGTGCGCTGACGTGCTCGCCGAGATCCTGGCCGACGCAGAAGTTCTTGCCCTCGGCGGTGATGAGGACGGCGCGCACCTCGGGTGCAGTGGCCTTCTGGACAGCCTCCGCCAGCGAGACCTTCGTCGTGATGTCGAGTGCGTTGTGTGCCTCGGGACGAGCCAGGGTGATGGTCGCCAAGCCGTCGGTGATGTCGAACCGTACCGTCATGCGTTCGTCCAATCGTGAAAGCCGCGACCGGACTTGCGTCCGATGTCGCCGCGAGCAACCATGTCTCGCAACAACTGCGGGGGAGTGAACCTGTCGCCGAGTGTCGACGCCAGGTGTTCTGCGATCGCGAGCCGAACGTCCAACCCCACGAGGTCGGTCGAACGCAGCGGACCCATCGGGTGCTTGTACCCGAGTTCCATGGCGCGATCGATGGATTCGGCGTCGGCGACGCCCTCCTCCAGCATCCGAATGGCTTCGAGCCCGAGGCAGACTCCGAGTCGTGACGTCGCAAAGCCGGGGGAGTCGTTGACGAGCACTTCGGTCTTGCCCAGGAGCGACACCCACTGCTGTACCCGCTTCACCACGTCTGGGGAGGTGGCCGGGGCACGCACGATCTCGACGAGAGTCGACGCCGGAACCGGGTTGAAGAAGTGCATCCCGATGAAGCGACTCGGATCGTTCAGCGCTGCGCCGAGTTCGGCGATGGAAATAGAGCTCGTGTTCGACGCGATGACCGTGTTGTCGGATGCAACTTTGTCTATCAGAGCCAACACCTCGACCTTGAGCGCCGGAATCTCGGGAACGGCCTCGACGACCAGGTCGAGGTCGGCCGGGAGATCCGCGGGCCCGGCGACGGTGGAGACTCGCGCGAGTATCGCAGCGGGATTCTCGTTGAGTTTGCCGCGCTCGTGCGCCCGATCCAGTCCGGTCGAGACTCGGCCAAGGGCTGCTTGTTGGTCGGCTGCTTCGGCAATGACGACGCTCGAGCCGAGGGCTGCGAATACCTGCGCGATGCCTGCACCCATGCGTCCACCACCGACGACGGCCACGTTAGAGGGAACTGTCATTTCTTCTTCTCCAGAAATGCCGTCATTCGGCGTTGTTTGTCTTCGGTCTCGAACAGAACGGCCTGCGCGATGTCGTCGGCCCACGGGTGTGAACCGGGCGCATCGAGAATCTTCTTGGTCAGCTTCAGTGCCAGGGGTGCCTGTCTCGCAATGCGATCCGCGAGGGAATGCGCCGCGGCCAACGGCTCGTCGACGACGTCCAGCACCAAGCCGGAGCGGAGTGCCGCCTCTGCGTCGAGCGTCCGGCCACCGAGGAGTACCTGCTTCGCGACGGACACTCCCACCAGTGTCGGCAACCGGTAGCTGGCCCCGGCGGCAGCCATGATGCCCAGGCCCGGTTCGGGATTGCCGAACACGGCCGTCGGCGCCGCGATCCGGATGTCACAGGCGTAGGACAGCTCGGCTCCGCCCCCGAGGGCGTAGCCGCGCACCGCGGCGATCGTCGGCAGGGGCAGTGCGGCGATGCGATCGAACAGGTTTCGGTTGATACCGCGCAGTGCGTCGTCGCGGGTGCGGGCCCGCAGCTGATTGATGTCGGCACCGCCGGCGAAGTGCTCGCCCGCGCCGGTCAGGATGACGATTTTCGGATCCTGCTCCACGAGCCCGCACACCTCGTGCAGCTCACCGATCATCTCGGAATCGATTGCGTTGCGCTGTTTCTCGCGACTCAGGGTGACGACAACGCGGTCCGTCAGTTCTTCGACGACAAGTGTGTTCACGGTGCCTCGATCAACATCGACACGCCTTGCCCGACGCCGACACAGAGCGTCGCGAGCCCGCGGGACGCCTTCTCACGTTCCATGCGGCCCAACAGCGTCAACAGGATTCGGGCACCCGACGAGCCGAGGGGGTGGCCGAGTGCGATCGCTCCACCGTCGGCATTGACGATGTCCTCGTTCAGTTTCAACTGGCGGATGACGCCGAGTGACTGCGCCGCGAAGGCCTCGTTGAGCTCGACGGCACCAAGGTCGTCGGCAGACCACCCGGCGCGAGCGAGTGCCTTCTGTGTGGACGGCACCGGCCCGAGGCCCATGATGTGCGGTGCGATGCCTGCGCTCGCACTGGTGACGATGCGGCCCCGTACCTCGAGGCCGTACTTGTTCACGGCTTCCTCGGATGCCACGACCAGCGCCGACGCGCCGTCGGTGAACGGTGAGGACGTTCCGGCGGTGACGATGCCGTTCTTGCGGAACACGGTCTTCAGCGTGCCGAGCTTCTCGAGTGTGGTTCCGCGTCGCGGCGTCTCGTCCTCGGTGACCTCGCCGTTCTTTGTCGTGACGGGCACTATCTCGTCGGCGAAGCGTCCGGCGTCCTGGGCGGCGATGGCACGCTGCTGACTGCGGTAGGCGAAGGCGTCGGACTCCTCGCGGGTGATGCCCTCGCTGAGCGCGACCTCCTCGGCGGTTTCGCCCATCGACAGGGTGATCTTGGGATCGGTCCCCGCGTCGTGGGCTGCGAAGGTCGGATTGGTGAATCGCCAGCCGAGGGAGGTGTCGAAGATGTCTCCGGGCTTGGCCCACGCGGTTCCCGGCTTGGCCATGACCCACGGCGCGCGGGTCATGGACTCGACGCCACCGGCCACGATGATGTCGGCCTCGCCGCTGCGAATGGTGCTGGCGGCATTCGCCACTGCCGTCAGTCCGCTCGCGCACAGGCGGTTGACGGTATATCCCGGCACCGTGTGGGGGAGTCCTGCGAGCAGAACCGCCATTCTCGCCACATCGCGATTGTCCTCGCCTGCCTGGTTCGCGGCACCGAGAATGACCTCGTCGATCCGATCGACGGGCACACCCGCGCGACGTACGGCCTCGGCAACGACAATCGCGGCCAGGTCGTCGGGACGCACCGTCGACAGTGCTCCGCCGTAGCGTCCGTGCGGGGTGCGTGCGCCGGCCACGAGAAATACTTCGCCCACTTGTAATCCCTTCCTACGGTTGCGTCATTAATAACCGAATGTTCGGTCGTTTGGCAAGGGTTGCTGCCCACGGTGCTGTGGAATCGGGCATCGACTGAGAAGATGTGGCAATGACAACCGCACGCGCGCCGCGCAAGACCGGACAGCCAGGGCGGCCGGGATACGACCTGGACTCCCTCTTGGCAGTGGCGGTCAAGGTCTTCAACGACCGTGGATACGACGGCACCAGCATGGAAGTTCTGGCGAAGCGGCTCGGCATCACCAAGTCCTCGATCTATCACCACGTGTCCGGCAAGTCCGAGTTGCTCGAACTCGCGCTGTCGCGGGCTCTCAATGCACTGTTCGCCGTCACGACCGAGGACCGGGCGACGACCGGGCGATACATCGACCGCCTCGAATACCTGGTGCGACGCAGTGTGGACATCCTGTGTGCGGAGTTGCCCTACGTCACGCTATTGCTGCGAGTCCGCGGCAACACCGACGTCGAGCGACGCGCCCTCGCCCGTCGACGCGAATTCGATTCCTTCGTCACCGGGCTCGTGGTGGCTGCGGCCGAGGAAGGCGACCTGCGTCCCGGTGTCGACCCGGCGCTGGCGTCCAAGCTCGTGTTCGGCACGGTCAACTCGCTCATCGAGTGGTACCGCCCGCGCACCGGCGGATCGGTCGAGGAATTGGCCGACGCCGTCGTGGCACTGACCTTCGACGGGTTGCGTCGCTCGTAGCGGGACAAGTCTTGACATCTCGGCGTTCGACGGCGATGGTAATTACCGACCGAACGTACGGTGAGATGGAGGCGTTGTGAGCAGACTTCTGGAAAGCTATGCCCAGGGCACGTGGTATTCCGCAACCGATGAGGGAGCGCCGCTGCTGAGCGCCGTCGACGGCAGCGAGATCGCCCGGGTGTCGTCCAGCGGACTCGACGTCGCAGGCATGGTGGACTACGCCCGCACCGTCGGAGGGCCCGCGCTCGCGGCATTGACGTTCCACGAACGCGCTGCGCTGCTCAAGCAGTTGGGCCTGACACTGCTGGCCGGCAAGGAGGAGTTCTACCAACTCTCCCGGCACACCGGAGCCACCGTGCGAGATTCCGGAGTCGACATCGACGGCGGATTCGGCACCGTACTGAGCTATGCGAGCAAGGCCCGACGCGAACTGCCCAACGAGACGGTCTATCTCGACGGGGCCATCGAGCAGCTCGGCAAGAAGGGCACCTTCCTCGGTCAGCACATCTACACCTCGCGGCGCGGTGTCGCCGTGCAGATCAATGCGTTCAACTTCCCCGTCTGGGGCTTCCTCGAGAAGCTGGCCCCCGCGTTAATCGCCGGTGTGCCGTCGATCGTCAAGCCCGCCAGCCAAACTGCATATCTCACCGAGCTGGTGTTCCGACGGATCATCGAATCGGGCCTGCTGCCCGAGGGCTCGGTGCAGTTGCTGTGTGGCAGTGCCCGCGGAGTCCTCGACCACCTCGGCGGCCAGGACTCGGTGGCCTTCACCGGATCCGCCGACACCGCTGCGACCCTGCGCTCACACCCCAACGTCGTCGGCGAAGGACTGCACTTCACGGCCGAGGCGGACTCGCTCAATGCGTCGATACTGGGTTCGGATGTGGCACAGACCGATCCGGAGTTCGATCTCTTCGTCAAGGCTGTCTTCACCGAGATGACCTCCAAGGCAGGGCAGAAGTGCACGGCCATTCGCCGTGTGCTGGTGCCGCAAGCCTCGGTGGAGCCCGTCATCGAGGCGCTGAAGGCCAAGCTGGAGAAGGTCGTCGTCGGTGATCCGGCAGACGAGGGGGTCACCATGGGTGCCCTCGCCAGCATCGATCAGCGTGACGAAGTCCTCAAATCCATTCGGGGACTCACCAAGTCCGCATCGGTGGTCTTCGGCGATCCCGATGCGGTGGATCAGCGAGCGGGCGCGTTCATGGCACCGGTGTTGCTGAAGGCCGGCGACAAGAGCGCATCCGAACCGCACGAGATCGAGGCCTTCGGTCCCGTCTCGACCGTCATCGGCTACGACAGCGCTGCGGACCTGCTCGATCTCGTAGCCCGCGGAAAGGGCTCTCTGGTCGCATCTCTGGTGACCAAGGATTCGGCGATCGCGCGAGAGATCGTGCTGGGCAGCGCTCCGTATCATGGCCGCATCCTGGTTCTGAACTCCGAGGACGCCAAGGAATCGACCGGCCACGGCTCGCCGCTGCCAGTTCTGGTGCACGGCGGACCCGGCCGCGCAGGCGGTGGTGAAGAACTCGGCGGCATCCGCGGCGTGCTGCACCACATGCAGCGCACGGCAATTCAAGGAACCCCGGATGTGCTGACTGCGGTGGGCAACAAGTGGGTGGCCGGTTCTGCGCGCATCACCGGCGATGTGCATCCGTTCCGCAAGAATCTGGGCGAGCTGAAGCTCGGCGACACGATCGTCGGTGGACCCCGGCAGGTCACCCGCGCCGACATCGATCATTTCGCGGAGTTCACCGGCGACACGTTCTACGCACACACCGATCCCGAAGCGGCCGCGGCCAATCCACTGTTCGGCGGAATCGTCGCGCACGGCTACCTGGTGGTCTCGCTTGCAGCCGGACTGTTCGTCGATCCGGCACCGGGCCCTGTACTCGCGAACTTCGGCGTCGACAGCCTTCGTTTTCTCACGCCCGTCAAGGCCGAGGATTCGCTGACGGTGACGCTCACGGCCAAGCTGATCACACCGCGCCAGAGTGCCGACTACGGTGAGGTGCGTTGGGACGCAGTGGTTGTGAACCAGAACGACGAACCGGTCGCCACCTACGACGTGCTGACCCTGGTTGCGAAGCCCGAGGACGCATCATGAGTATTCGCGTTGCCGTCTGTTACGGAATGCCCGAGGACCCTGCCGCATTCGATCGTCACTACACCGAGGTGCACGTGCCCCTCGCTCGTGCTGTTCCAGGTCTGGTCGACTTCACCTGGGGCACCCTGGATTCACTCGACGATTCACCACCGCCGTATTACGCGATCGCCAGCCTGTATTTCGAGGACGAGGCGTCGCTGAAGGCAGGACTGTCCTCGCCCGAGATGAAGGCGGCAGGCAAAGATCTGCGCAACTTCGCGACCGGTGGGGCCGTCATGTTCACCCAGAACGAGCAATCGGTGCTGCAGCCGTGAATGATTCGATCATCGCGCGAGAGATGTTCGAGGTCGACGCTGCGTCCCGCAAGCTCGGCATCGATTTGATCGAGCTCTCACCCGGGCACGCTAGAATGTCCATGGTCGTCACCGAGGACATGGTCAACGGCTACGCCATCACGCACGGCGGCTACGTCTTTCTGTTGGCGGACACAACGTTCGCGATGGCCTGCAATTCACACGAGGACTCGGCCGTGGCGGCGCGATGCGACATTCGCTATCTCCGTCCGACGAAGGCCGGTGACGTCCTGGTCGCCGACGCCGTCGAGCGTGCGAGGTTCGGCCGCAACGGTCTGTACGACGTGTCGGTGACGTGCCGAGACGAGCTGATCGCCGAATTCCGAGGTGACAGTCGCACCGTGGCCCGGTAACGGCACCGCACATGGAAGTACTGTGAATCGGTGAGCACTGCGGATCTCTCGGCGCTGGCGGACGCAACCGCCACCGCGGTGGGCGGCGCTGTGTCGGTGATGGATCCACTCGGCTTCGTCATCGCCTACTCGTCCGTACCGGGCCAGCCGATCGACGACGTCCGTCGAGACGGGATCCTCGGGAAGCAGGTTCCGGCCGAGTACATGGTGCATCACCTCGACCCCGACTTCCGGCGGAGCTCGACGGTGCACGTGGTCGACGTTCCCGGAGTGCTGCCGCGACTGGCGGTGGCCGTCTCGGTGGACGAGGAGTATCTCGGTTCCATCTGGAGTATTGCCACCGGGGTTTCCCTACGTCCGCCTGATACCGGCGTGGTGGCGGCCATGACACGTGCGGCAGCAGCTGCGGTGCCCCTGCTGCTGGCCCGGCGTCATCCGGCCGGTGCCGACAATCCGAGGGTGCGTGCTCTCCTGACCGACCCCGATACCGTCACACCGCCCGGCAGCCTCTACGTCGTGCTGGCAGGGAGGGTCCAGTCTGCGCAATCGGACTCTCAGCTGGTGCAGCTGGCCGATCTGTTGGAGCTCACGTTCGGCACCGCGGCGGATTCGGGCTGTGTCATCGAGGATCACACCGTTTTGCTGGTCACGGCGGCCGAGGACGAACGCGGTGTCGCCGTTGCGGCCGAGGATGTTCGACGCAAGGCGGAGGCCGCATTCGGTGTATCGGTCACCTTTGCGATCGGCGGTCCGGACGCCCGGCCGACAGTGGCACGTCGACATGCGCAGTGGGTACTCGACGCGGTCGGGGACGGTGTGACGACGACCTTTCGGCAGAGTCGGGTGTCGGTCACACTACGTAGAGCGTCTGATGCGCTGTCGGACGTCCCGTTGGCCATACCGGCCGTCGAGAAGATGCTCGCCTGCGACGCAGCCGAAGGTACCGAGTACTCCGCGACGGTGCTGGCGCTGCTGGCGCACGAGTCCAATGTTGCCGCCGCGTCTGCATCGCTGTATCTGCACCCCAACACCTTTCGCTATCGACTGCGGCGTACCAAGGAGCTGTTCGGCCTCGATCTCGACGACGCGGACACCCGACTGCTGGTGTGGATGGCGCTCCGGTTCACGTCCGGGCGGTGAGGACCTTTCCTGGGTTGAGCAGGTAGTGCGGGTCGAGCAATTCCTTGATGCCACGCTGCAGTTCTGCTGCAACCGAATCGAGTTCGGTCTCGAGTAGGTCCCGCTTGAGCAGCCCGACTCCGTGCTCGCCCGTAATGGTTCCGCCGAGCGAGAGGGCGAACGCTGCGATCTCGTCGAACGCGCGGTGAGCGTCCGTCAACGACTGTGGGTCCGTCGGGTTCACGATGACCGTGGGATGGATGTTTCCGTCCCCCGCGTGACCGACGACGCCGATGACGATCCCGATGCGCTCGGCGATGCGCCCGACCTCGTCGATCATCGCGGCCAGATGCGAAATCGGAACGGACACATCGTCGACTAACGGAGAACCGAGACGCTCGAGTGCGGGGTACGCCAGCCGACGGGCCTGCACGAGTTGCTCCGACTCGACCTCGTCCTCGGCGACAGCCACATCGGTCGCACCGGATTCGGTGCAGAGTGCGGCGATGGCCTCGAGCTCCTCCACAGCGCCTGCGCCGATGTCGGATTGGGCGATCAGCACGGCCGCGGCATCGGTACCGAAATCCATCCGGGCGTAGGCGTCGATCGCGGCGATCGTGGTGCGATCCAGCAGCTCGAACAGGCTCGGGGTGATACCGGCGGCACGAATCCGCGTCACCGCCTCTCCGGCAGCGACGGTCGAGGGGAATGTCGCGGCCATCGTCAGCGGTGTGGCAGCCGGAAAGTCGAGGCCGACGGTGGCCTCGGTGATGATGCCGAGTGTGCCCTCGGACCCGACGAACAGATCGGCGAGCGACAGCCCGGCCACGCCCTTGACGGTGCGTCGGCCGACGAAGGTCGCCCGGCCATCGGCGAGAACAACACGCAGTCCACGCACGAATCGTGCTGTGACGCCGTACTTCACGCAGCACAGGCCACCGGCGTTGGTGGCGATGTTCCCACCGACCGTCGACGCCTCCCAGCTGGACGGGTCGGGTAGATACGTCAACCCTTGCTGCAGGGCAGCATCTTTGAGTTGCTTGTTCGTCACGCCGGGTTGCACGACGGCGACGCGGTTGACGACGTCGAGCTCGATGATCTTGTTCATGCGCCGGGTGTTGAGGGCAATGGCTCCGACGCTGGTGTTCGCGGCTCCGGCCAAGCCGGTCAACGCTCCCTGCGGGACAACGGGAATGCGGTGCGCCGACGCAATGCTCATGATTGCCTGGACGTCCGATTCCGTGGTCGGCAGCACCGCGGCCAGCGGAAGCGCGGATTCACACAGAGCGGCTGCGTCGTGACGGTAGCTCTCGAGGATATCGGGGTCGGTGATCACCGCGTCGGCACCCAGCGCACGCATCAGTTCGTCGATGATCGGAGAGCGCTGAACGAGAGTCGACGTCGGTGCAGACATGAGTTCGAGTATGACCTTCCGTCACTTCGGATGTCTGCGTCGTTTCGAACGAACCCGAGGGCTCGGATCGGTAGTTTCCGACGAACTGCGTCAACGGTCTTGTTATGCCTGCTACCACCTTGACAAACTGTGGTGGCGCCGGTCACAGTAATTACCGACCGAATGGACGGTGAGTTTCATCCGCTTCTGCGGTTGCAGGAATCACCGACCTTCACCCATCACAACCCCGCCCCACATCACTCCGAACTGCCGCTCGATGCCCGAGTGCCGGAGCCCGAACGAAACGAGACAAGTCGATGTCAACCCAGGTCGAGACGCCCACCGGGGTGTCGCGTGAGCATCGCCGCGCCGCCATGGCCAGCATGGTCGGCACCACCGTCGAGTGGTACGACTTCTTCATCTACGCGCAGGCGGCGTCGCTGATCTTCGCGCAACTGTTCTTCGCGCCCATGGGTTCGTCCGGACAGCTCGTCGCCTATGTCACGATCGGCATCAGCTTCATCTTCCGTCCACTCGGGGCCATCGTCGCCGGCTACTTCGGTGACAAGATCGGCCGCAAGAAAGTCCTCATCGCGACCCTGACATTGATGGGTGCGGCCACCGTGGGCATGGGACTGCTCCCCACCTACGCGACCATCGGCATCTGGGCCCCGATCATTCTGATCGTGCTGCGCATCCTGCAGGGATTCTCCACCGGTGGCGAATGGGGCGGCGCGGCGCTGATGGCCGTCGAGCATGCACCGAAGGGCAAGCGCGGAATCTATGGCGCGGCAACCCAGATGGGCGTTCCGCTCGGCATGCTCATCGCGGTAGGAACGTTGGCATTGTGCACCGGCTTGCTCAGTGAGGAGCAGTTCGAGGCCTGGGGCTGGCGCATCCCGTTCCTGATCAGCTTCGTGCTCATCCTCGTCGGTTTCTACATCCGACGCCGCGTCGAGGAGACTCCGGTGTTCAAGGAGCTCGCAGAACGCAAGGAGCGCAACCACACTCCGGTTCGTGCACTGTGGCGCACCAACAAGAAACAGGTCATGCTGGCCGCGCTGTCGTTCATCGGCACCAACGGCAACGGCTACATCATCGTCGGCGGCTTCATCGTGGCGTATTCGACGCGTGAGCACGGGCTGGCCCGCGTGGACGTTTTGGTGGCAAGTTTGTTCGCTGCCATCGTGTGGGGAATCTTCACCCTCCTCGGTGCGCATCTGTCCGATCGCTACGCCCGGACCACCATCATGAACCTCGGTAACGCGGCAATGGTGTTGTGCGCCATCCCGTTCTTCTTGCTCGTCGACACCGGTGAACTGCACTGGATCTACGTGGCCCTCGGACTGTTCGCCGTCGGACTCGGGTTGTCGTACGGTCCGCAGCCGGCTCTGTACGCCGAAATGTTCCCCGCAGCAGTCCGGTTCAGTGGAGCATCCATCGGCTACGCCATCGGTACCGTACTCGGTGGAGCCTTCGTTCCGACCATCTCCGAGGCACTGTTCAACGGAACCGGCACCTCGATGTCGATCTCGATCTACCTGATGATCCTGGCGGCCATCTCCTTCGTGGCAACCTCGCGCATCAAGAACCGTCGGGACGAGGATCTGAACGTCTGACGCACCTGCTCGAAAGCCCCGAAACCATCACGGTTTCGGGGCTTTCGTTGTATGTACGCAAGACCGACCGCGACGGCTGAATCGACACGGACCAACGCGCACGCTCGTTGCCATCTGCGCCCGACCGCCTGCAGGGAAAGGATAAGGCAGGACCGGGTTTCTCGATCACGCCGACCGCGCGTGGCCACCCTGTCCGAGTTCGCTTGCGCTCTGTTCGTGACGACTAGGCATTCGGCGTCGACGATCGGCGCGAATCGCTGCGACGACCAGAGCGACTGTCGCGGCGACAACGCACAGCCAGCTGAGCCAGAGCAGACCGCTGATCGAGGTGGTCACGCCAGCACCCCCGAAGGCGACCGCGCCCGCGATCAGACGGTTGAGGTGACGTTTTCCCGGTTGCCGGACGACGCTTGCGACGAGACCCAGCCCGATGACGGCGAGGGCGAAGCCAACGATGATGTAGACGTGCGGCCGGTCGCTTCGAGTTGTCAGAAAGATCAGTTCGTCCGGGTTGGTCATCTGGAAGAGGGTCCCTGCTACGCCCGTCGCAGCAGCAATCCCGCAGGCCGTGCATGCGTTACGAACGGCTTTCCCGCTTCGCAGCCACACAGCCACGGCCGCGAAGGGCGTCACCCATACGGCCAACGCGAGATAGACCGGCCACAGCTCGGACGGTGCGACCGAGGCCGCAGGCTCGTACAGATTTCGGTCCGGAAGAATCCATGCTCCGACGAGCGTCAGCCAGGCGGCGGGGACGGTCCATGCAACCGCAGCCACCCAGGACAGCGCACCCCGTTTGCCGACGATCGCCGCGACCGCCGACACTCCGACCCAGATCGCGATGTAGAACACGATCAGGGCTTGTGCCGTATTCACTCGTCTCCGCAGCCCTCTCACGCAGTTGTTCGGTGTGTTGTCCCGCGCGTGCAATCACTCCCATGAGGTCGCCGACGATGAGGGTGCCGGTCAGGTCGCGCTCACGTCGGAATCACGAACTGGTGGTGCAGCTTCTTTGCCCCAGCGCTCGAGTGCGCCGACTGCGTCACGCAAAGCGAGACCTCTCTCGGTCAGCGCATACGCCCGAGTGTTGTGCCGCAGGGGGAGGCGAGTCAACACGCCTGCCGCTTCGAGTTCGCGTAGCCGGGTAGCGAGCATGTTCGTCGGAACGCCCAGTTCGCGCTGCAGATCTCCGTAGCGTTGCGGCCCATCGAGTAGCCGCTCCACGATGAGCAGCGCCCAACGAGCGCCGACTACGTCGAGGGCGTAGGCCAGGTCACTCATTCGGCCGAATCGGTATCCGGCTTCATCCAGAACGGCGAGTAGTGGTAGCCGTCCGGGTCGTCGAACTGGCGTTGGTACATGAAGGCGTAGTCATCGGTGTCTCCGATTCGTCCACCGGCAGCGCCGGCGCGCTCGGTCAACTCGTCGACTGCCTCTCGGCTACCGAGGTCGAACGAGACCGTGACCTTCGACGGGGTGTCGGGTCCGCCGATCAGATCCTCGGTGCCGCCCACTCTCGCGTACATCTCGCGACTGCCGAGCATGACGTACTGCCCCGGTGTGATGGCGAAGCACGACACGTTGTGGTCGGACATCTCGGGGTTGAGCGTCCAGCCGAGGGCTGTGTAGAAGGCGGTTGCGCGCTCGACGTTCTCGACGGGGCAGGTGATGAACAGGCTCATGCGTCGATGCTTGCAAAATGCAAGTGCGGCGTCAAGGGGTCAATTCGACGTCCTTACCTGTGCGCGTGCAGCGGACGGCCCGACAACGCCATCATCGCCTCACCGAGTGCCTCGTTCTGCGTGGGGTGAGCATGCACGAAACTCCCGACTTCAGATGGCAGTGCTTCCCATGCCACGGCGAGTTGTGCCTCGCCGATCAGCTCGCCCACGCGGTCACCGAGGAGGTGAACACCGACAACCGGGCCGTCGTCACGGGCTCGAATCACTTTGACTCCACCGGCGGTGGACAGGATGCGGCTCTTGCCGTTGCCGCCGAGGTCGTAGACAACGGAGGTCACGGTGCCGTATGTCTGCTCCGCGGCCTTTTCGGTGAGTCCCACCGACGCGACCTCCGGGTGTGAATAGGTCACGCGCGGAACGAGATCGCCGTCGATGCGTGCCGGTGCCAGGCCGGCGATGTGTTCGGCGACGAAGATGCCTTGCTGAACTCCGCGGTGTGCCAACTGATATCCCGCCACGATGTCGCCGACGGCATAGACGCCGTCCACGGTGGTGAGGAGGTTGTCGTCGACGGTTACAAAGCCGCGTTCGGTGGCGATGCCCTGCTCAGCCAGACCGAGACCGTCGGTGCGGGGTCCACGTCCGACGGACACCAGGACGAGGTCGGCCGAGAGGGTGTCCCCGGACGACAGTGACACAGAGACTGCGTCGGGAGATTCGGTGACGGACTCGACCTTGGTGCCGGTACGAATGTCGATGCCGCGCTTACGTAGTGCCTTGTTGCCGCGACGGGGTTTTCGACGAAATCGGCAACAGTGCGCAGAAACCCGCCTGCCACTCCGCTGGAGAACCGATTCCCTGCAGCCGAAGAAGTCTGTATTACGCCTAATCCCGTTGCAGGACAGGACCTGCGGCTGTCTCGTCTTCGTTACTTCGATGACGGATTCGCTTACAGGTTGTTTACGCAGGGTGGCCGACGGCGGGCTTCAAGCTCTGCAGTCCACGAGCGTTTTGATTCCGGTGTTGCCACTTGATGCCATGCGGGTGAGCGTTTCACTGGCATGACGCAACGGGACTATTCGCGTGATCAAAGGCCGAAGGTCGAGTGTGCCCGATTCGACGAGGTCGATCAGTTCGGCGTGGCAGTTGTTGTATCCGACGCTCGCTTTCAGCGTCTTTTCCGAGTTGACGAAATCGAATGCTGCCAAGGAGATTCGAGGGGCGAGTCCGAGAAGTATGATTTCCCCGCCGAAGCGCGCAAGGGAGATCGCGAGGTCTACTGCGGACTGCCGGCCGACGACTTCGAACGACACGTCCACAGCATCTTCGCCCGTCGCCTGTCCCGGTTCGATGGTGGTCGGATCGTCCACCTGATCGAACCCAGTGGTGAGTGCAGCCTCTCGGCGGCTGGGTTCGGGATCGATACCCAGAATTCGTGAAGCCCCCTTGATACGCAGGAGTTGGCCGACGAGTAGACCGACGGGGCCGAGTCCGACGACGGCAGCGGTTCCACCGGGGGTGAACGACGACCGTCGAACCGCGTGCAAGGCGACGGCAGCAGGTTCGAGTACTGCTGCCGACGCGAGGTCGAAACCCGAAGGTAGGCGGTGCACCATGTATCCGGGCACTGTGGCGCGCTCGGCGAGGCCACCGTTTCCCATCAGGCCGACGAAGCCGAACGATGCGCAGGTGTGGTAACGGCCCATCCGACATTGGTCGCACCGCCCGCATCTGTAGTTGGGTTCTATGACAACTGCATCGCCGACGCGTACGTGGGTGACGTCCGCGCCGACAGCCGACACCGTTCCCGAGAATTCGTGCCCCAGGGTTATGGGAGCGCTCATTCCCGAGAGCTGATGTGGCGCATCGACCGGTATCGCGTGTGGGCCGTCAGCGATCTCGTGCAGGTCGCTTCCACACACCCCGCAGTAGGCCACGGCGATCTCGACGAATCCCCTGTCCGGGGGAGTTCTGACAAGCTCGTCGAGACGAACGTCTCTGGCGGCGTGCCAGCGCACAGCCAGGACTGGTGCTGTCATCGAACTTCTTCCGTTCGAGAAGGCGCTGTTTCGACCAGTCCGAAGCTCAATGCGACCACGATTGCTGCGGCACCTGCTGGGATCAACATACTCATCTGCAAACCGAACGAGTCGGACAGCAACCCCGCCAACCAAGGGGCGACGAACCCCCCGATGATCTCGCCGGTACCCATGATGGCACCGAGGCAGGTCGCGATGAGGTGCCTGGGCACGGTCTCGGCGGGAATCGTCGCCATCATCAAGGTGAAGCACCCCATGCCGGTGTACGTCACGATCAGAGCGGCGAACAACATGCTCGGTGAGCCGACGTACACAATGGCCAACGGTGCGAACACGGCCAGGGCCGAAAAGACGATCATTGCTGGTCGGCGTCCTGTTCGATCCGAAATTCCAGGCACCAGAGCTCCCCAGATCACCCATGCAATACCGATGCCACTGAGCACGAAACTCAATTCCCCCCCGGAAAACCCCTTGATCTCGCTCAGATACAGCGGAGCGAAAGTCTGAGTAGTGGTGAACCAGGTCAGGTAGAACACCGAAATGACAAGGCACAAAGCCACATTGCGTGTGCGTAGAGCCTGCCAGAACGTCATCGAAGGGTCACCCCGGTGAATCGGTGCAGCCGTGTCCGCCGCATCCTGAGCCAAAGTCGCCGGCTCCCGTAGTCGCAAGTCGCGAACGAACACCAGGACGAGGACCGCGAGTACGACTCCGGGCACCACGGTGGCGTAGAACGCCGTACGCCACCCGAAACTTTCCGCCAGCCACACGGTCACGAACGGTCCTAGCACGCCTCCGATCAAGCCCGCCGAAGACCCTTGCACCATGCCCATGTTCAGCCCACGTCGTTTGGGACTCGAGGAGTACATCATCATCGGCTGGGCCAGAGGCAGAACTCCTCCTTCTGCGCATCCCATGACTGCACGGAGCAGGACGAGACTGGCGATTCCACCCACCAGTCCCGACATGGCCGAAAACAGGGTGAACACGATGATCGCCGCGATCAGATACGGCTTGCGGCGGTCCTTGCGGTCGGAGAGGTAGCCGATGGCCAGTCCGGAGACGGCCCACGCGAGCGCCGGTACGCCGCCTAACAGCCCAATATGTGAATTGTCCAGGCCCAACTCGTCTTTGAAGTACGGAGTCAGGTAGTTCAGTGCCAGTCGGTCGAAGAAGACGAAACCGAAAGTGCCGAACAGGACGGCGAGGAGAACGTTCTCGTAATGTCCACCGCGAGGGGGAGGACGGTAACCGCGGGTGGCATCGGCCTGTCCCGCATCGATGGCAGTCATGTCATGGCCTCGAGTTGGGATCAGCGGATGAGGGTATCGACGTAGTCCGCCCCGATACCCACCTTGTCGTAGTGTTCCCGGCAGAGGGCCAGGTAGTCGTGGACATCGAAGTGTCCGGTCGAGTTTCCGTCTTCGTCGAGCCAGATCAGTGGGCCCTTGACGACGAAGAACGCACGCATGGGCTCCTCGTGCTCGTAGGCGACCAAGGTGTGGCCCTCGCCGGGAGTTTCGAACACGAACGAACCTGCTGTGGCCGTCCACGGCTGCTCGAGGTAGCCCCACTTACCCGAGATCGTGTACGCGAAGACTTCGTGCGGGTGGTAATGCCGATTGACCAGTCCCGCAGTCTTCGACCAGAGGATATCGGCCCACCTGTTGTCGCGGGGTGAGATCCACAAGGGGCGCGAGGCAACAGTGTCGCTGAACGGTACGTAGTAGCGCTCGTCGTCCACCGGTGCGAATTGGTGAAAAACCTCCGGTTGAGCATCCGGCTTCATGTAGTCGGCGATGGGCTTGAGGTCCTGCCAGAATTCGGTGTTGGGCTGTTCAGGCATGTCAGTCTTCCGATCGAGGAGTAGTGCGCGTCCCGAATGGGACTCGATCAGTGAACTGCATCACTCGCTTGCGCGGCTTTCTGATACCGGTCGAACTTCTTGCGGCTTTGAGACATCTGAAACGGGCCTCGGCTGTTGCGGGGGCGATAGGAAACGTGCAGTAGGATGGCGCAGATCACATTGTGGAGGTGTCATGCCTGCGAGTCAGCTCACCGCTGTGCGTTCTATCCGCACAGACGATGTCGCACCCACGGACCGGCTCGAATACTGGGAGCACTACAACGCTGAGGCCCTCGTGGGATTGCGATGCGGGACCTATTCCGTCGAGGGCCTGGTGGCGCAGGAATCGAACTTCGAGATCGACGATCTCAAGCTGGCCCACATCGATGGCAACCCTCACATCATCGAACGCACTCCGGATCTGGTGCGGAACCACCCCAAAGAGTCCATTTTCGCTACCCTCCTCATGGAGGGATCGGGGTTCTTCTATCACCCCGAGGGATGCCTCCCGGTGCATGCGGGTGATGTGATCGTCTACGACACCCTTCACCCGTACTTGTTCGCATTCGGGTCTGACATGCGGCAGCTGCTCATCGATGTGCCACGACAGACAATGCAGCAGCAATTCGGGCGATCGGACATCGACCGACCGATCGTCTCGAGTGCTCAGTCGGCGACCGTGCAAGCACTCACAGGCGCGCTGTTCGGCCCGGAAGGCGGCGGTTCTGCTCCCCGAATCGAGATCGAGAAGTCATCCGCCCTTGTGGAATTCATCGCGACGATGGCCGGACTGGCAAATGATCTCGGTGCGATTCGACAGCAACAAGCCCTGTCCTTCATCGCGGCCAACATTTCGAATCCCGAGCTGTCCGCCGCCGACGTCGCATCCGCTCTGGGAGTGACGCTGCGGCATCTCAATCGTTCGATGGCTCAGGCTGGAACATCGGTCAGTAGGACCATACGAGAAGAGCGGCTCGACCGCGCGATTCTCGCGCTGCAGACGACAGTCAACAAAAGCATCAGCGATATTGCCGCCGAGTGGGGATTCAGCTCGCACGCTCAGCTCTCGACCTTGGTTCGCCGACACTACGATCTCACCCCGAGTGAAGTGCGAGATCACCCCGGGCCTCTTCGATTCGTCAGGGAATCGCGCTGACGCCAGGTTCGCGAAAGCTGCTGCGGCGCAGTATATGCAGGGGTTCTGACGTAGTCGATACTGTCGACGCACAGTACTACTCCAGTTCGACGTCGCCGGCGACTCGATGAGGCCCGTGGCTGACGGCCTGACCGCTGTCGGGGTGCCGAACAGGACGCGACGCGGTCGCGCGAATGCATGCTCGACCCGAACTGTGAACGGGCCGCTCGAATACTCGACACGCGTGAAGCATGCGTTTCAATCGGCTCGCTCGGCACCACTGCGTGTGAGGACCAGTCCGGTCCCCACGACGCCGATGATGGTGATCGCCAGCGCAATCGATGACCAGCCCTCGCTGTGCCAGTACACATCTTCGAGCGTGATGAGCAATGCTGCTTCGTCGACGATCAGCGCCAGGGCCACCCCGAGTACCGCTCCCATCCACGACCGTGTCCGTGGCGAACGGTCCACGAGACCGAAGACGGCGACGGCTGCCAGCAACAGAATCCCCCACAGGTAGTGGTGCAGGTGCACTCCGCCGGCGCTGATGTCGCCGACATCGCTGGTGTCGATATGTATAAGCCAGGTGACCAGCCGGGCACCCCCGAAGGTGACGGTGAATGCCAACCACGCCAGCACGATTCCGCGGCGCGCCGGGTCGATCTGTCTCCAGCGGTAGGGAAATCCGAAGCGGGCGTGCTGGGTTGTCTCGGAGTCGTCGTCAACAGGTTCGTTCGGCATCACGGTCATTGTTCCGCATCGGCGCTACCGGTCCGGTAGGCGCGTTCGTGCGTCTACAGACGGTCCGCACTCAGAGTTCCACAGCGACCGGTTGAGCCGGAGGCGACCGCTCGAAGACGTGTCGTGGCAGCGCGATCGCCTCGCGCGGTATTGTCGGTTCGGTGTCGAGTCGCCGGCACTCGTATCGACATATCCGTCTGACTTCGGATCGGTTTTCGACGAAGGCCAGGGCGACCTCGCGTGGCCGGGGAGGATTTTGCATGGCAGCACATCGCGACACCGAGACCGCGCATTCACCGTCCACCTCGTTCTCGGAATCGATAGGACTGGTCGTCACCATGCAGTTCGCACCCATCCGACGACTCGACGACAACGCCCTTGCCGGAGCCGAACTCCAACTACGAGGCCCTGCCGGCTCTGCACTGGACTCCGCTGACGCGCTGCGCCGCGCCGCACACCTGATGCAGCAGCGACCCCAATTCGATCTGCACAAGACCACACTTGCGAACACCGCACCTGCACGTACCCTCGCCGAACACCTGCCCCTGATCCTCACCGTCGATGCGCAGTCACGCCGCGCCCTCGACGACAGCGACCGCGAACGCACATCGACGATGCTCGAACGCGTCGTCGTCACCGTCGACGCCTCAGCCGTCCTCGCCGACCCCCACCAGGCCATGGCCGCGATAGCATCCGCGCGGACCGGCGGAAAGCTGATCGCACTCGACGGCGTCGGAGACCACCCCCACGCGACGACCCTTCTGCCGTTGATCGAGCCCGACATCGTCATCACCGCAGCGGACCTGCTCACCGAAACCGGACACGACGTCGGAACCACCACTCATGCCCTCGCCGCCTACGCCGAGCGCTCCCACGCAGTGATCGTCGCCGAAGGCGTCGACACCGAAGCCACCCGCCTGGCCGCGATCACCATCGGAGCCACATACGGAACGGGGCAGCTGTTCCCGGCAGTCGAAGACCCTGCCGAGCTCCTCGACGAGCCGGTCGTTCCTATGCCCGCCGACCCGGTCTGGACCACACCGACCACCGACTCGAGCACCCCCTACGCCATTGCCTCGGCACACGCCACCGCCCGGCGGGGAACGAAAAAGCTGTTGATTCAGATGAGCAAATCCCTCGAAGCGCACGCCGCAGCGTCCGGATCATCGATGATCGCACTCGGCACTTTCCAACGCGCACAACACTTCACACCCACCACCTCCGCTCGATGGCATCATCTCGCAGAAACCATTGGTTTCGCCGGGGTCTACGGCGTGGGCCTACCCGCCCTCGTCGACGGCAACGTTCGACATGCCCCACTCGACCCGGGCGACCCACTCGTCCAGGAGTGGACCGTCATCACCCTCGGTCCACACCACGCGGCACTTCTGTCCGCACGTGACCGCCACGACAACGGCCCTGACCTCGACCGCACTTTCGACTTCGTGCAGACCTTCGACCGAGCCACCGTCACCCAAGCCGCCCGAGCGATTCTGCGGCGCTACCCGCACTGAACAGCACACATCGGCCAGCATGCGGGGTCCCACGGCCGCCGGACAGCATCGTCGGTTCCAGCGAACAATGCGCACCTATGCAGATTTCAGGGACGCAGCCGTGGGTCAGCTGGACTCGCGATCGACACAGCTCGTTCGATTCAGATGCTCACACGGATTACTCTCCTGATGGAGAGCGTGCCGCTGACCGCCTCGGACATCATGACCTGGATATGTGACTATCCACAGTGACCGCAGACCTTCTGTCGGACTCGCCCAGTGATATGTCACAGAGTGACGACAAATAACAGGTCTGCAGTACGTTTTAGGCTATTTCGCTGGTCCGTAGGGTTGTTTTCTGGACACAATAGGTTTGACGATTGTTCAGGAATCAACCATGCCCTCGATTTTGCCCCAGAAGGGCGTCGAGGGATCAGCCAGGAGTGCGCCCATGACTACCCCCCTCCTCCCCGACGTGCCCTCGGCACGCACCATCGAATACGTAGACCGTCCCCGCTCGGTTTGCAGTGTGCCGACGGACAGGACGAGCCTCGTCCGGGGGCGAGGCCTGGACTCCGTCCACCGGTCGACGCCCTGCGCGGACGGAGCCCTGACATTGACAGCCGCGACGCCGTCGGGCTCCCCGGAACTGTGGTCCCGCTACGTCGAAGGAGCGTGGGAGTCGTATTCACGCCACGGTGTCACCGCGGCTCTCGACATGGAAGAAGTGGCTTCCGGCGCAACGACAGCACTGTTCTACGTGGTGTGCGATGAGGCAGGAGAGATGCTCGGCGGCGTTCGAGCCCAGGGGCCGTACGCGATGGTCGAGCAATCCCATGTCCTCACCGAGTGGAAGGACTCGCCCGGACTGGCACCGGTTACCGACCTGCTTCGGTCTCGACTTCCCCACGGAATCGTGGAAATGAAAAGCGCGTGGGTCGATGCGGGGGCCGCAGGGCGGACGGTGTCGAATGTCCTGGCTCGAACAGCGTTGCCGACGCTCGAATTGACCGGCAGCCGGTACCTGTTCGCCAGCGCGGCCGATCACGTCCTGCGTTTGTGGGAGAGTTCCGGTGGGCGGATCGACCACGGCATCCCCGCTGCCGCGTATCCGAGTGAGCAGTACCGGACCGTCATGATGTGGTGGGACCGAACTACCCTCGCGCAGGCCGCGCAGCCCGAGGTGTGGCGCTCGATGGTCGACGAGGTCCGCGCACTGTGCGGGGACGATCGGCAGGTCCTGTTCGTGGCGTAGCGGCTCGCTACATCACTGGCGTCGACCATTTTCGTGTTGCCGACCCTGTAGGGTGCCCTGCCAGCTGATCGTCAAGGTCCCCGCGTGGCAGGCGCGGTCTCGGCCGTCGGTCTTGGCTCGGTAGAGCGCGGCATCAGCGGCGCGGACGACTGCATCGAGTACTTGATCGAGACCGCCCGATTCGGTCGAAGCGAGGCTTGTCGCGGGTGACGCACCGTCATCGGACGCGGCCGGTCGCACGTCCACAGTCACCGTTCCGATACTCACGGTCACCGTGCAGTCGGACCGGACTCGGTCGAGTATCCGCCGCGTGAGCTCGTGATCCTCTCGGTGTGTGGCGAGGATCAGGAACTCTTCGCCGCCGGTCCGGGCAACCACCGCATCCGATGCGCCGACCACCGCGTGCACCGCATTCGCCAGGGTGGCGGCAACCGCGGCGAGCGTTCGGTCGCCGGCTGTGTGACCGGCCGTGTCGTTGACGGCCTTGAAGTAGTCGACGTCGACTACGAGCGCAGACAACGGTTTCCCTCGCTCGCAGGCCTCGTGCACCAGGATCCCGGCGTTCGACAGCAGTCCGCGTCGATTGACCAGACCGGTCAGCGGATCCGTGTCGGCCAGTTGTTGCAGTTTCCGGTTGACCACCGACAGTGTTCGGCGCAGGCCACCGATGAGCGCGACCGGCACCAGCACCGTGGTCACGGCGGCACCGATAGCGACCGCAGTCACCGCCCACCCTGAAGATCCCACACTGATCACCGACAGTGCCGTGGCCATCACCACCGAGACCGCGGACAGGCCGGCAGTCACACGTGGTGGTGAGCTCGATGCGGCGATGGCCGGAACGATGGCCAACATCGAGGTGACCGCACGCGTTCCTGCCGGATCCGCGATCAGGTAGGCACTGATCGCGACTCCGGTCATACCCCCGAAACCCAGGACCGCGAATTGGCGTTCGCTCAACCGCCCCACCCTGGCGGCGAAAAGCACGGTGACTGCAGTAAACGTCAGCACGGCGATGAGAACCGGAAGTGCGTTCGGCCGTAGGAATGTCGGTGACAGCAGCGCAATGGCCAACAGCGGCACCGCACCGGTGGCGCTCGCGATGACTGCGGCCGTGCGGGTGTCGAGCCGTGATCGCCAGAAGTTCGTGCGCCGACGAGGCGACTGGTCGATCACGTTCATCGAATGATTCCTCGGATCAGGGTTGGGCGAACCCCACAAACAGTATCTGTCGGAGCTCCTCGCCGGTGGTGCGCCCGCTCACACGTTTGCAGGACCGGCGGCAGGGTCGAGGCCGGTGCGTACCAATCCATCCAGATCGATCCGCCGCCGACCTGAAGGGAGTGGTTCGCCGCGGCCGAATGCCCTCACGGCAGCGGTTACAGCGGCACCCCCGAGTGCGACGTCTCCGCCGAGCTGGGGCCACGTCGAGAGCGTGCGCCCGATCTCCGGCACCGACGCAATCATTCGAGGGGTCAGCTTGCTCGGTTCGAGCAACGTCGCTGCAATTGTGCTCTTCTGCTCGATGGTCATGTCGGCCAGATCCGCGGTGTCCATTTCGCCGAGCAGCCCGTGAAACACCGGTCGGTCGGGTTCGAGATCGAAGCGTTCGATATCGAGGACGCCTCCGTCGCTGGTCTCCATCACCACAGGAATACCCTGGGCGCGGGCGTGGTGGCGGACCAGCAATTTGGTGTCGATCGAGTCGCATTCCTCGACGACGAGATCGAGTCCGTCGAGGAAGCCACCGAGCGTCTCGGCCGTCACACCGTTCGCGAAGACCTGCACATTCAGATAGGGGTCGAGCTCGGAAATTCGTCGGGCTGCCACGACCGCTTTGTTCACGCCCAGATCGAGCACCGAAGTCGGGACGCGGTTGAGATTCGACAGATCGAGCTCGTCGAAGTCGGCCAGACGCAACTCCCCGCACAATCCCTCCAGTGCGAGGGTATGCGCGACGGCATGACCGACACTCAGCCCGACGATTCCCACCCGCAGACCTCTGAACCGAGCTTGCTCTTCGGTGGTGATCTTGTTTCTGTTGCGGTCCAGTCGCAGCCGATCGAAGCCGCGTGGACCGAGGACCCGCACCAGTGAGCGCCGCCATGGGTAGTACACCCACCGTGGCTCTTCCGCGAGGTCGCCGGCGATCGCGGGAAGTAGCCCACGAAGCGAGGCCAACTGGTCGGGTGTCGTGTCGACGACGCCGATGGCGGGATCGTCGATCAGACCACGGACGATCGAGTCGTGTTCGTGCTCGGACGGATCGAACACTCTGTGCTCTGACATTGCTGAGTCTCCGCATCTTTCGGATGATTGTCGCCGACGGGCGGCACTGATCACGTCCTACAGCCGGACGCGACACCAGGCTGGTTCACGTTACTGAACAACGGGCGGCAATCATTGCCAGGCTGCGAATCGCTTGATAAGAACTAAGCAGACGCCGTCCATCCGCTGTGGCGAAGCCCCGCGTACGGACAACGCGCCCGCGTGCCGCGGCACAGGGAACGAAAGTCTCTGTGTACGTGCAGCGGTGGGACCGAGAACGTGGGGTGAGAATTGGGCGTCGACAGGGGCTTCGACGAGCGTTTCGGCTCACTGACCTCGATCTTTCAGCCGATCGTCGACTCGAGAACCGGGTTGGTCGTCGCGCACGAGGCACTCACCCGGTGGCCGGCGTTTCCGGACACCTCGCCGGAACAGATCTTCGACATCGCTCGCACCATGGGAATGGTCGACGAGTTGGACCGCAGATGCATTGAGTCGGCAGTCACCACAGCGGCACAGTCGACCCCTGCAGACCACGCGCCGCGTACGTTGTTCGTCAACATCGAAGCCGAAGCGATGTCCTCCGAGAACTCGTCGGCCTCGGTCCGCCGCCTCAGCCAGTTGCTCCGCGCAGGCGGCTCCCAGGTTCGGCCGGTTGCGGAATTCCCCGAACGCTCCCTGCTCACCGACCCTGCACGCCTGCTCAGATCGGCGGACCGACTCCGACGTGACGGAGTCACCATCGCTCTCGACGACGTCGGTGCCGACCCCGACTCTCTGGTACTGCTGCCCCTTCTGGCACCGGAAGTGATCAAACTCGACAGATCGTTGCTCGACGACGACCTCCCCGGCGACAAGCTCGCCACCTTGCTCGCCGTGCTCGCATACTCGAGCCGGTTCGAGGTGACACTCATCGCCGAAGGAATCGAAACCGAGAGACAGAAGGACAAGGCCTTGGCGTGGGGTGCCGACTACGGGCAAGGGTTTCATCTCGGCCGTCCCGGCCCCCTCGATGCATCCCCGACCTCCTCCTTTCCTGTGCAGCCACGCCCTCCTGTGACGAGACCGTTGACCGACATTCTCGACGACCGCGCCACCGACACGACGTCGATCTCGCTCCTCACGTCCATCTCCGACCATTTGCTCGACTTCGCGATGACGACCACCGAGACTCTGACGATCGTCGTCGCGTTCCGCGAACCGGAATTGTGCAGCGCAGACATGGCGCGCAAACTGCAGCATCTGGCGCGCCGACACCCGTACGTCAAAGCGCTCGACGCACCGCGCGCACTGTTCACTGCCACCGATGGGGTGCGCCACGCCGACCTGGTTCAACCCTCGGAAAGAATCGGTGCCATCGCCGTCATCGGCCAACGGTTCTACTGCGCCCTGGTCGCCGCCCCGCTCGACCCCGATGCTCCAGCCTCGCCGTCGAACGAGTGGAGGTATTTCTTCAGCACCGATCCGGCCCAGGTCTGCGACTCTGCGCGCACACTGATCGTGCACAGTTCGAGCCCCACCCGACCCGGGCCCGACCTGACATCGGGTCGACCATGACGAAACCTGTTCCGGCAGCGGTCAACTGTGCGCGTGCAGCGGACGTCCCGACAGCGCCATCATCGCCTCACCGAGTGCCTCGTTCTGCGTGGGGTGAGCATGCACGAAACTCCCGACTTCAGATGGCAGTGCTTCCCATGCCACGGCGAGTTGTGCCTCGCCGATCAGCTCGCCCACGCGGTCACCGAGGAGGTGAACACCGACAACCGGGCCGTCGTCACGGGCTCGAATCACTTTGACTCCACCGGCGGTGGACAGGATGCGGCTCTTGCCGTTGCCGCCGAGGTCGTAGACAACGGAGGTCACGGTGCCGTATGTCTGCTCCGCGGCCTTTTCGGTGAGTCCCACCGACGCGACCTCCGGGTGTGAATAGGTCACGCGCGGAATGAGATCGCCGTCGATGCGTGCCGGTGCCAGGCCGGCGATGTGTTCGGCGACGAACATGCCGTGTTGGAATCCTCGGTGAGCCAACTGATAGCCCGCCACGATGTCGCCGACGGCATAGACGCCGTCCGCCGTGGTGAGCAGATTGTCGTCGACAGTGACGAAGCCCCGTTCGGTGGCGATGCCCTGCTCGGCCAAACCCAAGCTGTCGGTCCGGGGTCCGCGTCCGACGGAGACGAGCACGACATCGGCTGAGAGGGTGTCTCCGGAGGACAGCGCCACTGCGACGTCGTCGGGAGATTCGGTGACGGTCTCGACCTTGGTGCCGGTACGAATGTCGATGCCGCGCTTGCGTAATGCCTTGGTCAACTGCTTCGACGACCATTCGTCTTCGCCCGGCACGATACGATCGAGGGCCTCGACGACGGTGACCTGAGCACCGAAAGAGGCCCAGATGCTGGCGAATTCGATACCGATGACTCCGCCGCCCAGTACGACGACAGACTCGGGGATACGGTCGAGCGCCAATGCGTCGTCGCTGGTGAGAACGCGAGGTCCAAGCTCGACGCCCGGGATGGTGCGCGAATACGATCCGGTCGCGAGAACCAGTGAGGCCCCGGTGATGCGTCGACCCTCCACCTCGACGGTGCGAGGACCGGCCACTTGTCCACGGCCGGACACGATCTCGATACCCGGTCGCTTCAACAGACCTTGCAGCCCGCTGTACAGGCCGGCGACCACGCTGCGCTGATAGTCCAGTGCCGCAGGCATGTCCACACCAGTGAACGATGCGGTGACGCCGACATGAGCAGCCCCGCGCACCGCATCGGCAACCTCGGCCGTGTGCAGCAGCGCCTTGGTGGGGATGCACCCGCGATGCAGGCAGGTGCCACCGAGCTTGTCTTCCTCCACCAACGCAACCGACAGACCGAGCTGCTCGGCCCGCAGAGCACACGAGTACCCGCCGGATCCGCCACCGAGGATGAGAACGTCCACGTCACTCATCGGACGGAACCCAATGCCACGACGGGGTTCTCGACGAAATCTGCCACAGTGCGCAAGAAACCACCGGCCACTCCGCCGTCGCACACGCGGTGATCGAACGCCAACGACAGCTGTGCGACCTTGCGGACGGCCAACTGGCCGTCGACCACCCACGGGCGGTCGATGATGCGTCCGATGCCTAAGATCGCGGCCTCGGGATGGTTGATGATCGCGGCCGAGCCGTCGACCCCGAACACTCCGTAGTTGTTGAGCGTGAACGTTCCGCCGCTCAGGCGGGCGGCGGGTAGGGAACCGGTCCGTGCGAGTTCGGTCAACTCGGCCAACCGCTCGGACAGTTCCTTCAGATCGGCCTTGTCCGCCTGCGGCACAACAGGAACCATCAGTCCACGGTCGGTCTGCGCGGCGATGCCGAGTCCGACGTTCTCGTAGCGCAGGATCTCGCCCGCGGCAGTATCGACCGTGCTGTTCAGCTCGGGGAACTTGGCCAAAGCGATCATCGTCAGCTTGGCGAGAACCGCCAACAGCGTCACCTTGACTCCGTCGATGGAGGCATCGAGGTCGCGGCGGGCCTGCAGCAGAGCGGTCGCGTCGACGTCGACCCAGACAGTTGCCTCGGGGATCTCCGCGCGACTGCGAGAGAGCTTGTCGGCGATGGTCTTACGAATCCCGGTGATCGGGATTCGAGTGACTCCCTCCGACGAGGAAGCAGCGGTCGAACTGGCCAAGGCTCGCTCGACGTCCGCGCGGGTGATCACTCCGTGGCCGCCAGCGGTATCGATGCTGGCCAGATCGAGCCCACCCTGCAACGCCATGCTGCGAACGATCGGGGAGAGCACCTTCGGCGCATGTGAGTGGAAACTCGTAGCCTGGGTCGAGTTTCCGCTCACCTGCGGCGCAGCCGCTCTCTGCTGCGGCGGAGCCGCACTCCGCTTGCGACGACCGGTCGGGCCGTGTCCTGTGCCGTAGCCGATGAGCACATTGCCCGAGCCGGCGCGTTCTTCCTCGCGGTACCGCTCATGGGCGGCAGGCGTATCGGAAATAGCACCGCCGGTGATGCTGATCAGGGGAGCACCGACGGCCAGTGAAGTGCCCTCGGCGGCGTGCAGTTCGCCGACCACACCCTCGAAGGGACACGGCACCTCGACGGACGCTTTTGCAGTTTCGACCTCGACGACGACCTGATCGATGGTTACGGTGTCGCCGGGCTTGACCTTCCACTCGACGATCTCGGCCTCGGTCAGTCCTTCCCCGAGGTCGGGGAGCAGAAACACCTGCATGCTCATACCGTGACCGCCTTGCTCAGGTCGGGGGCGTCGTTCCACTGCAGTCGGTCCATCGCGTCGAGCACACGGTCAGCGGACGGCAGGTGGAAATGCTCCAGTTTCGGTGCGGGGTAGGGGATGTCGAGACCGGTGACCCGCAGAACCGGAGCGTGCAGGTGATGGAAGCAACGCTCGGATACCCGCGACGCGATCTCGGCGGCGACACCGGAGAAGCCCTGTGCTTCCTGAATCACGATGCAGCGACCGGTCTTACGTACCGAGGCCCCGACGGTCTCGTCGTCGAACGGGTTGAGCGAGCGCAGATCGATGACTTCGACGCTCCGGCCGTCCTCGGCTGCGAACTCCGCGGCCTGCATGGCCACAGACACGGTGGGTCCGTACGCGAGAAGAGTGACATCGGTACCGGCACGGCGGACGACGGCGGTGCCGATCGGCTCGGTCTTGGTCAATTCGATGTCGTCCTTGGAGAAGTACAGCCGCTTCGGCTCTAGGAAGATCACCGGGTCCGGATCGGCGATGGCGTCGCGCATGAGCGAGTACGCGTCGGCGACAGTGGACGGCGAGACGACCTTCAGGCCCGGGGTGTGGGCGTAGTAGGCCTCGGACGAGTCGCAGTGATGCTCGACGCCGCCGATACCGCCGGCGAACGGGATGCGTATGACCATCGGCGCGGTGAGTGAGCCACGAGTTCTGTTGCGCAGCTTGGCCACATGAGACACGATCTGCTCGAAGGCCGGGTAGGCAAAGGCGTCGAATTGCATCTCGACGACGGGCTTGTAACCCGACATCGCCATTCCGATTGCAAATCCGACGATACCCGACTCGGCGAGCGGGGTGTCGAAGCAGCGGTCGTCGCCGAAGTCGCGGGTCAGTCCGTCGGTGACGCGGAAGACGCCGCCGAGTGTGCCGACGTCCTCGCCGAACACGACGACCTTCTCGTCCTCGGTCAACGCGTCGCGCAGGGCGGCGTTCAGTGCTCCGGCCATGGTCATCGTGGTCATGACAGTTCTCCTGCAGCGATTTCGGCGGCAACCTGATCGCGTTGTTCGATCAGGGCGGGTGTGGGGGAGGAGTAGACGAACCGGAACAGATCCTTGGGGTCGACTTCCTGCTCGACGTTCATGCCGGCGCGAAGCGCAGCGGCGTCGGCGTCGGCCGATACCGTCATCTGCTCGCGCAGCTCGTCGGTGAGTAGCCCCTGGCCTTCGAGGTAGGAATCGAGGCGCGAGAGCGGATCTCGGGCCAGCCACCCTTCGACCTCGTCGGCCTTGCGGTAGCGCGTGGCATCGTCGGCGTTGGTGTGCGCGTCCATGCGGTAGGTGTGCGCCTCGACGACCACCGGCCCCTTGCCTGCTCTGACGTACTTCACGGCCTCGTCCATCACGGCCATCATGGCAATCGGGTCGTTGCCATCGACCTGCTCGCTGCCGATTCCGTAGCCGACTCCCTTGTGCGACAACGACGGAGCCGCACTCTGACGTGCCAGTGGAACGCTGATCGCGAAGCCGTTGTTCTGCACCAGAAAGATGACCGGGGCCCGGAACACCGCGGCGAAGTTGAGGGCCTCGTGGAAGTCGCCCTCGCTGGTGGCTCCGTCTCCACAGAACGCGAGGGCGATGGTGTCGCGACCCTGCTTGGCCTCGGCAAACGCGAATCCGGTCGCGTGGAGCAATTGTGTTGCCAGTGGGGTGCATTGGGGAGCGACCTTGTAGGCGGTCGGATCGTAGCCGCAGTGCCAGTAGCCGGCGAGCATGCCGAGCAACTCCACCTGGTCGACGCCTCGCGCCGCGAGAGCCATCGAGTCACGGTACGTCGGGAACATCCAGTCCTGCTCGCCCAGGCAGAGGGCTGCGGCGATCTGGCAGGCCTCCTGTCCGCGCGAGGACGGGTAGACCGCGAGACGGCCCTGCTTGGTCAAAGCTGTTGCCTGCTGGTCGAATCGGCGACCGTGGACCATCGAGCGATACATCTCGAGCAGGCGCTCGTTGGACGGGTGTGCGTAGCGGGCGGCACTGTCCACGCCCGTCCCGTCCGGCGCGAGATACTGCACGGGACGGTCGGCGGGCATGAACTGTTGATAGGACGTTGCCGCTATCTTCTCGACGATCGTCATGACGCACTCTCCTGAAATCGGCTTGTACGGCGATTCTGGCCGATTTTGTGATGAACAAGCCCGAAGGTCGTAGAATTGCAGACATATGGTCGCCAATCGGCGCACGAACCCAGAATCCGTCCGATCGGTGCAAGGAACTACCAGGTAGGAGCGGACGAATGGACGACGTCTCGAGACGTGTGGAGTTGGACGACACGGATCGTCGCATTCTCGCCGAGCTCAGCGCGGACGGTCGGGTGTCGATGCGGGTTCTGGCAGATCGTTTGAATCTCTCGCGGGCACATACCTATACGCGGGTGGACAGACTCAAGGATTCCGGTGTCATCGAACGGTTCACCGTGCAGGTGGATCACGCGGCGTCCGGGCTCGGAACCTCGGCGTTCATCGCGTTGTCCATCCGTCAGGATTCGTGGCGGACCGTGTCCGAGGGGCTGAGGGCGATGGAGTTCGTCGACCATTTCAGCTTGCTCGGAGGGGATTTCGACGTGCTGGTACTCATCAGGACTCCCGACAACGAGAGCCTACGGCTGGTGGTGCTGGAGGGCCTGCAATCGCTCGACGGCGTTCGGGCGACCCGCACATGGCTGATTTTCGACGAGGACCGAGGCGGTCTGGGACGCACGACGCCGCCCACCGAACGCTGACAGTGGGCGGCGTCGAACAGATCACGAGTCAGAAGTTTCCGCGCGCGTCCTGCTCCCGCTCGATGGCCTCGAACAGTGCCTTGAAGTTACCGATGCCGAAGCCGAGTGAGCCGTGGCGTTCGATCAGCTCGAAGAATACCGTCGGGCGATCGACCAGTGGCTTGGTGAAGATCTGCAGCAGATACCCGTCCTCGTCACGGTCGACGAGAATGCCGCGCTTCTGCAGCTCTTCGATCGGTACCCGGACGTTGCCGATACGGGCCCGCAGTTCCGGGTCCTCGTAGTACGAATCGGGTGTGGCGAGAAATTCGACGCCCGCTGCGCGGAGGGCATCGACCGAGGACAGGATGTCGTTGGTCGCGAGCGCCAGATGCTGTGCTCCCGGGCCTCGGTAGAAGTCCAGGTACTCGTCGATCTGTGAACGCTTCTTGGCGATGGCCGGCTCGTTCAGTGGGAACTTCACGCGGTGATTGCCGTTGGAGACGACCTTGCTCATCAGCGCCGAGTAATCGGTGGCGATATCGGCCCCGACGAACTCGGCCATGTTCGTGAAACCCATGACGCGGTGGTAGAAGTCGACCCACTCGTCCATCTTGCCGAGCTCGACATTGCCGACCACGTGATCGAGAGCCTGGAAGATGCGCTTGGGAGCGCCTTCCGGTCGCTGCAACGTCGACGTTCGCGGTACGTAGCCGGGGAGGTAGGTGCCGGTATAGCGGGAGCGGTCCACCAACGTGTGCCGGGTGTCGCCGTAGGTCGCGATGGCCGCGGTGCGGACTGTGCCGTGCTCGTCGGAGATGTCGGTCGGCTCTTGCAGTACTCGCGCGCCCTGGGCCCGCGCATGTTCGATGCATCGATCCACATCCGGTACGGCCAGCGCGATGTCGACGACGCCGTCGCCGTGGCGGGTGTGGTGGGCGACCAGATCGCTGTCCGGATCGACGGCTCCCTTGATGACGAAACGCACTGCGCCGGACTTGAGCACGTACGCGTGGTGGTCACGTTGGCCCGTTGTCGGGCCGGAGTAGGCAACGAGCTCCATGCCGAACGCGGACTGGAAGAAGTGCGCGGTCTGCGTCGCGTTGCCGACGACCCACACGATGGCGTCCCAGCCGCTGACCGGAAAGGGATCTTTCTTGTCGTCGTACTCGACAAGGCCGACGAGCTGTCGAAGCTGATCTGCATCGAGATCGGCCAATCTTTCGTCGTCGTTGAGGATGCTGTCGAGGCTCATGAAGGCTCCCTGGTTGGTGTGATGGCTCGGGCGCGGCGACGAGGGGATCGGCCGCCTTCGGTTCGAGCTGAGCGAACTGTCCTGATGACTCAAACATTGCCGGTGAGAGGTGTCGATCGACCGAACTTCTGCTATCTGAGCTGTACAGATAGGTCAGGAGAATGCGTCGCGTGCTATACAATTCGTACAGAAAGCTGGAGGTGCGCGATGGAATCCACATTGGACGAGTTGGACCGGGCGATGCTCGCTGCGCTGCATGACAATTCGAGGATCGGTGTGCTCGAGCTGTCGCGGACGCTCGGCGTTGCGCGTGCGACTGTGTCGGCTCGTCTGCAGCGACTGGAGGACGCCGGTGTCATCAGGGGGTATCAGCCTCGAATCGGCTTGGCTGCAGCAGGTTACGGCGTTCAGGCGTTCGTGACGTTGGAGATCGCCCAGGGCGCTCTCGGTGACGTCGTCGCTGTTCTGGAGCAAATACCCGGGGTGTTGGAAGCATTCGCAACGACCGGTGCCGGCGACGTACTGTGCCGGGTCGCGGCCGCCTCGCACGACGATCTGCAGCGAACTCTGATCGTGCTCAACCAGTCTCGTACGATCGCGCGGTCCACCAGTGTGGTCGTGCTCTCGGAACTGGTCGAGTTTCGAGCGATGCCGTTGCTGAACACCGCCGAGCCAGAGAGAACGCCGAAGGCCCCTGCCTATCGACGAACGCGCGACTGAGCACGTCCGCGTCGAGGCAGGGGCCGAAGAGGCTCTCGAATCAGGTCATCGAAGGCCCGACCACCGTCAGCAACCATACGGTCGGCGGAGCGAGGAGAACGACGAGTCCGCAGTAACCCAACATCTTTCGCTGGAATCGGGCTTTGTCGTCCACTCGTGCCTCGGCCAGGACCATCACGCCGTTGGTGGAGAACGGGCTCACGTCCACCACCGTCGCCGAGAATGCAATGGCAGCAACGAATCCGATGGCTCCCAGCTCGCCGGCGGCGAGCATGGGTGCAGCGAGTGGGAGGGCGATACCGATGGTGCCGATCGACGATCCGAACGCCGAGATGATGGCCACCGCGTAGCACAGGATGAGTGCCGTCAGCAGTGGTGATCCCAGGGCGGAGGCGGCGTCGCCGAGGAATCCCAGCGTACCGTTCTGGGTCATGACCGCCATGTACGTCTGAACACCGCATACCAGAACCACGGCAGGCCAGGCGATGTTGTCGACCACCTTCGGATGAGTCTTCGGTGCCAGCAGCAACAACACGACCGACACGCAGATCGCGCTGACGCCGATGTCGACGCCCAAGGTCACGGACAGCAGAACCAGGGCGGCAATACCGAGAAGCGTGAGTACGCGCACTCGAGTCAGGGGAACGGCTTGATCGGGAACCGTTGTGACCGAGGCTGCTTCGATCGGATCGGCTTCGACTTGCACGGCGGTGCCGCCACCGCTGCCCTCGGGCAACCCGGTGTTGCCCGGACGCGGTCCTGACTGCACCGGCAGCCCGCCCTCCTGGTCGCGGAGATCCTGGACATCGAACGCACGCGTGCGGTCTTTGATCAGGTCGCGGCCGAGAACGAGGAAGAGCACCAGTGCGATCAGCGTGTTGAGAACGAACGGGATGAGGAACAGCGCGAGCGGATGTGAGCCCACACCGGTGGAGTCCATCAAGCCGTTGACGAAAGCGCCGTAGAGGTTGATCGGGGAGAAGCAGCAGGCGAGCGCGCCATGGCTGACGACCATGCCCATCAGGAAGGGATTGATGTTGTTGCGCTTGGCCAGCGGCATCGCGATCGGTGCCAGCATGCCGACGGCGAGCACGGATCCGAGGGCCATCAACAGGCCGGACAGCAGGAACATCATCCACAGGATGGCCCAGCGCCGTCCGCCCACGAGCCGGAGGGATCGATCGATGACGACGTCGATGGTTCCGTTGGCTTTGGCGATGGCGAACAACAAGGTGATGCCACCGACGATGATGAAGGTGCTACCTGGGAATGCGTCGATGATGTCTTCGATAGGTATGCCGGATATCGCGCCACCGATGAGGAAGGCGCCGGCGAAGGCCAGTAGGCCCATGTTGATGGGAGTGATCGTCGCGACCGTGAAGATTGCGATGAGGGCGATGATCGAGATTGCGTAGACCATGGCTGGCCTTTCGGACGGAGGATGAGGTTGTGCCGTAGGGGAATCGGCGATGCGCGGACCGGAGCCCGCCTGATCAGAGAGCGGAAGCAGAAGTGGGGAGAGGGAGAGCGCGATCGACCACTGAACGAGCGAGATCGGCAGCGGCGGCCAGAGCAGCCGTGTCGATACCGGTGTCGATTCCGGCGCGATGGAACCTGTCGACGAGCTGCTCGGTGGCCAGGTTTCCGTGCGCGCCCGGGGCGAAGGGGCAACCGCCGTAACCGGCGAGCGCGCTGTCGAAGTGCTCGATCTCGAGGTCGAGCACTGCACGTACCGCTGTCTCGAGGGCCTGGTCGTGGGCGTTGTGCAGGTGCAGGCTGATCGTCAACTCCGGCAACGCCTTTCGGACGGCGTCGGCTCCGACCAGTACCTGATCCGTGGTCGCGATGCCGAGGGTATCCGCAAGACCGAGGCTCGATACGCCGATGTCGGCCATGCGCGTGCAGACCTCGACGAGCCGTGCGGGCGTGATGATGCCATCGAACGGGCACACGAAAGCGGTACTGACTCCGCCGATGAACGTCCGATCCGGATGCGCCGCGACTGCACGGTGCAGACCCTGCAGAGCGTCCTCGGACGACCGTCCGGCATTCGCGCGGCTGTGGCTCTCACTGGCGGAGGTGACGACCTGGATCACATCGATGTCGGTCTCGGCGGCCCGGTGCACTCCCCGTCCGTTCAATGTCAATGCGGTGTAGCGGGTATCGGATCGGCGCGGCGCACGCGAAACGACCTCTTCGGCGTCGGCCATCTGTGGCACTCGTGTGGGAGAAACGAACGAGGCGATCTCGACGGTCGTGATGCCCGACGCGAGGGTGGCGTCGAGTACGGCGAGTTTGTCCTCCGTGGGGACGATGCACTTCTCGTCCTGCAATCCGTCGCGGAGATAAACGTCGGTGATGTGTACGCGAGGCATGTCAGATCACCTTCCTGGCGCGGAGATCGTCGAGCTGCTCCTCGGTGAGTCCGAGCATGCGGCCGAGAACATCGTCCGTGTGCTCGCCGAGGTCCGGTCCGGCCCACTTCACGGCGGTGGGTTCGTCGCCGAAGCGTGGAACCACTCCGGGAAAGCGCACTTCCTCGGTACTGCCCTGTTCCACAGAGACTTTCAGAGGTTGGACCATCCCGCGTGAAACGAAGTGTTCGTCGTCGGCGATCTGAGCTGCGTCGAACACTTCTCCGACGGGTATACCGGCGGCACCGAGTTCGTCGACGACAACAGCTGTCGGCCTTACCGACGTCCAGTCGGAGATGGCTCCGTCGAGTTCGGCCTCGCGCGCAAATCGTTTGTCGCCGTTCGCCAGTTCCGGGTCGGCGGCCAGGTCTGCTCGGCCCACCGCGGTCATGAGCCGTCCGAACACGCTGCTCGAGTTTCCGGCGATCATGACGCTGCCGTCCTGGGACGGATAGATGCCGCTGGGGACCACGCCGGGAAGATTGCCCGCTGTGCGCTGGCGAACCGTGCCGTATGCGTCGTAGTCCGGGACCAGCGATTCCATGGCCATGAACACCGCCTCGTAGAGTGCGACGTCGGCAACCTTGGGCCGGGAATGATTTCCGCTCCGTTCGCGGGCCAGGAGCATCACGAGAGCGCCGACGGCACCGTGCAATCCGGCCAGTACGTCGCCGATGGGTGCTGCCGGCCGAACGGGCTCGCGATCCGCGTGGCCGGTGACGTGGCGCAATCCGCCGAATGCTTCTGCTACCCCGCCGAATCCGGCCCGGTCTCGATGCGGACCGGTTTGGCCGTAGCCCGAGATACGGACCATGACCACGTCGGGATTGGCTTCCTGTAGTCGGTCGGGTCCCAGTCCCCACCGCTCGAGGGTGCCGGGCCGGAAGTTCTCCACGACGACATCGGCGGTCTCGACCAACTTCAGCGCGAGATCGCGGCCTTCGTCGGTACGAAGATCGAGAGTCACCGAATGCTTGTTGCGAGCAATGGTTCGAAACATCATGGAGGTGTCGCCGCGGCTTCGACGCCAGCCGCGAAGTTCGTCGCCGACGCCGGGGCGCTCGATCTTGATGACGTCGGCACCGAAGTCGGCGAAAAGGCGACTCGCGAAGGGTGCAGCGATGAAATTGCCCAGCTCGATCACACGGATTCCGTGCAAAGGGCCGTTCTCAGTGGTGATGGACACCGGTGGTCACTCCCTGCAGTACGTAGTAAGTCAGAGTGAAGATGGCCAATTATCATTATTTGATAAAGGCATTATCTTCTGGTAGGAATGACCATAGTGTGCTGGATCACGTATGACAACCACTGTGATGTGGATTTCTCAGATATTCGTGCCGCTGGAAGGAAACAGGAACTCATGACCGACAAGAACCCAGGGTCGATGCTGCTCGCGCTCGAGTGCGGATCTCCTACCGTCGACGCATCCGCGTGGCTCGCCCCCACTGCGACGCTCGTCGGGCGAGTGAATCTCGGTCCGGACAGCAGTGTCTGGTACCAGGCCGTTCTACGGGCCGACTCGGAGGAGATCACAATCGGTGGTGGGTCCAACATTCAGGACGGTGTTGTCGCACATGTGGATCCGGGCTTCCCGCTTACGATCGGACGCAACGTGAGTGTGGGACACAATGCCGTCTTGCACGGTTGCACCGTCGGCGACGGAACCTTGGTCGGCATGGCTGCCGTCATCATGAACGGTGCCGTGGTGGGAGAGGACTGTCTCGTTGCCGCAGGTGCACTGGTGACGGAAGGTGCACAGATCCCGCCGAGATCATTGGTCGCCGGTGTCCCTGCCAAGGTTCGGCGGGAACTGACCGACGAGGAGGTGGAGCACTGCACAGCCAACGCGCTCACCTACCGCGATCTGGCCGGCGTCCATCGTGGCGCTCGGCCCTGCTGACAGCGTCACGGACCGGTCCGACACCTATGCTGCGTAAGCAGTGTCGGCCATGTAGCCGATGCTGTACGGGAATCGAAAACGGAGGTCGACAGCAGTGACGGACGGTAGCGCCGACACCACTACCGGGGTGCTGGCCCGGGCCGCGGCGATTCTCAATGCCGTCGAGGCATGTCCGCGAACCACCGGCGACCTCGCCAAAATACTGGGCCTGTCTGCATCGACGGTCTATCGACTGGTCGGCGAGATGGTGCGGTACTCGATGCTCCGCCGGGACAACGACGGTCTTCTTCATCCCGGTGACCGCTTCGGCACCTCCACTCTCAGCGGGCTCGCGGTACCGATTCTCAGGCGCCTGCGGCAAGAGACCGGCGAATCCGCCCAGCTGTGGGTATTGCGGGGATCGCATCGGTTGTGCCTGGTCTCCGAGGATTCCCAGCACGAACTCCGCGCGTCGTTGCCGGTGGGGGCGCTACTTCCGCTCGGAGCGGGGTCGGCCGGTCACGTGTTGGCCGGCGATCTCGACGCCGACTCCGAGAGCCGCGAACTCGGGTGGTGGGAATCTGTATCCGAGCGAACCCCGGGACTGACCTCGGTGAGCGCCCCGGTTCGCCGAGACGAGCGCATCGTGGCCGCCGTCTGCGTCGCGGGACCGATCGAGCGTGTGTCGACCTCGGCCGGCGTGTTGTGGGGGCAGGCCGTGCGCGACGCAGCACTCGAAATCGAGCAGTCCCTCATCGTGCGGTCGGACTGGTAGCTGTCACTCAGGCCGGCTTGATGCGACCCCGGACATCACCGAATCCGATGCGAGATCCGTTGGGTCCTGGGGCGCTGGCGGCGATGACAACCTCGTCACCGTCCTCGAGGAAGGTTCGGGTCTCCGATCCGAGGCTCACGGGTTCGGCTCCACCCCAGGTCAATTCGATGAACGCGCCGCGCTGATTCTTCTCCGGTCCCGAGATGGTGCCCGAGGCGAACAAATCGCCGGTTCGCGATGTCGCACCGTTGACGGTCTCGTGCGCGAGCATCTGAGCAGGCGACCAGTACATTGCACTGTAGGGCGGGTGCGAGACGACGTGCCCGTTCCACGCGACGGCCAGGTCGATATCGAGAGCCCAGGAACGAGATTCGCGAAGGTACTCGAGCGGCTCGGGGTCTTGCACCGGCGTCGACACCCGTGCTTGCTCCAGCGCGAGCAGGGGTACGACCCACGGCGAGATGGACGTCGCGAAGCTCTTGCCGAGATTCGGCCCGAGTGGCACGTACTCCCAGGCCTGGATGTCGCGCGCCGACCAGTCGTTGACGATGACGGCTCCGAACACGTGGTCCGAGAACCGATCCGGCGATATTGGCCCGTCGGACGGAACGCCGACGACGAAGCCCATCTCGGCCTCGATGTCCAGTCGCCGACTCGGACCGAAGGTGGGCGACGCCTCGTCGGGTGCCTTGCGTTGGCCGCGAGGCCTGGTGATGTCGGTGCCGGAGACGACGACCGTGCCGGCCCGACCGTGGTACGCCACGGGCAGGTGCTTCCAATTCGGTAGCAGCGGTTCGGCGTCGGGGCGAAAGAGCCGGCCGAGGTTGGCTGCGTGATGCTCGGAGGCGTAGAAGTCCACGTAGTCGGCCACATCGAACGGAAGGTGCATCGTCACGTCGGAAACGGGCACGATTGCTTCCGCGGGGGTCGTGCCACCGGTGAGCATGTCGGTGACCGACGAGCGGACCTCCGCCCACCGACCGCGTCCGCGAGCCATGAATGCGTTCAGGCTCGTCGACACGAAGTCTGCGTCACCCAGAGCTGCATACAGGTCGATCACGTTGTCGCCGTAGCGGACTCCGACACGGGAATCCGTGCCCGGAGTGCTGAACATGCCGTAAGGGAGGTTGTCGATTCCGAACTCGGAATCGGCGGGAATGTCGACGTGCGTCATGAGCGGCGCTCCTAGGTCACAGAGGTGGGACGAGTCCGAGTCGGACGAGATCGTCCAGGGGTTCACGAATGCTGCAGGTGCCGAAGGAGGCAAAGGCGCGTTGGCCCTCGATCCCGGCGACGAGCCCGGCGAGGACGTCTGCGTCTCGGATCGCCAGGATCTTCTCGAGCTCACCGACCCGTGCGCCGCTGTGTGCGGCCTGCGCGGCGAGGAGCACGTTGAGGAAACCGTGCTGCTCGAATCCGTTGTGGGGATCGGTGTTACGGGCGGCATGGTGCAGACCCGCGGTGGCCTTGAAGTGGACCTCGCGCTGGGCCGCCCGATAGATGGACGCGGCGAGCTCGTGTTCGTCCGGATACTGGTCGGCCGTGACGCCGCCGGTCCGAAACTTGGCGTGATACCCGAACTCGTCGACGGCGTCGAAGATGTCGTCTTTTCGGGAGTCTCGGGGAATTTCGACATAGATGTCGATGTCCTGGGTGATGCCGCGCAGCACATCGATGTCGGTGCCGTGGGGCATGGCCACTTCGATGGACACGACCGTCACGTTGGCCGTGCGGTCGGCGGCCCGCAGGCCTGCCTCCACACTTCCCGGCCCGGCGGGTGCGGTCAACGCCACCTCCATCCGAGCACCCAGATCCAGCTCGTTCACCCGGTCCATCGGAACGACCAACGGGCCGACGAGGTCTGCGAACGCACTGGCCCGGTGCTCGAGATGTTGTGCCACAGCAACATCGAGCGGCGCATTGCCGGGAGGGAAGGCGGCGGCGTCGTCGCACAGGCGACGGAAGAGCGGAGGGATCATCGGTTCGGCCCCCGGCCTGCCCACGTCCACGCATAGCCGGTGTCCTCGCACGCGAGCGCACCCTCGCCGAGTTCGAGGGGGCGGAACGTATCGACCATGACAGCCAGTTCGTCGAAGAATTCCGCGCCGATACTACGTTCGTAGGCACCGGGTTGCGGCCCGTGAGCGTGACCGCCCGGATGTACCGAGATCGAGCCTTGCCCGATGCCCGAGCCCTTGCGGGCTTCGTAGTCGCCGCCGACGTAGAACATGATCTCGTCGGAGTCGACGTTGGAGTGGTAGTACGGCACCGGAATTGCCAATGGGTGGTAGTCGACCTTGCGTGGCACGAAATTGCAGATCACGAAATTGGCCCCCTCGAATGCCTGATGCGCAGGCGGTGGTTGATGCACCCGGCCGGTGATCGGTTCGTAGTCCGAGATGTTGAACGTGTACGGATACAGGCAACCGTCCCATCCCACCACGTCGAACGGGTGATTGGGGTAGACGTATCGGGTTCCGACGATGCCCGTCGAACCACGATGTTTGACAAGCACTTCGACGTCGCTGCCGTCGGCGAGTAGAGGCTCGTTGGGGCCGCGGAGATCGCGTTCGCAGTAGGGAGCGTTCTCGAGCAGCTGGCCGTACTTGGACAGAAAGCGCTTGGGCGGTGCAATGTGACTGTTGGCCTCGATGGCGTAGGCGCGCAGGGTGCCGTCGGGAATCCAGCGGTGCGTCGTGGCACGCGGAATGAGCACGTAGTCGCCCTGCCGCGCCTCGAGGGTTCCGAACACGGTTTCGACGGTGGCTGAACCGGATTCGATGTAGACCATCTCGTCGCCGATCGAATTGCGATACAGCGGTGAGATTTTCGACGCGACGACGTAGGAGAGTCGGACGTCGGCGTTGCCGAGGACGAGCCGGCGACCGGTGACGACGTCGGTGTCGGCGACGACGGATTCCGGAAACAGCTCGTGCAACTTCAAGTGCCGCGGCATCAGTGGGTGATTCGGGGTCGTTGTCTGGTCGGGCAGATCCCAGACCGTGGCGTCGACGATGGCCGACGGAATGTGGCGGTGATAGAGCAGAGACGAGTCCGAGGAGAAGCCCTCCTCGCCCATCAGCTCCTCGAAGTAGAGGTTGCCGTCGGGAGTTCGGTGCTGGGTGTGCCGCTTCGGCGGTACCGATCCGAGCTGCCGGTAGTAGGCCACGTCATCGCTCCTGTGTTGTGTTCACCGCTTGTAGTAAACACATTAACTAGTTTTACGTGATCTACGCAACCCTCAGTTGCGTCCCCGGACGTCGAATTGGCTGCGGTGGGTGATGAGTTTGGTCAACAGCATCACCAGGATCCGCTGCTCGGGTTCGGTGAGCGCGCTGGCCCACGCGTTCTCCCGTTCGTTCTGTTCGGCGAACGCCTCGACCATCTCGTCGTGCCCCTGGGCGGTGAGGGCGAGGCGCACCGAACGCCCGTCCTTCTCGTCGGGAGTACTGGCGAGCAGTCCGCCGGCGATGAGGGTCTTGGACAGGTTGGATACGGCCGCGCGGCTCATACCCGTCAGCTCGGCCGCCCGCTTGGGCTCGATCGGGCCCGACAACCACGTGACGAACATCAGCCGGAACGACGACCACGACCAGCCTCGCGGGCGATGAACCGTCGCTTCGAGGTCGTAGGTGACGATGTTCGACGCCCGGTTCAGGGTCAGTAGTACCTCGGTGGCCAGCTGGTGCTCGAACCCGTAGTCCCGGGCCAGCGTGGTGTTGGCGGTCTCGATGAACGACCAGAAATCGGGCTCGGGTGAATCGGTCACAGATTCACTGTAGCCATGAACTCATCTGATCAACACTTTTATTATTTCCGTACGCGCGATTCGTGTCTCATCCCGCAGGGGCCATGATGGACCCATGAGCTCGAAGAACCTGTTCGGTGGCCCACGGACCCTGCTGATCGTGGCAGCAGTGGTCATCGTGATCGCACTCGTCGCTGCCGCCGCAACGCTGATCGTCCGTGCCGTCCTCGGACCGCCCGAGGGCGAGAACAAGTTCGAGATTCAGGGCTACTCCATCGTGCAGGTAGATCCCCAGGTCAACGACCTCGCGCTCGCCACACGCTAGCCGACTCCGCGCCGACCCGCGGGTCGTGAGTCTGCTGAAGATTGCGGCCACCGCGCGCGAAGGTCTGCAGTGTCGCCGCGGGAACCTCGTGTTCGGGAACGGGTTCGCTCGTCCACTGGCAGTCCCGCACGAAGATCATGTTCGACGCCACCGCGTCGGCGCTGCGGTCCTCACGTAGAGGACCGGAAATTCGCCCGAGAAAGAACTCGCCACGCTCGGTGCGCGTCCAGACGAAAGATCCGTCCGGAACCTGCCCGAAGCGCTCGACGCGTCGTATCGAGCGTTCGTCGTCGGCCGCCATTCCACACAGTCCGTAGGTGAGGGCGCGTTCGACACCGTTCGGCATGGGAGCGCGATAGACGGCATCCGACATGCACTTGAGCCTAGCCATGCTGGCGGGCCCAATCGGTGCTAAGTTGAAGATTCAACCTAAGCATTCGAGGGACCCGCCATGACATCCGTGATCAACCCGCCCGTCGCCGGTGCAGCGTTCGATGCATTTCTCGCCGATACCGCACCCGCGAGCAGGTCACAGGAACTGTGGACTCCGAGCGACGGTCCGATGCCCGCCCTGTACATCAGCCACGGCGCACCCCCGGTCTTCGACGACGCACTCTGGATGGACCAGCTGTTCACCTGGTCGCAGTCGATGCCCAAGCCCAAGGCGATCCTCATCGTCAGCGCGCACTGGGAAGAGGCCCCGCTGAGCTTGTCCGCATCGGCGGCTGCGCCCCCTCTGGTCTACGACTTCGGCGGTTTCGCCCAGCGCTACTTCTCGATGGAATACCGGACGCCCGACGCGGAGGCTTTGGCCGCACGGGTGGCCGCGGCACTCCCGGCGTCGGAGAACCTGCACCGCCACAGCTCCCGCGGCCTCGATCACGGTGCCTGGGTTCCGCTCAAGGTCATGTACCCGTACGCCGACGTCCCCGTTCTCCAGTTGAGCCTGCCGACGCATGCTCCCGACCGGCTGATGGCCATCGGCGCAGCGCTCAAAGAATTGCGCGCGGAGGGTGTGCTGGTCATCGGTTCCGGATTCATGACGCACGGACTGCCGTTTCTCTCGCGGGAGAACTTCGCTACCAACACCGTGCCGACGTGGTCGGAGGACTTCGATCTCTGGGCGGCCGACGCGTTGGCGCGTGGTGACGTCGCAACGTTGGCGGACTTCCGCAGCGCCGCACCGGGTATGCCGTATGCCCACCCCACCGTCGAACATTTCACGCCTTTGTTCGTCACGCTCGGTGCCGCCGAGAACCCGGAAGCTCCGGTGACCACAGCCATCACCGGCTTTCAATTCGGCTTGGCGAAGCGGTCGTTCGCGGTCGCCTGACCAGGAGAGGCGATCGGTTGAAGCTGGAATCGGCTCACTTCTGAGTCTTTTTCGATTCGGGGATTGTTATCCACGCCACTTCGCTCTACAGTTCTGAGCACCATCTCGGACATCGGTGTCCAAGATTGTCGGATGCGCTGTACGAACCGTCGCCGGGCGCGCCTCCTGTGGATCCCGTCCTCCGGCGCGAAGGAGTACACCCGTGTCTTCTGCCCGATCTTGGACGCTGCGTACAGCGATCAGCGTGATGACCGCCGCAGCGGCTTTCGCCGCCATGACGACGCCCGCTGCTGCTGCACCCGATTCGCCTGAGGTGGAAATTCAGCCGCCTCTGGCACCGTTCACGTGGCCGAAGATTCCGGAATTCGACACCGACTTCTACCTCCCTCCTGCCGACGTGGTGGCCGCGGCGGCCCCGGGCCAGATCATCGCCGCACGACCCGTCGAGCTGGCTACTCTCAACGTCATCCCCACGCAGGTCGACGCGTGGCAGCTGTCGTTTCGGTCGAACAACGGTCGCGACGAGCCGATAGCGGCGGTGACGACGGTCATGAAGCCACGTGGCGCGTCCGCCGCACCGCGCCCGTTGATCTCCATCCAATTGGCCGAGGATTCTCTCGCCGCCTACTGCGCGCCCTCGTACGCGATGCGAGCGGGCGCAATTCCGTGGCCGGTCACGGGTGCGGTCACGTCGGGTGCTCAATTCCTCGAGGTGCAGGCAGCGTTGGCGCAGGGCTGGGCGGTGTCGGTTCCCGATCATCAAGGGCCGAACAACTCGTTCGCCGCAGGGCCGGTGGCCGGTCGGATCACACTCGACGGCATTCGAGCGGCCGAGAACTTCGCGCCTATGCAGTTGGCGGGGGAGGCCACCAAGGTAGGGATGAGCGGTTACTCGGGCGGCGCGATAGCCACCGGACATGCGGCCGAACTGGCCGGCAGCTATGCCCCCGAGCTCGACATCGTCGGAGTCACCGAGGGCGGGACCCCCGCCGAGCTCGGGGCACTGGTCGACAACGCCAACAACACCCTGGGCTCGGGCATCGTCGCGGCCGGCATCATCGGTGCCAGTCGTGAGGATCCCGAGCTGGCGCGATTCATCGACGAACACATCGATCCGGTCGGCAGGACACTGTTCGCGGCCAAGGACAATCTCTGTGTCGGATACACCTCTGCACTACTGCCGTTTCTCAATCTCAAAGGATTCCTCCGTACCGAAGGCGACCCGATCCAACAACCGGTGGTGAAAAAGGCGCTGTCCGCGATGCGGCTCGGCGACACCACTCCCAACATGCCGCTCTACGTCTACCACTCGAACCCGGACTGGCTGGTGCCGATAGGACCGGTCAATGCGATGGTCGATTCGTACTGCAGCCGTCCGGGTGCCGATGTCACCTACACTCGCGATCATTTCAGTGAGCACATCACTCTGGAGTTGATCGCCTTTCCGAGCGCGGTGTTGTGGATGCGCGACCGCTTTGCCGGTATTCCGGTGGAACCGGGTTGCCGAACGAACGATGTCGGTTCGATGGCACTCGACACGAATGCACACCCGCTCTTCGTCGATGCGGTAGGCGAGATAATTGCCGGACTGTTCGGTAAGCCGATCGGGGCGTGAAAAGACCGATCGGCGCACGGCGGGCGACGGAGTCACCGGCGGTAGACTCCGCCGGTGACTGTCGCCGACGATAAGGGCCGCATGTACGCCGGACAATCGTCCGCCGCGCGAAAAGCCGATCGCCGCGCACGGTTCTTGCACGCCGGGATCGAGGTCATCGGGGTACGTGGCTATGCAGCCACCTCGGTAGCGGATATCTGCACTGCTGCCGGTCTGGCGCGCAGTCAGTTCTACAGCGAATTTGCCAACCGTGAGGCACTGCTCATCGACGTGTACGACCTGATCCAGGACGATGCGCTGGCGGCAGTCGTGGCAGCGCTCGACGGACACATCGATCGAGATCGCCGCGCGCTCGTCGCCGCTGCGATGACGGCCTTGGTCGGATCGATCGGAGGTGACCCGCGACGGGCGCGAATTTCCTATCTGGAGATGCTGGGCGTCAGCGACGCCGTCGAACAGCACCGGACACGCCGTCGTGCACAGTGGGTTGATTTCTTCGAGAACACGCTACGTTCCGAAATCGGTTCCGACTTCGTTCCGCCAGGTGGATATCATTTGGCCGCAACGGCATTCCTCGGTGCGCTCACCGAGATCGTCTCCGACTGGTCCCGCACCGACCCTCCCCGCCCGCCCATCGAGCGCATAGTGGAGACGATGGTCGCCGTGCTCGGAGCCTTTGTTCCGGACCTGAACTGAACTGCAGCCTGCCGCGCAATACAGTGGACCGATGACAGATGCCACCGGTCCGCTCGCAGGACTTGTCGTCGCAGATTTCTCTCGCGTACTCGCAGGCCCGTACGCGACGATGATGCTCGGCGACATGGGCGCCGAGGTCATCAAGATCGAAAGGCCCGGGATCGGTGACGACACCCGGTCGTGGGGACCACCGTACGACTCTGCCGGTACGGCAACGTATTTCAACTCGGTCAATCGCAACAAGACGTCGAGTTTCATCGACCTGCAATCCGAGGGCGGCGTGGCCGAGGCGCGGGAGATCGTTTCGGGCGCAGACATTCTGATCGAGAACTTCCGAGCCGGTGCAATGGACCGGCTCGGACTGGGCTACTCGGATCTGGCTCGGACGAATCCCGGTCTGATCTACTGTTCGATCACCGGCTTCGGCACCGGTGGAGGCTCCGCCCTGCCCGGATACGATCTGGTGGTGCAGGCCGTCGGCGGTCTGATGAGCGTCACCGGCCCCGATTCCTCGACGCCCACCAAAGTGGGAGTGGCGATGGTCGACATCGTCACCGGACTGCACGCACTCAGCGGAATCCTTGCGGCACTGCATCATCGATCGAGCACCGGTGCGGGCCAGCAGGTGCATACCTCACTGATGGCGTCGGTATTGTCCGCGTTGAGCAACCAGTCCTCGGCTTATCTCGGGGCAGGCGTCGTACCGCGGCCGATGGGCAACAAGCACCCATCGCTCGTACCGTACGAGGTGTTCGAGACCGCAGACCGTCCGCTCGCGTTGGCAGTGGGCAACGACCGGCAATTCTCGGAGCTTGCGGAGGTGCTGGCTATGCCGAAACTGGCTGCAGACGAGCGCTTCTCGTCCAACTCTGCTCGCGTCGAACATCGAGATCAGTTGGTCGACATCCTGAACTCGGCTTTGCGATCACGTACAGCCGACGAATGGTACCGAGAACTGATGGCCCGCAACGTCCCCGCGGGGCCGGTCAATTCGATCGACGAGGCCTTCGCCTTCGCGGAGTCGCTCGGGCTCGAACCGCGAGTCCAGGTTCCGGGAGCAGCGGCCGAGGGCGTCCGCAATCCTCTGGACTTCTCGGCCACCCCGGTGAACTACCGCCTGCCACCGCCGGCCGGGACCTAGTTCAACGCCCACTTCACCGACACGGACACGCTGACGGTCTGTTGTCCCGGCTCGATGGGCACTGCCGTGTCGAACGAAGTGGCGGACTCGCCGAACGACCTCGGCTGCTCCTGGCCGGTGATCGACTCCGTGATCGACAGAACGTCCCCGAGTTCTCCGTCTGCGAGTGACGCGTACTGCTCGGCGCGATCGCGGGCGTCGGCGAATGCCCTGGACCGGGCATCGGCGATCAGCTCGGAATCGTCGTCGATCTTGAAGGAGACCCCGGAGATGCGGGTCGCGTTTCCGCCGGCCGACGTGGCGTCTCCCAGCACTGCGGACGCCCTCGACAGGTCGCGAACCGTCACCTGCAGGGTGTTGGTGGCCTGATAACCGGAAATCGCGGAGGTGCCGCCCGGCAGTGCGCCGGAGTACTGCGGATCGATCGACACCTGCTGAGTCTGGATGTCCTCGCGGGCGACACCGGCCGCGACAACCGCGTCCGTGACGTCACTCACGGCCGCATTCGCCTGTTCGATGGCGGCGGTGACGTCCTCGGCCGTGGCCTGAACGCCGATCTGGGTCGTCAGCATGTCCGGCGCACCTTGCACTTCTCCGACGCCGTTGACGTTCACCCCCGGAGGTCCATCGGCAGGCGAGGTCGCTGGACTGCTGCAGCCCGCGGTCAACGCCACAGCCAGCGTAACGGCCGACACGCACGATCCGAACATCCATCGATTTCGACTCATCGCCGTAGTGTCCACCATGACAGGCGAATCGGAAAGACTCAGGGCTTGCGATACTCGGCGTCGAACGTCACGGTGACCTCATCCACTACTTTCATGGCTCCGAACATCTGTGAATACGGAGTGATCTTGTAATCCGATTGACGCACAACAGTTTCCGAAACGAGATGCCACCGATCTCCGAGGTCGGTGACGTTCACATCCACGGTGACCTCCCTCGAAACGCCGTGGATCTCCGTCATGCCGGTCAGCCGAAATCCGGCGTCGACGGCGGTGATGTCGGTCGATCGGAATGTGATCGACGGGTATCGGCCGGCGTCGAAGCTCTTGAGCGCGTTGGCTTTCGCTACAATCTTCTCCGGTCCGATCAAGGGAGTCAGTCCGCCCTCGCCGTGGATCACATCGAGCGAACCCACCTCGGCGTCCAGGGTGACCGCGGTGGGTGCGTCTCCGGACCACTCGGCGGAGGCGGTCCAGGAGGTCACCGCAATCGTGAGGCGATGCCCCATCTTGGATGCCTTTCCGGTGACATCCGTCCGGACAGCCAGCTGTCCGCCGTGCGATGCGTCGAGCGTCCAGATCTCGGTACTCATGCCCCGACTGTATCGGTCCTGCAGAACCGATGAAGGGACGCGGCGCAGGTGGTTAGGGTGGAGCCATGTTCTCCAATTCCCCTCGAACATTCGTCGCCGACGCCCTCCGCGGTTTCGTCGCCGCCACCGACGATGTCACGTGGCATGCCGATCCCGGATTTCTGACCCGCCGCTACCGCATCTCCGACGGTCAGGTCGCCCTGCTGTCCGGTGGGGGATCGGGCCACGAGCCGCTGCACGCCGGCTTCATCGGACGCGGCATGCTCACCGGCGCGTGCCCGGGTCTGATCTTCACCTCACCCAACGCGCTCCAGGTGCACGAGGCATCGAAGGCCGTGGACTCCGGCGGCGGAGTGCTGCACATCGTGAAGAACTACACCGGCGACGTGATGAACTTCATGATCGCCCGAGAGCTGTTGCAGGAAGACGGTATTGCGGCCGACGTCGTTCTCGTCGACGACGACGTGGCCAGTGAGAGCGAGGACGGTCCAGGTCGACGCGGCACCGCAGCAACCATCGTCGTCGAAAAGGTGTGCGGCGCAGCAGCGGAACGCGGCGACAGCCTGCAGGCGGTGGTCGCGCTGGGGCGTCGAACCGCGGAGAACGCACGCAGCATGGCGGTTGCACTGAACCCGCCCACCTTGCCGGGAGCAGACGAACCGTCCTTCGAATTGCCCAAGGAAGAGATCGAACTCGGCATCGGTATCCACGGAGAACGCGGCACCGACCGCGTATCCCAGCTGCCCGCTCAGGAAATCGTGGAGAAGCTGACCGAGCCCATCGTGGATTCGCTCGGATTGAACTCGGGCGAAACGGTGATCGCGATCGTCAACGGGCTCGGGGCAACGCATCCGCTCGAACTGCATCTACTGTTCGGCGAACTCTCGGAATACCTCCACGGCAAAGGGATCGAGATTTCCCGCTCGCTGGTCGGGAGCTTCGTCACAGCGCTGAACATGGGCGGAGCCTCGATCACCCTGGTCCGCGCAGACGACGAGATGCTCGAACTCTGGGATGCACCCACCGACGCACCCGGCTGGCCCAACGCATCGAGCCGTGGCGCGAAACCGGTGGCCGAACGCGGCGCATTCGGACCGACCTTCACGCCGTCCGACACCGGCGACCGATCGGCGTTCGTCTCGGAGTGGATCGGGTCGTGGGCGCAGCGGGTACTCGACGAGGAACCGGCCCTGACCGAGCTGGACCGCAAGGCAGGCGACGGCGATTTCGGAACCAACATGGTGGCCGCCCTCGAACAGCTCGATCTGGACGCTGTGAAGGAAAGCTATTCGGCAGCAACGGTATTCGAGGCGGTAAGCGAGGCCTACCTCGGCCACGCCGGCGGTACGTCCGGAGCGCTGTTCGGCATCTGGTTCCGCCAGTTCTACCGGACGATGCTCGAAACCGAGCCGGATCTCACGGCTATCGGACAGGCCGCCAGGGCAGGACTCGACAGCATCACCGAACTCGGTGGCGCCCGGGTGGGCGACAAGACGATGGTCGACGCCATCGCCCCGGCCGTCGACGCGCTCGAGAAGGACGGCGGCACCCTGCAGGACGCTGCCGACGCCGCGAAAACCGGAGCCGAATCGACGAAGGACATCACTGCCAACCGCGGCCGCGCCAGCTACGTCGGTGAGGCCGCACGCGGCGTCGTCGACCCCGGTGCGCTGGTCATGGCCTGGTTCTTCGAGGCGGCAGCTGGTTCTACCCCAGAGAGTTGAGAAAAACCGCCGCGATCGCTTCGAGGCCGGCCTGATCGTCGGCGTCGAAGCGGTCGGGGACAGGGCTGTCCGGATCGAACACACCGATCAGGGTCTCGCCCTGGTACAGCGGTACGACGACCTCGGAGCGAGTGTTGGCATCGCACGCGATGTGGCCCGGGAAGGCATGGACGTCCGCGACGCGCTGTGTCTCACGGGTAGTTGCTGCCGCTCCGCAGACACCCTTGCTCAGGGCGATGCGCACGCAGGCAGGCTGACCCTGAAACGGCCCGACCACCAGTTCGGTGCCGTCGTACAGGTAGAAACCGACCCAATTGACCTCGGGCAGAGCGTGATAGACCAACGCGGAGAGATTGGCGGCGTTGGCGATCAGATTCGATTCCTCGAAGACCAGGCCGCGGGCCTGCTCGGTGAGCTGCTGGTACTGCTCGACCTTGGAACCGTTCAGTTCGGTCGCGGTGAAGGACATACGCCGAGTCTAAGCGCACATCCCAGCACCACCAGATACGCCGACATGCCGCCCACTTGAATCCGTTGCGCGATGCCGAGACCGTACTGACCGGGCAGATTGTCGGCGATCAACAGCCACGCGGTGGCCAGCGTCGTCAGGATCAGGACGGCAAGGCCCAGCGTGCGAAGCAGCGGGTACAGCCGGTAGCGGAACGCGGCCAGCGTGAACGCGACCATGACGGTGAAGATCGCGAACACCGCGATGGTGCTGGTGAGTGCATGAAGATGATGGAGTTGCGGGAAGAGCCCGCTGGGTTCGATCGGGCAACTCGGATCGTCGGCCGCGACACACTCAAGGGGGAGTTTCGCGTCGGCGATGGTCGCGATACCGAAGATGCCCGACGCCACCCAGCCGGTGACGAGGAGCCGTCGACGCGGGGTTGCCAGGAAGCCGAGGACCGCGGCGAGAATCATCAGCGAACCCGTGACGACGTCTGCGGTGGAGAAGAATTCGCGGTACGGCTGATCGCGGGCGTCGAGTTCGCTGAGGAAGGATGTGGTGGGGTCGAGTCCGGTATCGAGGAAGAATTCGGCCACCCACGCCGAATACAGCAGTCCGGCGAGGATCAAGCAGATTGCCCCTACGACACGGCGGATATCCACGCCTTCGGTTCTCGAACGCACCGACCAAGGCTAGCCAGTCAGTACATCGGCGGTTGCCACCGCCAGGGCGACCGCGGAGTCGCAGTGGTCGGCCAGGACGGTAAGGGTGGGAACTGTGCGGGCATAGCGCGCGGCAGTGTTGTCCTCCTCGGGCATGCCGAGCACGGGGTTGCCCAGCACGATGTCGGCGAAGCACGCCGAATCGGAACCGCGTGTTTCGACGGTGTAGCCGCCTTGCTGGATGGGCTCGCGGTCCGTCGAACGCAGGTCGCCGTCGACGTAGCCGAGCGAGACGTCGAGCATCGCCAAGTTGTCCTCGAATGTTGCCGAGGACGCCGTGAAATGGCAATGGTACGGATCGGACGCAGGGTTCCAGCGGTCCACCGTCCAGGTTGCGGGCAAGTGTTCCAGGACCGCGCACGGGTCTTTCATGGCAAGCGGAAGGTTGTACTTGGAATCGGCACGCAGTGGTGGGTCGTCCAGCAGCGCGAGCGCTGTCTCGGTGACGGATATCGCTGCGGGGCACGCGTCCCCCACACTGCGGAACACCTCGATGGCGGCGAAACTACGACCGGACTCGGTGAGGTAGCCGTCCATGGCCCCCGCGGTGGCACCGTCGAACTCGTCGCGGAGCGGGAAGCTGATGCGGCACGACCCGTGCGACGCGTTCTCGCGATACGCCTGTTCGCCACCGATCGTGATCTGCTCGGTGCCCTTGTCGTCGGAACTCGGCCGATATCCGTTCAGATCGACAGAGATGGAGTCGGTGGCGCTCGACCCCGCGGGATTCAGGCTGGCCGAGCACGTGCTCAATTCGCCTTCGGGCCGCAGCTGCACCACTGTGCCGAGGGCGGCGAGATCGTCCTGGGTGAGAAAGCCGCAAGGATCGAGACTGCGCACGAATTCTGCCGAATCGGCCAGATATCGGTCTGCCTCCGACATCTCGAACCCGTACCGGCTCTGCGGCGACGAACTGCCTGCGGGAAAAGCGTTGCCGAGCAACACCACCGCGCATCCGCTCGTCGATACGGACATCGCCAGCGCCACCGCCGCGAGCAACAAATTTCTACGCACCGTTTTCCCCCGAACTCGATTCGACCGATCATGGGGTTGGACGCGCGGGGGCTCGAGATGGTTTCAGTCTCCTGATAATTCGTCTTCAACTCGGTCGGCGGCGACGGTGGGATCCTCGTGTTCCCAGATCCGCACCACACGCCAGCCCTCCGCGAGCAGCTTCTCGTCGGTGTCGCGATCACGGGCGACGTTGGCGGCCAGTTTGTCGGCCCACCACTGGGCGTTGTTGCGGGGCGCGGTCGCGTGAATCGGGCAGCTGTGCCAGAAGCAGCCGTCGACGTAGACCGCGACCTTGCGCCTGGGGAACACCAGATCTGCTCGACGCCTCATGCCCTTCAACGGAGCGCGATCGACGAAATATCGCAGGCCTCGCCGGTGGAGTGCTCGCCGCAGCGCCACCTCAGGCTTGGTGTCGCGTCGCTTCTGCTTGCTCAGGCGCGCACTGGTTTTCGCGTCGGTGACGGGGCGGTCTGCGCTCACACCGGAACCTGCTCGGCGTACCCGCCCATGCGCTCGAGGTGGGCGTCGAGGTCGTCGAGAAAACCGTCGGCGAAGCGAAGGTTGCCGGTGCGTGCGCGCTTGAGGAATCCCGCGGTGGCCCGCGCCGACAGCAGCTTCGAGTCGTCCAGAAAGTCGATGAGGTCCTCGTAGGGTTCGTGCACCGGCATGGTCGACACGGCGACCTTGAACGACGTTCGATCGCGTCCCCAGGCGGCGGTCGGCCAGGCCTGGCCTGGAAGTAGAGCTAGATCGTTCGACGCGTCGTACGGCTTCGGATCGTCGAGTGCACGTGCGGCCCATGACGCCATCCGCACACTGACGGCATTGCCGACGAGCTTCCAACGATGCCCGCTGCGCACGCCGGGTTGCTGGACAGCAGGCAGCGTCCAGTCGGGATCGAACCCCTGCAGACGTTCGGCCCCGAGGATGCCGGGCGTGACGATCTCCCCGGACGGCAGACGAACCGCCGGGGGACTGGCGATGCCCAGGGACGATCCACCCTTGAGCGTCGGGACCGCATTGACCGCCCAGCCCAGACCGCGAATGCCCTCGGTCCAGTAGAAGCCGCACGGTTGGGTGCTCGGATCGCCGTCGGGCAACGGGCCTGCATCCTGGGAGAACAGCACCTCGCGCGGATCGTCGGTGCGTGAGGCCAGCATCACCACCCGCTGGCGACGCTGCGGCAATCCGAACGCTCTGGCATCGACGACGCGGTAGGCCCACATGTAGCCGAGGTCCTCGAGCGCGTCGGTGATGTGTCGCATGGCAGCCCCGCGGCTGAGCTGCAGCATGAATGGCACGTTCTCCATCAGCAGCCAGCGCGGGCCCCGCCGCCGCGTGACGAGCCGAAACACCTCGTCCACCAGGCCGGAGCGGGCACCGGTGATGCCCGCAGTGCGTCCGGCCTGGGACAGGTCCTGACAAGGAAAGCCCGCTGCCACCAGTTCGGTGTCGCCGGGCAGGCTGCGGAGAGTGGTGACGTCCGTGTGCAGCGGTGTCTCGGGCATACGCGCTCGAAGGACGGCCCCGGCTCCGGGATCGATCTCGCACAGCAACTGCGTCGACCAGCCCGCCTCGCCCAAACCCAGCTCGAGCCCGCCGATCCCCGCGAACAACCCGACCATCGACCGTGCGCTCACGTGTGCCCTTCCCTCGCCCGACGGTCCTACGGTACTCGAGGGCTCTTGAACTTGACCTCGACCTTGCTCGAGGTTTCACACTGGAATGCGCTGGCCCAAAAATCGGTTGGAAACTGAGCCTGTGCAATGAAATCATTCGAGCACAGCAATAAGGAGAAGAACTGTGTCTACGGGTGTGCTCGATCCCGAAACCGGAACGGTCGATCAGCCATACCCGAACCCAGTGCGGACGGCCAGTTCACTGCGCCGTTTCGCGCCGTTTCTGCTGCCGTACAAGTGGTTCTACATAGCCTCGATCGTGGTCTCGCTGATCGCGACCATGACGGGTCTGGTGATTCCGTTGGTGATGCAACGCGTCATCGACGGTCCGATCACCGATCGCAATTTCTCGGCCGTCTGGTGGCCCGCCGCTTTCGTCCTGTTGCTCGGCACCATCGATGCACTCGGTATCTGGGTTCGTCGTTATCTGGTCTCGCGGCCGTCGAGCCAATTCGAGATATCAGCGCGGGCAACGGTATTCGACAAGCTGCAGCGACTCTCGGTTGCGGCGCACGAAAGTTGGGAATCGGGTCAGCTGCTCTCTCGTGCCATCGCAGACCTCGGTTCGCTGCGTCGGTTCATGGCCTTCATCGGCCCGTTCATCATCATCAACGCGGTGACACTCGTCGTGGGTATCGGCGTACTGCTTGTCCAGTCCTGGCAATTGGGGCTGATCATGCTGGTGACGTCGGTGCCGCTGGTGATCGCCTGCACCAAGTTCGAGACGCTGTACCGCGTCGTGGCCCGTGACGCTCAGGATCAGGCCGGCGATGTCACGACGACGGTGGAGGAATCCATCCAGGGTATTCGCGTCCTCAAGGCATTCGGTCGAAGTGCGCACTTGGGCAAGCAGTTTCTCCGTCAGGCTCGTACGTTGCGCGGCACCGAACTGAAGAAGGTGCGCTACCTGGCGATCATCTGGGCGGTGATCGTCGGATTGCAGCCCATCACCATCGGCGCAATCCTGGCGGTGGGGACGTACTCGATCGTGCAGGGCACGATGACGGTCGGCACGCTCGTCGCCGCCATTGCGATCGTCACCTTCTTGCTGTGGCCTATCGAATCGTTCGGGTACCTGCTGGCCGAGCTGAACAACGCGCGCACGGCAGCGGATCGGTACTGGGAGATCATGGACACTTCCGAAACCGTGACCGATCCGGTCAATCCCGTCGATTTACCCGAAAAGATCCGTGGCCGAGTGCAATTCGATCGCGTCGGATTCACCTTTCCCGACGCGTCCTCGCCGCTTCTGACCGACGTCAGCTTCGTCGTCGAGCCGGGGGAGACCGTCGCGCTGGTCGGCAACACCGGTAGCGGAAAGACTGCGCTGACGAACCTCGTGCCCCGACTGTTCGACGCCACCGAGGGCACCATCACGATCGACGGTATCGACGTGGCCTCGATGCGGTTGGCCGATCTTCGCTCGATCGTCACGGTGGCGTTCGAGGATCCGGTGTTGTTCTCGGCCAGTGCGCGCGAGAACATCGCGCTCGGTTCACCCGACGCGTCCGATGCCGAGGTGGCCGAGGCGTTGGAGATCGCGCACGCAACGGATTTCGTCGAGCAGTTGCCGTGGGGTCTGGCCACTCGCATCGGTGAGCAGGGCATGAGTCTGTCCGGTGGGCAGCGGCAGCGGCTCGCACTGGCGCGGGCGGTGCTCGGCAAGCCGCGGGTGCTGGTGCTCGACGACCCGCTGTCCGCGCTCGACGTGGACACCGAAGCGAAAGTGCAGAAGGAACTGCGACGCGTATTGGCGCATTCGACGACGGTGCTGGTGGCACACCGGCCGTCGACCGCTGCATTGGCCGACCGCGTGCTCTATCTCGAGAACGGAAGAATTGTGGAGCAGGGAACACACGAGGGACTGCTGGCGTCGTCGCCGCGGTACCGCGAGGTGATGGGGTCGATTCATGGCTGAGCAAACTGCAGCTGCGGATTGGCGCGGCGTCGGCGGTGAGGAATCGGAGGTCGACGCGACCGGAAACCTGGTGCTGGCCGGGCGTTCTCGCCGGTTGCTCGTCTCGTTGGTGCGCCCGTACAAGAAGCAGGCCCTGCTGTCGTTCCTGATCATTCTGGTCGACAACATCACCTACGTCGCCGGTCCGCTGTTCATCGCCTACGCGCTGGACAACGGCGTCGGCGCTGCGGGACAGGGCGATTGGGGTCCGCTGCTGTGGGCGGTCGGCGGGTACACCGGCTTCGGTCTGCTCGGCATGCTCACCACCTACGCGTTTCTCACCGTCTCCGGTCGGCTGAGTCAGAACATCCTGTACGACCTGCGCGGACGGGTGTTCGACCATGCCCAGAAGCTGAGTCTGTCGTTCCACGAGAAGTACACCTCGGGACGGCTGATCTCGCGACTGACCAGCGATGTCGAATCTCTGCAGACACTGCTCGAGAGCGCGCTCAACGATGCCTTGACGGCGATCCTGTCGATGGTGTCGATCGCGATCATCCTGGTGTACCTCGACGTTCCTATGGCGATGATCGTGCTGGCCGGCTTCGTTCCGCTGGTCCTCGTCACCCGCTGGTCACAGCGCCGACAACGCCAGGGCTACCGTCGAACACGGGTGGCGATCGCGCGCGTGGTGGTCCATTTCGTGGAGTCGATGGGCGGCATCCGCGCGGTGCAGGTGTTCCGACGCGAGGGCCGCAACGACGCCATTCTCAGTACCGAGGACTCGGAGTACCGGGACGCCACCACCGCGGCGTTGCGCGGTATGGCGAGCTACACCGGCATCGTGCGCTGGATCGGCAACGTCACGCTGGCGATTATCCTGGTGTTCGGTAGCTGGCGAGTGATCAACGGCCACATGGACATCGGCGTACTTGCGGCCTACGTGCTGTATCTCCGACGGTTCTACGGGCCGCTCGACGAGTTGGCGATGGTGTTCAACGCCTACCAGTCCGCCGCGGCTGCGCTCGAGAAGATCTCCGGTGTGCTCGAGGAGGAACCGTCGGTGATCGCGCCGAAGAATCCGGTCGAGATCGGAACGGTGAAGGGCGACATCACGTTCGACGACGTGCACTTCTCCTACGGATCCGAGCGCGTTGTGCTGCCCGAGTTCTCGTTGCATGTGCCTGCAGGGCAGGTGGTCGCGATGGTCGGGGCCACCGGAGCCGGAAAGTCGACACTGGCAAAGCTGTTGGCGCGATTCTACGATCCGACGGCCGGAGCCGTGCGACTCGACGGCATCGACATGCGTGAGATCAGCGACGAGGACCTACGCCGCAACGTCGTCATGGTGACGCAGGAGTCGTTCCTGTTCTCCGGTTCGGTGGCGGACAACATCCGACTCGGACGCCCCACCGCGACCGATGCGGAGGTAAGGGCAGCGGCCGACGCCGTCGGACTGACGGAGTTCATCGCGTCGCTACCGGAGGGAATCGACACGGACGTGCGCAAGCGTGGAGGTCGATTGTCCTCGGGCCAAAGGCAATTGGTGGCCTTTGCACGGGTGTTCCTCGCGGCACCGTCGGTGATCGTGCTGGACGAGGCAACGTCGAGTCTGGACATTCCGAGCGAGCGGCTGGTGCAGCGCGCGCTCGAGACGATCCTGCAGGGGCGAACTGCGCTGATCATCGCGCACCGCCTGTCGACGGTGGCGATCGCCGATCGGGTACTCGTCATGGCCGACGGAAACATCGTCGAGGACGGAACCCCCGAGGACCTCATCGCGGGAGAGGGACGCTTCGCACACCTGCACGAGGCGTGGGAGGACTCGCTGGTCTAGGTCCAGGGAGTGATCGGCGGCTTGACCCACATGATCTTCTCGTCCGAGTGCTGGGGCGTCGCGCCGTCGTGGCCCGGGTGTTCGGCCGCCCATGCGGATTTACGGTCGAGCAATTCGGCCACGATGGTCCACGTCTCCATCGTGCTCGGTGGGTGTAGGTCGGCAGCGCGGGCCAGCTTTCGGCGGACGGCGTCGGTGAGGTCGAGGAGCTCGGCACCGGTGATGCCGCGATCCCACACGTAACGCGCGAGGGCTGTCGCCTTGTCCTGTCGACTCTTCGCGGCCTGTTCGGAATGCGCGAAATCGAACTGACCGCCGCCGGTGTTCTCTGTCGTCACGGGCACAACCTTAATGAACTGCGAGAAAAGGCACGTCCGCTTGATCTTCTGGGGGCCTCGTCGCCTACCGTAGGTGGGTGATCACTCAAGCATCGGGTGCCGAGCATGCCTCCGTCCCCGCGTCCGATTCCACCGACGCGAAAACCTGGCCCTCGATCCTGACGTGGCGAGCCCACGATGTTCCCCGCATGGAGTCCGTGCGAGTACAGCTCTCCGGCAATCGCATCAAGGCTGCCGGACGCATCATCGGCGCTGCGTGCAGCGATCACCCCGCCTTCAGCGCGTCCTACGACCTGGTGACCGACGAATACGGCGTCACCAAGCGACTGTCGGTGCGCACCTCGCTCGCGTCCGGTGACCGGCAGGCGTCCGTCAGCCGCGACGACGAGGGCTACTGGATGGTGGAGAACAGCACCAGCCATCAGCGCTCGACCTACAGTGGCGCACTCGACGTCGACATGGTGCTCAGCCCCTTCTTCAACACTCTGCCGATCCGTCGATTCGGTCTCCACACTCAGGTCCAGGACCTCGAGGTGCCCACGGTCTACGTGAACGTGCTCGACCTCAGCATTCAAGAGGCCACGCTGACCTACAGCAGCGGTTCCGAGGGCATCCACGTCATCTCGCCGGTCTCCACCTCGTCCGTCACGGTCGACGCCGACGGATTCGTCCTCGATTACCCGGGACTGGCCGAGCGGATCTGACGCACGACGCCACCGCGTCGGCCCGCGTCCTGCAGTCTTTCTCGCCACCCCGGCGCGCCCGGGGTGATATCGGTGATCTCGAAACGCTGATGCTGCTCGTACTGCAGGCGCGCGGCGTTTCCGGCGTCGACCAGTGTTTTCGTCGAGTTCTCTTCCAGTTCTTCGCGCGCTGCGGTGAGCGCATGCAACGCCTCGTCGAGTGCAGTTCGTAGCGCGGCTGCGTTGCCCTCGGTCATCGCTCGGACGAGATTCGGCGACGACGACGCTACCCGCGTCCCGTCCCGGAACGAGCCGGCAGCCAGACCCAACGCCAACGGCCCGCCAGCCGCCCCGACGATTGCCAGGGCCTCGGCCAGCAGGTGCGGCAGGTGCGAGATTCTGGCGACGGTGCGATCGTGCTCGACGCTCTCGGCCGGCACCACCACCGAACCGCAATCCAGGGCGAGCCGGGCCACCCTCGTCCACACGTCGGCGTCTACTCCCGGGTCGGTGGCCACCACCCACACCGCGTCGACGAACAACGTGGGATCGGTGGCCGACCAGCCGGACTGGTTGGTGCCGGCCATCGGATGCCCACCGACGTAGCGGGCCTGCAGTCCGCGAGCCGCCACGGCCGCGGCAACCTCGGCCTTGACGCTCACCACGTCGGTGATCGGAGCAGCGGGCGCATGTTCGGCAATTGCCGCCAGAACCGAGTCGACGGCAGTCATCGGAACAGCGATGACGATCAATGCATCCTGCGCTGCGGCCCTGCTCAGCGCGGCTGTCAGGTCGGTGCCGACGTCGTAGCCGTCGGCGATGGCACCGGCGATCGCGTCGGCCGATCGGTTCCATCCCCACACCGGACGACCCGCATCGTGAGCCGCGCGCAGGATCGACCCGCCGATCAATCCGAGACCCAGAACGCACACCGAGGAAGAAGTCACCGGATCAGATTGGCACAGGTGGGTGACGTCGACGGGAGGTGGACTTCGAATACAGGCCCCTACCGGACTACCGTTGCGCGCATGGCCGCACAGCGCGCGAACAACAACCGCGCATCCGCACCGGAGTACGACGACCTCGAGGGATTCGGCGTTGCAGTTGTCCGAGAGGAAGGCAAGTGGACTGTCACGCCGCTGTCCGACGACGCATTGACCAGCCTGTCGGCGGCAGAGACCGAACTGCGTGAACTTCGCAGCTCGGGAGCTGTGTTCGGGCTGCTCGACGTCGACGAGGAATTCTTCGTCATCCTGCGTCCCGCACCGAACGGCACCCGACTCCTGCTGTCCGACGCGGTCGCCGCAGTGGACTACGAAATCGCCGCGGATGTTCTCGATGCGTTGAACATCGAAATCCCCGACGTCGACCCCGATGAACTCGACGACATCGAGCCCTACGAGGAAGGCGACCTCGCCCTGCTGGCGGACCTCGGACTGCCCGAAGCCGTGCTCGGCATCATCGTCGCCGAGACCGACGACTATCCGGACGAGCAACTGCAGTCCATCGCCGAACGACTGGGTTTCGAAAGCGAGTTCGCCGCAGCGGTGGACAAGCTTCGGCGGTAACCGATGCCGATGTCCGACGCGGACATGATCCGAGCAGCGCTGTCTGCTGCGGCCGAGGCATCGGATGCCGACGTCCCCGTCGGAGCCGTCGTGTTCGACGCCACCGGACGTGAGATAGCCCGGGCCTGCAATGCGCGGGAGGCGTCGGGCGACCCCACCGGACATGCAGAAGTGATCGCGTTGCGTCGAGCAGCGGCTGTTCACGGTGACGGTTGGCGACTCGAAGGCTGCACCCTGGCCGTCACGTTGGAACCCTGCACGATGTGCGCCGGGGCGCTGGTCCTCGCCCGCGTCGGAGCGGTGGTGTTCGGAGCATGGGAGCCGAAGACCGGTGCTGTCGGTTCGCTCTGGGACGTCGTGCGCGATCGCCGACTCACCCATCGGCCACAGGTCCGCGGCGGTGTATTGGAAGCCGAATGCGCCGACGTGTTGACCCAATTCTTCGCCCGTCAGAGATAACGATCTCGTCACATGGTGGCCTGCATGTCCGATTTTGTGGAGGGTAGAGGGCAGAGCGCAACGCTGCGCTCCGAACTTGTGAAGGAGACATTCATGGGACTCGGCGACAAGATCTCGAACAAGACCGAAGACCTCGGCGGCAAGGCCAAGGAAGCCGCTGGTTCGGCCACCGGAGACAAGGACCTCGAAGCAGAGGGCAAGGGCGACCAGACCTCGGCCGCATTCAAAGACGGTGCCGAGAAAGTCAAGGACGCAGCCTCGAACATCAAGGACAAGCTCACCGGCAACTAGATCTGCGCGCTGAGCAGGCGATTTAGCCTCAGGCCGTCATTCCGGTACAGTCTTCTGCGGTGGCGTGTCCGAGCGGCCTAAGGAGCACGCCTCGAAAGCGTGTGACGGGTAATCCCCGTCCGAGGGTTCAAATCCCTCCGCCACCGCCAAGAACTCCCCACCCGATCCGTCGGGTGGGGAGTTTTTTGTGCGCTGGGGGCTGGGTTCGTCGCAGATGCGCGCGCATTCGTCAGACGCGTTCGGATTCGCTATCGATCCGGGTCTATTTCGCGCGCACTTGGCGAACGCACGCGCGTTTGCGGGATCACCGGGGCGGGGCGCGGGATCACCGAGGCGGGATCACCGAGGCAGGACGGGGATTGGGGCAGATCCGAACCCCACGCGACTCAGACGCTCAGCACTGTCCCGCCCCTGCGGCGTCGAGTCCCCGCAGAATTTCGTTCTGATCGCCGGGCGGGACGTCGTTCCAGCTGGGCGCGGTGGTCATTTCGGTGCGCAGACCCTCGACGGAGGCGGCGCGGTCGGAGATTCCGGTCTGCTCCAGCGCATCGATGGACGGCAGAAACTGGGTGCAGGTCTGCTGGTAGAGCGCTTCACCGGTGACGCCGGAGGTCGCGTCGGTCGGAGCTGCGGGCTCGGCAGCAGGCGGTACCTCGGAAACAGGCGCAGGAGCGGGCGCGGGCGCAGGTGATTCGACCGTGGTGCTGGTCGGGACCGTGGTGGAGGCGACAGCAGACGTGGTCGTAGCAGCAGCGGAAGTGCTCGACGCTTCCTCGGTCGACGCCTCGTTGCCACATCCGGCCACCGAGACGGCCACGATCAGCCCGAGCAATCCGGTCGCGATTTTTCCGTTCATCGCAACTGTGTACCACCTACGGCAGAACCGCCGACGTCAAAGCAGGGTCTGCGCACGTCCGGTGATGGTGCTCAGCGCCGTCGACCAGGCGAGGTCTTTCGGGTCGAGGAACGCTCCGTGTCCGGCTCCGGGCAGAACGACGAGCTCGGGGTCGGTGCTGCCCGCCTTCACGGCAGCGTCGACGTAGACCCGGCTCTGATTCACCGAGACGGTTTGGTCGGCGTCACCGTGCAGTGCGGTCAGCGGCACGTCGAGCGGGAGGTATTCGATGGGCGAGGCGATCTCGTAGCGCCCGGGCACTTCGTCCGGCATGCCGCCGAGGAAGGCAGGCACAAATTTGTCGCCGCCGATGTCGGCCGCTCTCTTCATGTCGAAGACGCCGGCCATGATGGTGGCGCTGCGGGGTCTGATCTTCGGTTCGGCCCCAGGCGCGTCGACGGGCATGAGGTGTCGAGCGGCCACCCAAGCGGCGAGTTGGCCACCGGCCGAATGTCCGGCGACGTGGACGCGATCGAGGTCGAGTCGCCCGTCGGCTGCGTCCTGTACGACGGTTGCCAGTGCCTCGGTGGCGTCGTCGACGTCGGAGAGGGTGTTGGCCCAGTTGTTCGGGCCACGTCGGTATTCGACGTTCCACACGGCGATGCCCTCGTCGGCGATGGCCGTCGACATCTGTTGGAAGTACGACAGGTCGAGGTCTTCCTGCCACCCGCCGCCGTGAATCATCACCACCACCGGGAGCGAGCTGGCGTTGTTGTCCGGGAGGTACAGGTCGCCGATGTTGTCCGAGTCGTATCCGTACTTCAGCCGGATGGGATCCCCGGCCGGGCCTGATACCGGTTGTAGCGCAGCCGAATACGTTTCGGCGGTGCTCGATGAGGAGTCGGTGTCGGCCGAACTGCAGCCGACCAACGCGACAGCCAGCAGACCCGAGAGGAAATGGCGACGATTCACGCGCGCTGCGCCGTCCACTCGAGCAGTTCGGTGAGCGGCCAGGTGTTGATCACGCGCTCGGCGGGGACGCCGCGCGCTTCGGCACGGATGCAGCCGTAGCCCTGCCAGTCCAGCTGTCCGGGTGCGTGCGCGTCGGTGTCGATGGAGAACAGGCAGTCGCGCTCGAGGGCGATGTCGATCAGTCGCTCCGGAGGATCCTGGCGCTCGGGTCTGGCGTTGATCTCCACCGCGGTGCCGAACTGTCGGCAGCCCTCGAACACCACGGGAGCGTCGAACGTCGATTCGGGCCTGGTGCCGCGGCCACCCTCGACGAGCCGTCCGGTGCAGTGACCGAGCACGTCGACGTGCGGGTTGGCGATGGCGGTGACCATGCGTTTGGTCATGGTCTTGGAGTCGGCACGCAGGTTGGAATGCACGCTCGCCACGACCACGTCCAGCTCGGCGAGCAGACCTTCGTCCTGGTCGAGTGATCCGTCGTCGAGAATGTCCACTTCGATTCCGGTGAGGATGCGGAACGGTGCGAGCCGCTCGTTCAGCTCGGCGACGACGTCGAGCTGTGCGCGCAGGCGCTCGGCGGTGAGGCCGTTGGCGACCTTGAGGCGCGGGGAATGATCGGTGAGAGCGCAGTATTCGTGGCCGAGCCGCGCGGCGGTGCGCATCATTTCCTCGATGGGGCTGCCGCCGTCGGACCAGTTGGAGTGGGTGTGCAGATCGCCCTTCAACGCGCTGCGAAGTTCGTTGTCGCCGATCGGTTCTGCGGCATCACGCTGCTCACGGAGATAGTCCGGGACGTCCTGGGTGAGAGCCTGGCGAATGATCAGCGAGGTCTTGGCTCCGATACCGGCCAGCGAGGACCAGCTGTCGGCCTTCTCGTGCTCGGATCGCTTTGCGGGCGTGAGGGATTCGACGACATCGGCGGCCCGACGGTAGGCCTTGACGCGGTGGGTGTCCGAACGTGAGCGCTCGAGCCAGTACCCGATCTCTCGGAGTGCGTCCACCGGATCCATGCGTTCCATTGTGCCTGGCGGTACCGACACGCGTTCACGGGGTAAACGGACAAAACTCTCAGGGAGTTACCAGGTCGCTCACTCCCCATAGGCTTGAAGCTGCAACTACCATCGGCAGTCATGACCAAGAAATGGTGGATCGTCGGAGTGGTTGTTGTCGTCGTGGCGGCGCTCGGGCTGTACTTCGGCCCCAAGATCTATGCGTCGCTCCAGGAAGACGACGCACCGGCAGCATCGGTGTCCACCTCGGGCGCGCAGGCCGCCAGTACCGAGAGCATCGATGGACGTTGGATCGTCACCCCAGGTGACGCTGCCAACGCCACCGCCGCGGGCTATACCGTCGACGAACTGCTCAACGGGTCCGATGTCACTGTGGTCGGGTCGACGACCGAGGTCTCGGGCAACGTCGTCATCGCCGACGACACCCTGACCGAGGGACAGGTGGTCGTGATGACCAACTCGATCACCACCGACAGCGATCGTCGGGACAGTCAGTTCCGCGGCAACATCTTCGACACCGCCGCCTACCCGACGGCGACGTTCGACATCGACTCGCCGATCGACCTGTCCTCCCTGCCCAAGGACGGCACCACCCAAACCGTCACCGCCGAGGGCACATTGACGCTCAAGGACCAGACGCGTCCGGTCTCGGTGCAGATGGAGGTGCTGCAGTCCGGTGACACGCTCATCGCGTCGGGCGCAATTCCGACCACGTGGGCCGATTACGGCATCGAACCGCCGTCGCTCGGCTTCGTCACCGTGGAGGGCTCGGGAACCGTCGACTTCCTGATCAATCTGAGTCAGCAGTAGCGCGTTCTCTCGCGGCCGCAGGCGTCCATCCCGGCGGCCCGACGAGATATCCGACGCGTTCCTTCCATGACCGCGATGCCGCGACATCCCGTGCGATGTTGCGGTATTCGTGTGTCTGGAGGGTCCAGATGTTGAACGTGTCCACTGGCTTGGTGAGGCCGTAGTTTGGGCGCTCGACTTCCTCGGCGTAGGTGCCGAACAGTCGGTCCCAGACGATGAGGATGCCGCCGTAGTTCTTGTCGAGATACTGAGGATCGCGGCCGTGATGGACGCGATGGTGCGAGGGCGTGTTGAAGACGAACTCGAACGGCCGCGGCAACCGGTCGATGCGCTCGGTGTGGACCCAGAATTGATAGACGAGGTTGATCGAGAAGCCGACGAACACCATCCACGGCGGCATTCCCAGCAGTGGGAGCGGTAGCCACATGATGACCTCGCCGCTGTTGTTCCATTTCTGTCGCAGCGCCGCCGCGAAGTTGAAGTACTCGCTCGAATGATGAGCCTGATGCGTCGCCCAGATCAGTCGGGTCCGATGCGCGATGCGGTGATAGCCGTAGAACAGCAGGTCGACGCCCAGGATCAGGATCACCCACGTGTACCAGGCGTCGGCCGGGAGATGCCACGGCGCAACGTAGACGTAGATGGCGGTGTAGCCGACGAGGGCGAGCGCCTTCCATGCCGTGGTGGTCGCGATCGACACCAGGCCCATGCTCAGGCTGGCGCGCGCATCCCTGGCGGAGTAGCTGCCGCGAGACCCGTCTTCGAGCTTCGCGGCGGCAATCCACTCGATGGCCAGCAGCAGCGCGAACGCGGGAATGGCCAGCGCGACGGGGTCGCGCAGCGGTTCGGGCAGTGCATTCCACGCCGAACCGATCCAGTCGCTCATCGAACCTCCCGCGTGACAGTGAGAGGTTGAGTGTAACGCTGTCTGCCCTACTTTCCTACGGCTCGTACCGTGGAGGGCGCACGCATCGGTCGAGGGAGCGGAGTCGGACATGTTGCAGAAGATCGCGTCCACGGTCGGGCAGGTGGGCGAGTCCGTGTTGAGTGTCGTCGGCATTCGGGTCGGTACCGAGGAACCGCCGCACACGAGCCGTCGACTGACCGATGCGGTGGAGATCCGTCGTTACTCACCACGCATCGCGGCGCAGACCACGGTCGACGCCGATGGGGACGAGGCACGCCAAGAAGGTTTCCGTCGCCTGGCCCGGTACATATTCGGTGGAAACGGGGGCAAGCAGAAGGTTGCCATGACCGCTCCCGTCAGTCAGTCGCCCGCAGGCTCGAAGAAGATCGCGATGACTGCCCCCGTGTCGAGCACGCCCGGCAACGACGGCTGGGTCGTCCGGTTCTTCATGCCGGCCGAGTGGACGATGGACACGCTGCCCACGCCCGACGACGACCGGGTGACATTGGTGGAGGTCCCAGCGGAGACGGTGGCCGTGCTGCGTTTCAGCGGTGGCCGCAGCCGGGACGACGTCGAACCGCAGATGGCCGCGTTGACCGAAGCGCTGCGTGCACACGGCATCGAGATGCTCGGTGAGCCGATGACCTGGTTCTACGATCCTCCGTGGACCTTGCCGCCGCTGCGTCGCAACGAGGTGGTCGTGGCGATACCGGACGGTTCCTGACGCGTCGGGGCATTCCGGCAACTGCTCGCTAATTCCCTATTGCAATGGTAGGAATTGAGCGTGCACATCACGGCCAAGGCGGACTACGCAGTTCGGACGCTCGTCGAACTCGCGGCGGTCGGCGGGCAGCGGCCCGCGAAGGCCGAGGCGCTGGCCCTGGCGCAGGGAATTCCGCACAAGTTTCTCGAATCGGTGCTCTCCGATCTGCGTCGAGCAGATCTGGTGTGCAGTAGACGGGGACCCGACGGCGGCTACTGGCTGGCGCGGGAGGCGTCGGACATTTCTGTTGCCGACGTGATGAGGGCCGTGGAGGGACCGCTGGCGTCGGTGCGCGGTCTGCGGCCCGAGGATGCGGAGTACTCCGGTCCGGCCGAGCCGCTCACCCGCGTGTGGCTCGCCGTACGCGCCAATCTGCGGGCGGTGCTCGAGGCGGTCTCGCTGGCGGACATCGTCGAGAACGACTTGCCGGACTTCGTGGGGGAACTCATCAGCGAGCCGACCGCATGGGCTCGTCGATGATGTGAGTCACATCCGATCTTCGGTGTGGCGCGATCGACAAAATTGCACATCACTGCAAACTTGCAGAACAGTGCAAGTTCCGTAGGTTGGTAGTCGTGACTTCTCCGACGGGCCTTCGAGATCTGAAGAAGGCCGCAACCCGCGACGCACTCGGCATGGCCGCCGTGCGTCTGGGCAAGGAGCACGGCATCGACGCGGTCACCGCCGACGCCATCGCGCACGAAGCGGGAGTCTCCACCCGTACGTTCCACAACTACTTCTCCAACAAAGAAGAAGCAGTTCTCCATCACATCGAGGTGTCTGCCCTCGAATGGTTCGAGCTCCTGCGCGCCAGGCCGGCGACCGAACCGATCTGGGACTCGTTGCGGCACATCGCAATCGACCTCGTCGCGGACCCCGGCCGGGATCTGGACGACACTTTTGCGGCAGCGCGGCTGATCGAAGCCAACCCCGCCCTGATGGCCCGCAAGCTCGAGATGCACCAATCGCTGACCCGCAAACTCGGCGAAGCCATCGCCGAGCGAACCGGCACCGATATCGACACCGATCTCTACCCCAACCTGCTCCAGATGGCCGTCGGTGGTGCCGTCACTGCAGCACTGAACATCTGGGTCACCGACTCCGCAGGCGCATCGACGCCGAGGGCGCTCATCGAGGACGCCTTCGACCAACTCCGCGCGGGCCTACCCGAGCCCAAGGGTCGTTCCGCAGGCTCCACTCCAGAACCCCACCCCCACTCGTCCGAACACAACCGAGGAGCTTGACAGTGGCCACCTATCTCTACCGAATCGGAAGATTCGCGTACCGACGCAAGGGCATGGTCCTCGGACTGTGGCTGGCGATTCTGGTTCTCGCCGGGGTAGGCGCAGCGACGCTGTCCGGCCCGACGGTCAACTCGTTCTCCATCCCGGGTACGCCCGCCCAGGCCGCACTGGACCTGCAGGAGGAGCGCTTCGGCAACGCCGAGGATCCGCTCACCGCGGTCAGTGCCGAGTACGTGTTCCAGGCACCCGACGGGCAGACGCTGGACACCCCGCAGTACACCTCGGCCATCGATGCCAGCATCGCCGAAATCGAGAAGATCGACGCGGCCAAGCCTGCGGAAGGCGCTCCGGCACTGGCCAACCCGGTCGCGGCCAACCAGTCGATCATCGAGCGGTACACCGAAGCGGCAACGGAAGCAGGCACCCCGGCCGATCAGGTGGCCGCCGACGCCGCTGCCACGTCTCCGCTGAGCCCCAACGGCAACGTCGGCACGGTCACCGTGCCGATCAACGTCGAACTCGCCGACGTCACCGATGAGATCCGCACCCAGCTCGACGAGGCCGCGCAGCCCGCCCGTGACGCCGGCCTGACGGTTCTGCTCGGCGGTACCGTCGCGCAGGAGAACGTCTCGCCCGGTGGAACCTCCGAACTCGTCGGTCTCGCCGTCGCCGCCGTGGTGCTGCTCATCATGTTCGGCTCCGCCGCGGCCGCCAGCCTGCCGCTCATCACGGCCATCGTCGGTATCGGCATCTCGAGTCTGGCGATCACCACGGCATCCGGTTTCGCCGACCTGTCGTCGTTCACACCGGTTCTCGCCATCATGATCGGCTTGGCCGTCGCCATCGACTATTCGCTGTTCATCCTCGCCCGCTATCGACACGAGTTGACGCTCACCGACGACCGCGAGGAAGCCGTCGGACGGTCCGTGGGAACCGCGGGCTCGGCCGTCGTGTTCGCCGGCGCGACCGTGCTCATCGCCCTCGTCGCGCTGCGCGTCGTCGGCATTCCGTTCCTGTCCCAGATGGGTGCGGCTGCCGGTTTCGCGGTGTTCATCGCGGTCCTGATCGCACTGACGTTCCTGCCGGCAATGCTCGGTCTCTACAAGGGCAAGGCCTTCGCGGGCAAGGTCAAGTTCGTCAACACCACCGATCCCGAGGACCCGAACGCCAAGGCCACCAACGGACTGCGTTGGGCGCGGTTCCTGGTCAAGAGGCCCGCGCTGGGTCTCATCGGCGGCATCGTTCTCCTCGGCGTCATCGCAGGCCCGACCACAGGACTGTCGTTGGCACTGCCGTCCACCGCCACCGCCGACCCGTCGACGCCCGCACGTCAGGCCTACGACATCGTCGACGAGGGCTTCGGGCCGGGACGCAACGGACCGTTGCTGGTCATCGCCGACGCATCCGGCGTTGCCGAGGCCGACCGGACTGCCTCGTTCGGCAAGGTCGTCGAGACCATCACCGGTCAGTCCGACGTCACCAACGCGCAGATCATCGCCGTCAACCCGGCCGGTGACACCGCTCAGATCCTCGTCACCCCGTCCTCCTCGCCCAACAGCGAGCAGACCAAGGACCTGGTGGCCAATATCCGCAACGCCGAACCGGGCGTGCAGGCCAGCGACGGCGTCTCGTACGGCGTCACCGGCCAGACGGCGCTCGAACTCGACGTCTCCGAACGACTGCAGGACGCCTTGATCCCGTACCTGGCAGTGGTGGTCGGCCTGGCGTTCGTGCTGCTGATGCTGGTGTTCCGCTCGATCCTGGTGCCGCTGACCGCGACACTCGGCTTCCTGCTCAGCGTGCTCGCGACGTTCGGTGCCACGGTGTTCATCTTCCAAGAGGGCGGGCTCGGCCTGATCTCCAACCCGCAGCCGATCGTCAGCTTCATGCCGATCTTCCTCATCGGTGTGGTGTTCGGCCTGGCGATGGACTACCAGGTGTTCCTCGTCTCGCGGATGCGTGAGGAGTTCGTCCACGGAGCCGCCGCCAAGGACGCCGTCGTCAACGGCTTCAAGTACGGCGCACGCGTGGTCACCTCGGCTGCTGTCATCATGATTTCGGTGTTCGCCGCCTTCATCGCCGAGCCGGACTCGTTCATCAAGTCCATCGGATTCGCGCTCGCCGCAGCCGTGTTCTTCGACGCCTTCGTCGTGCGCATGGTGCTGATCCCGTCGGTGATGGCGCTGATGGGCGACAAGGCCTGGTGGCTGCCGAAGTGGCTGGACAAGATCCTGCCCAACGTCGACATCGAAGGTGCCAAGCTGAAGACGGCCCCGGAGAAGAGCGCGTAGTACTTGCGTCGCGGCTGAGGCCGAAGATTACCCGTAATACTCGAACGGAGAGACTGTTATCCATGTGTACGAGTAATCTTCGGTCATCATGCTGATCCCCCTGCTGCGCACGTATCTGGCTCCGTACAAGATGCCGATCGTCGCGTTGATTCTGCTGCAACTGGTCGCCACGCTGGCGGCCCTGTTCCTGCCCAGTCTCAACGCCGACATCATCGACAAGGGCGTCACCACCGGCGACACCGGCTACATCCTCTCGGCCGGCGGAGTCATGTTGCTGGTCTCGGCAGTGCAGATCATCAGCTCGGTGGCCGCGGTGTTCATCGGTGCGCGCGCGGCCATGGGTGTCGGACGCGACCTGCGCGGTGCCATCCTGCATCGCGTCGGCACGTTCTCCGCCCGTGAGGTCGGCCAGTTCGGAGCGCCGTCGCTGATCACCCGCAACACCAACGACGTTCAGCAGGTGCAGCTGGTGATCGTCATGGGGTTCACCATCGTGGTGATGGCACCGATCATGTGCGTCGGCGGCATCGTGATGTCGCTGCGCGAGGATCTCGGGTTGTCGTGGATCCTGATGATCGCGGTGCCGGGGCTCGCGATCTCCATGGGCCTGATCATCGTCAAAATGGTCCCCGCGTTCCGCTCGATGCAGAAGCGTATCGACGCCGTCAATCGTGTCCTGCGCGAGCAGATCACCGGAATTCGCGTGGTGCGAGCCTTCGTTCGCGAGGATTTCGAGATCGACCGTTTCGGGTCGGCCAACGCCGCGCTCACCGATACCGCCCTGCGCGTCGGTCGGCTCATGGCACTGATGTTCCCGACGGTCATGCTCATCAGCAACGTCACCAGCGTTGCCGTCATCTGGTTCGGTGGCCACGCGATCGACGACGGCACGATGCAGATCGGTTCTCTCACAGCACTTCTGAGCTACATCATGCTCATTCTCATGTCGGTGATGATGGCCTCCTTCATCGCGATGATGGTTCCCCGCGCGTCGGTGTGTGCCGATCGCATCAGTGAGGTACTGGCCACCGAATCCTCGGTCGTGTTGCCGGACAAGCCCAAGACTTTCGCATCCTCGCCGGGAACGGTCGAGCTCGTGAACGCCGAATTCTCTTTCCCCGGTGCCGAATATCCGGTGCTGTGCGGAGTGAACCTGCGGGCCGAGGCCGGCAAGGTCACCGCCATCATCGGCGGCACCGGCTCGGGAAAGTCCACCCTCGTCAACCTGATTCCGCGACTCATCGACGTCACCGGCGGTGAGGTACGCGTCGGCGGCGTCGACATCCGCGAACTCGCTCTGGATCTGCTGCGCTCCGAGATAGGTCTGATCCCGCAGAAGCCGTATCTGTTCTCGGGCACCATCGCGAGCAACCTGCGCTACGGCAAGTCCGACGCCACCGACGCGGAACTGTGGGAGGCTCTCGAGATCGCCCAGGGTGCCGACTTCGTTCGGGCCATGCCGGAGGGATTGGACACTCCCGTCGCGCAGGGTGGTACGACGGTCTCCGGCGGTCAGCGGCAACGCCTGGCCATCGCCCGCGCGCTCGTCCGCAAACCCAGCATCTATCTGTTCGACGACTCGTTCTCCGCACTCGACCTCACCACCGACGCCAATTTGCGCGCGGCTCTGAAGGCAGTGACGAGAGATGCATGCATGATCGTTGTCGCGCAGCGCGTCTCGACCATCATCGACGCCGATCAGATACTCGTACTCGACGACGGAAAGCCGGTAGGTGTAGGTACCCACGACCAATTGATGGCCGATTGCCCCACCTACGCCGAGATCGTCGACTCGCAGCACGCAGTGGGTGCACTGTGACCGCGCAGGTGGAGAAGACGGAAGAGGAAGAGATCGCCCCCGTCTCCAAGACTGTGAAGCCGGGAACCAAGGCCCGCAACTTCAAAGGTTCGTTCAAGCGTCTGGTGGGCCTGCTCGCTCCCGAGCGACTGCTCCTGTCGGTGATGCTGTTGTTCGGTATCGCCAGCACCGTGCTGACCGTCGCGGCACCCAGCGTCCTCGGACACGCGACGGACCTCATCTTCAACGGCGTCGTCGGCCGCGAGCTCGATCCGGGTCAGACCCGAGATCAGGCCATCGACCAGCTCCGGGCGGAGGGGAACGACTCCGTCGCAGATCTGGTGTCCGGGACGAACCTGACCCCAGGAGCCGGAATCGACTTCGGTGCAGTGGGAACCGTGCTGCTGTGGGTCCTGGTTCTGTATGTGCTCTCTGCGGTGCTGGCCTGGGCGCAGGGATACATCCTCAACATCGCGCTGCAGCGTCGAATCCTGTTGCTGCGCGGCAGCGTCGAAGCGAAGGTGCATCGACTGCCGCTCAAGTACTTCGACAACCATGCTCGCGGCGAGACACTGAGCCGCGTCACCAACGACATCGACAACGTCTCCACCAGCCTGCAGCAGACGCTCAGTCAGTTGATCACCGGCATTCTCACCGTGCTGGGCATCCTCGGCGTCATGATCTGGATCTCGCCGTTGCTGGCTCTCGTTGCGGTGCTGACCATTCCGGCGTCGTTCGCGGTCACCGCCGTGATCGCCAAGCGTTCACAACCGCACTTCGTCGCGCAGTGGAAGCACACCGGCAAATTGAACGCGCAGATCGAAGAGACGTACACGGGCCACGAGATCGTCAAGGCCTTCGGTCGTCAGGCCGAGGTGGAGCGCGAGTTCGGCGAGCGCAACGAGAAGTTGTTCCAGTCGAGCTTTCGGGCGCAGTTCATCTCCGGCATGATCATGCCCGTCATCATGTTCCTCGGGAACATCAACTACGTGGTCATCGCCGTGGTCGGCGGGCTGCGGGTCGCGTCGGGCACGCTCACGCTCGGTGAGGTGCAGGCGTTCATCCAGTACTCGCGTCAGTTCACGCAACCGCTCACGCAGGTGGGTTCGATGGTGAACCTGGTGCAGTCGGGTGTCGCGTCGGCCGAGCGCATCTTCGAGGTCCTCGACGCCGAGGAAGAAGACGCCGACCCGGCCGATGCGGTGCGGCCCACCGAGCGCCGAGGACGCGTCGAATTCGAGGACGTCTCGTTCGGCTACTCTCCCGACCGCCCGCTCATCGAGAACCTCTCGCTGGTGGCCGATCCCGGACATCTGGTCGCGATCGTCGGACCGACCGGCGCGGGCAAGACCACCCTGGTGAACCTCATCATGCGGTTCTACGAGATCGATTCCGGCCGAATCACCCTCGACGGCGTCGACACCCGCAAGATGACCCGCGAGGAGCTGCGCGCTCGCACCGGAATGGTGCTGCAGGACACCTGGCTGTTCGGCGGAACCATTCGCGACAACATCGCCTACGGCGACCCGAGTGCCAGCGAGGAAGAAATCCTCGAGGCCGCGCGAGTGAGCTACGTCGACCGCTTCGTCCACTCGTTGCCCGACGGCTACGACACGATCATCGACGAGGAAGGCAACAACGTCAGCGCCGGTGAGAAGCAGCTCATCACCATCGCCCGCGCCTTCCTGGCCAAGCCGCTGATCCTCATCCTCGACGAGGCCACCAGTTCGGTCGACACCCGTACCGAACTGCTGGTGCAGAAGGCCACCGCGAAACTGCGCACCGATCGCACCAGCTTCGTTATCGCGCACCGGCTTTCGACCATCCGCGACGCGGACACCATCGTGGTGATGGAAAACGGCAGCATCGTCGAACAGGGCAATCACGAGGAACTGCTCGTGGCCAAGGGTGCCTACTTCCGCCTGAATGCGGCTGGAGCGGCTCCGCCGCACGTGCACGGAAACTCGTAGCCTGCTACGAGTTTCCGCTCACAAGCCGCGAAGCGGCATACTGACGCGGTGAGTTCCTCCAGTTTCGGCTTCGATATCGGTACCCGGCTCGACGGTGAGTTGGGCCGCACCGGCACCATCCACACCCCGCACGGTGATATCGCCACCCCTGCGTTCATCGCGGTGGGAACCAAGGCAACCGTCAAAGCGGTGCTGCCGGAGGCGATGAAGGAACTCGGCGCTCAGGCGGTGCTCGCCAACGCCTACCACCTGTATCTGCAGCCGGGCTCGGACATCGTCGACGAGGCAGGTGGGCTGGGCAAGTTCATGAACTGGGACGGGCCGACGTTCACCGACAGCGGCGGATTTCAGGTGATGTCGCTCGGCGTCGGGTTCAAGAAGGTCATCTCGATGGATGCCACGCGCGTGCAGTCCGACGACGTCATCGCCGAGGGCAAGGAACGTCTCGCACACGTCGACGACGACGGGGTGACGTTCAAGTCCCACCTCGACGGCTCCAAGCATCGGTTCACTCCCGAGGTGTCGATGCAGATTCAGCATCGCCTCGGAGCAGACATCATGTTCGCGTTCGACGAGCTGACCACGCTGATGAATACCCGCGGCTACCAGGAGAAGTCGGTCGATCGGACGCAGGCGTGGGCCGAGCGATGCGTCCTCGAGCACGAACGGCTGACGGTCGAGCGCGCCGACAAGCCGTATCAAGCGCTGTTCGGGGTGGTGCAGGGTGCCCAGTACGAGGATCTGCGACGCAAGGCCGCACACGATCTCGAGACCATCACCGGAGAGACGGGTCGCGGGTTCGACGGCTACGGAATCGGCGGGGCACTCGAGAAGCAGAACCTCGGCACCATCACCCGGTGGGTGAACGAGGAACTGCCCGAACACAAGCCGCGGCACATGCTCGGCATCAGCGAACCGGACGACTTCTTCACCGCCATCGAGAACGGTGCCGACACGTTCGACTGCGTCAATCCCTCACGCGTGGCTCGCAATGCGGCGATCTACGTGCCGACGGGACGCTTCAACATCAACACCGCCAAGCATCGTCGCGACTTCACCCCGATCGACGAGAACTGCGACTGCTACACCTGCGCGCACTACACCCGCGCGTACATCCATCACCTGTTCAAGGCCAAGGAGATGCTCGCGTCGACGCTGTGCACCATCCACAACGAGCGCTTCACGGTCAAACTCGTCGACGACATTCGCGCCTCCATCGATCAGGGACGCTTCGCGGAATTCAAGACGGAGTTCCTGGGTCGCTTCTATGCGTCGAAAACTGCGTGAGCTGATCTTCGAGCTCCGAAATGCGCTGTAGCAGTTCCTGTTCCCGCTCGCCGGCTTTGCGCTGGTAGACCTCGGAGAGCTCCGCGAGGTAGGCCGCGTCGTAGCGGGGGATGATGCTGCGGGTGCAGTTCCAGTCGAATGCCTCGACGTCGATGACGACGCTGCGTTCGCACGTGGCGGCGACGGTCATGTCGCCGATCTTTTTCAGCCGGTCCAGCAGTTCGGGGTCGTCGGCCGCTTCGACGGTACGTGCCCGTCCGTAGAGCTTGAGGCGTTGGCGCAGAGGGTAATTCACCAGAAGCAGTGCGACGCGATCGTCGTGATCGAGATTGGCAGCCGTGACGTACTGGTGGTTACCGGCGAAATCGGCGAAACCCAGCGTGTGATCGTCGAGAACCTGCAGAAAGCCTTTCGGGCCACTTCGGTACTGGATGTAGGGCCACCCGGTCTCGGCGACGGTGGCGATCTGGAATTGATCGAGCGCGCGAATCATGGCCTTCTCGCGAGTGTCGAGAGGCGTCGGGCCGTCGTCGGGTCGCTCGGTCTGTGAGCCGTAGGCGGTGTAACTGCCGTCGACCTTCTGCCGCGCAATCGCAGCAGGACCGAACATCAAGTGGTGATAGTGGTTGCTCTGCGGCACGGGTGTCACCTTAGGACAGGCCTGGTGTTTCCCGCGTTCAGGCCGCTGCCTGACGCGCTCGGCACCGTCACTTCGGATCGGGGCGTACGGTGGTACTACCGACTGTGTAGTAGAAGCACGCCCTGGGGGGACCACCATGTTCGACGACGCCTTACCTGTGAGTTCGTCCCAGGCCGATATCTGGATTGCCCAACAATTCATGCCGGACGTCCCCTTCACCATTGCGTACTACGTCGACATCATCGGCGCCGTGCACCTCGACGCGCTGGTTGAAAGCGGTAACAGGGCTCATCGGGAGTTCTCGTCGTCGACGATGCGAATCGTCGAGGTCGACGGCACCCCGATGCAACGGTTCGAGCCTCGGGAGACCGACAGGGTGGAGATCCTCGATTTCCGCGAACACGACCGGCCGGCCGACGCGGCGACGCAGTGGATGAACGACGATTGCCGCACGCCTTTCTCGATGGACGGCCAGCTCGTGCGGTTGCGTGTCCTTCGCGTCGGGGACGATCGCGTGTTCTGGTACACCAGAGCCCACCACATCGCGCTCGATGGTTATGCCTCGATGAAGGTACTCGAGCGGGCGGCGGCCCTGTATGCCGCCGCGTCTGATGGCGTCGAGCCTGTGGCTGTCGACCCGACGACGCCGGCCGCGCTTGTCTCCGAGGACGAGCGCTACCGCAACTCCGCCCGCGCACGACGCGATCGAGCGCACTGGCAGTCCGCCGATCTGGGTCACGCCGAGCCTCTCGGCCGAATCGTTCAACCTGCATCGGTGCCGATCGTCGTCGGCGAGGATCGATCGGTTTCTCCGACCGCTGCCGGTCATGCGACGTCGACTGTGGTGATCGCGGCCTTCGCCGCGTACCTGGCGCGGATGAACGACACCGAGAACGTGGATCTGTCGTTGCCGGTCTCGGCGCGGCCGACGGCGATGTTGCGCCGGGCCGGGTCCTCGTTGTCGAACGTTGTGCCGCTGAGCCTGCCGGGCATCGGGTCTGCGACGGTGAACAAAGTGATCAAGTCCACCGAGGTGGCGATCGGTGCCGTGCTCCGCCATCAGCGCAGCAGACCTCAGTTGTCCGAGAGTGGTAATGCGCTGAGCGCAGGGCGTTTCGGGCCGACGATCAACGTGATGATGTTCGCGAACACCGTGGCCATCGGCGACTTCGACGGCGAGATCAACATTCTGACGACGGGCCCGGTGTCGGACCTCGCCGTCAACATCTACCCCGGGCGAGGTGGAGCGCGTCCTCGCATCGACTTCGAGTCCAACCCTGCCGCCTACACACCGAGCGACCTGGCGCGCCACCATGCTCGATTCCTGCACTTTCTCGAGAGTTTCGCCGAATCCGGCTACGGCGATACCGCGATAGCAGACCTCGACCTGTTCCTGCCCGACGAACCGTGTACGACGCCCGCCTCGGTGGGCGCGGCCGTGACCGAGCGTGGATCTCTGAAGGACGTGTTCTCGACGGCAATCATGCAGCACCGCAATCGAATTGCGATCCAGGACGCGGAGGTGTCGGTCACCTACGCGGAGTTGGATACGAGAGTCGCCGCACTCGCATCCGCCTTGAGTGCGCGAGGAATCGGTAGCCAGGACCGGGTCGCCGTGCGCATCGGCCGATCCGTGGAGGGCGTCGTCGCGTTCTGGGCCATCGCACGAGTCGGTGCGGTGTACGTTCCGGTCGACCCGAATCACCCGCGCGAGAGAGCGCAGTTCGTGGTGCGAAACAGCGGAGCGGTGTTGGGCCTGTGCGCCGGAGGCGACGATCTGGGTGAGGTGGAATGGCTGAACCTCGATGACGTTCTCGCGGAGGGAGGCCCGGGTGATGAACCCGCGCCGACGACACCGCACCACGCGGCGTTCGTCATCTACACCTCCGGCTCCACCGGGACTCCCAAAGGCGTTGTCGTCACTCACGGTGGCATCGCCGCTCTGGTGCAACAGATCAGGAGCAGCTACGACCTCGACGCCGAGTCGCGCGTCTGCCATCTCGCCTCTCCCGGGTTCGATACCGCTGTGGTCGAAGTGCTTGCCGCAGCAACCGCAGGCGCGGCAGTGGTGATCGCTCCGCCGGATAGCTATGGCGGCGCAGAACTGTCGGAAGTGATTGCTCGGCAGACGATTACACACCTGCTGATCACGCCCTCGGCGCTGGCCACGCTGGATCCCGCAGCCCTGTCGCGTGTCGGGACCATCATCATCGGCGGTGAATCGGCACCGCAGGACACCGTCGACCGATGGTCGGTGGGTCATCGGCTACTCAATGCCTACGGGCCCACCGAGACGACCTGCAGTGTCACGATGACCGAGCCACTGAACCCGGGCAGCGCGGACGGAATCGGTCGAGCCATGGTGGGGGCGGTGATTCACCTTCTCGATCGGGCGTTGCGGCCGGTTCCCTCGGGTGCAGTCGGCGAAATCTACATCGAGACCCCCGGCGTTGCGCGCGGATATCTCGGGCGCACCGCAGAAACGGCAGCTCGCTTCGTTGCGAATCCGTTCGGCAGCAACGGTCTTCGTCTGTTCCGCAGTGGAGATCGGGCGCGTCTACGCGGGGACGGGACGTTGGAGTTCCTCGGACGCACGGATGACCAGATCAAGATCCGCGGTAATCGCGTCGAACTGGGGGAGGTCGACGCGGCACTGCGGGCGCATCCGGAGGTCGCTGCTGCATCGTCGTCGTTGCGCCGCAGCCGTACTGGTGACCTCCGTATCGACGGGTACATCGTCCCGAAGCGGCCGCGGGAACTCGTCGACACGACGCGAATCCGGAACGATCTCGTGGGGCGTCTGCCTGCCCATATGGTGCCGGCGACCATCTCGGTTGTCGACGAGATTCCGCTGACGATCAACCGGAAGATCGATCGCGGAGCGCTGCCGTCACCCGATCTGTCCATGGTGTCGACCGGGCATCGAACTGCGCCGTCCGGTGTAACCGAGGAGATGGTGGCGGCAGCCTTCTCGCGTGTACTCGACACAGATGACATCGACTGCGCCACATCGTTCTTCGACCTCGGTGGTGACTCACTGGCCGCGACCAGAGTCGTCGCATCGATCCGGGCCGAGGCATCGGTGGACATCGGTGTACGAGATCTCGCGGCGGCTCCGTCCGTACAGACCTTCGCGGCACGAATCGATGCACGCCGTCTTCTTGGACTACAACACAATTCGCGACCTGAACAAGGCATGTCGCAGGGCGTGATTGCAATTCCGCTGGCGCCGCAACAGCGCCACATCGATCGAAGCGCAGCGCTACCGCTGTCCAATCTGCCGTTCACGGTCTCGATAACCGGGGAGTTCGATCCAGCGGCAGCCTCGCAGGCGTTGACCGATCTGATCGAGCGACACAGCACGCTGCGGACGCGCTATCCGGGTGTCGACGGGATTCCAGTTCAGGTGATCGAGCAGGATTCTGCTGGGGTGGCACCGAACCTCGACGTTCTGGACTTCGATGCACCATCAGTGACGGAGACCCTCGAGCAGCCTTTCGACGTGCGTACCGAATTCCCGATCCGAGCTCGACTGTTCGCGTTAGCACCCGATCACCACGTGCTGGCGTGCGCCGTTCACCACATCGCAGCGGACGGGTGGTCTCTCGGGCTGCTGGCGTCGGATTTCGTACTGGCTTATCAGGCCAGGATGGCCGGCAGTGCACCGTCGTCGCCTGAATTACCCTTGCAGTACGCCGATTACAGTGTCTGGGCCGCCGATCGGGATGTATCGGCCGACATCGAGTTCTGGCGCGCGGAACTCGCAGGTGTCCCCAGCGGCACAGAGTTGCCGTTGGACCGACCACGTCCGCAGGAGTGGGACTTCTCCGGTGCGCGCACATCGCTTCGCTTCGATGCACCCGCCACGGAGAGAGTGACCGAACTGGCCCAGCATTGTGGGACAGGACGATTCAGCGTGCTGCGCGCAGCACTGCTGATTCTGCTCGCGGAGGTGACGGACTCCACCGATATCGTCGTCGGAACCCCGGTTGCCGGGCGCGACGATCCGAGGCTCGAGCAGCTGGTCGGTACCTTCACCAACACCGTCGCGATTCGGACGGACATCGCGTCCGCTACGACCGTCGAAGACGTGGTGCAGGCGGCCCGTGGGCGCGAGCTGCGCGCCTTCGACCATGCAGCGGTTCCGTTCGAGTATGTCGTCGCCGAACTCGCTCCTGACACGGCGGCCGGGCAGCACCCGATTTTCCAGGTCGCGCTCTCGTTGGACGTCTTCACCGCCGCAACCCTCGACCTGGGGGACACGCGTGTCGAGATCACGCCCCGACCGATCGACATCGCCAAGTGCGACCTGCATCTGCACGTCACCGAACGGCGGGACGACCAAGGGAAGGCTATCGGTATCGACATCGATATCGTCTATCCCACAGCACTGTTCGACGCGAACACCGCTCTCGCGCTGGGACGGAGTCTCGAGCAGATCGTGTATGCGATGGTCGCCGATCCCGACGTGGCGTGGCGAACCCTGACGGAACTCGATCCATCCCTGCAACTACTACACAACGTGTAGCATGTGCTGTGCGTGAGGTGCACGCGACTTTCCAAGCCAGCGGGAGAACGCATGTCCACCTTCAACGGCCTACCGGCCCACATTCTGCTCGTTCACTTCATCGTGGTGCTGGCACCGCTGACCGCCCTGCTCGCCATCGCGGCCGGCATCTGGTCCGGTGTGCGCAGCCGTCTCGTGTGGCTCATCGCAGCCCTGGCGGTGTTCACGTTGGTGTTGACGCCGCTGACGACCGAGGCAGGCGAGTGGCTCGAGAAGCGCGTCCCCGAGACTGCTGCGGTCGAACAGCACGCCGAAATCGGCGACTGGATGATCTTCTTCTCCGTCGGTCTTGTCGTCGTCGCCGCGGCGCTCGTGTTCCTGCATCTGCGTGAGCGTCGGGGCACTACACCCGTGCGATGGCAGTCGATCGCGGTGGTGGTGTTGGCAGTGGTGGTCGGAGCGACCACAATCGTCCAGGTGTACAGAATCGGTGAGTCCGGCGCTCGCGCCGCATGGGATGACGTATCGGTGACGGCCGTCGATGAGTGAGCCCGAGCCGAGCCTGCACGATCACGAACCGCACGCAGACATGTCCGGTCGGCTGAACTGGCTGCGGGCAGGCGTGTTGGGCGCGAACGACGGCATCGTCTCCACTGCCGGCCTGGTCGTCGGTGTCGCAGCTGCCACCACCGACAAAGGATCGCTGCTCACTGCAGGCGTTGCGGGACTTGTTGCGGGAGCTGTGTCGATGGCGCTCGGGGAGTACGTCTCGGTGAGCACACAACGTGACGCCGAGCGTTCGCTGTTGATCAAGGAACGCCGCGAACTCGACGAGCAACCCGAGCAAGAATTGGCCGAGCTCGCGGCACTGTACGAGGCCAAGGGGCTGTCGGCCGACACCGCGCAGACCGTCGCGCGCGAACTCACCGAACACGATCCGTTTGCCGCTCACGTGGACGTCGAGTTGGGAATCGACCCCGACGCGTTGACCAATCCATGGCAAGCGGCCGCATCGTCGGCGGTGTCGTTCATCAGCGGTGCGCTTGTGCCGTTGTTCTCGATCCTGCTTCTGCCTGCTTCGCAACGTATTCCGGTCACCTTCGTCGTCGTGTTGCTCGCTCTGGCGTTGACCGGAACCATCAGCGCGCGCCTCGGCGGAGCGCCGAGTCGCCCGGCGGTGACTCGAATCGTGATCGGCGGCGCGATCGCGATGGCCGTGACCTACGCGATCGGCCAACTGGCGGGCGTCGCGGGCATCTGACCGAGATCAGCGAAAGATCGAGGTGGCGACTTCTCCGGTTTCGGGAGCCACCACATCTTGAACGACATCGAACAGAGCCGTGGAAATAACGGTGAAGGCGAGGATCAGCACCAGCCCGGCCGCGAGGATTCCGCGATCATGGCGGTGCCGTGGTGGTTCGCTCAGCGCCTGCACGCGGCGTAGGACATCACCGCCGGTACTGGCGAGAGTGCGGGTTCCATGGTCGAGTTGTTTCCGCAGCAGGGCGGTTCTGGCGATGGCAGACAACGTGTCTCGACGCCCGAGAGACGCTGCGCTCTCGTCGGCCTGACGCTCGGCGGCGTGCCGGACCTTCGGGGGCACCGGCCGAAGAATGGGATCCAGTCGTGCCGCGATTTCGCACATCTGGATCCACACGCTGTGGCGATGCCGTAGGTGCGCACGCTCGTGTTCGACCACGGCTCGTAATTCGTTGTCCGACAGAGCCTCCGCGAGGCCGGTGGTGATCACGACGGCACCGCCGCCGGAGGGGACCGCGAAAGCGTCGGGAACGTCGGAGTCGACCACGACGATGCCGCCCGTCGCCCGCGCCACGTCACCGAATTCCGATGCGATCGACGCACCGACGGCGACGCGTCGAACATGGCGGGCGACCTCGACCACGCGCCAGGACATCCACGCGCAGATGATGATTCCCACCGATAGCCAGGCAATCTCACCTGACGCCAGCAGTACCGCAGCGAGTGCGGCCATGGACGCTGCCACGGAGAATGCGGTCACCATGGACAGGATGGGCAACAGGACGACGGCGGTCGACGGATTGAGTCGACGGTCGAGCTGATCGGCTCCGAATCCCAGCAGCAGCGACAGCACCCACGGCAGCACGGCGACGACCAGGAGCAGGGTCATGGGTGTTGCTCGGCTGCGTCCGACTTGGCGAGCAGTTCGCGCAGCGTCGCCTCGTCCTCGGGGTCGAGTGCGGCCACGAAGCTGGCCAGTACGTCTGCGCGTTCGGCTCTGGCACCGAGTTCGGTGCGCATCCGCATCGCAGCCCGAAGAGCCGGGATCTCGTCGACCGGGGCGTTGAGGGTGTAAACGAAAGACCGCCCGCGTCGCTCGCGATCGACCAGGCCTTTGCCGTGCAGGCGCACCAGAGCGGTCATGACCGTGGTGTGGGCGAGATCCGAGCCAAGATGCTCGCGGGCCTGGGCCACCGAGAGTTCCGTGTGCTCGCCGAGCAACTCGAGGATCGACTCCTCCAACTGTCCGGACGCTCTACGCACTGCGATTCCTCACTCGACTCGATTACTTCGAGGATAGGCGACGGGTGGCATTCGCGAAACCGCGATATGTCGTCGATCTGGCGGGCGGCACGAATCTGTAATACGCTGGCCTCGCCAGCCCATCACCTCGAGGACCAGCCATGAGCGTCGAAGGCAATACCCGCGCGATAGAGAAGACCGTCGTCACCGACTTCAGCGACCGTATGAGTTACGGCGCGTACCTGGACCTCGACACGTTGCTCAGCGCCCAGAAACCGGTGAGCACCCCCGAGCATCACGACGAACTGCTGTTCATCATTCAGCACCAGACCACCGAACTGTGGCTCAAGCTGGTGCTGCACGAGACTCTGGCCGCGCGGGCGGCTCTGGATGCCGACGACATCGGAACTGCACTGAAATGCGTTGCCCGGGTCAAGCACATCCAGAAGACGCTGACCGAGCAGTGGTCGGTATTGGCCACGCTCACCCCGACGGAGTACTCCCAGTTCCGCGACTTCCTCGGCAACTCCTCGGGCTTCCAGTCGTATCAGTACCGGGCCGTGGAGTTCGTCCTCGGCAACAAGAATGCGGGCATGCTGACGGTCTTCGAGTCCGATCCGGCTGCTTATCAACAGCTTTCGACTCTGTTGCACCAACCGAGCCTGTACGACGCCTTCTGGCAGTCGCTGGCCCGGCAAGGCTACGACGTGCCGGCTTCGGCCCTCGATCGCGATGTCACCACGGCATACTTGTTCAACGAGGACCTGATGCCGCTGATCAAGTTCGTCTACGAGAACCACACCGAACATTGGGCGGTGTACGAGGCCTTCGAAGAGTTCGTCGATCTCGAGGAGAACTTCCAGCTGTGGCGCTTCCGGCATATGCGGACGGTGCTCCGTACCATCGGAATGAAGAGCGGGACCGGAGGATCGAGTGGCGTCGGATTTCTGCAGAAGGCACTCGAGCTCACCTTCTTCCCCGAATTACTCGCTGTGAGAACGGAAATCGGACGATGACGGAACGCGCACTCGAACTCGACGAGAAGGATCCACTCCGCAGCTACCGCGACAAGTTCCTCGGTAGCGACGACCCGTCGATCAGCGCATATCTCGACGGCAACTCGCTGGGCCGGCCCACCAAGGCCAGCGTCGAACGGATCAACACCTTCATGACGCAGGCCTGGGGTGGACGCCTGATCCGTGGCTGGGACGAGCAGTGGTTCGACCTCCCCGTCACCATCGGCGACGCCCTGGCCGACGCCACCCTGGGGGCCGCGTCCGGTCAGACCACCATCGGCGATTCGACGACGGTACTGCTGTACAAGCTGGCACGGGCGGCGATCGCCATGCGGCCGGGCCGCACCGAGATCGTCATCGACCGCGACAACTTCCCGACCGACCGATACTTGCTCGAAGGCATTGCGGCAGAACTGAATATGACGCTGCGGTGGATCGAGACCGACCGTCGCGGTGGCATCACGCCGGAACAACTCGCCGAGGTGGTGGGGGAGAACACTGCCTTGGTGGTGATCACCCACGTCGCCTACCGGTCTGGCTTCCTCGTCGACGTCGCCGAGACGACGCGTATCACGCATACTGCCGGAGCGCTGATGCTGTTGGATGTGTGCCACTCCGTCGGATCGGTACCGCTCGAACTCGATTCCTGGGGAGTGGATCTGGCGGTCGGGTGCACCTACAAATACCTCAACGGAGGCCCGGGATCACCGGCCTTCGCGTACGTGCGCAGTGATCTTCAGGGCGATTTCGTCCAGCCGATCTGGGGCTGGATGGGTCGCGCCGATCCGTTCGAGATGGCGCAGGGTTACGTTCCGGCACAGGGTATTCGACGGGTCATCAGTGGAACGCCGTCGGTGTTCGGCATGATCGCGATGCAGGACACCATCGAGATGATCGCCGAGGTGGGGATGGACGCGATACGCGCGAAGTCCGTTGCGCTCACCGAGTATGCCCTCGAACTGGTGCGTGAGATGTTGGTGCCGTTGGGAGTGGAGATCGCCTCACCCGAGGATTCGACGCGACGCGGCGGGCACGTCACCATCGACCATCCCGAGTTCAAGGCCATCACCGCTCGTCTGTGGAAGCGAGGTGTCATCCCGGATTACCGCGCGCCACAGGGTATTCGATTGGGCCTGAGTCCACTGAGCACCTCGTATCGCGAGGTGTACCTGGGAATCGTGGCGATCCGTGACGAACTCCGAGCCTAGCACCGCCGGGGCAATTCTCGACGATTTCGACTCTCGTCCGGGAAGCGCCACCTCACTGGTTCGCACGGTGCTCGGGGCGTACGTTCGGCCCCTCGGAGGGTGGTTTGCCATCGCCGACTTCGTCGTGTGGATGGATGCGCTCGGAGTGGCACCGGAGAGTACGCGCATCGCGATGACCAGGCTGAAGAAGAAGGGCGTCGTCGAATCCGATAATCGTGAGGGCCGCACCGGCTATCGCATCACCGAGCAGGCCGACACCATGTTCGCGCGCGGTGACGGTCGGATCTTCGGGTTCCGTCGGATGGCCGACGGCGATCCGTTCCGGCTCATCTCGTTCACCATTCCGGAGACGCAACGTGCCGCGCGCCACCAACTGAGGCGTCGACTCACCGCAATCGGATGCGGAACGGTCTCACCCGGTTTGTGGATCGCGCCCGAATACCTCGCGGGTGAGGCGGGCGACATCATCGACGCGTTGGCGTTGTCGGAATACGTAACGAGCTTCGTGGCCTCCGAGGTAGCGCCACCGGCCACACTGCGTGAGAGCGCCGCCCAGTGGTGGGACCTGGCGGGCATCGCCGATCGGCATCGGGCATTCCTTGCCGCTCACGACGGCGGGTCGCCGGCCCGGAACCCCCGCGACGCGTTCGTCACGTTCGTGCCGTTGCTCGACGAGTGGCGCGTCATTCCCTACGTCGACCCGGGCCTGCCTCCGTGCATGACGCCGGAGGACTGGCCGGGGACCCGGGCCGTCGCGACTTTCGATGCGGCGCGTGAGCGCTACCTGGAGATCAGTCGGGCATGGGTCGATACGACGGTTCGCGCTTCTTGATGTACGAGATGACGCGATACGTGATCGGCATGACGATGACCTCGGCCAGGGTCTTCCACAGGAATCCGACGATGACGTAGTTGATGAAGTCGGTCCAGGTGCTGATGCCGATGACTCCGGCGGCAATGGAGCAGAAGATCAGGGTGTCGAAGAATTCGCCGACGATGGTCGACCCGATCAGTCGCGCCCACAGGTGCTTTTCCTTGGTGCGTTCCTTGATCTTGACCAGGACGACCGAGTTCAGGAGCTGCCCGACGGTATAGCCGGCGAGACCGGCGAGCACGAGGCGGGGGACGACTCCGACGACGGTTTCGAGGGCCTCTTGGTTCTCGTAGAAGGACGCGGCGGGAAGTTCGATGGCGATCCAGAAGCACACCGAGGTGAGCAGCAACGATCCGAAGCCGAGGTAGATCGCGCGGCGTGCGGCCTTGAAGCCGTACACCTCGCTGAGGACGTCGCCGAGGATGTAGGCGAGGGGGAACAGAAAGAAGGCGCCGTCGGTGTTGATCGGCAGGATTTGGAAGGGTCCGAGCATGACGTCGGACGAGGCGAAGAAGGCGACACCTTTGCTGGCGGCCACATTCGAGATCAGCAGCGTCGCGACGAAGAGCGCGACGATGGTGGGGTAGTAGCCCCGGCTGATGTGAGCGAATGTGGCCTGCCCAGACTCGGTGCCGCCGTCGGGGGCGGTGTGTTCGGTAGTAGTCACCGCTCGATCCAAGCACCGAGACGACGATGGGCGCGAATCCCGGGTGAGGGATGCGCGCCCATCGAGGCGTATCACCGGTCAGGCGACGCGGCCGCCCACTGTGACGCGGTAGGCGTAGGTGCCGGCGATGATCGTGATCGGAATGGTCACCAGAAGACCGATGCCGAGCAGGATCGCGCCGACGATGTTGAGGCCGAACAGGGCGAGCGCGAGGACGAAGATGGTCCCGCCGTTCGATGCGATCGCCTTGGCGCTGGCCTTGATGGCGGGGATCGGCTCGTCGCCGCGGTCGATGACGAACTGGAAGGTCCACCACGTGAAGAACGTGACGACGAGTCCTGGGATGACCAACAGGATGTAGCCGATGCCGGTTGCGATGCCCACGAGGACGCCGGCGATGACGATGGCGAAGACGTTGTTGAACTGGAAGAAGGACCCGAAAGCGGGCTTGATCCCGTCCACCTCGTGCAGAGCGCCGCGGACGAGTGCTGCCTGAATGAGGAGGGCGACGACTCCGACGATGACGCTGAAGATCAAGCTGAGGACGAAGTTGTCGGAGGTCAGCACGAAGTTCAGGACGCCCTGGATGATCGCGGCGATCAGGACGATGCCGATCCAGACGAGGGCGTTCTGCTTGAACTTCTCGAAGCCGTATCCGATGGCGGAACCGACCGACAACTGCGTCGGCATCGGCGACTCACCGAACGACGGAGGCGGCGGGTAGTTGCCCTGTGGAGGCGGCGGGTAGTTCCCGGGTGGTGGGTAGTTGCCCTGCGGGGGAGGTGGGTTGCCGCCCTGCGGGGGCGGCGGGTAATTGCCGGGTGGTGGGTAGCCGCCCTGCTGGGGAGGTGGGTAGTTGCCCTGGGGAGGTGGTGGGTAACCGCCCTGCGGCGGCGGATAGCCACCGGGGTTCTGTGGATCCTTGTCGGGGTCGTAACCGCCTGAGGTCATCGTGTCCTTCTCCCTCGGGAAGAGTTGTCGCGGTCACTGTACGTCCGATCGATCCCGAGTTGGGTCCCGTCACATTGCAACGTGATCTCGATCGGTTCGTGGATCAGGGATTCGCGGGGTCGAACACCCACGGTTCGCGGGGTACCTGCGTCGGCTTCCATCGCTCGAGTAATTCCTCGGCGTTCTCTACGTCGGGCACACCGAGGGAAGTGGTGATGAGTGCCCACGCGTCGGATCGTTCGCGTAGCGTCACCGCGCCGTCTCGTTTGGCCAGACGCTTGCCCTCGACGTTGAGCGCGAGGGGCACGTGGACGTACGTCGCGGGGGTGAGGCCGAGGAGCTGAGCGAGGTAGCCCTGTCGCGGCGCGGAAGTGAGCAGGTCGTCGCCACGAACGATCTGATCGACGCCCTGCGCGCCATCGTCGACGACGACGGCGAGGTTGTAGGCGGGGACGCCGTCGGATCGGCGAAGGACGAAGTCGTCCACCTGGCCTCGGAACAGACCGTGCAGCTGGTCGACGATGGTGAATTCGGTTACCTGCGAACGTAATCGGATGGCGGGCGGGCGGTCCTTGGCTGCTTTCTGGTCCGCGGTGAGATTGCGGCAGGTGCCGGGATACGCGCCGTCGGGTGCGTGCGGGGCCGACGCGGCCTGTTGGATTTCCCGACGCGTACAGAAACACTCGTACGTCATCCCGGCTGCGGTGAGCGAGCGAATCGTGGCGTCGTAGATCTCCCGACGCTCGGATTGCCGCATGATCGGCCCGTCCCAGTCGAGTCCGATGGCGGTGAGGTCGTCGAGTTGACGTTGCTCCGAGCCGGGTTTCACGCGATCGAGGTCTTCGACGCGCATCACGAACCGTCGTTCAGTGGAGCGGGCGAAGAGCCAGGCCAGCAGTGCGGTTCTTAGATTGCCTATATGCAAGTCGCCCGAAGGACTGGGAGCGAAGCGTCCGGCGGGCATGGGGTCAGCTTAGTTTCTGGCGCGTCGGTACATACGGGGAGCTCGAACAGTGGCGTTGGCTGCTCCCTCCAGTTGCCGCGTAGAGATGCGGGCCGCGGCGTGCTTTAATGACTGGCCTCGCGAGTAGCCATTTTCGACGAGTTCGAGCGGTACTGCTCAGCTAGGTGGTGGACGTCGCTCGTCCGGGCCATGAAGTGATTGAGGCGGGCCTGCCCAATTAGGAGCTCGATATCTCAGATCTCGGTCCGAGGGCGCGACCGAATCCTAAAATTCAGGTGTCTGCAGGGCGCGAAGCTCGGAGGCTCCTATGCTCGGTCGGTATTTGCTCATCTGTGGATAAGCTTTTTTTAGGTATGCGTATTGACCGGCGACCATGGCCGTTGCGACGCCGGCCTCCCTAGCCAGGGCTTCTACTGACGTTGGCCCCGCTAATAGCAGTTTTTCTCTGACCGGTGCCGGCAGATAAAGCTCACTTGCAAACCGATTAGCTTGCTCCTCGTGATTGTCATCGTCATCGTTGGCCATAGATGTTTTGGTATCGATGAACGTGGCACGTTTTGGATGAAGGAGGATGTGTGCGATCTCGTGCGCCATTGCAAACCAAAACGAATCGAGCGCCTTCATGCGGCCGGTGAGGCCAATCATGTGGCGTCCATTGTCAAGGGTCTTGGAAATCCCGAACAACCCCGTCTTGTCGAGGGGTTCGACGAACACGAGCATAACCCCGGCTTGTCGTAGGCTCCGCCTGGCGGCTTTGAACCCGTCGAGAAGCGGCATCGTCGTGAAATCGGGCAGTTCACGTGCTGCTGTTCGCAACTCTCTAGCTGAGTAAACCGGGGCGTTGATAGCAAGTTTCTGTGCGGCCCTCTCTGCGAGCCGTACCCATGTGGCCGTTGAGTAGGGATCGAGTTTATTAGCTTGGCTGCGTTTGTAATTGACCTGGGGCTGGAGCCACACCTTGTCGAAGGCTGCAGGATTGGTAACGCCGAAAAAGCGCAACAGATCATCTACTTGGGTTGAAGTATCGTCGCGAATGCCAATAATTCCTTTGGCTGCTATGGCATTAATAGGAAACCTATCCAGCCATGATTGAAACTGGCTGAATGAGTCTCTGGCAGCAAGTGCTGTGTTGTGGGCCTGCCAGGCCGCTTCTGCGTTTAACCATATTCGCGCGGACACTCCTAATGCTCGCTCGAGCGCTAGCGCGACATCGGCGGTCAGTGCCACATTGCGTTTGATGATCTGGTTGACATGCTTAATGCTCAAGCTTGTTCGGTGCGCAAGGTCAGTCTGCGACATTCCGAGGGCTCTCAGCTCCTCGGCAAGCAGGTCGCCGGGGGGCACGGCCCAATCGGGCGCAAAGATGTTGGAGTTGTCGCTCTCGGCGTTACTGATTCTTCTCATCTCTAGGCAGCGTTACTGCTGATGGAGATAATCCGGAGGCTCCGAATGGGATCTATCCACTCTGAGGGAGCGCTGCTGACGTCGTAGACGGTGGCGCCGTCGATGAGCATCTCAGTAGTCACGTCAATCTCCTTGTGTCGGACGAGTAGCCGGCCCAGATGCTTCTTGGTCGGGGGGATCAAAACGAGTTGCACGGACCGGAGAGTGCGAACATCCCCCAGAGACTCCGACTGCGAAAGCACAGTCAAAACGTACTTGACCGCCGTGGCGGCGTCACCGAACCGTCGTCGAAGTAACTTTTCCGACAGGCAGGTCTCCAGCATGCCGCCACCAACCCAGGTGAACTTAATTTTGTACCTCCTGGGTATAAGACAGACTCGCCGGGGAGTGCTATCGTGGAGCTGGAGTTGAACCAACTTGGTTCAAAACCTATCAGATGCACGCGAGATTCAGGGTTGACCCGCCCGTCTCACATAGGCCTGTGCGCCAGGAAGGTGGTCACCATGACCAGCCAGAACAACACCACCGAAGACCTCCTTCACGACGTTCGAGGAATCGTCGACGACATCGTCGAGGATTTGCGCACCTCCGATGTGATCATCAACGAGGTCCACAAGGTGCGCTTGCCCAAGCACATCATCACCGGTGCTGAGATCAAACGAGCGGCCATCGAGGCTGGCGTCCCCATCCAGCCAGACTTCCTCCTCACTCTTGAGCGCGACGGCGGGCGGGAAAAACAGATCGGCGACAACGAGAAGATTTTCACCGTCGATGGGATGAAGTTCACCGCGATTTCGGGAGACGACAACTCATGAGCGCCGTCGACGAGTCGCCCTGGGCTGTCCGCGACGCTTCACACGACGTCCTGCTGGGGGCTGTTAACTCTGGCCCGCTCGCCGGACTTCGAGAGGTGCAGGTGGCGTTCGACGGGCACGCCATCCGATCGTGGCCAGACGGAGCGGGCGGCGTGTACGTCGTGATCGAAAGCGTTCAGCTGGGTCCGGCGTGGGCTCAGGAGACCAGCTGGCTGGGTTTCACCATCAACTATCTCTACCCCGACGCTGACACTTACCCGCATTACGTTCGCGCCGATCTCTCGCACGTCGATGGCAACGCATTGGTTGTTCCCTTCCATCTCGGGAACACGTTCCAGGACCGGGCTGCCGTTATGGTCAGCAGGAGTAGCCCCCAGCGCGTGACCGGGCTCAACACCGCCGCTCGCAAGGCACTCTCGGTCCTAACATTCATTCAGTCCCAGCCGGTCGACCGGGGGCAAGCAGCATGAGCGTGGCGAGTCTTCGGGTGGGTCAGTCGGTCTGGCAGGAGCTTACGGATCACATCTTCCAACCGGATCGCGACGAACACGGAGGCGCACTTTTATGTGGCGTCGCCGTCGACGAGGCTGGCAAGCGCCGTCTTCTCGCTCGGAGATTCGTCCCCGCTACAGACGGCCAGGACTACATACCGGGGGTCCGAGGGTATCGACAACTGACTGCGAAGTTCATTCGTCACACGATCTTGATGGCGCGCGAGGACGGTCTCGTCTGCCTGCTAGTTCACGGCCACGGTGTCGGTGAACGCGTAGCATTCTCCGACACCGATCTTGCCTCCCACGAGCGTGGCTACCCCTCGCTCGTCGATATCGCGGGCCAATCCGTGGGCGCGCTCGTTCTCGCTTCGCACGCGGTGGCTGGCGACATCTGGAACACCGACGGCACTCGCGACAGCCTCGATATCACCACCGTCGTCGGGCCCAACATCATTTCGCTCACACCGGAACCGCTCACCAACACTCTGCCCGCGCGTGCCGAAGACGACCGTCAAGTTCGGATGTTGGGCACCGCGGGACAGCGAATGCTGCGCCAGTCCCGGATCGGCGTTGTTGGAGCGGGAGGAGCCGGAATGCTCGCGATCGAGATGCTTGCTCGTCTCGGCGTCGGCGAGTTGGTCGTCATCGACCCAGACAAGGTAGAGCTGACGAACCTCAACCGTCTTCCTGGTGCACTACGTCGAGATGCCGCCGCCGCGTTCACTCACCCCGACCGACCGAAGTGGATACGCCAGCTCGGTCGACGCCTGTCTCGGTACAAAGTGAGCCTTGCGACTCGCCTGGCGCGTCGCGCCGGTCAAGGAACCAGCGTGACAACCTTCAATACGAATGTGACTGCCCCCAAGGCAGCCTCAGCTCTGACGGGATGCGACTACATCCTGCTCGCAGCGGACTCGGCCACTGCCCGCCACTTAGTCAATGTCATCGCTCACCAATACCTCATCCCGGTCGTTCAAGTCGGCACCAAAGTGAACGTCCATCCCACGGACGGACTAGGCCGCGTCTTTAGCGTCGTGCGCCCAATCACACCCGACTCCGGATGCATGAGCTGTGCGGGCCTAATCGACCGCACGAAGCTTGCGCTGGAGGCCCTGCCAGACCAGCAGCGTGCTGACGCCGACTACGGAACTGGCGAACATGCCCCCAGCGTCATCACCCTCAACGGCGTGGCCGTCAGCGGTGCCCTCACACATCTGATGCTTGCTATGACCGGCCTCCGTTTGGCAACTCACGACGACTTCGTACTCCATGACGCCCGCGTGGGCACCACCGCACTTACCGAGCCCTATCGAAACCCCACATGCACCGTATGTGGGCCGGCCGGTGTCACCGGGTTCGGAGACCTACGCCCCCTGCCGCTACCTCGCAAATAGAAGAATAAGTTCCGCTATCAAGGTGAGGCGTTTCCCGCAGCCCAACCATCCCTGCGGAACCTGTAGTTCAAGCAGGTTGGGCGGTGGGCACTACGGTCGGATCCTGGAGTGTGAGGACTGCTAACAGTCACATCTTCGACCCCAACCTGCGACAATAAACCTCGCCCCACCCGGAATCTCTAATCTCACTGCGGCCCCGGCCCGCACCGTAGATCCCGCAGCATGGGGCGCGAATGCGGCCTGTTGCATTTCCCGACGCGTGCAGAAGCATTCGTACGTCAGCCCGGCTGCGGTGAGCGTGCGAATCGTGGCGTCGTAGATTTCCCGACGCTCGGATTGACGCATGATAGGCCCGTCCCAGTCGAGTCCGATGGCGGCGAGGTCGTCGAGCTGACGTTGCTGGGAGCCGGGTTTCACGCGATCGAGGTCTTCCACGCGCATCACGAAACGCCGTTCGGTGGAGCGGGCGAAGAGCCAGGCTAGTAAGCCGGTGCGCAGATTGCCGAGATGGAGATCGCCAGAGGGACTGGGAGCGAAACGTCCGGCGGGCATGGGGACAACTCTAGGTCGCGTGCTGCAGTAGTTGCTCGAGGTGGAGCAGTGAGGTCGCCTCGAGGTCCGGGGCCGTGAAGTGCTGCGGGTAGGTGGTGCCCGTGCGGTTGATCCAGGCCGTGGACAGTCCGGCACGGTGGGCACCGTCGATGTCCCAGGGGTGGACGGCGACGAGCATGGCCTCGTGGGGTTCGACGCCGCACCGATCGAGTGCGTATCGGTACGACTGTGCGGCGGGCTTCCATGCCCCGGCTTGGTCGACGGACAGCAGCATCTCGATCTGCTCGAGTACTCCTGCGCCTTCGAGCAGTTTCTGAGCAACGCCGACCGCGCCGTTGCTGAGGGTGGTCAGCCGGATCTCGAGCGCAGCCAGTGCTCTGATGCCGTCTGCTACGTCGGGATGCACGTCCAGGCCCATGAAACCGCTCATGATGTGCTCGACGGCGTCGTCGATCTCCCGATTCAGCGCCTCAGGCGGCAGCATCACTGCAAGTAGCCCGGATGCGACGTCAGCGAAGGGCCGCGCCGCGCCGACCGCGGTGAGTGCGAAGCCGTCACGCAGAACGCTCGCGAACCAGAGTGACGCGAGTTCGTTGGGAGCTCCCACGTCGGCGAAGCGCTCCGACAACGGCGACATGTCGGACAGCGTTTCGTTGACGTCGAAAACGATCTCGCGCGGTCGACGCAGCGCAGGTGACTCGTTCGGGTTGTCGAGATCGTTCACGAACTGAGCTCCTTGTGGTGGTTCTCTTTCCTCGGGCAACGACGAGGTTCAACCGACCGTATCGACATTCTCTCCATCGCGAGTGGATCAGCAATTGCGCAGCCGCTGCCGTTGCCAGTGACGGGTTTGGAGACCACCGGCCGCTGTAGCTGACGCCCGCTTCAGTTGGCTAGGCAGCGCAGTCAGGAGTTGGCAGGCGTGTCTTGACTGAACTTGTTCTGCCAACGGCCATCTCGTTGGAACCAGAGCGAGCTGACGAACATCGCCTCGCCCACGCTGCGATGAAGTCGGAGGTAGTCAGCGCGATAGCAGAGCACCGCCGCATTTCCAGAAACTTCGATCAGTTTCGCTTCCGAGATCGAGTATGACGCGATGCTGGGTCCGTCAGCTAGTTGGTTTGCGTGGTCTGCCCTATTGGCGAAACCGGTGGGATACACGCCGACGAAGTCGGCAGACAGTAGTTCGAGATCGGCGTCTGCGTCGCCGTTGGCCAGCGCGTCCCAGACGCGAGACTCGAGATCGATGTAAAACTGGACTTCGAGATCGTGCATCGGGTCAGTATCGCAGCGTCAACGGCGGGTGTAGGAGGTGTTGATGGCCGAATGATGCCCGAGCCGGAGATCGATGAGCACGGCCAGCACGACACCCTCCTGAGCTAGGGGAGACTTGTTGCGGTAGCACGGTATTCGCGGGCATCGTGACACGTACTCGCCACGCCGCGTCCGGCCACGGCTGAGCCGGTCGTCATCCAGAGTTGCGAGGACGGCGGTGTCGTCGATGTGCATCCAACCCTGGTTGCGCACAACTGGACGATGCGCTTGCTGTGCGATGTCGAGATGCCTCCGACCCGAATGCCCAGTGGATCGGTGGAGGCCGCAAGATAGTGGGCCCTCTTGCTGGTGTGGCCGGCTTTGGCTTTCTCTCGAAGCCGGAAGACCGTATCCGCGGCGGCATCGACGGGAGAGTTCTGCTCGGCGTCGGTCAGTCGCTGGAGCCCGGCATCCAGTGTGCCGAGCAGGTAAGTGAGCTAGTCCACGCTGGTGCACCTATCGCGACCAAGGCTGTCGGTTGTGTTGTGTACCGTCCTGGCATGGCCAAGTTCCCCAAGGTTCGAGAGCAGCACGTTGCCGTATTCGGCGAGAGCGGGTCAGGCAAGACCGTTCTTGTTTCGTCGTTCTTCGGCCCGACCCAGGAGGGGTCTTTCAAGAACGATCTCTGGGATCTCGTCGCTGACGACGTCGGACAAGGGGTTCGGCTCTACAAGAATTACCTCGGCATGCGGGACAAAGCGTCTGCGCCGATACAAACCCGCTTCAGGAGCACGACCTACTATTTTTCGGTCAAACTCAAGGGCGGAGACAACGACGCAGCCAAGAAGAGGCCGTTCGATGTCCTGCGTCTTGCGTGGCACGACTATCCCGGCGAGTGGTTCGAAGAGGAGCCCAGCAGAGCTGAAGAACGCGACCGACGTACCGACACTTTCCGTTCCCTGCTCAAGTCCGATGTCGCAATTCTTCTGGTAGACGGGCAGAAATTGCTCGATCATCGAGGCGAAGAACAGCTGTATCTCAAGTCGCTGATGTTCAACTTCCGTCAAGGGCTTCTGCGACTCAAGAACGACCTGCTCGAGGACGGTCCCATCGTCGAATTCCCCCGAATCTGGATCTTGACCCTGTCGAAAGCTGATCTGCTGCCGGATTGGAATGTTGACACATTTCGCGATTTGGTCATCCTTGAGGCGGCAGAGGACATCGAACACCTCCGATCAACCATTGCCGAATTCATCGATACTCCGGCAGCCTTATCTATCGGTGAAGACTTCATGTTGCTCTCATCCGCCAAGTTCGACCTGAGGTCCGACGATCAGCAGCCGATCGACATCGACCTGACGAAACGCGTCGGTCTCGATCTTGTACTCCCGGTTGCGTCTCTTCTTCCGCTAGAACGTCGCGTGCAGTGGCAGCAGAAGCTCAATATCCCGTACAAGGTGCTCAAGTCGCTCGCTGACGGTGCCGAGCTGTTGGCTGCCGGCCTAGTTGACAAGAAATTCGCGCCGATCGAGAAAATGTTGGCCAGAGCGGGCAATGCCGGCAAGGTCGCGGCCATGGCGCTCCCGATCTTGGCAGAGGCAGTCAAGTTGGTAGGACCGAAACTCGAGGAAATGAACGAGCAGGCGCGGGCGAAGCACGACTATCTGAGAGCGACTCTGACGCAGTTCAAGCTTGATCTGGAGCATGGCGTCAACGACAAAGTGATCAGGAACCCGAAGTGAATGGCAATCCCGCAAATTTACAGCGCTTGATCTGGGCCACCCGAGGCCGGACCTGGGGCTTCCGTTTCCTCCTCGATGCCGGACTGAGCGACCCGCTCCCGGTCTACGAAGCGGCCTTCGGAGACCTCTCAGACGCACCGACCGCGTGGCGTAGCCAAGACGGGCAAGTCGCGCTGCGCATTGCAGATCCGCTCGGGCGTTGCGATTCAGCACGACGTGTAATACCCCACGAGTTCGTCATTTTCGGCGATCTCGCTACTGCTGTCGACTCCGCGGAGGACGGTCTAACCGAAGTGTGGCCGTTGGTGTCTGAGATGTACGCAAGCATTTGGGAGTCCCCCAACCCATCGGTTGGCTAACGGCCGCGGTTGGGGAATTTCGCTGATTCTACTCTGGCAGCTGAGGTTCCGGGGTCCTAGCTCTCCAACTCTGAACTCTTGTATCCAACAGTAAGGTTAACCGGACAGAGAAAGTTCTTTTCTGGGTAGTTGGGTTGGGTTACGCGTAAGCTGCGGTCGTGGTTAACGACGAATCCGCGGTCTGCGACATACCTGAGCTGGTCCGAGTCGTGACAGGACTTGAGCCCCTGAAGCAGTTCTGGTTCCGAGGTCAGGGTTGCTCGACAAGGCATCTTATGCCCTCCTTGTGGCGTCGACTTACTGAATCGGCGGTAGACCCACCTATCATGGCGAGGCAGGTGCTGGATGCCGAAACGCGATTGCTCACCCGATTTCGCCAGCGAAGCCTTCCCTACTGGCCTGCGGGTTACCCTCAGAGCGACTGGGAGCATCTATTTGCCATGCAACATTATGGTGTTCCTACTAGGTTGCTGGACTGGACAACAAGCCTTCTCATGGCTGTTTTCTTTTCTCTAGAACACGATCCAACTCGCTGTGAGTGTGGAACTGGCAGCTGTACTCCGAACATCTGGATTCTCGACCCAGTCTTACTAAATCAGACTAACCCACGGCTCGACGGCTTGCCTGTGGGAATCCTCGCAACAAGCGATAAGCAATCCGAAAACTGGGAGCCTGGCGTCGACGAAACTCTTTTCGCCCCCGCTCCGGTTGCAATCTATGGAACTCATAACAGCGAGCGGATTGCCGCCCAGCATGGCGCGTTCACAGTCGGGGGAAAGACAGTAAAGCCGTTAGATGAGATCGTCAGCGATGGCCGCGTTCTGAAAAGTATCTCGTTGACGGCCGAGCGGAAAGTCTTACGATCGCAGCTGCAGCTCTTAGGAGTGTCCCGAGCGTCAGCTTACCCAGGACTAACTGAGGTAGCTTATGACATAGCGGAAGAAGAAATTGGATGACGGATCTTGAGAGCCAGGTATCGGCGGCACGCCGCGAGGTGTCGGCAGATACGATCAGCATGTCTGTAAGCGAGTTGACGAATCTCTATAAGGAGGGGATTCTGATAATTCGGCCAGAGTTTCAACGGTTGTTTCGATGGTCGACCGAGCAAAAGAGCCGTTTGGTAGAGAGTATTTTGCTTGGAATACCGATACCCTCTATTTTTGTCGCGCAAGACTCTGGGGGAAAGTGGGAGCTCGTGGATGGCCTGCAGCGAGTCAGTACCCTCCTTCAACTGCAGGGGCTTCTTCCCTCGTCGGGTACCCCAAACGGTCCGCTCGAACTGACGGCTACCACATACCTCCCTGATCTTGAAGGAAGAAGCTGGGGAGCGGCTGGCGAAAGAAGCCTTTCGGATGCGCAGATGCTCGACATCAGGTTGGCCAGACTGGATCTCAGGGTCATTAAGCGCAGTTCAGATCCCAAGGCAAAGTTTGATCTATTTCAGCGCCTGAATAGCTACGGCTCAACGCTTACTCCGCAAGAAATTCGTACGGCGCTCATTGCTGGGGTCAACTCTGATGTACTTACCTGGATACATAAACTGAGTCAGCACGAGAGTTTTGTCCAGTCGCTATCGCTGGGGGATCGGTTGCTGGACGAGCAATTTGATCTCGAATTGGTTTTACGTTTCCTGATGCTTCACAATCGAGAACTCAAAGGTAAGCGCGGTGGTCTTGGAGATTTTCCAACCAAACTAGACAATTGGGTCATCGATTTTGCTGAAAAATTTCCGGCAGACGCGAGACTGTTGGAGTCCACATTTATGCAAACTTTCGATGCTATCGACCAAGCTGGGTCCGAGTCAGTATTTCGTAAGTGGGACGACGGGAAGAATGCTTTTAGAGGCGGATTTTCAAGTACATCGTTCGAGTGTATCGCGCTCGGAATAGCGTTCCACGTTGCAAACGGTAGTAGCTTTCGCGATGATGTGATCGGGGCTGCCAAAGAACTGTGGTCGAAAATCATACCGGAAGAACTAGGGACAGTGACGGGGCTTGCAACCGGTGACAGATTTGCTAAGACGATACCGATAGGTCGAAAGTTAATGTCGAAAAAGTAGTGTCTGACTTCCTTGACTGGCGAGGGGGTGAATACATGAAAATATGGTTCGGGAGAAGAAAGGCGTCCAATCAACAGAGTCTTACGCGACGGAATGAGTACTGGTTCGACCATTCAAGAGGCGTGCAAAGATCCTTATCTAACGACAGATCTCGCCCAAAGCGGAATCTCTAACCCCACCCCATCCCCGACTCGCACCGCAGACCCCGCCGCCAACTCCACCTTCACGGTCGTCGAACCTACCGTCACGTCAGCGATACTTCGGAATCCGGTAGGCCGCAGATCGGAAATAACTCCCCGAATCCCGTTGTCATCCAAAGTGATCAGCTCATGCCGCAACAGCAACACGGCAGGCCCAGGCGGAAGAGAAACTCCGTCGACCTCCAACTCACCGAGTTCGGAGCGATGCACCCCAACCCCATCCCACTGACCCTCGATTTCGTTCATCCCACCCATCAGTCGCGAGACTGCCAACGTGCTCGGCCGCGTGTAGGCCGTCGCAATATCGGAGTGATGCTCCAATCGACCGTCGATGAGCACCGCCACCGAATCGGCCAGCACCGCCGCCTCTTGTTGGTCGTGAGTGACGAGCAGCAGAGTCTGATCCAACGTCGAGCGCAATTCCCGGACGAGGTCGTGCATCTCGGTGCGCAACACCGGGTCCAACGCACTGAAGGGCTCGTCCAACAACAACACTCGCGGTGAACCCGCGAGCGAACGCGCCAACGCCACCCGTTGCGCCTGTCCGCCCGACACCTCGGAGACAGCACGATCACCGATGTCACCGAGATGCACCAGATCGAGGTACTCCCGGGCACGTTCGCGCGAACGCTTGCGGCTCTCCCCTGCAGCGCGGTACGCGAAGCCGATGTTGTCCAGTACCGACATGTGCGGGAACAACATCGGGCGCTGGAACACCATCCCCACCCCGCGGTTCTCGGCCGCAACGCCGTTCACCTCACGGCCGTCGATCTGCACCGTGCCGGCCGTGGGTGAATCCAGTCCGGCAATGAGTCGTAACGCTGTGCTCTTGCCCGAACCCGACGGACCGAGAATCGCCGTGCAGGATCCCGGTGACAAAGTGAGATTCAGTGAGTCGAGTGCCGCAACCGATTGACCGGCATGGGCTTTCGTAAGTCCGTGTACGGACAGTTCGACACTCATCGTGCACTCCTCCGACGCAACCGGGCCAGCATGAGCACTAGCAACAGCGGCGGCACGACGGCGGCGACCGACAGCGCAGCCACCACTGAATCGTTACCGGTCCCGGCAGCGAACGAGGCGACGAGAATGGGCACGGTGACCAGTCTGCCTCCACCGATCAACAGGGTGATCACGTAGTCGCTCCACGCCACGAGGAAAGCCAGCAGTGCCGCACCCGCCAACGCCGGAGCCAACAGGGGAATGCGAATCTGCCGCAGCACCATGGCACTCGACGCACCGAGGGTGCGTGCCTCCTCTTCGTAGCCGATGTCGTACGCGCCGAACGCCACTCGCATCAGGTAGGTCGTGTACGGGATTGCAGCGACGGTCAGCAACGCGATCACCGCCACCGTGCTCGGAATGCGCGAGCGCAGCACCAGAACATCGAGTCCCAATGCCACGGCAAACGGGGGTAGGGCCAGCGGAGCGAAGAGAACCGCAGCTACGAAAGCGGGAAAGCGCACAGTACCGTTTACCAGGGCGCGAGCAGCCAATGCGCCCAATGGCGTTGCGATGGCGGCGACGGCGAGAGCGAGAAGGGTCGACCGCACGAACGCATCGAAGCCCCCTGCATCGAGGGCGCTGCGGACGCCGTCGAATCCCCATTCCTGCGGAACCGAACCGGGAAACGACCAGCGATTGCTGATGGCCCACAAGACAACCGGAATCAGCGGCAGCAGGAACCACAGGACCAGAGCGGACCTGCCGACAGCGGGAAGAACCCTGTTCATTTCCACGCTGCCGATCTGCGCAGATAGCGCAGGGCCACCGCGGCCACGACCACCGTCAGCGCGGTGGCGATCGTCGCGGCAGCTGCTGCCTGCGGACGCGTCTGAAGATCGATCGAGGTGAACAGGCGAATTGCCATCACCGACAACGGCTCCGGATACGGTCGACCCAGAATGCGGGCCACCTCATAGGAACCGACGGTGTAGGCGAACGCGATGGCCGCCGACGCGATCAGTGCGGGCCGGGCCAACGGCAACGTGACCAATCGGAGCCGAGCCCACCGGCCTGCGCCCAAGGTCGCGGCCGTCTCGTCGAATGCGGCCACTCGGGTGGCGAGAGTCCCGGCCACGACGACGGCCACGAAAGCCGACTCTTTCCAGGCGTATTCGGCGACGACGGCGATCCACCACTTCCCACCGACCAACTCCGGCCAGCCGCCGTCGGTCATGCCGAGAATGCGAGGCAGCATCCCTGAATCTGCCAACAGCAATGCCATCGCCGCCGCCCCGATCAGGTGCGGCACCGTGACGGTCAACCCCGCAGCGACCAACGCGGCGCGTCCACCTGACAAGGCCGTCAGTGCCGCCGCAAGCCCGATCACCGTGGCCAACGCCGTCGACACGACGGCAATCGACAGCGTCAGCACCACCGAGCGCCACAGGTCATCGCCCAACGCGGAGTATGCGTCGACCGATAGTGCGGGGGTTCCGACCAACGGCATCAGACCCAGGCTCTGCAGCACCACGGTGCCGAGACCGCCGCCGACGACGAGAACAACCAAGACGACGGCGGGGAGCACCGCCGCCGTCCCGCGAAAGCTCTTCGTGGACGCGCTCACTGACCGGCGAGCACGCTTCGACGCCAACCCTCGTCGACCGGCGAGACCCAATCGGCCGAGAGTTCGGGATGCGCGTTGGCCGACAGCTCCTCGTAGGAGGGCAGAACAGTCGAGCTCGGCAACGCTTCGAACCGGGCGCGGGCGTCATCGGGCAGTCGGTCGATATCGAGCACGGTGAACTGCCCCCACACGTCCGGCGTCGCCTTCTCGAGTTGTTGCTCGGGCGACAAAGCAAGATTGGCGACCACCTGTGCCGCAGCCGACTTCCCCGACGTCGACGGAATGGCAAGGAAACTCGCATTCCCGACGGTTCCCTCGTCGAGAGTCAGGACGCGGGTCTCCGGTGGGAAGGTGCCGTCGGCGACGAGTTTCGGGAGGGTTGCGGGGCCGTACGTCATGGTCATGTCGACCTGGCCACCGGCGTAGAGGGCGTCGAGCTCGGAGGAGGACTGCGGATACGTCGTTCCCTCGCGCCACAGTGACGGGGCGAGCTCGTTCAACTGATCGAACAACGCCGGGGCAAGGCGGTCGTAGGAGTCCTGGTCGAATTGAGCGGGAACCTCGTCGACGCCGCCGGAGGCATTGATCAAGGCTTCACGCACGAACACCGAGCCGATGAAGTCCGGGGGAGCGGGGTAGGTGAAGCGGCCCGGGTTCGCGCGAGCCCAGTCGAGCACGCCGTCGAATGTCGTCGGCGGATCAGGGATGGCTGCCGCGTTGTAGACGAGGGTGAATTGAGCTTTGTGCCAGGGTGATTCGCAGTTCTCTACTGGGGTACCGAAGTCGTCTAGCAACAGCGGATCCTCAGGATCGGTCAGTTCCATGTTCGGCAAATTCTGCGTCCAACCGCACAGCCACGCGCCTGCCTGCTTACCGGTGCCGAAGTTCGCGCCGTTGACCCACACCAGGTCCACTTCGCCGTCGGTGACCCCGGCCTGCCGCTCGGACAGGATGCGGTTGACGGCGTCGGTGGTCGATTCCACCGGTACGCGGCGCAGCGTGACACCTTCGGCAGCGGCCGCGGGGGTGAGCACGTCGTCGACGTAGGCATTGCCCTGCTCGTCGCCGCCGTACATCCACAGCGACACGGTCTGCCCCTGTGCCTGCTGTTCGATCTGGCTCCACGACTGCTCCTCGGCAAGCGGAGCTTCGGAGTCCGGGGCAGCGCAGGAGGTCAGCAGCAGCCCTGCGCTCGCCGCAATCGTCACTGCGCACCGTACTGAACGAATCACCATGGGCCCTCCAGATCACCGAAGCAGCCGTCGTCGACGCTGCCCTCACCACCGTAATCGGTCGAATGAGACAACCGCTGAACACGCGGGCACACGGGTCTTGTGCACAATGGATCCTGACCGCCGGACGAGAGGCACATACCGTGACGCAGGACCGCCCGACGCGTAGTCGCCGCGGCACGACCCTGAAATTGCTCGCGGCTGCCGTGGTCGTCATCGCTCTGGTGATCGTGCTCGGCACCGTCGACCTACCCGATCCGTCGTTCATCCGTGACCGAGTCGCATCGGCCGGGCCGTGGGGCATCGCGCTGTTCGTGGTGCTCTATGCCGTCCTGTCGGCCACTCCGTTCCCCGCCAGCACGTTGACCATCGCGTCGGGACTGCTGTTCGGGTTGGCGGTGGGCGCAACCGTCGTGGTGTTCGCCGCCACGATGGGGGCGTATCTCGGGTACTGGGGAGCTCGGGCCCTGGGACGCGGCCAGGTGGCCCGCACCGAATGGGACAGGCTCCGCCGGCTCGACGCCATGCTCGGACGGCGCGGATTGCTGTCGGTGTTGCTCGTGCGACTGGTGCCGCTGCCGTTCTCCTTGGTGAACTACGCGGCCGGAGTCAGCGCGGTGGGTCAGCGTGATTACGTGGTGGGGACGATGGTCGGCATCGTGCCCGCGACCGTCGCCTACACCGCCCTCGGGGCCTACGGAACGTCTCCACTCTCGTGGCCGTTCGCCATCGCATTGCTCGCGGTGCTGGCTATCGCGGCCGGTTCGGCGCTGTTGGCACGCCGTCTGGGACTCACCGGCGCTGCCGAATGATCGACAGCTTCCTGCGTCGCCACCTCGAAAGCCCGCTCGATCGCTGTGCCCGCGCCCTCGACCGCCCCGCGATCACACCCGACCGGATCACCGCCGCCGGGCTGGTGCTTGGCCTCGGTAGTGCACTGGCAGCCGGCCTGCAGTTCTGGTTGCTCGCTTTGTTCTTGTGGATCGTCTCCCGGATCGCCGACGGCCTGGACGGGCCTCTGGCGCGCAGGCGGGCGACAACAGCCGGGGCAGGCGGATTCTTCGACATCACCGCCGATTTTGTGGTCTACGGCACGACGGTGGTGGGCGTCGCGGTGGGTGCCTCGGCCGGATACGACGCCCCGTGGTGGCCGTTCCTGCTTGTGCTGCTGGCGTATTACATCAACGGCACCGCGTTTCTTGCGTTCTCCTCGATCGCCGAGCGCACCGGTCGCACCATCGACGACGGCCGTTCGCTGTCGTTCCTCGGAGGGTTGGCCGAGGGAGCCGAAACCATTGCAGTACACAGTCTGTGGCTGCTGGTGCCCGGCATCTCGTGGCAGATTGCGGTGGTCTGGGCGGCCGTGGTCGCGGTGAGCTCCACCCAACGGATCATCGCCGGGTATCGCGCTCTTTCCTGACGATCCACCTGCCGCGCACCTTCGCCAGTGCGGCCGTCGCTCGGGAGATCACCGGAGAACCCAACTGCACCTTCACGTCTGCTATCGCCGCGTTCCACGGCCCGTCGTTGTACGTCGGATACGGGTGCGTGGCTCCGGCGAGATCGCGGGTACGCAGCCCCTGCTCGATGGCGATGATCAGCTCCCCGATCGTCTCGCCCGCTCTCGGTCCCACCACACAGGCCCCGACGATGCGACGCTTGGCATCGAGCACCAGCGTCGTCGATCCGTTCGTCGCTTTCTCGGTGACGGCTCTGTCGACGTGATGGTGGTCCAAAGTCTGCAGCCGTAGTCCGCGACTGCAAGCGGTCCGCACATCGATTCCGGCCGAGGCGATCTCGGGATCGGTGAACGTCACCCGCGGAGTTCCCGTCGTACTCACTTTTCGGTTCAGACCGAGTGCCGCATTGCTCGCAGCCAGACTGCCGTGCACACCGGCAGTGTGCGTGAACTGCGGATGACCGGTGAGATCTCCGGCCGCCCAGATGCGGGGATTGGTGGTCCGCAGATGCTCGTCGACCTGAACGAATCCGTTGTCGTCCAATTCCACACCGGCCGTGTCCAAGCCGAGCGACGCGGTTCGCGGAGTCCGTCCGGTGGCGATGAGCACTCGATCGAATTGAATCTCGACACCCGTATCGGTCACGGCCGAACTTTTGTCGATGCGTACGACGGTGGTGGAGGTCAGGACGCGCACGCCCTCGTCGGTCAACGCGTGCGTCAGGATCGACGACGCCTCGGGGTGCTCGCGAGGCAGGATCGTGGCCGACCGCCCAACCAGAGTCACGTCCGACCCGAGACGCGAGAACGCTTGCGCCATTTCGCAACCCACCGACCCGGCTCCGACGATCAGCAGTCGCTCCGGCAAGTCCTCGAGATCCCACAGGGTGTCGCTGGTCAGGTAGTCCACGTTGTCGATGCCGTCGATCGCGGGCACCGTGGGATGCGCGCCGGTGGTCACGATCGCCTGACCGAAATGCAGAACCCGTGTACCGATTTTCACCGTGTTCGGACCCGTGAAAACAGCGTCCCCGCGGATCACCTGGACCCCCGCCTCGGTGAGTGCCTCGGGTGAATCGATCGGCGCGATCTCGGCGATCGAGCCGTGTACGTGCTGCATCACGCGTGCGAAGTCCACAATCGGTGGCTGGGTGACGATGCCGAAGCGGGACGCGGATCGAACCGTCTGTGCCGCCGAGGCCGCCGCGAGGAGCGCCTTGGACGGAACGCATCCGGTCCATAGGCAGTCGCCGCCGGTCCGTTCGCGCTCGATCAGCACGACGCGAACGCCGAAGCCGGCTGCGGTCTTCGCCGCCACGATGCCGGCGGTGCCGCCGCCCACCACGACCACGTCGGCACGGTTCTCGGGCACACTCGAAGACGAACGACGGATTCCCATACTTCCCACTATGCCCGCGCCCCGGAGAGACCCGACATGAGACGACCGACGAAATACACGATGTCGGCCCGCCTGTACGACGTGATTTCTTTCGAGTGGCCGGTGTATCGAGCCGGTCGGGAGGCAGCATTCGAGCTGCTGAATCTGCCTGCAGGCAGCCATGTTCTGGACCTCGGCTGCGGGACGGGACTGAACTTCGCCGGGTTGCAGCGGATGATCGGACCGACCGGCTCGATCACCGGAGTCGACGCCAGCTCACAGATGCTCGAACAGGCCAGGCGGCGAGCCGACCGAGCCGGGTGGGACAACGTCACGCTGGTCGCTGCTGACGCCACGGCCCTCACCAGCGCGGATCTGGGCGAGGCTGAGTTCGATGCTGCGCTGAGTACGTATGCGCTGTCGCTGATGACGCCGTGGCAGGCGGCTCTCGACTCGATGATCGCGCACACTCGCGAGGGCGGCGTCGTGGCCGTCGTCGACATGCAGCGGCCCGTGGGACGGGCGGCGGTGTGGACCCCGCTGGCGAAGCTTGCATGCCGACTCGGAGGGTCGGACATCGAGGCTCATCCGTGGACGGCGATGACGCCACTGCTGCGTGATCTGTCGACTCGCGCCGTTCGCGGCGGCCACATCCAGGTCCGCGTCGGGACTGTCGGCACGCGCCACGCCGAGCCGAATTGACGGAGGTCGCACGCCTGTCGTTGCTGTCAGTGGAGCGCCGGGCTGCTGTCACCGAGCGGGAATGCCTCGGCGACGAAGTTCTCGAAGCTACGCGGGGCTCTGCCGGTGATGCGTTCGACCACATCGGTGACGCGATCCTCGGAGCCTGCTGCGATGGCCGCGTCCAGGGCTGCCAGGATCGGCGCATATTCGCGGGGGAGGCCGCCGTCGATGTGTCGCTGTGCCAACTCGTCGACGGAGATCGATCTGTGTCGCAGAGGTTTTCCGGTGTGGGCGGCGATGATTCGGGCCGCGTCGGAGTAACTGAGCGCCTCGGGTCCGGTGATGATGTGATCGGTGTCGTGCGACTGAACGTCGAGCAGTGCGTGCACGGCGACGGCGGCGATGTCGCCCGCATCGACGAAGCCGATCCGCCCGTCCCCGGTTGCAGACACGATCTCGCCCGCAGTGACTCCTGCTGCGAGAGAGCTGCTGCCGCGGAAGTTCTGCATGAACCAGCTCGGTCGAAGGACTGCCCATTCGGGTATCTCGGTCGCCACCGCGTCGTGGATCTCGCCGAGCCCGGTCCCACCTCGTTCGAGTGCGGACGAACTCAGCGCGACGACGCGTCGAACACCCTGTTGCAGAGCGTGTTCCAGGAACGGTCGAACTAGAGGTAGCGGATCGGCCACACCGACGGGCGCTACGAGATAGACCGCTCGGACGCCGTCCAATGCGGCTGTGTGGGTACCACGATCGAGCCAGTCGAACCTGATCTGGTCTGCGGACGTGGGTGTGCGAGACGCCGCTCGATACTGCGCCCCTCGTTCGTGGAGAAGCGTGGTCACCCGGCTTCCGGTCGTTCCCGTCGCGCCGAGAACCAGGACGTCGCTCATGCGCGGTCACCCGCGAAAGCCGCCGTGACGTCGTCGACCGAACCGAGGGCTTCCGCGGCGGCGAGTGGACTCCAATAGTCCTTGTACTTGGTGATTTCGCCGTCGCGCACGGTGATGACAGCGATGTATGCGAGTTCGTACGGCTTACCTGTCGAAGGAACGACGCCGGCAGCCTCGAACTCGACCACGACTACCTCCGCGTCGGCGGTTTCATGGATCGTCGGCGACGTGATGTTCCGTATGTCGAGGATTTCGGGATACCCACGCATGTACTCGTGAATTGCAGCGCGACCCTCCACGCGGCGCGGGTATCCCGGAGCGGCGAACGGAAACACGATGACGCCGTCGACCGCCCACAGGTCGGCGAACGCAGTCATGTCATGTGCAAGCAAGTGCTGCAACGCAGTGTGGACGACGTCGGTGGGTGTCATGGATCTCCTCAAATGGACGATACGGTTACGTCTCGTCCAAAAGTACACCGGACGGTACCGTACCGTCCATTTGTTAGAGTTCGCCGTATGAGTCCACGGAAGCCGACGGGTGCTGCTGTGTTTCAGCCCGACAAGACACGTGCGATCACGGAAGCGGTGCTCGACGAATTCGCCGAACTCGGGTTCGGGCGACTTTCGATGGAAGGCGTCGCCAAGCGCGCGGGTGTCGGTAAGAGTGCGCTGTACCGGCGCTGGCCGTCCAAAGTCGACATGGTCGTGTCGGTGTTGTCCGAGTTCAGCGTCGACATTTCCCGGATTCCCGATACCGGATCGCTGTACGGAGACCTGCGCGCGACGCTCGACAACCTGATGGAGTGGATAGCAGATCCGAGATTCGCCCGGATATTTCCCGATCTGGTCGCAGAATCGGCGCGGACTCCGAGGCTCGCAGAGTTGCACAAGGAACTGATCGGAAAGCCACGGCGGGAGCGTGCGGTCAGAGTGTTCGAGCGAGCGATCGACCGCGGGGAGATGGCGGCCGGGTTCGATCTCGAGCTGGCGCTCGATCTTCTTGCCGGACCGGTTTATTGGCGCTTTACGGTGCGTGGCGTCGAGGTGGATTCGGCGTACCTCGACGCCGTCACCACCGCGCTGATCGGAGCATTGAGCAAAGCATGATCCTGAGCTCGCCCGCGTTGCCACCAGTGCACACTCTTCCCGCTATCGACGCGGAGGAATATCTATGGCAGACACAGCCGATACACCGGAGCGTTTCGTGGTGCACGAATCCGGTGCGCAACGTCGAGGAGACGACCGACTGGGTGGGTCATTCACCCGAATACCTGCAGCGTTTCCGAAACGGTCTGGAGGCGTTAAGACGGACAGGTACTGCGATCCTGTACGACTAGGCGGCACCGTCCGGTGAGTTTTCGCTCGGGCCGGGGTCCAACCGATCATGACGACACAGACGGTTTCCGTTCCCGGTGCGACCCTGACCTATGACGTGATCGGTGAGCTCGAGCCCGGGGTCACCCCGTTGTTGCTCATCGGCTCACCGATGGATGCGAGCGGGTTCGGTACGTTGGCATCGCACTTCCGCGACCGGGTGGTCGTCACCTACGACCCGAGAAATGTCGGACGTAGTCGACGAGACGACGCGACCGCGGCGGTCACCGTCGGCGAACATGCCGACGACCTGCATGCAGTGCTCACCGCCGTCGGCCACGGTCCTGTCGATGTCTTCGCCTCCAGCGGGGGCGCGGTCAATGCGCTGGTGCTCGTGAGCAGATACCCGTCCGACGTTCGGACGTTGGTTGCCCACGAACCGCCCGCCGGAGGCACTCTGCCGGACCGCGAGAACATCGCGACAGTGTGCGCACACATGGTGGCCACGTACGACGCTCACGGCCTCGGCTCGGCCATGGCCGAATTCATGTCGCTGTTGATGCATGCAGGCCCTATCGACGACGCGTTCTTCGCTCGCCCGGCACCGGACCCGGCGCAGTTCGGCCTACCGACCGAGGACGACGGAACCCGCGACGATGCCCTGATGTCCAACATGCGCGGGGGAGGCGTCGATTTCGCGCCGGATGTCGATGCATTGCGTGCTGCTCCCACCACAGTGGTGATCGGAGTAGGTGAAGAATCCGGCGGCCCAGAGGACGGTCACATCGCGGCTCGCGCAGCGTATTCGACTGCAGCGCTCCTCGGATCGGAGCCGATCGTCTTTCCCGGCGGCCACTCGGGATTCCTCGGCGGCGAATTCGGTCAGACCGGAAAACCGACCGAATTTGCCGAGAGTCTGCGAAGAGTATTGAGCTGAAGAAGATTCCGTCCTACAGAACCAGGAGCAATCATGGGCCTCATCACATTGGAGTTGTTCGCCACCCTCGACCTCGTCGCACAATCACCAGGAAGCCCCGAGGAAGATCCCGAGAACTTCCCCTTCGGTGGTTGGCAGGCTCCTCTGCTCGACGAGGTCTCCGGAGCGCAAGTCGACGCCGCATACGAGGGCACGGATGCGCTCCTGCTCGGCCGACGCACCTACGACATCTTCGCCGCCTACTGGCCGAACCAAAAAGGCTCGTTCGCAACGCTGTTCAACGCCATACCGAAATACGTGGCCTCGCGCGGCACACCCGATCTGCGGTGGGACGGTTCGACCCAACTCGGACCGAGTCTGGTGGATGCGGTGCGTGAGATCCGAGATCGGCACGACAACATCAAGGTCGTCGGAAGCCTCGATCTGGTGCAGACCCTGTTGCGCGAGAGGCTTTTCGATCGACTCGATCTGTGGGTGCATCCCATCCTTCTCGGAGTGGGAAAGAGAGTGTTCGCCGACGGCACCGTGCCCAGCAACCTGACGTTGCTCGGGCCACCGGCCGTCGACGGTAAAGGCACCGTGTACCTGCGTTACGGCCTAGATGCCGGAACCCCGGAAGTCGGCAACATGGACGACCTGCAGGGCGGCTGATCTGGCCGAGAAGTTCACTTCTTCTGGCGTCGGCTACCTCCGTGCCAGTCCTGTTGCACGCCCGCTTCGTCTTCCTGCACGCCGAGGGCCTTGAGTTGCGGAAGCTCACGCAGACTGCGCTTCATCTCGGCGAAGCCGGGGAAGCGAGCGAGTCCGATCACGTTGTCCCACAGCGGCACTGCCTCCTCGTCGCTGGGCAGTCTGCTGATCACCGGCCCGAAGAACGCGACGCCGTCCGGCGGCTCGAAGGCAATGATGGGCGTGCCGACGTCCTTGCCGGTGAGTGAGAGGGCGTGATCGGTTTCGGCCTGGATCTCCTCGTCGAGAGACGAATCATCCAGTGCTGCAGTGTGATGGGTGGGCAGCCCGAGTTCTTCGAGGATCGGCCCCAGGAATTCTGCGGTGCCGCGATGGCCGTGGCTCGTAGCGTCGTCGGGCACCACCTCGGTGTCGAAGATGTGCTTGCCGAGGGCCTCGTACAGAGGCCCGACAGCGTCCGACCCGTGCTCACGACGAATATCGGCAGCAGCCCGCAGCACTCGTAGACCTGCGGTGTGGCCGGCCTCGTACTCGGGCGGGAAGTGGGCGTCGTAGTCGATGTGCGAGTTGAGCAGTCGCAGCGAGATGAAACGCCAGTCGACGGTGTAGTCGCGCTGAGCCTGGACCTTGCGAACCCATTTGCTGGTCATCCAGGCGAACGGGCACACCGGATCGAAATAGAACTCGATATCTGCCATCGGGGCACTCTCCTTATGGGACGTAGGTATTCAGTGTTCACCCAACAGTGCCGAACGTTGTTCGGTGACGACGGCGCGGATGGCGTCGACCACCGCCGACACCTCCGGCCGTCGCAGTGTTTCGGTACGGGTCACGAGCCAGTAGGTCAGTTTCACCGCGATGGCGTTGGGCAGGACTCGTCGGAGGTCGGGGTGGCGGTCGGCCATGAAGCATGGCAACAGCCCGATGCCCGCAGATGCGCGGGTGGCCTCGACGTGGACGAAGACGTTGGTGGAGGTGACCGATTCGCGCATGGTCGGGGTGAAGTTGGGGGCCAGATCGAGATCGTCGACGTGCAGCATCGAATCGATGAAGTAGATGAACGGGTGTGCAGAGAGATCGGCCGGCACCTGCGGAGTTCCGTGGTCCTCCAGATAGTCCTCGGAGGCATAGAGGCCGAGTAGATAGTCCCCTAGCCGGATGGCCTCGGCGCGATGCACTTGCGGTTGCCCGACGACGATCTCGATGTCCAGACCCGATCGTTGCTGCGAGGCGCGCCTGGTGACCGCCACGATTTCCACGGACACGCGCGGATGAGCGCGCTGCACCCGCGCCGCGGCCGGAGCCGCGATGTAGGCGCTGAATCCGTCGGTCGCCGAAATTCGTACGACGCCTTCCAACGCGCCGACATCGCTCGAGACGAGGGTGCGCAGCGCATCCTCGACGGCCTCCGCCGCGGCCAGCGCGCCGCGGCCCAGCTGCGTCAGCTCCCAGCCACCGGCACCACGGGTTAGAACCCGGCCGCCGAGCGTGTCCTCGAGTGCGGCGATGCGTCGGGAAATGGTCGTGTGGTTGATGCCCAGGTCGTCGGCGGCGGAGCTGTAGCGACCGGTGCGACTGACAGCGAGCAGCACCAGCAGGTCATCTGCACTGGGGATCTTCGCGCCACCGAGTGTCATGTGTGCAGTTTTGCAGATCCGACCTGCGTTCATGGCTCTTGCGCCCACAAACATCTGCACCAATACTCAGAGCAACCCGCAGTTGTGTGGTCCATCACATGCATGAACGTGACGTGCTGAGTAACACAGGAGAAAACATGAGCGTCGATCAGCCGCTGACAGAACGACCAGAACCGGATCCCGATGCCACGCCCACAGGCCTGAAGAAGGTCGTCGGGGCGTCGATGGCAGGCACCATCGTCGAGTGGTACGAGTTCTTCCTCTACGGCACCGCCGCAACGCTGGTGTTCAGCAAGATCTTCTTCGCTGCCGGAACCAGTGAGCTCGACGCGATCCTCGCGGCCTTCGTCACCTACGCCGTCGGATTCGTCGCACGTCCGTTGGGCGGCATCGTCTTCGGTCACTACGGCGACAAGTACGGCCGAAAGAAGTTGCTGCAGTTCAGCCTCGTCCTCGTCGGCGGAGCCACGTTCCTCATGGGCTGCCTACCGACCTTCGAGGCGATCGGCTACTGGGCACCGGGACTGCTGGTGACCCTGCGATTCATCCAGGGCTTCGCCGTCGGCGGCGAATGGGGCGGCGCGGTTCTCCTCGTCGCAGAACACAGCCCCAACAAGTCCCGCGGATTCTGGGCCAGCTGGCCGCAGGCCGGCGTGCCCGCAGGCAACCTGCTCGCCACCGTCGCGCTGCTCGTCCTGACGACCACACTGTCCGACGAAGCCTTCCTCAGCTGGGGCTGGCGCGTCGCGTTCTGGCTCTCCGCCGTCATCGTCTTCGTCGGCTACTACATCCGCACCAAGGTCTCCGACGCCCCGATCTTCCTCGAGGCTCACAAGCAGGCAGAGGTCATCAAGGCCGCGTCGTACGGCGTCTTCGAGGTCGTGAAGCGTTACCCGCGTGGCGTGTTCACCGCGATGGGACTGCGCTTCGGTGAGAACGTCATGTACTACCTCGTCGTCACCTTCTCCATCACGTACCTGTCGGTCGAGGTGGGTACCGACACCTCCACGATCCTGTGGTGGATGCTCATCGCCCACGCGATCCACTTCTGCACGATTCCGTTGGTGGGCAAGCTCGCCGACCGCGTCGGACGTCGCCCGGTCTACTTCGCCGGAGCCGTCACCGCGGCAACGTGGGGCTTCTTCGCCTTCCCGATGATGAACAGCGGCCACAACGTCGTCATCATGCTGGCCATCATCATCGGCCTGATGTTCCACGCCTTCATGTACGCCACGCAGCCGGCCATCATGGCCGAGATGTTCCCGACGCGGATGCGGTACTCCGGTGTGTCCCTCGGCTACCAGGTCACCTCGATCGTCGCCGGTTCGCTGGCCCCGATCATCGCGGTCAAGCTGCTCGACGTCTACGGCTCGTCCGTCCCGATCGCGGTGTACTTGGCCGTGGCCTGCGCGATCACTGTCGTGGCCGTCGTCGTCGCTCGGGAGACCAAGGGACTGGCGCTCGAAAGTATCGACATCGCCGACGCCAAGAACCTGGCCACTGAGGCCGAGCTGGCGAAGGCCGGCCTGCTCGACAAGACTGCACAGCGATGAACGACCTGAACGGACGCTCCGCCCTCGTCACCGGGGGAGCGTCCGGCATCGGGGCCGCGTGTGCACGCGAGCTCGCCGGGCGCGGTGCCCGCGTCACCGTCGCCGATGTGAACGACGTCGCTGCAAAGGAATTGGCGTCGGAGATCGGCGGAGACGTCTGGTCGGTGGATCTGCTCGACACCACCGCGTTGGACGACCTCCGGCTGGACGTCGACATCCTCGTCAACAATGCGGGTATCCAAACCGTCGCACCGATCGTCGACTTCGACCCGGGCGCATTCCGCAGAATCCAGACGCTGATGGTGGAGGCACCGTTCCTGTTGGTTCGAGCTGCGTTGCCGCACATGTACTCTCGCGGCTTCGGTCGGGTGGTGAACCTGTCCTCGGTGCACGGACTGCGTGCCTCGGAATTCAAGGTCGCCTACGTCACCGCCAAACATGCACTCGAAGGACTGTCGAAAGTGACGGCCCTCGAAGGTGCCGCCCACGGTGTGACGAGCAACTGCGTCAACCCGGGATACGTCCGAACGCCTCTGGTGGAAACACAGATCGCAGACCAGGCCAAGGCGCACGGCATCCCCGAGAACGAGGTACTCGAGAAAGTCCTGCTGACCGAGGCGGCCATCAAGCGACTCGTCGAACCGGCCGAAGTCGCCTCACTGGTGGGCTGGTTGACCTCCGAAAACGCCGGCATGGTCACTGGAGCGTCATACACCATGGACGGTGGTTGGTCGGCTCGATAGTTCGGCCCCGCACGCTTCGCGCCCCCACTCTGGGATCAATGTGGGTTCCAGTCGCTCAGATAGCAACAAAGTCGCATTCATTCGGATCGGGTCGTCGCCCGCCACCGGATGAATGTGGCTTTCTTGCACTCAGACGGACTCGAACGCCCATTGATCCGGAGTTGGATGGGCACGAACCTCACCGGACGACAGAGCGGGCAGGTGAACCACCTCGCCTCGAACAGCAAAAAGCCCCCGTGACATGTCACGGGGGCTTCTCTGGCGGAGGATAGGGGATTTGAACCCCTGAGGGCGTTAACCCAACCCGCGTTCCAGGCGAGCGCCATAGGCCACTAGGCGAATCCTCCGTGGGGGAGCTTACCCGGTTACCCCCACCATCTCCCAAATCGGGAGGCGCGAAGGGTGGTGATGTGTTGTCGGACGGGAGGCGGCTACACTTCCTAACGGATCCCGCGCGGCGCGCATCCTGTGAACTCCCCCAGGGCCGGAAGGCAGCAAGGGTCAATGGGCTCTGCCGGGTGCGCGGGGTCCCCTTTATTTCAGTGACATCGACACTGTCCGGGGAACCCGTCACCGAGAGGCCGCTCCGCATGCCAGCGCAAACCCAGTTGGGTCTGATGAACCATGAGGAGCTTGCCTCCGAGCACGAGCGGCAGAGCGCGAAGTACACGCAGCTCAAAGCCGAGAAGCTCACTCTCGATCTCACTCGCGGCAAGCCGTCGCCCGAGCAGCTCGACCTGGCTGCTGACCTGCTGACGCTTCCGGGTGCGGATTACAAGGACGGCAACGGCACCGACTGCCGCAACTACGGCGGCCTCGCGGGCCTGCCGGAACTGCGTGCCATCTTCGGCGAACTGCTCGGCATCCCGGTGAAGAACTTGCTCGCCGGCAACAACGCCAGCCTCGAGATCATGCAGGATCTGGTGGTCTGGGCGCTGCTGCATGGGCTGCCCGATTCCCCTCGCGCCTGGTCGGCCGAGCCGAACGTGCGCTTCCTCTGCCCTTCGCCCGGCTACGACAGGCACTTCGCGATCACCGAGAGCTTCGGCATCGAGATGATCCCGGTTCCGATGGGACCCGACGGCCCGGACGTGCACGAGATCGCCAACCTGGTGGCGTCGGATCCGCAGATCAAGGGCATGTGGGTGGTGCCGAACTACGCGAACCCCACCGGTGCCGTCTATTCGGAGGACGTCGTTCGCGCGCTGGCCACCATGCCTGCGGCCGCACCCGATTTCCGACTGTTCTGGGACAACGCCTACGCGGTGCATCCATTGACCGAGGAATTCGCGCCGTCGTACGACGTGTTGGGCATGGCCGCCGAGGCCGGGTTCCCCAACCGCCCGTTCGTGTTCGCGTCGACCTCGAAGATCACGTTCGCCGGTGCGGGGGTCAGCTTCCTCGGCAGTTCCGAGGAGAACCTCGCCTGGTACCAGAAGCATTTCGGCAAGAAGAGCATCGGCCCGGACAAGTTGAACCAGCTGCGGCACCTGCGCTTCTTCGGCGACGCCGCCGGTGTGCGGGCCCACATGGCCAAGCATCGCGAGATCCTGGCCCCCAAGTTCGCTCTGGTGCAGCAGATCCTCGAGGACCGTCTCGGTGCGTCGAAGATCGCATCCTGGACCGAACCCAAGGGCGGCTACTTCATCAGCCTCGACGTACTCGAGGGCACGGCCGCGCGGTCGATCGCGCTGGCCAAAGAAGCCGGAATCGCTCTGACGGCCGCCGGCTCGGCCTTCCCGTACGGAAAAGATCCGGAAGACAAGAACATTCGCCTCGCCCCGAGCTTCCCGTCACTCGGTGAGTTGGAGAAATCGATGGACGGCGTCGCGACCTGCGTTCTGCTGGCCGCGACCGAGAAGCTGCTCGAAGGCTGACGCACGTGAGCGGAACCTCGTAGCAGGCTACGAGGTTCCGCTCACATGCGGCGAAGCCGCTCAGTGCCCGACGACTACCGCACCTTCGGGAGCCGAAGGCAACGGTCCGTTCTTCAGCAGCGTGGCCGACAGCACCGCGCCGAGCAGGAAGATTCCCGACGCCCACCAGAACGTGGTGGTGTAGCTGGCGATCTCCGCGTTGGCCTGCAGCAGTGCCGCGTCGGTGGCCGTCGCCATGTTCGAGCTGACGTAGCTGGTCGCTGCATTGGCGGCCACGGTGCTCAGCAGCGCCGTGCCGATCGAGCCGCCCACCTGCTGCATCGTGTTCACCGTTGCCGATGCGACACCGGAATCGTCAGGGTCGACGCCCGAGATCGCGCCCTGCATGGCCGGGGCCATGGTGGCACCGAGGCCGAGGCCCATGATGACCAGGCCGGGCAGGATGTGCGTGACGTAGCTGCTGTCGACGTCGATCTGCGTCAGCAGTGCCATGCCGATCGAGGCCACGACCAGGCCGGTCGTCATCAGGATGCGGGGTCCGAAGCGGGGCAGGATCAGCGCCGTGGACAGCGTCGCCGTGAGGATCAGCGACGCGATCATCGGCATGAACGCGAACCCGGTGGTGATGGGTGTGTACTTCAGCGTGTTCTGCAGGTAGTACGTCAGGAACAGGAACACCGCGAACATGCCTGCGCCGGTGACGAATACCGCGAGGAACGATCCCGCACGAGTGCGGTTCAGCACGATCCGCAACGGCAACAACGGATGCTCGACGCGCATCTGGATGGTCACGAACACTGCGAGCAGTACGACACCGGCGGCCAGGAATCCGAGGGTGACCGAGTTGCCCCAGCCGTCGGACTCGGCGTGAGCGAAGCCGTAGACGATGGAGAACAGTGCGGCCGAGACGGCGAGGGTGCCGGGGATGTCGAGCTTGGGGCGGACGTCGACCTTGTGCTTGGCCAGGAACAGGAACCCGCCGACGAAGGCGAGTGCGGCGAAGATCAGGTTGACGTACAGGCTCCAGCGCCAGTTGGCCCATTCGGTGAGCATGCCGCCCAGCAGCAGGCCGAGAGCGCCGCCGCCGCCGGCGATGGCACCGAAGATGCCGAATGCCTTGGCGCGTTCCTTGGTATCGGTGAAGGTGGTGGCCAACAGGGACAGGGCCGCGGGGGCGAGCAGAGCGCCGAAGACGCCCTGACCGGCGCGAGCCGCGACCAGCATGCCGAAGTTGACGGCCGCGCCGCCCACAGCCGACATCAGCGCGAAACCGACGAGCCCGATGAGGAAGGTGTTGCGTCGTCCGAAGAGGTCGCTCAGTCGTCCACCGAGCAGCAGCAGGCTGCCGAACGCGAGTGCGTACGAGGTGACGACCCAGGAGCGGTCGGCGTTGTCGAAGCCCAGGTCGAGCTGGGCGGCGGGGAGTGCGATGTTCACGATGGTCGCGTCGAGCACGACCATGAGCTGAGCCAGCCCGAGCGTCGCGAGAATCAGCCAACGATTCCGATGCGCACGTTCGTCGACCGGCGTCGTGGACGACGTCGAGTCGCCCACGTTCTCCGATGAAAGGGTGGTCATAGTGTCCTCGGTTCGACTATGCGGAGGTGTACCCTCCGGTTGTAGAGATAAGGTAGCAGCTAAGTGGAGGTATGTCCTCCGCTTATCGGGTGAAACGGACATCGAATGAGTGTGAGAGCGGACACAACGGCATCGAAGCCACTACGGGCGGATGCTGAACGCAATCGACGTCGCATCGTCGACGCGGCCCGCGAACTGTTCGCCTCACACGGCATCGACATCACGCTCGACGACGTCGCGGCGCACGCCAAGGTGGGCGTCGGCACCGTCTATCGGCGGTTCTCGTGCAAGGAAGAACTGATCGACGGCGTGTTCGAGCAGCGTCTCGAAGACATGCTCGCGACCGCCGAACGGGCGCTCGAAGCCGAGGATCCGTGGGACGGGTTGGTGCAGTTCCTCGGCGATGTGTGCGCGGGAATGGCACTCGATCGCGGTCTCGGAGACGTCGTACTCGGATCCGATCAGGGCTGCCGAGGGATCGCTCAGGTTCGCTCGCGCATCGATCCGTTCTTCGAGAAGATCGTCGAACGAGCACTGGCATCCGGTCAGCTGCGGCCCGACGTCGCCGTCAACGACTTCTATCCGGTGCTCGGCATGATCGGCGCGAGCGTCGAATTCTCCAGCACCGTCGACGCGTCGAACTGGCGACGCTATTTCACCGTGTTGCTCGACGGTCTGCGCGGCGACGGCGTTCCAAGGTCGACGCTGCCGGGGCGGCCCTTCACCAGCGACGAGGTCGATGCGGCCAAGACAGCGATGCATCGTCGTCGACGCTGATCGTGAGGACACCGAACTAGCCCTATGCGTTGTGTGACGCATCACGTAAGGTGCGTCACGATAAGTGCTACACGGGGTAGCGCTCACTTGAAGTCAAGTGATCGACGTTGGGGGTTATCAGGTGCGTTGCAAGCGCGTGTTCGGGTCGGCTGTTGCGGTAGCAGCAGTATTCATGGGGGTGACGGCACCCGCGGTGTCAGCGGCACCCTCGACGGGATCGACCGTCGAATCCGATTTCTACATTCCACCGAGCCCGCTCCCCGCAGGCTCCCCGGGTGACGTGATCCGGTCCGAGCCCTCGCATCTCGCGCTGTCGGTTCCCGGGATCGGTGGCCCGCTGCCCGGTGCTGCAACCCGAATCATGTACCGCAGCAACGATTCCAACGGCGAGGCCAATGCCGTCACGGGAACCTACATCGATCCCGCCGCGGCGTGGACCGGGCCCGGCCCGCGTCCGCTCGTCGTCCTCGCCCCGGGAACTCAGGGTCAGGGCGATCAGTGCGCGCCGTCGAAGATGCTCAACAACGTCATCACTTACACCCCGCCGCTCGGCTTCATGGTCGAGTACGAGGTGCTCGCGGCATATTCGCTGCTCTCGCAGGGCTACGGCGTGGTCATCACCGACTACGAGGGCCTCGGTACTCCGGGTGCGCACACGTACGTCAACCGCGCCTCGGAAGCTCACGCAGTGCTCGACGCGGCCCGCGCCGCACAGAACCTGCAGGGCACCAAGATCTCCGCCGACGGCCCGGTGGCCGCGTACGGCTACTCGCAGGGCGGCGGAGCAGCCGCTGCTGCAGCGGAACTCGCCGATGAGTACGCACCCGAGATGAACCTCGTCGGCACCTACGCCGGCGCACCTCCCGCGGATCTGAAGGCGACCCTCGAGCAGGTCGACGGCACCATTCTCACCGGAGTCATCGGATACACCCTCAACGGTCTGCTCAACTCCGACCCCGGTCTGCAGCCCATCATCGACGAGAACATCAACGACGCGGGCAAGGCCATGCTGAACCTGGTCGCGAATCAGTGTGTGGGAGAGACAATTCTGAACGTCGGGCTGCACCGCACCAACGAGTACACCAAGACCGGTGAGCCGCTCTCGGTGGTGCTGGACAGGCTGCCCGTCGCTCAGGAGATCCTGGCCAAGAACAAGATCGGTGAGCGGACGCCGAATGCTCCGGTGCTGATTCAGTCCGGTACGTCCGACGACATCGTTCCCCACGGACAGGCCGTCGGACTGGCCGGTGACTGGTGCGGCAAGGGTGCCACCGTGCAGCTGAGCGCCGCGCAGGTTCCGGCCATCGTGCCGGGTTCGGGTGCCGGACACCTGATTCCGGATATCCTCGGCCTCGGCGAGGCGCAGAACTGGATCAAGGACCGGTTCTACGGGGTGCCCGCGCCGTCCAACTGCTGATCTTCTCGGTACGGCCCGCGTGAGTCAGCGCGGGCCGTACATGATCACCGCGACGCCGATCAGTGCGATCGACGCTCCGGTGATGTCCCACCGATCAGGTCGGAAACCGTCGACCACCATTGCCCAGAGCAACGATCCCGCGACGAACACCCCGCCGTACGCCGCCAGAATCCGACCGAAGTTCGCGTCGGGTTGCAGCGTCGCCACGAAGCCGTAGGCACCGAGAGCGATCACCCCGGCTCCGGCCCACAGCCATCCGCGATGCTCTCGAATCCCTTGCCACACCAACCATGCTCCGCCGATCTCGAACAGAGCGGCGACGCCGAACAGCACTATCGACTTCAACACAGTCATGGCGTTCAGCGTCGCACAGCGCCATGGGAGGTGTAGAAACAAGTGTTCGGGGGTAAGGCCTACAGGCCCAGCAGGGCCGAACGGTAGGGGTTGAGTACTTCATGCGGGACAGTTACGCCGAGACATTGGATTCGCTGGCGTCGAATTTGTCCGAAATGTCGCGAATTGCCGAGAAGGCGATGGCGGACGCGACTCGATCGTTGTTGACGGCGGACATCGTTCTCGCCGAGCAGACGATCGAATACCGCGAAGAGATCGACATGCTGGCAGTCGAATGGGAGCACGGAGCCTTCGGCTTCCTGGCCCTGCAGGCCCCCGTTGCCCACGATCTACGACGCGTCGTCTCGGGCATCAACATCGTCGCCGATCTGCAACGCATGGGTGGCCTGGCCGTACACATCGCCGAACTGGTTCGCCGTCGCCACCCCGCGCACGTACTGCCGCCCGAGGTCGAGGGCGTGTTCGAGCAGATGGGTCGCGTTGCCGTCGCGCAGGCAGAGTCCACGCAACGCGTCCTGGAGACCCGTGATGCCGAACTCGCCGCCGACCTGCGAATTCAGGATCAGGAGATGGACGCGCTGCACCGCAGCCTGTTCATGTTGACCTCCGCACCCGACTGGCCGCACGGCGTGCCTGCCGCAGTGGACATCACGCTGCTCGGGCGCTTCTACGAGCGATACTCCGACCACACCGTCGAGGTCGCCAAACGAGTCATCTTCCTGGTGACCGGCGATCGCCCCACCGACGAGTCATAGCCTGCGCGAACGGCTCGAAGATGGCAGGATCGGCACGATGAAACGTGATGTCTCTGCGTACCTCGATGTCGACGTGACCGAGGCCAGCACCCTCGAGTTCCAGATCGCAATTGCACCGCATCCAGGAACCGATGTGTGGGAAGCACTCTCGTTCACACTCGACGGTCAGCCGATCGAGGCGCAGGAGATCAGCGGTGCTCACGGCACCCGCATCCACAAGATTCACGCCGGCGTCGGCAAGCTCGAGGCGTCGTACTCGGCGACCATCTACGGCAACACCGAGCCCGCTCCGGTCTCCGACTACGACCTCTCGCTGTACCTGCGGCCCAGCCGCTACGCCGAAGCCGACAAGTTCTTCGGCTTCGCGGCAACGGAATTCGGCTCGTACCCGCCGTCGGAGAAATTGCTTGCCGAGGTGTCCTCGTGGGTCGGCGCGCGGCTGAGCTACGTACCGGGCAGCAGCGACCCCATCGACGGCGCAGTCGACACCCTCCTCGCCGGTGCCGGCGTCTGCCGCGATTACACCCACCTCGTGGTGGCGCTGCTGCGCGCCGTCAACGTCCCTGCTCGCCTGGTCGCGGTGTACGCGCCGGGTTGCGATCCGATGGACTTCCACGCGGTCGCCGAAGCATTCGTCGAAGGCCAGTGGCGAGTGGTGGACGCGACCTGCCTCGCCCCGCGATCGACCCTGGTGCGCATCGCCACCGGACGCGACGCATCCGACACCGCCTTCCTCGACAACCACGGCGGATCGATCATCCTCAACAGCGCCGTCGTGGGAGCCGTCGTCGACGGACCGCTGCCCTTCGACGACATCACTCAACTGGTGTCGATCACCTGACATGTCTCGTGTGAGGTAACCGCGTCGGCTGTTCCCTAGGGCTCTCTCGCACGAGGGTTCGCCCGAAGATAGGGAACTCGCCTGATGTGTGGACGGTGCGGCGGAGCCAGAGTGGGTCCATGTACTCCACCTACGAAGTTCTGGCCGATCACGAACGCCGTGTTGCGGATTCGCTGCGAGCGTACGACCGTCGGGTGCGCAGGCGTGCACAGAACGACGGCCGGCCACGAGCGCGGCGTAGTTTGTTGGCGTGGCTCGCACTCTGATCGGACGGGACGCCGAACTTGCAGCGCTCGAACAGGTCGTCGCGGACGCTGCCAGAGGCGTACCTGCCGCGGCCGTCGTGTCCGGCGACGCCGGTGTAGGCAAAACGCGACTGCTGGCAGAATTGCGGCGCAATGCGGAAGCACGCGCAACTCGGGTACTGGTCGGGCGGTGCTTGGACCTCGGTGAGGTCGGCATTCCGTATCTCGCGTTCACCGAATTGTTCGGTCCACTCCCGCACACCACACGGACCGAGCTGTTCGATGCTGCCCTGGTTGCGCTGGCTGCAGCCGGGGCCGACCGCCCGGCGGTCCTCATCGTCGAGGATGCGCACTGGGCGGACACCTCCACCCGTGAGCTCATGACATTTCTGCTGTCGAGACTCGCGAAAACTCGTGTTGCACTGCTGATCTCGTATCGTAGTGATGATCTGCATCGCAAACACCCACTCCGACAGTCGCTCTCCGAGTGGACACGTCTGAGCTACGTCCGTCGAGTCGACCTGCCGGCTCTCGATGCCGAATCGTCGTACCGCCTCCTCGACTCGCTCCCCGCGGCAACGGATGTGGCATCCCGGGACGTCATCGTGGAGCGATCGGGTGGCAATCCGTTTTTCATCGAGGAACTCGTATCTGCCGGCCAGCGTCCGGGATCGTCGATTCCGCCCGGCCTTGCCGAGCTACTGCTGGTCCGGCTCGACGCCTTGTCGCCCACGGCGAAGTCGGTAGCCGAAACGATGGCGGTGGGTGGCCCCCGCGTCGCGCACGAGGTTTTGGCAGAGGTGACCGGTCTGGACGAGGACCGACTCGAAGACGTGATCCGCGAGATCGTCGACGCCCGGCTCGTGGAGACCGCCGACTTCTACTACGTCTTTCGGCACGCGCTCCTGGCCGAGGCCATCTACGACGACGTCCTGCCCGGCCGTCGTGCGAGGTTGCACGCTTCTTTCGTCGACACGCTCACCGAACACCGGCATCGTGGCGCTGCCGCGGACCTGGCTCGACACGCAGGATTGGCCCACGATCTGCCGAAGGCGTTCAGAGCCCACGTCGATGCGGGCCGCGAGGCGATGACGCTGGCGGCACCTGCTGAAGCCATGGCTCACCTCGCCGCCGCACTGGAAATGCGACAGCCGCAATGGGAGCCGACGGAAACGGCACTGGTGTTGGAGTACGCGGTGGCGTCGACGACAGCAGGGCAAGACCTGCGGGCGCTCTCTGTGGTCCGTGCCGAACTGGAACGGGGTGGGGATGCGTTGTCGATCCCCGATCGACTCGACTTGTTGCACGCAGAGGCGACTTCGGCTCTGGCGATCGAACGTGAGGATTCGGCCCTGGTGGCCGTCGAGCAAGCGTTGATCATCGCGGACGCGGAGGAATTCGCCCCATGGAGGGTGCACTTGACCGCTCTCGGTGCCCGGATAACCGATTCGTTGGGCAGGGAAGATCAGTCGCTCGCCTGGGCCGAGGAGTCTGTGCGTATCGCAGAGTCCCTCGGCGATCCGGGGCGGTCGGCAGATGCGCGAATTACGCTGGCACGCTTGCACGGACGCCATAATGACCCCGCGGCGTCGCGCAGGCTCCTCGTTCGTACCGCCGCACTCGCGCGAGAAAGCGGTGACATCGGGGATCTACTGCGCAGCAAGTTCAATCTCGGAATGGTCGAATTCGACGACGGCAATTTCCTGTCGGCCCAGGAATCGTTCGAGGAGGCAGTCGAGATCGCTCGTTCCACGGGCCGCCAATGGACGCCCTACGGAGTCGGGGCGCGGGTCCAGCTTGCGAACGTGCGGTACTACTCGGGTGATTGGACACTGGCCCTTGCCGACTTGGCTCGGATCGAATCGGCCGCACCACCTTTGGGTTCGGCCGAGCAGCTGTGCGCAGGATTTCAGATTCGAGCCGCGATCGGGGACGAGGAGCTCGCGGCCGACATCGAACGCGTGCGCCCCTACGAGTCTCAGGATGGCTTCATCACGATTCTGAGGAGCGCAGCTGTTGCCTATACCGCGTTGTGCAACGGGCGGTTCAGCGAAGTGATCACCTGCATAGAAGACGCTGTCGCCACCGTGGGTGCGCAATGGCACAACCCATGGTTCGGCGGGCGCATCAGACTGTCGGTGCTGGGGATGGAAGCGGCGCGCCGCGGGTCTGCCGTCATCGGTGCGCAGGCCGCATTGGACATCGGATCACGCCTGCACTCCGAGATCGAACGCACAGCGAGTTCCAGCCCGTCCTACGGCTGGGAGTCGACCGCCTGGATGCGGCGAGGCGAGGCCGAGTTGGGTCACCTGCGGCTCAATTGCGGATACGGGGACGCCGCCTCCGTAGTGGCGGCATGGCGTGCGGCCGTGGACGCGTTCGCAATTCAGCCGTTCGAGCGCGCCCGGGCGCTGCAGTCGCTCTCCGAAGCCCTCGAGGCGGCGGGTGACCGGTCGGCATCCGCACACGCGGCCGACGAGGCCATCGCGATCTACGACCGACTCGGGGCCACCGTGCGACTCGGCGATACGCGTCGCCCCGCAGGCGCGGACCTGCTGACTCGACGCGAGTGGGACGTTCTGGAACTGCTCGGCGAGGGATGCACCAACAAGCAGATCGCCGAGCGACTCGTGATCAGCGTCAAGACCGTCAGCGTGCACGTGTCGAATGTGCTGACCAAACTCGGAGCCCAGAACCGCACGGAGGCAGCGCGATTCGCGAAAGGGAAGTCGAGTGAATAGGGCGGGGCGGCGGGGCTCCGGGCTGCGAGAACGAATCGGTTTGAGCAACGCTCGTCGGCGTGGGCACGTGGCCGGTGTGGTGTAACGGGCAGATTCGCACGCGCCCGACGAACGAATCGATGCTCTTTTCGGGGTCGTCTACGCGAGGCGTCGAACCGACACTCTCTATTTCGGCGGATGTGAGTGGAGCAAGGCGTTGTACAGCCGCACTATCGCCTTGCGTACTTCGGCAGGATCGATGTAGAGGTTTTTCTCTTTCAACGCGTCCTCGAGCGCCTTGCCATCGGAAATGTTGTCGGGCACCAGGACGTGCCACTTGTATCCGCGTGGGCGCGGGCGGATGCCGGCCTCCGCGAGATACGAATTGATGTCGTCGTTTTCTTGCTGTAAATCGGCTTCGGTGAAGGGTTCGTACCAGACTTCCTCGGGCACCTTGCCAGGGTGGCCGCGTGTCACTCTTACCGGCCCGTGCGCGGTCGCGGGATGCATTGTTCGATAACATCTTCGAGGTCCTGCGATCCATGCCGTAAGTGCACCGTGCCCGTTGGGTATCACGCTGACGTACCGACCCGCCGGCAGCACGTCAGGAATCTCGTCCTCAGCGGCGGACGACGGAAAGTCACCCCAGTACTGCGCCATGTTGTACCTCTCTGCGGGTCGCCCGAAATCTACTATCAATGATCGACCCGTTGGTTACGGGTTCGGCGATCTTTTCGGAACGAAATGCGGGGAGTCGACCGTGATAGAGGCAACGACGTCGGCATTGGCAGGGTCGGCAAATGCATCCGGTGTTGTCGATCGCACGGTGCGCGTCGCTGACTCGGCTGTCAGGTCGATCTTCGACGCCGTACCGTCGGAGTCGATGCGGCGCAACATAGTTGTGCGGTCGACGCACCACCGCGTGCCGTCGACCGCCGTAGCGCGGTCTGCTCGAACAAACCGGATGTCGTCGGGTCCGTCGACGGGAGTGAGGCGTCGGGTAACTCTGTTCAACAATCGAACTCGCTGCTCGTCCGGGTAAGTTCTGATCACTCCATGGCGTCGGTTGCTGTTCATCGACGACCGTGTCCTACCCAGGAGATACAGCTGTCCCTCGTGGACTGTGGTGGTCCAGCTGCCTTCTGTGGTGTATCGCTCGATGTTCAGCTCACCCTCGGGAGAAATGGTGCACAGGTGGATATCGTGCTCGGAGGTGATCCAGAAGCCGTCGTCGATCGCGTGTATCCGACGCGACCAGCGGTCGACCGAAGGTTCGATGGTCAGCGGCAGCAGGTAGCGAGTGACGACCGGAACTGCGCCCGCCGTATCGACCTGCAGAAGAACCGGGTCCGACGAGTGCATGACCCAGATCGAATTTCCCCTGATCGTCACAGCTCCAGCTACGAACGGTCTGAGCGAAGAGGGGTTGTCGTCGAGATCGATGTCGATCAGTACACCCGACGCAACGAAGCCGCCGTCTTCGGTGTCCTTGGACGGCCACCATTCGTGTGCGACGGGAATGGCATCGATCTCAGTGAGCTGGTTGGTTCCATCGATGGTGGTCCAGCCGTTTTCTGTCGGTCGAACTTGTTGGTCGACGAGATGCATCGAGCGGATGCGACCGTGGACGCGGGGTGGCGCGTCCACGCCGAAGTCGGTGAGCATCGCGTTGAACGTTCCGGTCAGAGTGACCTCGCCATCGGTGGGCTCGTCGGTCCACCACTGGGCGCTCCAGCCGTCGCCGTAGACGAAATGAAGCCAGAGTAGACGCCCATCGCGGTGCATGCTGGGTGCTCGGCCGTAGGCGGGTCTGGCTATGGCAGTGCGTGTTTCGTCGCACGGGCTAGGTGCATCCGCTAGCGAGTAGTGCTCGAGGGCGACGTCCGCGAGATCACCGACCGATGCGCGGGAAAAGATCCATCCTGAATGACCCACCCTGCAACAAACACTCGAAGGGTGCGTGGAGACGAAGCGTTCATGCATTCCCCGACGCAGTAGGGGAGTCCGCACGACGAGGCGTGGCGGGCGTCGGGTCACCGTGTTCTGAACACTACATGCGTTGGTGGAAACGAAGTATCCACTCGAAAGGCTGCGGTTGTTGCTACGCGTACTTTCTCCCCGTCTGGCACGGAGTGAAGTCGGCACCGAATGCGTCGAACAGTGTCCGTCCCACTGCACCATTTCCCGAGTCCAGATCGTCATCCATGGTGGAGGTGCATGGCAAGATCGAGGCCATGTCTCGCACACTGCACCTCGTCGGCGATCCTGAGGCCGATGCACTGCTCGCCGAGGATCCGTTCGCACTGCTGATCGGCATGCTGCTCGACCAGCAGGTACCGATGGAATCGGCGTTCGCAGGACCGAAGAAGCTCGTCGATCGTCTCGGCGACCTGAACGTCGACACCGTCGCCGACACCGATCCCGACGAGTTCGCTGCCCTGTGCGCGCAGACCCCGGCCGTCCACCGGTTCCCGGGTTCGATGGCCAAGCGCATCCAGGGACTCGCGGCATTCCTGGTCGAGAACTACGACGGCAAGCCGCAGGAGATCTGGACTCGGGACGATCCCGACGGTGCCGAAGTACTGAAGCGTCTCAAGGCCCTCCCCGGCTACGGCGATCAGAAGGCCCGCATCTTCCTCGCTCTGCTCGGCAAGCAGATGGGCGTCACGCCCGACGGTTGGCGCAAGGCCGCCGGAGCGTACGGAGACGACGGTGCGCGTCGATCCATCGCCGACGTGGTGGACGAGAAATCGCTGCTCGAGGTACGTGAATTCAAGAAGGCAGCGAAAGCCGCAGCCAAGAACAAATAAGTCTGTCGGTGCCCGTCGATACAGTGGCCAGAACTTTCACCGGGGGGCGGAATGACCGACAGTATCGAGACCTACGAGGGCTGGCTGGCGACTCTCGACGAGGACGCACTGACCGATCTGCTGCACCGTCGGCCGGACGTGGCGACCGACCCGCCACCGCGCTCGTTCGGCTTGCTCGCGCAGTTGCTCGGTGCACCGTCTCGGGTGTCGATGCTGCCGCGTCGACTCGACAGCGGCGCGCTCGCTCTCCTCGAATTGTTCGCGCTCATGGGAGATCTGAGCCGCGCCGAGATCGGGCACTGGGCGAGTGAGGGCCCGATCAACGAGACGCCGCACATCGATGCCGCTCTCGCCACACTGACGGCCTACGGGTTGATCTGGCCGCACTCCTCACCCGGCGCAGGCACCGTCGAATACTCACCCATCGATCTGTCCGGGGTGTTCTCGCATCCGTTCGGACTTGCCCGCAGGCAACGAAAGCTGTTCCTGCACTGCGCCGTCGAGCAGGATCGGTCGGCCGTGCTGTCGATTCTCGGAATCGACCCGGCGCTCGAGCGAGGGGCGCGCGCCGACGCCGTTGCAGCCGCGATGACGCCCGAGCGCATCCGTGAACTGTTCGACGGTGGGCCGGAGGAGATGCGAGCGATGTTGTCTCGCTTCGTCGATGGCAAGCCGGTGTCACTGATCTTCGACATTCCGTCGAGCGCGGGGACCCCTGCCTTCGAGCGGGGATTGTTGTATCGACTCGACGGGCACCGCGTCGAGATGCCGCTGGAGGTGAGCATCGCCCTGCGCGGGGTCGGGTGGCGTCTGCCCATCGAAGTCACGCCGCCGACCTTCGAGACCCGCGCGCTCTCGCACGACGACGTGCGGCGCACTCGTTCCATCGCACTGCTGCAGTTCTGCGAACACACGCAGGCATTGCTGACGGCCATCGACGCCGACGGCCTGACGACGATGAAGACCGGCGGCGTCAGTGCCAAGGAACTTCGGTCGCTGACGAGCAGGTTGGGATTCGCCGACGAACACGACACCGCGTTGATGTTGATGCTGGCACGCGAAGCCGGGCTGCTGGCCGAACGCGGAAAGACCGGCGTCGCGTTGACCTCGGCCTACGAGACATGGTCGACGAGTGCCCGAGCCGAACAGGCGGCGACGCTGGTGACCGCGTGGTGGAGTTCGCCCATCACTCCCACCCACCGCGTGCCCCGTGCGTCGCAGAAGACCGTTCCCGTGCTCAAGAAGATGCTCGACGACCCCGCGGCAGCGGACCTGCGCGCGACGGCGCTGACAGCTCTGCTCCGATACGAGGACGTCGACTCGCCGGTGACGGTTCTGCAGGATGCCGAGGAGTTCGCCCGGTACCTGGACTGGCACATCCCGGTCGTCCCGACGGGCGCCGGGCCCGGCCACGTGCACGCGCTGTGGTTGGAGGCGAGTCGGCTCGGGATACTGGCCGACGGTGCGCCGACCGATCTGTGCCGCACCCTCACCGAGTTCCCCGCGGGTCGAGACGGTGACCCGAGCGAAATCCGTGCGGCTCTGGCCGCACAGTTGCAGGACATGGCCGAGTGGGTTCCGTTCTCCGTTCGGCTGTTGCCCGATTCCACGGCGGTGGTGACCGGACCACCCAGTACCGAGGTGGCGTCGATTCTCGGCGCGGCCGCGCAGCCCGAGTCGAGGGACGTCGCATCGGTCTGGCGGTTCACCCCCGCGACCATCCGAGGGTTCTTCGACACCGGTGGCACCGGCGACGAGTTGATCGATGCGTTGACCGCGATGGCCGACACCGACGTACCCCAGGCTCTGAGCTACACGATCCGGGACTGCTGGCGTACCTACGGCGCCCTGGCCGTGCGCAGAATTCCCTGCGCCATCCTCTCCGAGGACGTCGTCCTGCTGACGAACATCGAGACCGACGAGTCCCTGGCAGTGCTGCAGTTCCAGCGCCTCGCTCCCACCGTTCTGGTCAGTTCGGCCACGCCGATCGACACCATCGCAGTGCTCCGCAGGCACGGATACTCCCCGGTGCGGCACTCCGACACCGGGCAACTCCAACTCGACAGCGCACCCCGGATCCGCGCGGGGGACACCCGGCCGACGCATCGTGCCGTCCACCAGGCACGGCACCGACGCGAACCACGCGAGCTCGCGCGGCTCCTGCTGGCCGGCAGCAGCGGAACCGTCGACGAGGCACGAGTGCGGTCTGCGCTGGATTCGCACAGCCGACTGCTGCCGCGAGAGCTGGATCTGTTGACCGACGCCGCAGCGCGCGGCACACCCGTCACGATCGACTATCAGAACTCCAGGGGAGCCATCGTGCGGCATGCGATCTCGGATGCGTTGCAGGACGGCCATTGGCTGTACGCGCTGTCGGAATCGACCGGAAGCCGCGAGAGCTTCGCCGTCATGAACATCAGAGCGGTATCCGCCGCCGCACAATGACCGGCGATGCAACTGTGTCCGTGGTCGCCGGTACCCTTTCGGGCGTGGCCCTCTACCGGAAGTACCGTCCTGCGACGTTCGCCGAGGTCGTCGGTCAGGAGCACGTCACCGAGCCGATCAGCGTGGCGTTGGACAGCAACAGAATCAACCACGCCTACCTCTTCTCCGGGCCGCGCGGCTGCGGAAAGACTTCCTCGGCGCGGATCCTCGCCCGATCGCTGAACTGCGCCGAAGGTCCCACGTCGACGCCCTGCGGCGTGTGCAACTCCTGCGTCGCCCTCGCCCCCGGCGGACCCGGCAACTTCGACGTCGTCGAGATGGACGCGGCCAGCCACGGTGGCGTCGACGATGCCCGTGATCTGCGAGACAAGGCCGTGTACGCCCCGGCCGAATCGCGCTACGTCATCTTCATCATCGACGAGGCACACATGGTGACCCCGGCGGGCTTCAACGCGTTGCTCAAGGTCGTCGAGGAACCGCCCGAGCACCTCGTCTTCATCTTCGCGACCACCGAACCCGAGAAGGTTCTCCCCACCATCCGCTCGCGTACCCACCACTACCCGTTCCGGCTGCTCGCGCCGTCGACGATGCGCGTTCTGCTGGAAAAGATCTGCGGTCAGGAACAGGTCCCGGTCGAAGACGCGGTCTACCCGTTGGTCATCCGCGCCGGCGGCGGCTCGCCCCGTGACTCGCTCAGCGTCATGGATCAGCTCCTCGCCGGAGCCGGGCCGGAAGGCGTCACGTACCCGCGAGCACTGTCGCTGCTCGGCGTCACCGACGTCGCGCTCATCGACGAGGCGGTCGACGCATTGGCTGCGGGCGACGGCGGCGCACTGTTCGGCACCGTCGACAAGGTGATGGACGCCGGCCACGACCCACGCCGGTTCGCCATCGACCTCCTCGATCGCATGCGAGACCTGATCCTGATGAAGGCCGTGCCCGACGCCGGAGAACGCGGTCTGGTCGACGTGCCGGGCGACGTACTCGAGCGACTGCGTGACGAGGCCGATCTGCTCGGCTCGGCGACGCTGACTCGCTACGCCGAGATCGTGCACTCGGGACTCGGCGAGATGCGCGGTGCCACCGCCCCGCGTCTGCTGCTCGAAGTGATGTGCGCCCGCATGCTGCTGCCCTCGGCCTCCGACGCGGAATCGGCGGTGCTGCAGCGACTCGAACGCGTCGAACGTCGCTTGGACGTCACCCTTCCGGCGGGGGAGCAGGCAGCCGTCGCCCAGGCAGTTGCGGATCCGACGCGACCGCAACTGCAGCCCACCGAGGAGCCCGCCCCCTCGGGTCCGGCACCGGTGAGCAAATTCCAGCGACCGTCACAGCGCCCCCCGGCCGCAGAGGCAACAGCGCCCGCATCGGCACCGGCTCCGGTGGCGGCCGCACCCGCTGTCTCAGTCCCGGTGCCGACACCTGAGCCGGCACCGACGCCCGAGCCCGAGCCGGTTCCGACACCCGCACCAACACCGGAGCCCGAGCCGACACCTGAGCCAGCTCCGGCACCCGAGCCCGCACCAACACCCGAGCCCACACCAACACCCGAGCCTGCGCCGGCGTCAGTATCCGAGCCCGAGTCCGTCCCGGAATCCGTTCCCGTGCAACAGGATTCGGCCCCGGTTGCCCCGGCTGCGCCGACCGCCCCGACGTCACACGAGGACTTTCCGCCGGAGCCCGAGGACGATTACGGTCCCGAACCTGATCCCGTGTTCGAGTCGGAACCGGAACCCGTGGCGGCCCCTGCCTCCGCGTCGAACGAACCCGACGCAGCTGCGGTTCGAGCGGTGTGGTCCGAGGTGCGTACGAAAGTGCGGGAGCGGAGCCGGACCGTCGAGGTGATGCTGTCCGGAGCCTCGGTGCGCGTGGTCGAGAACGGCACCATCACGCTCGGGCACGACTCGGCACCGTTGGCCAAGCGTCTGGAGGAACCCCGCAACGCCGACGTCATTCGCGACGCTCTGCGTGACGTGTTCGGCGTCGAATGGTCGGTGGTATGTCTGGTCGGTGCCGCGGCACCACCGGAACAGTCATCAGCAAAAAAAGATGAACCGGCAGCGAAACCCGCGTCGCTGCCGAAGTTCTCGAGGCCGAGCCAGGCAGGGGCTCCCCGTCCCACGTCGGACGGGTTCGGATCAGCGGGCGACGGATCCTCGGCCGGCATCGGGGCGGACGACATTCCGATGCCGGAAGCCCCGGACTATCCGGACGAGCCCGAGCCGGTAGGGCCACCGCCGCCGGAGACCCCGGAGGACGAGGAAGAGTTGCTCAAGGCTGCCGCCGAGCCTGCCGATCCCACGGTTCGCCGGGACCCGGAGACAGTCGCGATGGAGCTGCTGGTGAGCGAACTGGGAGCGGTACCGCTCAAAGAGATCTGATCGACGGGTGACTCAGCCGACGGTGAGATCCTCGTTGTCGGCGAACACCAGGCGGCCACTGTCGAGTGCCACTGCCCAACGCCGTGCCACCGCCCATTCCCTCGACGTGGTGTCGGGGGTCTGCACGCCGAAATCCTCGACGATGGCTCCGGTCTCGTACGCGTCCTGACCGGACTCGTCGTCGGTGCCGGTGGTGTGAATGCGTACTTTGACGCGGGCGCCCACGGTCAGTTCGTTGTCGGTTTCCATGGAGGGTCTTCTTCCGCGCTCGGTAGATCTGATCTATCCGAGTGTCCCATGCCGACTTCGTTCAAACCTGAACTTCCGCGCCGGTCATGGAGAACGCTCGTTTCGGTCCTTATGTCGGATCGACCCGCGGCCCTACTGTGAAGTGAGCTGAGGTCTGTTGTGGCCTCGCATCGACGCGGTCGGCCAGCACGGCGACGGCGACGCCGATCGAGAATGTGGAAGGAACTGCGCGCTGTGACTACAGAGGCATTCATTTATGAAGCCATCAGGACTCCCCGAGGCAAAGGAAAGAACGGCTCCCTGCACTCGGTGAAGCCGATTTCCCTGGTGACCGGCCTGATCGACGAGCTTCGTCGACGTTTCCCCGACATGGACGAGAACCGGATCTCCGACCTCATCCTCGGAGTGGTCTCGCCCGTCGGAGACCAGGGTGCCGACATCGCCCGCACTGCCGTGCTCGCTGCGAAGATGCCCGACACTGTCGGCGGCTTCCAGCTCAACCGTTTCTGCGCGTCCGGCCTCGAGGCCGTCAACCTGGCCGCGCAGAAGGTGCGTTCGGGTTGGGACGAGCTCGTCGTCGCCGGTGGCGTCGAGTCGATGTCGCGTGTGCCGATGGGCAGTGACGGCGGCGCGTGGGCCATGGACCCCGCCACCAACTACGACACCTACTTCGCCCCGCAGGGCATCGGTGCCGACCTCATCGCCACCATCGAGGGCTTCACCCGTGAAGACGTCGACGCCTACGCCGCGCAGTCGCAGGAGCGAGCCGCAGCAGCGTGGTCCGGTGGATACTTCGCCAAGTCCGTCGTGCCGGTCACCGACCAGAACGGTCTGCTGATCCTCGATCAGGACGAGCACATGCGTCCGGGCAGCACCGTCGAATCGCTCGGCAAGCTGAACCCGGCATTCACCGGTATCGCCGCCATGGGCGGATTCGACGACGTCGCACTGCAGAAGTATCACTGGATCGAGAAGATCGATCACGTCCACACCGGCGGTAACAGCTCCGGCATCGTCGACGGCGCAGCACTCGTCCTCGTCGGCAGCGAGCAGGCCGGCAAGGATCTGAACATGGTTCCGCGGGCGCGCATCGTCGCGACGGCCACCAGCGGTGCCGACACGACCATCATGCTGACCGGGCCGACCCCGGCGTCGAAGAAGGTTCTCGCCACCGCGGGGCTGACCGTCGACGACATCGATCTCTTCGAGCTCAACGAGGCGTTCGCGTCCGTCGTGCTGCGGTTCCAGAAGGATCTGAAGATCCCGAACGAGAAGCTCAACGTCAACGGCGGAGCCATCGCTATGGGCCACCCCCTGGGCGCTACCGGCGCGATGATCACCGGCACCGTGCTCGACGAGCTCGAGCGCCGCGGCGGTCGCTACGCGTTGATCACCCTGTGCATCGGCGGCGGCATGGGCGTTGCCACCATCATCGAGCGAGTCTGAGGTAAAGGCATGAGCAACAACATGATTCAGTGGGACCAGGACGCCGACGGCATCGTCACGCTGACAATGGACGACCCCAACCAGGGCGCCAACACGATGAACCAGCTGTACAAGGATTCGATGGGTGCCACCGTCGAACGCCTCGAGGCCGAGGTCGACTCCATCACCGGTGTCGTGATCACGTCCGCCAAGAAGACGTTCTTCGCCGGCGGCGATCTGCACACCCTCATCGCAGCCAAGCCCGAGGACGCCCAGCAGGTGTTCGACGAGGTCCAGGAAGTCAAGGGGCAGCTGCGTCGCATCGAGAAGCTCGGCAAGCCGGTCGTGTCCGCCATCAACGGCGCAGCACTCGGCGGCGGACTCGAGATCGCCCTCGCGACGCATCACCGCATCGCGGCCGATGTCTCCGGCGTCCAGATCGGTCTGCCCGAGGTCTCGCTCGGACTGCTTCCCGGCGGCGGCGGCGTTGCTCGCATCACGCGACTGCTCGGCATTCAGACCGGTTTCATGACCGTCCTCGCCCAGGGCACCCGGTTCCGTCCGACGAAAGCTCTCGAGATCGGTTTGATTCACGAATTGGTCGGCAGCATCGACGAATTGGTGCCCGCCGCCAAGGCGTGGATCAAGGCCAACCCCGAGGGTGGCGTCGCACCGTGGGATGTCAAGGGCTACAAGATCCCCGGCGGAACGCCGTCGAACCCGAAGCTCGCGCAGATCCTGCCTGCATTCCCGTCCAACCTGCGCAAGCAGATCAAGGGTGCACCGATGCCGGCTCCGCGCGCGATTCTCGCTGCGGCAGTGGAAGGTGCGCAGGTCGATTTCGACAACGCGTGCACCATCGAGTCGCGGTACTTCACCGAGTTGGTCACCGGTCTGGTGTCCAAGAACATGATTCAGGCGTTCTTCTTCGACCTGCAGGCGATCAACGCCGGCAAGTCGCGCCCGGACGGCATCGAGAAGACCACGTTCACCAAGGTCGCGGTTCTCGGCGCGGGCATGATGGGCGCGGGCATCGCGTACGTGTGTGCCAAGGCCGGAATCGACGTGGTGCTCAAAGACGTTGCCCTCGAGTCGGCTCAGAAGGGCAAGGCCTACTCCGAGGCGATCGAAGCCAAGGCACTCTCGCGTGGCAAGACCACCCAGGAGAAGTCCGACGCTCTGCTGGCCCGTATCCACCCGACGGCCGACGCCAAGGACGTCGAAGGCGCAGACCTCGTCATCGAGGCCGTCTTCGAGTCGGAAGAGTTGAAGCAGAAGGTGTTCCAGGAGATCGAGGACCTCGTCGATCCGACGGCACTGCTCGGTTCCAACACCTCGACGCTGCCCATCACGAGCCTCGCTCAGGGCATCAAGCGTCAGGAAGACTTCATCGGCATCCACTTCTTCTCACCCGTGGACAAGATGCCGCTGGTGGAGATCATTCGCGGCGAGAAGACGTCGGATGCAGCCTTGGCCAAGGCATTCGACCTGGTCCAGCTCATCAAGAAGACCCCGATCGTCGTCAACGACAGTCGCGGCTTCTTCACCTCGCGTGTCATCGGCACGTTCATCAACGAGGCCATCGCGATGTTGGGCGAGGGCGTCGAGCCGTCGACCATCGAGCAGGCCGGACTGCAGGCCGGTTACCCGGCTGCGCCGCTGCAGCTCTCGGACGAGCTCACGCTCAACCTTATGCAGAAGATCCGCAAGGAGACCTACGACGCGCTCATCGCCGCGGGTCAGACTCCTCCCGAGGATCCGGCCGGTGCCGTCATCGACAAGATGGTCGACGAGTTCGAGCGTCCGTCGAAGGCCAAGGGTGCGGGCTTCTACGAGTACGAGGACGGCAAGCGCGCCGGACTGTGGCCCGGACTGCGTGATGCGTTCAAGTCGGGCTCGGCGGACATTCCGTTCGAGGACCTCAAGGAGCGCATGCTGTTCATCGAGGCCATCGAGACGCAGAAGTGCTTCGACGAGGGTGTCCTGAACACCACCGCCGACGCCAACATCGGCTCGATCTTCGGCATCGGATTCCCCGCCTGGACGGGCGGCGTGCACCAGTACGTCGTCGGCTACCCGGGTGGTCAGGCCGGATTCGTCACTCGTGCAGACGAATTGGCAAAGAAGTACGGCGATCGCTTCCAGGTTCCAGCCTCGCTGCGCTGACCCCATGTGAGCGGAACCTCGTAGCAGGCTACGAGTTTCCGCGCACATGCGCGTAGCGCTCACCCGCGGTGCGCGATCAACCTCTCGGCGCCGTCTGTGAATTGTTGCTTCATCAATTCGCAGGCGGCGTCGATGTCGTTTCGAACGAGTGCCTCGATGAGGGCCTCGTGGTTGCGTACTGTCGCTCGGCCCCAGTCGCGGTCGGTGGCGTAGAGGCGGGTGGGTGTGTAGCGGGTGGCGTTGTTGAGAAACCACGCCAGTTTCGCGGATTCGGCGAGTCGGTTGAGGACTCGGTGGAACTCGAATTCGCAGTTCTCGACGTCCTCCGGCCGACCGTTCTCGACGGCGACCGACAGTGCGGCGGTGAGCTCGGCGAGCCGGTCGAGCTCGGCCTCGGTGATCTTCGGCGCGGCGCGGCGAACCAGCTCGGCGGCGATGTGGCCCTGCAGCCAGAAGATGTCGACGATGTCGCTCGGCGTCAGGGGCGAGACCTTGTATCCGCGATGCGGGACGAGTTCGACGATGCCCTCACCCCGCAGCGTCAGCAGTGCCTCGCGAACCGGAGTGACGCTCACCCCGAGTTCGGCGGCGGTCTCGTCGAGTCGGATGAAGTCGCCTGGGCTCACCTCGCCGGACATGACGAGGTGCCGGACGTGGTTGGCCACCTCCTCCGACAGCTGCGGCCGTCGGCGCAGAACCGATGCTCGACGCTTGTCCACCATTCCGAAAGCCAATCACACGGCGGGCTTCGTGCGAAGGAGGACCTTCGCGACCGGTTCGACGACTCGGGCCGCGATGGGCCCCAGGATGGCCATCAGCAGTACGTATGCCGTGGCCAGAGCAGCCAGCTCGCCCTCGACGGCTCCCGCGGCCACGGCCAGCCCGGCGATGACGATGGAGAACTCGCCGCGGGCCACGAGGGCCGCACCGGCGCGCAGTCGGCCCGGTCGCCCTATTCCTTGACGCCTGGCCGCCCACCAGCCCGTCGCGATCTTGGTCGCTGCGGTGGCGACCGCCAGGACGATAGCCCAGCCGAGCACCGGCGGGATGGTTGCCGGATCGGTGGCGAGACCGAACACGACGAAGAACATCGCTGCGAACAGATCCCGGAGGGGTTCGAGAACGCGGGTGGCGTTGGCGGCCGTCGAGCCGGAGATCGCGATACCGAGCAGGAATGCGCCGACGGCGGCCGAGACCTGCAGTTCCGACGCGATTCCGGCCACCAGCAGGGCAGCGCCGAGGACGTTGAGGAGCATGACCTCACGGTCCTTGCTGTCGAGCAGCGAGGAGACCGAGCTGCCGTAGCGCAGAGCGATGACCAGGACGATCGTGACCACCAGCAGGGAGATCCCGAGAGCTTCGAGCCCGCCGAGGAAACTGGCACCCATCAGGACCGTGGTGAGGATCGGCAGGTAGACGGCCATCGCGAGGTCCTCGAACACCAGGATGGAGAGCACGATGGGGGTTTCTCGGTTGCCGAGCCGGCCGAGGTCGGTGAGGACCTTGGCGATGATGCCCGAGGACGAGATGTAGGTGACACCGCCCATCACCAGTGCTCCGACGCCGCCCCAGCCGAGTATCAGTGCCACCACTGCGCCCGGAGTGAAGTTCAGAGCGATGTCGACCAGGCCCGCCAGCCAGGATCGGCGCAGTCCGGTGACGAGTTCGGTGGCGGTGTACTCGAGTCCGAGCAGGAGCAGCAGCAGGATGACGCCGATTTCGCTGGCGATCTCACTGAATTCGTCGATGCCGGCGAGGCTGACGATTCCGCCGTTGCCGAAGGCGAGACCGGCGAGAAGATAGAACGGAATGGGGGAGACCCCGAACTTGCCTGCCACGCGGGCGAGTAGGCCGAGGACGAAGAACACCGCTCCCAGTTCGGTCAGAGCGAGTGCAGTCTCGGCCACCGGGTCAGACCCGACGATTGTCAGGCATTGCCGAGGATCTTGGCAGCTGCGTCCAAACCGTCGGCGGTTCCGACGGCGACCAGCAGATCGCCCGAGACGAGGGTGAAGCCGGGAGTGGGTGACGGTTGTACTTGGCCCGCGCGCATCACTGCGACGATCGAGACGCCGGTCTTGGTGCGCATCCCGGTATCGCCGAGGGGGCGGCCGTCGAAACGCGAGCCCTTCCTGACGGGGAGCTGGCGGGTGTTGATGCCGGGGAGGTCGCGATGCTGTTCCCCGAGCTGAGCGATGAGTTGCGGCGACCCGAGCAGATTGCCCAGAGCCGCCGCTTCCTCATTGCTCAACGTGATGGATTCCTGCGTCGCATCGGGGTCGTCCTTGCGCGAGACGATCAACTCGTTCGCGCCGTCCTTGCGGGTGATGACGCCTATGCGACGCCCGGAAGCGAGGGCGAAATCCTTCCGCACCCCGATTCCCGGCAGCAGGGTCACTTCGACGTTCATGGTCGAAATGCTAGCCCTGCAGGCAACGCATTATCGCCGGATCGGGTGTGAGCCCGACCCAGGTCGATCAGGATGCGACGGCAGCCAGGAGGGCTTCGCGCTGGTTTGCACCGAGGCCACCGATACGGCGGGTATCGGCGATGGACAGCTGCTCGAGCAGCTGTGCGGCGCGCACGGAACCAACACCCGGCAGGGCCTTGATCAGGGCGGACACCTTGGTCTTCTTGACGATCTCGTCGTTCTCCGCCTTGGCGAGAACGTCAGCGACGCTGAGTTCGCCGGACTTGACGGATGCGAGCAGCTTCGACCGCGCAGTGCGTGCCTCGGCCGCCTTGGCCAGCGCCGCGGTGCGCTGTTCCGGTGTCAATACTGGTAAAGCCATGGCCTGTTCTCCTCGATTGTGGTGACCCGTCGCTCGTTGACAGGTCTCGACCCTCTTGCATCGTGCCTGGTGGCTCTCCCAATCTAACCGAACAACACGACTGTCATTCCGGTCGAGCCACCGAACCTTCCCAGCCAGGCTACGTCCTATCCGATTCGGGGTGTGCCCCGACCAGCACTTCGGCCCCGTGTCGGCTCGCGAAGGGCGTCGTGTACCGGGCATGTTCGACGCCTCCCTGCCCGCCTTTCAGGCAGGTGCCGGCGAGTAGGTCTTCCGGAGTGCGACCTTGACCACCTTGCCGCTCGCGTTGCGCGGGAGGGCGTCGACGACGACCAGATCCTTGGGGTGTTTGAACCGCGCGAGATGGTCGCCGAGCCACACGAGAAGCTCGTCGAGTGTCAGGTCCGGGGTGCCGGGCGAATCGTGCAGTGCGACCACCGCGACGGGCACCTCACCCCATCTGTCGTCGGGGCGGCCGATCACCGCGGCCTCGAGAATTCGGGGGTGGGAGAACAGGACGTTCTCGACTTCGGCGCAGTAGATGTTCTCGCCGCCGGAGATGATCATGTCCTTCTTGCGGTCGACGACGAACACGAAGCCTTCCTCGTCCTGGCGTACGAGGTCGCCGGAGTGGAACCAGCCGCCGTGGAATGCGTCCGCCGTCGCGTCCGGGTTCTCCCAGTAGCCCTGCATCAATGTGGGCCCTCGATAGACGATTTCGCCGATCTCGCCCTGCGCCACGTCGTTCATCTCGTCGTCGACGACGCGCGCGGCGATGGTCGGGATGACGCGTCCGACGGAGCCGAGTTTGCGGACGGCGTCGACGCCGTCGAGCACGCAGGTGATGGGCGACATCTCCGTCTGCCCGAAGACCGCGACGTTGAGCGCTCCCGGGAACGTTGTCGACATCGCGCGCAGGACGGTGTCGGAGGCCGGGGCGGCACCCCAGGAAATGACCCGCAGGGCAAGTTCTCTCGGGTTCGCGGCCTGCTCCGCGCACATCGCCTGCCATTGCACGGGGACGAGGAAGAGATTGGTGACACCCTCGGCGGCGAGTACGTCGAGCAGGGTGCCCGGATCGAACGCACCGACCGGGTGGACGACGGTGGGAATGCCGAGCAGCAGGCTCGGCGCGAGACTGCCGAGTGCGGCGATGTGGAACATCGGTGAGGCGCAGAAACCGACCTCGTCGGTGGCGCTCATCTGCAGTGCCCGGATGCAGGTGAAGGCCTGGGCCTGCATGTTCGCGTGCGTGAGGACCGCGCCCTTGGGTCTTCCGGTGGTACCCGAGGTGTACATGATCAAGGCCGGGGCGTCGTCCGGAACGTCGACGGTGTCCGCCGGTTCAGCCGCGGACAGCAGCGCCTCGTAGTCGTCCCCGACGGTGATGATTCCGTTCAGTGAATCACTCTGCGCCACAACTGCTTCGGCCAGCGGAGTGAGCGTGTCGTCGGTGATCACCAGGGTGGAGCCACTGTTCTGCGCGAGAAAGGCCACCTCGGGCGGAGTCATCCGGAAGTTCACCGGCACCGCCAGAGCCCCGAGCGCGTTGATTGCCAGCACCGCCTCGAGGTACTCGGGTCGGTTGAGCATCACGATCAACACCCGGTCGCCGAATCCGATTCCGCGGCTCTGCAGAACGCCTGCGCATCTCGACACGCGGTCGTCGAGTTCGCGCCACGAGATCGATCGCCCCTGGAATCGGAGCGCCACGGCGTCGGGCTGCATGAGGGCGTGCCGTCGAACGTGGTTGTTCCAGTTGTTTCGGTTGGACAACCGGGGTTCGTTCGGGTGAGCGGCCATCGCCGGTTCCTCTCGTCAGCGGTAAGAGCAGGGGATCGAATGTGATGCAGCCTACAGATCGGGCACTGCTTTGTCCGGAGCTTCGTCGACTGCATTTCTGCAGCTCAGCCCTGCAATAAGTTTGCGATCATTCGCATCGATGCCGCTACTATGGGGAATCGAGACGACCGGCGGTGCAAGGGCAGGCGATGAACGAGACAGGTACGACGGCGCAGCGGCGTCGGCCACGGAATCGAAAGGCGCAGATTCTGGTGGCCGCGGCCGAGGCCTTCAGCGAGCGCGGCTATCACCCCGTCGGAATCGAGGACATCGCCGCCACCGTCGGCATTTCCGGGCCTGCGCTGTACCGGCACTTTCCCACCAAGTACTCCTTGTTCGTCCACACCGTCACGCGGATGACCGACTCGTTGGTCGCGGCAACCGATCCGGCCGTCATCGATGTGGAGGATCCGCAGGCTCGGATCGACGCGGTCATCGGTGCCATCATCGCCACCACCCTCGACAATCGGCGCACCGGTGGGTTGTATCGATGGGAGGGGCGCTATCTCGTCGGTTCGGACCGTGAGTACTTACGCCGAGCGCTGCGAACGGTGCACGAGCGGGTGACGGTCCCGCTGCGACAGCTTCGCCCCGATCTGTCCGAATCCGATGCAGCGCTGCTGGCCACCGCGGCAATCAGTGTGGTCGCCAGCATCACCGCGCATCGATCGGCGTTGTCGGCCAAGCAGATCGAGGAGTCGATGCTCGCTGCCGCACGGTCGGTTCTGTGGACCGAACTTCCGCAGCAGGGCAGCGCATCTCCTCACCGCGAATCCGTGCTCGAGCATGCATCGAAACGCGAAGAGCTGCTGCATCATTCGATCAGGCTGTTCTACCTGCACGGCTACCACGAGGTGGGCCTGGACGACATCGGCGCAGCGGCGTCGATCACTGCCTCCAGTGTGTACCGCTATTTCCCCAGCAAGGCCGAACTGCTCGAGGCTGCGTTGCACCGTGCCAACGACCAGCTCACCGACACCCTCGCCGGTGCGCTCGAGCAATCGAGCTCCCCGGTCGACGCGGTGCGGACGTTCGCCAGGCTGTACACCGAATTGACCTTCAGGCAGGGCGAACTCGTGGCCGTGTACTTCGCCGAGATCGGAAATCTGCCGGCCGATCGGCGGACGACGCTGCGCAGAATTCAGCGCCACAACATCGACGGCTGGGCGCAACTACTGCGGGAAGCACGGCCGAACACGAGCGTGGTGGTCTCGAAATTTCTGATCCACGCCGCTCTCGGGTTGGTCTTCGACGTCGGTCGCACGGTGCGGTTCGAGCGCTCCGACCGAACCATGGCCCGTGTGCAGCAGACGATGACAGCGGTACTGCTGGGGTGATCGCCGCCGGACTCAGGCAGGCGTGGCCACGGCGGTGTACGGGCAGGCACCAGCTCCCAGATCCCGAGGGCGGTAGCCGACGGGATAACCGGGGTAGGTCTTGTTCGACGCGTCGGCGGTGGCCCGCGAGTGAGTCCGCTTGGGCAGGAACCGCTCCACCCGGGCTCGGGCACGCAGAGCCCGTACGGCGGCCCGCTCGATCGTCGCCGAGCCGGACGGGAAGCCGAAGGCACCCGCCATCCTGTCGTCCAGCAATGCGAAGACTGCCTGTTTCACGGCGGGGGTGAGCGCGGCGGGGTACCACGAGCAGTACAGCTCGAGGGTGTACGTGCCGATCCGTCGGTTGTCCTCGCTGAAGCGGAACGTGCGCTCCTCGTAGTCGAGCTTGAACTGCGCGAGCTCGGTGTACGAGGAGGGAATGTTCTTGATTCCCATCCGCTTTCCCACTTCGCAGTAGAAGTGGAACGTTGCGAGTCGTTCCTTCGGATGCAGGCGACGCCATCCGTAGGTGTCGATCCACTCGATCGGCTCGTAGATGAACGTCGTCAACACGTAGAGCATGTCGTCGTTCGAGATGTCGAACTGCCCGTGCATCCGGTTGACCATCCGAAGCGATTCGCGGCCCCGCTCGGAGTCGTATCCGTGCTCGAGCAATTCGGCCATCAGCAGCGCGGTGTCGTCGTAGCGCTTCTGCGGCCTGTTCTCGAATTCGCCGGTCCTGACCAACAGAGCCGAGATGGTCGGCACACAGTAGGTACGGAACAACGCGAATTCCAGTGCACGCTGGTAGTCCCACGGAAACTCGTAGCCGGCGGTGATGCGGTGGATCGTGTGGCAATCCCGTACCGGGTCGAGTTCCTCGATGCGGCGGAGCCAGCCGAAGCGCCCCTTCTTCGGCCTGATGTCCATGGTCAGCCCCGTCCGTGACGAAGCTTGAGCGCCAGCACGGACAGCTTCATGTTTCGCGCTTTGCGCTTCATCGTCAGCAGATTGACCGGAGCTGCAAAACTCTGCACGGTCATCGATTTCACGGTGCTGAACTCACGGAGGCCGTCGGCACCGTGGATGCGGCCGAATCCCGAGTCGCCCGTGCCGCCGAACGGCAGCGCCGGAACACCGGCGAAGCCGAGCACCGAATTGACCGTCACGACACCACAATCGAGCTTCTCGGCGGCGCGTCTGCCCACCGCTCCGTCCTGGGTGAACACCGATGCGCCGAGTCCGTACTTGGACGCGTTGGCGCGTTCGATGGCCTCGTCCAGATCGCGCACCTTGTTGACCACCACGGTCGGACCGAAGGTCTCCTCGGTGATCGCCGTCGAATCCTCGGGTACGTCGGTGAGAACCACCGGGTCGATGTACGGACCGTGCAACGAGTCGAGTCCGCCGACGACCGCCTTGCCGCCCTTGGCCAGAGCGTCCTCGATCTGGCCGCGCACGATGTCGCTCTGCTTACCCAGCGTCATGGGACCGTACGACGAGGTCTTCGTTCCGCCGGGCTTCAGTGCCCTCACCGCGGCGGTGAACTCGCCGACGAATCGGTCGTACACCGGAGCCGCGACGTAGATGCGTTCGACGCCCGCGCAGGTCTGCCCGGCGTTGCCCATCGCGCCGAACGTCGCGAATTCCACTGCGGCAGTGATGTCCGCGTCTGCGTCGACGAGCATCGCGTCCTTGCCGCCGCACTCGGCGACGAGTGGGGTCAGCGACTTCGCGCAGGTGGCCATGACCTTCTTGGCCGTGGCGGTGGATCCGGTGAACGCGATCTTGTCGACACCGGATTCGACGAGGGCGGTGCCGGTGGATCCGTCGCCGGTGATCGTCTGGAACACCGGGTGCGGAGCGGCAAGCGACTGCCACTTCTCGGCCAACCAGGTCCCGACGCCAGGCGTCAGTTCGCTCGGTTTGAACACGACGGTGTTGCCTGCCGCGAGGGCGTACGCGATCGAACCCATCGGTGTGTAGAGCGGGTAGTTCCAGGGGCCGATCACTCCGACGACACCGAACGGGCGGTACCCGACGTAGGCCTTCTGGTTCACGGCGAGCAGGCCCGATCCGACCTTGCGCTGCCGCAGGATCTTCTCGGCGTTGCGGGCCGCCCAGTCGAGGTGTTCGACGCCGAGCATGACCTCGAGCAGAGAGTCCTCGTCCGGCTTGCCGGTTTCGGCGGCGATGACGGTAGCGAGGCTCGCGGCGTCCTTGGCGATGGCGGACTTGAATTCGAGCAGCCACCTTTTGCGTCCGACAAAACCCTGCACGTCCCACCAGCGCGCGGCCGACCGGGCGCGAGCGACGGCGACGTCGACCTCTGCGGTGCCCGCGATCGGATACGTGGCGAGCGCGACACCTGTTCTGGGGTCGAGGCTTTCGAAGGTGCTCTCGTTCGTTCGTTCGATCTGGTCTGTCACGGGCTCTATCCTCCAGCAGATCGCATCACATATATTTGATGTGATTCAATGTTGTCCAGGACACACTATGCGTCCGATTCGGTTGCTACAACCCCCGCCGCCTCGATGTGCAGGAGCCGATTCATGAGTATCGATCTCACCCAGGAACAGACCGCGTTCGCCCAGGCTGTCGCGTCCTTCTGCGCCAAGGAGGCCGGCACCCGCGCCCAGCGGGACGCGCTCACCGAGCACGGGAAGCACACCCACAATCAGGCGCTCTACGACAAGATGGCCGAGCTGGGCTGGTTGGGTGCGATCATCTCCGAGGAGCATGGCGGGGCGGGCGGCAGCACCGTCGACCTGTGCATTCTGCTCGAAGAATCTGCCAAGGCCATGGCTCCCATCGGCGGCATCGGACCCACCCTGATCACCGGCGCGGCCTACGAGAAATTCGGCACACCCACACAGAAGGAGACCGTTCTCGGCGGCATCGTCGCCGGGCGGAGCTATTCGATCTCGATGTCCGAGCCCGAGGCCGGCTCGGACGTCGGCAACCTCAGCTGCCGCGCCGAGAAGACCGACACCGGCTGGCTGATCAACGGCCAGAAGACCTGGTGCTCCAACGCGCACTTCGCCGATCGGATCCTGCTCGTCGCACGCACCGGCAGGAGCGGAGCCGGCGGAGCGACCCAGGGAGGCAGAGAGGGTGGGAAGCACGAAGGCCTGACGATGTTCGACGTTCCGGCCGATGTCGAGGGCCTGAACATCGTCGGCATCGACACGATGGGCGGCAAGGAAGTCAACGACCTGTACTTCACCGACTGCGCGCTGCCCGAGGACGCGGTGGTCGGGGTGGAAGGGCAGGGATGGTCTCAGCTGATGACCGGTCTGAACATCGAGCGCCTCATTCTCGCGGCGATGATGCTCGGTACGGCGCAACGAGCATTCGACGACACACTCGACTTCATCACCCAGCGACAGCAATTCGGACGGCCCGTCGGAACGTTCCAGGCACTACGACATCGGATCGCCGATCTGGCCACCGAGATCGAGTGCGGCCGGCTGCTGGTCTACCACGTGGCTCGGTTGGTCGACGAGAACCCGACGAAGCTCTTCCCGCGCGAGGCGTCGATGGCCAAGCTCAAGCTCACCGAGACCGCCAAGAAGGTGGCGCTCGAAGGCATGCAGATGATGGGTGGCTACGGCTACGCCACCGAGTTCGACATGGAAAAGCATGTCAGGACCACTCTCGTGTCCTCGATCTACGGCGGTACCAACGAGATTCAGCGCGACATCATCGGCAAGACGTACGGACTGTAGATCATCGTGTTGCGTCGTCGCCCACAGCTCGCGGAGGATGTCGCCGCCAGTATTCGCCAGCAGATCGTCACGGGTGCGCTCGAGCCAGGGGCATTCGTGCGAATCGACGAGACGGCGGCGGAGTTGGGCGTCAGTGCCACTCCGGTACGGGAAGCACTCGTTTCGCTGCGCGGCGAAGGGCTCGTCGAGCAGGTGCCTCGACGCGGCTACCGCGTCGGTGAGCTCTCGCGCCAGGATGTGGACGACATCTTCTGGCTGCAGGGGACCATCGCCGGCACACTCGCCGGTCGGGCCGCTCGCAGCATCACACCCGAGCATCTGGATCGGCTGACCGCACTCAACGACGGCCTCCGTGACGCCGTGGCCCGCTCGGATACCGAATCGGTTGAGTACTACGAGTTCGAGTTCCATCGATTCGTGAACAAGATCGCAGGAGGAACCAAATTGGCGTGGTTCCTCCTCGGTGCGGTCAGATACACGCCGCGGTTGTACGCGACCGACAAGCGATGGGGTGAAGATGCAGTGCGCAGTCACGAAGAACTGATCGAGGCCTTTGCGCGACGCGATGTCGAGGCCGCCGACGACGTGATGCGTCGACAGTTCCGGCAGTGGGACATCGGTGCGGAATCGACGCCGTCGTGACCGGCGATCCGGATTTTCTGCGCAAGTCCATGACCGGGCTCGAGTTACCTTGGAACCCGGTCGAGCAGAGACGGTTTGCGCTGTTGCTGCGCAGCGCGTCCCTGCTCAACCGGGTGTTGCCGCCCGTCGTGCGAGCATTTCCGTTCAACATCCTGCTGCGCGATGTCGAGCGTCGGATGCGTTCGGGTCGAGCACTGGTCTAGTACGAGCCTCAGCTCAGGTGATGCGGCTGCGGGTGCGACTTGTGCCCCTCGTCCGAACCCTCGTTGTCCTGATGACCGTTCGAGGTTCCCTGCACACCCGTCCCCGCCGGAACCATCGAGATGATCACCGACTTCGAGGTGGGGCAGTTGCTCTGCAGCGCAGTCGAATCCAACGGGATCAACGGATTGGTCTCGGGATAGTACGCAGCAGCCGATCCCCGCGGGGTGTCGTACTCGACGATGCGGAACGACGGCGCGCAGCGATCCACGTCGTCGTCGTCCCACTTGGTGACGAGATCGACCATGTCACCGTTGCGGAAACCGAGGGCCGAGATGTCCTCGCGGTGCACGAAGATGACGCGTCGGCCGTTCTCGATCCCACGGTACCGATCGCTGAGGCCGTAGATCGTGGTGTTGAACTGATCGTGGCTACGCAGCGTCTGCAGGATCAGATGGCCCGGCGGAACCTGCAGCACATCGATCGGTGACACCGCGAATTCGCCTCGGCCACTCTTGGTCTCGAAGGTCCGGCTGTCGCGGGGCGGGTGCGGAAGCACGAAGCCGCCGGGGCGTCGAACATTGACCTCGTAACCCTCGCAACCGGCGACGACGCGGGAGATGTGCTTGCGGATGTTGCGGTAGTCGTCGCGGAAGCCTCTCCAATCGAGACCGTAGCGGTCGCCGAGTGTCGCCTCTGCGATGCCGCTGACGATCGCGACCTCGGAACGAAGGAACTCGCTCGCGGGCTTCAACGGTCCGCGCGAGGAATGCACCGAGCACGTGGAGTCCTCGACCGAGATCCATTGCTCACCACTGGCTTGCACGTCCTTCTCGGTGCGGCCCAGGGTCGGCAGGATGATCGACGTCTCACCGCACACGAGGTGCGAGCGGTTGATCTTGGTGGAGATCTGCACCGTCATCCGCATCTTGCGCAGCGCCTCGAAGGTGACGTCACTGTCCGGTGTCGCCTGGACGAAGTTGCCGCCGAGTCCGAGGAAGAAATGCGCCTTGCCGTCGCGCATGGCCCGGATGGAATCGACGGTGTCCAAGCCGTGCTCGCGCGGCGGCTCGAAGTCGAACTCCGCCGCCATCGCGTCGAGGAACTTCACCGGAGGGCGTTCCCAGATACCCATCGTGCGGTCGCCCTGCACGTTCGAGTGGCCGCGCACCGGTAGCAGTCCGGCACCTGCTCGGCCGATGTTGCCCTGTGCGAACGCGAGATTGGTGACTTCCTTGATGGTCGCGACGGCATTGCGGTGCTGCGTCAGACCCATGGCCCAGCAGTAGACCGTGGCCTTGGAGTCGCGCAACATCTCGGCTGCCTCGGTGATCTGCGCAACCGACAATCCGGTCACCTCGGTGACGAGATCCCAGTCGACCTCGGCGACATGCGCCTTCCATGCGTCGAAGCCGACGGTGTAGTTGTCGAGGAACTCGTGATCGAGTGCATCCCACTTCACCAGCAGTGAGCCGATGGCCTGGAAGAGTGCGAGGTCGCCGTTGAGCTTGATCGGCAGGTGCAGATCCGACAGGTCCGTTCCCGGGCCAACCATGCCGCGCGGGGTCTGCGGGTTCTTGAAGTTGAGCAGACCCGCTTCGCGAAGTGGGTTGATGGACAGAATCTTTGCGCCGTTCTGCTTGGCCATCTCGAGGGCCGAGAGCATACGGGGATGATTGGTTCCGGGATTCTGACCGGCGAGGATGATCAGCTCGGCAGTGTGGACGTCGTCGAGCGTGACGCTGGCCTTGCCGATGCCGATGGACTCCTGCAGCGCGATGGACGTCGACTCGTGACACATGTTGGAACAGTCGGGCATGTTGTTCGTGCCGAACGCCCGGGCGAAGAGCTGATAGGTGAACGCGGACTCGTTCGAGGCGCGACCCGAGGTGTAGAAGATGGCCTCGTCGGGACTCGCGAGAGACTTCAGTTCGTCGCCGATCAGGCGGAAAGCGTCGTCCCACTCGATGGGCTCGTAATGGCTGCCGCCGGGCAGCTTGATCATCGGGTGCGTGATCCGGCCCTGCTGGCCCAGCCAGTGCTCGGTGTGACTGTCGAGTTCGGCAATGCTGTGCTGCGCGAAGAACTCCGGCGTCGCCCGCGTCGTCGTCGCTTCCTCGGCAACGGCCTTCGCGCCGTTCTCGCAGAATTCCGCCGCGTGCCGGTGGCCCGGATCAGGGTCGGGCCACGCGCAGCTCATGCAGTCGAAACCCTCGGCCTGATTGAGCTTGAGCAGCGTCTGCGCGGTGCGCTTCGGGCCCATGTGCCCGAGCGCTCGCTTCATCGACACTGCGACGGCGACGGGGCCTGCCGCGTGGGTCTTCGGCTTTTCGATGTCGAGCTCGGCCTCGTCGACGTCGCTGTCGGTGCGTCTCATGCGGGTCCCTTCGTTGCGTTACCCCCGCACTCGACCATAGCCGTTGGCTCAGCCGGCGAGGAGCTTGGTCACCAGATCCACGTACTGCTGCTTCGCCGAATCCTGGCTCGTACCTTCGAGCTTCGCCCAGGCATCGAACTTCGCTCGGTTCACCATGTCCAGTCGTCCGGGCCGCTTACCCGACGCGTCACCGATCGAACCCTGCTTGTAGAGCGAGTACAGGCTCAGTAGGTCGTCGTTGCTCGGCTTGGACGTGAGCTTCTTGACGTCTACCTGCGCGTCGGCGAACGACTGGTCGAGATCGGACATGAAGAACTCCTTCGGTTAGAGGTGGTGTCATCCTCGCACGGAGGCCTCGGAGATCAGCCGAATGCAGTGCGCCACGAGGGCTTCGCGGGTGACGGTGAGCGTGCCGTCGAGATAGCCGATGAACAGGGCCGTCAACGCCCCGACGGTTCCGACGGCGATCAGCTGTCGATCGTCGGTGTCGGGCAGTTGGGAGTGCACCAGCTCGACGAAGCCGGGCAGGAGATCGAGACCGCGTCGGCTCAGTGCCGGTTCGGCCAACGGCGCGATGAGCAGCACCCGTCCCGTTCGCGGTTCGTCGATGATGAGTTCGACGAATGCGCGCACCGGCGCGGCGATGGTGTCCTCGGCAGTGCTCGCCTGCATCACGGCGTCGAGCAAAGCGCCCTGCGCTCTGGTGCCGACCCACGCGTACACCGCGCGGACGAAGGCGTCGCGGTCGGCGAAGCTCTCGTAGAAGTACCGCTCGGTCAGGCCGGCGGTACGGCAGACGGCCCGCACGTTGACGGCCGGACCGTCCGGCGAGCCGAGGAGCTCGACCCCGGCCGCGAGCAACGCGTCGTAGCGCTTGGATCTGCGTTCCTCCAACTGTTGACTACGCATGTTGTCAACCCTAGTCTGACAACATGCGTAGTCAGCCCGATCGACCCGTCCCGCTCGCTCCGGATTCGCTCACCTGGAAGTATTTCGGAGACTGGCGCGGGATGCTGCAGGGCGTCTGGGCAGGGTCGATGCAGAACATGCACCCAGGGCTCGGAGCCGGGGTGGAGCAACACTCCACGTTCTTCGACGAGCGCTGGCAGCGGCTGTACCGGTCCCTTTACCCCATCGGTGGGGTCGTGTTCGACGGCGATCGGGCCGAGGAGACCGCACTGCAGGTCCGCGGCTATCACACGAACATCAAAGGGATCGACTCCAAGGGCCGCAAGTACCACGCGCTCGATCCCGACACGTTCTACTGGGCGCACGCCACCTTCTTCATGGGCACGGTGCTCACCGCAGACCACTTCATGGGCGGGCTGACCGAGGCTCAGAAGGTGCAGCTGTTCGACGAGCACGTGCAGTGGTATCGCCTCTACGGCATGAGCATGCGGTCGGTGCCTGCCACCTGGCCGGAGTTCCAGCAGTACTGGGATCACATGTGCCGACACGTGTTGGAGGACAACATGGCCGCCCGCGGGGTGTTGGACCTGTCGAAGCTGGGACCACCGCCTTATGCGGCCTGGCTGCCCGAGCCGCTCTGGGCCGTGTTCCGGCGTCCGGTGGCGAAGTTGTTCGTCTGGATCACCGTCGGGCTCTACGACGAGCCGGTACGCACGCTCCTCGGCTACAGCTGGTCCGAGCGGGACGAGAAGCGCCTGGCGCTGTTCGGCAAGGCAGTGAACTTCGTGTTCGGGTTGGTGCCACCACGACGGCGACTGCACCCGAGAGGCCGCGCCGGATGGGATCGTGTCAAGGGCCGAACCCCGAGAACGGCACCGTTGGTGCACACACCGGCCCGCAATCTGCCGCCCGTGGAACGGCGATCGGACCCCTCGCACTACAGCCCCAAGGTGTAGATCGGCGCGCTCGGGGTACAACGCCGGTATGCACAGTGTCAGAACCGGAAGCGGAACCCCGATCGTCCTCGTCCACGGGCTCGGGTCCTCTCACGGAAACTGGGACCCGATCGTCCCCGCCCTCGCCAAACATCGTGAGGTCATCGCCCTCGACCTGCCCGGGTTCGGAAAGACTCCGCCGCTGCCCGAGGTCTCCATCGCGTCGTTGACCGACGCGTTGCGGGAATTTCTCGACAACGAAGGTCTCTCCGACGCCGATCTCGTCGGAAGCTCGATGGGTGCGCGCATGGTCGTCGAACTGGCCCGCCGCGGTCACCGAGGCTCGATGGTGGCGCTCGATCCCGGCGGGTTCTGGAACGACCGGCAGGTCAAGATCTTCGGAGCCACGATCACCGCGTCGTTGGCACTGATGAAGAACGTGCAGCCGCTCGTGCCGTTCCTGGCCGGTAACCCGGTCACCAGAACTGCTGCACTGGCGCAGTTCTCGGCCGCGCCCTGGAAACTTCCGAGTGGGCTGGTCGAGCAGGAGCTGAGGGGTTTCTCCACCAAGACATCACCTTCGCTCGACGCCGCACGCAAGGCGCTGATCCACGGGCCGAAGCAACAGGGTTCCCCGAAAGGTTCCCTGCAGGGCTCGCTGCTCATCGGCTGGGGCCGTCAGGACAAGGTCACCACACCCAGCCAGGCCACAGTGGCGTTGGAGCGATTCCCCGACGCCACCCTGCACTGGTTCGACAAATGCGGACACTTCCCGCACTGGGATCAGCCGACCGAGACCGCGCGAGTCATCCTGCGGGGAACGGGTCGCTGACGCTCCCATGTGCGCGGAACCTCGTAGCAGGAGTCGAGTTTTCGCTCACAAGCGTCAGCCGTTCCACCAAGGCCGCAGGGGGACGTCGGCCTGTCCCTTCGGTCCGAGTTTGACGGCCAGAACCTGGTGCAGCTGAACCACATTGCGCTCGAAGCCGAGCCGGGACCCGGCCATGTACAGGCCCCAGACACGGGCTGTTCCTTCACCGGCTTCGGCGACGCAGGCGTCCCAGTTCTCGACGAGGTTCCGGCACCAGCCGGCCAGCGTCAGCGCGTAGTGCTCGCGCAGGTTCTCCTCGTGCCGAACCTCGAGTCCGACGTCCTGGATCTCGGTGATGATGCGGCCCGAGCCGGTGAGTTCGCCGTCGGGGAAGACGTACCGGTCGATGAAGCTGCCGGCCTTGGCGTGTGCGCGATTGTCCGGCCGGGTGATCGAGTGGTTGAGGAGCCGGCCGCCGTCGCGCAGCTTGGACTGGATGAACGTGAAGTACGACGGGTAGTTGTGCACGCCGATGTGCTCGGTCAGCCCGATGGAGGAGATGGCGTCGAAGTTGGTCTCGGGCACGTCGCGATAGTCCGAGAAGCGCACCTCGGCCAACTCTGACAGGCCCTCGTCGGCGATGGCCTGCTGTGCCCACGACGCCTGCTCCTGGGAGAGCGTCACACCGATCACCTTCACTCCGCGGCGGGCGGCGTAGCGCACCATCGAGCCCCAACCGCAGCCGATGTCGAGCAGGCGATCACCCGGTTGCAGGCCGAGCTTGTCGAACACCAAGCGATACTTGTTCTCCTGTGCGGCTTCCAGCGACTGATCGGCGCTCTCGAACGCCGCGCAGGTGTACGTCATGGAGGGGCCGAGCACCTTCTCGTAGAAGGCATTGGACACGTCGTAGTGATGGTGGATCGCTTCGGCATCGCGAGTCTTGGAGTGGCGCAGACCTTCTGCGATGCGACGCCACCGCGGAATCGCTTCCTGGGGTGGGGGAGCGATGGGCCGCAACACATCCCAGCCGAGCGAACGGGCGATCGATGTCAGCGTCATCGCCGAGGGGCGACGGAAGTGCAGCTCGTCGCCCATCAGCGCCAGCAGCTCGTAGGGGTCGCCCGGATGGACTCCCGTTGCTTCGAGATCGCCCGAGACGTACGCGCGCGCCATGCCGAGATCGCCGGGAGCGGTTGCCAGATAAGTGGTTCCGCGGGGGCTCTTGAGGTTGAGGCCGATTCTCGCGTCCTCGGGTCCTGCGGTGCTGCCGTCGTAGGCGGTGAAGCGCAGTGGGATGTTGCCGTCGGAGATCAGTTCGAGAATCTCGGAGATCTTGAGCTTCTGGGCACCGTTCACCGTGCGATTGCCGGAGTCCTTGAACGTCGTCATCTGCGTTGCACCGCCTTCGAGTACAAATCCAACAATCGGGATTCGGGATCGTATTTCTTCTTCAACACTTCGTATCGATCGCCGCCGTACAGAACGGCGAATTCATGTTCGGTGTAATAAGCGTCCGAGTACAGCGATTTATGCCCGTCGAACTCGGTGACCTTCTTCTCGATGGCGCGGTTCGCGGCACCCTCTGGTTCGCCTGCAACGATCGGGACCGAAGACCAGAAGCCGATGTTGACGTAGGTGCGTTTCGGTTCGAGTGGATACAGCGGCCACGGCCTGGCCGGATTCGCGCCCGGTGCTGCGGGCTCACGAAGACGCAACGGGCACAACCACAACGGCTCGATCGGGATGTTGTCGAGGAACCACGCCACGAAGCCTGCGGTGTGCTCGATCGGAACCTCGACATCCTGCACGACGCGTTCGCGCGGCGGATTTCCTTTGCGTTTCTCGAGTCGGTCGCCGATGTCGTACTTACGATCGAGGCCGATCAGTTTCCAGTAGAAGCTACTGCGCCGGTACTTGCGCGGCCAGAACCGTCGGATTCTCGGGTTCTGTGTTCCGAACGCTCGGGAGCACCAGAACCAATCGGTGTCCCAGCGCCACAGGTAGTCGTGAATGGTGAGGCGGTCGGTCTTGGGTGTATCCGACGCGTGCTGGATCGATCGGTAGAAGATGTCGGCACCGGTGTAGTCGCTGACCGGTCCCGGTTCGTCGGTCTGGACGCCGAGGGTGAGGTAGCTTTCGTCGGCGCTGAACACCACACCGTCGAGGTACTGGACCTCGATGCCGTCGTACTCGCGCTCGTCGACGATGCGGTCCATCGTGGACTGCAAGGTGTCGAGATCGTGAAATCGCAGGTGGCGCAACGCGACATACGGCAACACGGGTTCGAGCTGGATCTTCAGCCGAGTGGAGTAGCCGAGGGTTCCGTACGAGTTGGGAAAGCCCCAGTAGAGATCCGCGTGTTCGCCCTCCGGTGTTGCGGTGACGATCTCGCCGCTGCCGGTGAGGACATCGATCTCGAGCACCGATTCGTGGGGGAGTCCGCTACGAAACGACGTGGACTCGATGCCGAGTCCGGTGACGGCTCCGCCGAGGGTGATCGTCTTGAGCTGCGGGACGACGAGGGGTGCCAGGCCGTAGGGAAGCGTCGCGTCGACCAGGTCCTCGTAGGTGCACATTCCGGCGACATCTGCTGTGCGCGAGGCGGGATCGACGGTGATGACCTTGCTCAGGCCCGACACGTCGAGCCCCGGTGTGGTGGTGGTCGTCCTGGCCCGGAACAGGTTGGACGTCTTCTTCGCCAGACGCACCGTCGCATCGGCGGGAATTGCGCGATAGCTGCGAAGCAGCTGCTCGACACCCGACCGGTGCGCTGCGTAACCGCTCTCCCTCGGTTCTGGCCGTCGTCCGAGAAGAGCATTCACTGAAGCCACACTCAGACGCTATATCTCGTACCGCGTGGTATCCACCGGCATCGGCGTCCCACCGGTGAAACTTCACGCAACTGTTGCCGAATCTCCGCGGAGAATCGGAGTAAATCGGACAAATGGTTGCGTCATGCATGTGTTTTGCGGGATGAGATTTATGTGTGTGAAGCACATCACACACGGTCCGGCGGGATGCCTGCCGCGCGTGCGCGGCGAGGCAGTATGGACGAACATCCCGTTCGCTATCGAAGGAGAACGTTTCCGTGGCTCAGGTCAGTGCATCCAGTTCCGCCACCATCGCCACCACACCGGATCGAGTGCTCGCTGCGCTCGCCGACTACGAGACGGTGCGCCCACGCATCCTCCCCGAGCAGTACCGCGACTACGAGGTGGTCCAGGGCGGGCAAGGAGACGGAACCGTGGCCACGTGGACCCTGCAGGCCACCGAGAAGCGAGTGCGCAACGTCGCCGCGACCGTCACCGTCGCCGGATCGACCATCACCGAACGCGACGCCAATTCCTCCATGGTCACCACCTGGTCGGTCGCCCCGGACGGCGCGGGCACCACGGTCACCACGACGACGGAGTGGAAGGGCGCAGGCGGCATCGGCGGATTCTTCGAGAAGACCTTCGCACCGCTGGGACTGAAGAAGATCCAGGCCGCGACGCTGGAGAACCTGCGCCGCGAGTTGATCTAGGCCTGCTCGAAGTCGGGGGCCTCGATGAGCTCGAGTGTTCCGACGACCACGGTGCGCATCGACCACAGGAACATCCCGTCGGGTCCACGGTCGACCGTGTCGTAGGCCCCCGGCAGTGTGTCCAGGTCGGTGCGCGCCGCGATCGCGTCGTCGTATTCACGATCGCGTCGAGCAGAGTTGTAGACCATCTCGGCCAAGGCCAGCGCATGCTCGCAGACGGTGATGACAGCCCACGTCGCCTGCTTCGGAGTGAGGTCGTATCGAGTTCGATAGCGCGTCTGCACCGAGTCGGCCATACGGATGGCGTCGATCGAGCTGGGAGTAAGGCCGATCAGATACTCCGCGATACCCGGGTTGGAGTGAACCAGCTCGCGCATCGCGGAAGCGAGGGCCAGCAACGCGTCGTGCATCGATTCGTCGTCACCGGGAAGCGGCGGCGACCACCTGCGCAGAATCTCCTCCGCCACGAGGGCCTTGAGTGAACAAAGATCGTCGATGTTGTTGTAGATCGCGACGATCGACACGCCCAGGCTTTCGGCCACCGACTTGACCGACACCTTCGGCAGCGTCAGCGCAATACCCGCCTCGGCCATGGTCTGAGGCGTCACCCGACGCTTGCGAGGGGAGGGGCTCGCAGGCTGATCCATTCCGCAAGACTACGTGCGCTCAGTACTGACAGATGTTCAGGCGCGGGGCTCTAGAATCGCATCGTGTCCTTCTCTTCCGCACTACCCGCGACCGACAGGGATCGGACGCTGGTCGAACTGGCCAGGCAGACAATCGATTCGTCGACGGATGCGGGACCTGATGAGGACGGCATCCACACGATGGGTGCGGCGGTGAGAGTGGCGGACGGCCGAACCTTCGCCGGGGTGAATCTCTATCACTTCACCGGTGGCCCGTGCGCAGAGACAGTCGCGCTTGCCGCGGCTCGGGCGGCCGGTGCGACCGAGCCGACGCACATCGTGGCGGTCGGCAACCACGGGCGCGGGGTGAAGAGCCCGTGCGGTAAGGATCGTCAGATCTTCGCCGACCTCTATCCCCTGATGCGCGTCATCATCGATTTGCCCGACGGCCTCGTCAGCGTTCTTGCCGGCGAACTGCTCCCCGCCGGATACGACCATCGCGCGGAGCAACGCTGATCCTCGTTACCGAGGGCGAACCGTGCGGCATCGCCGGAAGGCACTGCGCTGAGTGTCCACCATTCGTCACCGCAGGCGCGATCCCGTGTCTGCCGCGAAATTGTGGACACTCAGGTCGGTAGGTCGATTCGACGCGCAGTGAATCACAGCGATCCAAGGTGCGGCTACGCTGGTGTTCGCTTCGACCCACGCGAGAGGACGACACAGTGCAACCCGGTGAACAGCCCGACATGGCATCGATCCTGCAGCAGGCCCAGCAGATGCAGCAGCAGCTGATGGCGGCGCAGGCCGAGATCGCGGAAACCGAAGTGACCGGCCAGGCGGGCGGTGGCCTCGTGGTCGCCACCGTCAAGGGAACCGGTGAGGTGGTCGGACTGACCATCGACCCCAAGGTCGTAGACCCGAGCGACGTCGAGACTCTGCAGGACCTGGTGATCGGCGCGATCGCCGATGCGTCTCGCGCGGCTCAGGCCGTCGCGAGCGAGAAGATGGGCCCCCTCGCTGGTGGTCTCGGAGGCATGCCCGGCCTTCCCGGGTTCTGAGCGGTGTACGAAGGTCCCGTACAGGATCTGATCGACGAACTCGGCAAGTTTCCCGGAGTCGGTCCGAAGAGCGCTCAGCGCATAGCTTTTCACCTCCTGGGCGTCGAACCTCCCGAGGTGGATCGGCTCATGCGCGCGCTGCAGCGCATTCGCGACGGTGTGCAGTTCTGCATCGTCTGCGGCACGGTCTCGGACAAGGAACTATGTCGAATCTGCGCGGACTCACGTCGTGACAGATCGATGATCTGCGTCGTCGAAGAGCCCAAAGATGTCCAGGCCGTGGAACGTACACGAGAGTTCAAGGGCCGCTACCACGTACTCGGCGGAGCGCTCGACCCACTGAACGGAGTGGGGCCGGATCAGCTCCGAATCCGAGAGTTGTTGACCCGCGTCGGAACCCAGGACGACGGCGTCGACGTCACCGAAGTCATCATCGCCACCGACCCCAACACCGAGGGCGAAGCCACTGCCACGTATCTGGTCCGCATGATGCGTGACTTCCCCGGCCTGGCCATCACTCGCCTCGCCTCTGGCCTGCCCATGGGCGGAGACCTCGAATTCGCTGATGAGTTGACGTTGGGGCGCGCGTTGACGGGGCGTCGGCGCATGTAGAGCGGCTTCGCCGCACGTGCACGAAACCTCGTAGCAGGGGTCGAGTTTCCACTCACGACCCGGAGTTGTGCACACCCTGTGGATAGATTCTGACGTGGGCGCTGGAAACCGGCCATCCTGAGGTCCATGAGGACAAGACCAGCGGGTACCTGGCAGCGATTATTGGACGAGCAGCACGGAATCATCACCACGAAACAGATGCATGCTTTCGGCGTCAACAAGGATTCGATCAACCACTACGTGGAAACCGGGCAGTGGCTGAGAGTGTTTCGTGGAGTCGTCTCGGTGACCAATGGGCCGCTGACTCGTGAGATGCAATTGTCTGCAGCGCTGCTGTACGCAGGGCGGGGAGCGTTGCTCAGTCACACCACCGCCGCGGAGGAATGGGGGTGGGTTCGGCCTGCGGCAGGCCCGGTTCACGTCACCGTTCCGTACGGATGCTCGGCCACCAGCAAGCCGGTGACGATGAGGCACGCCAAGCAGAACTTCACCTCGGAAAGCAACGAACAAATCCATCCCGGGGTAGTGGTCCACCGTTCCCGAGCCATGGGACACATCGGTGTCGAGACGAATCCGGCTCGAACGAGCACCGTCGATACGGTCCTCGATCTCGTTGTCGCAGAGCCGACGTCGAGGCAAGCGACGACCACATTGGTCTCGGCGATGTCTTCGGGTGGCGTGAACGTCTCAGCCATGACGAGCAAGGTCGAAGTCCGGCGACCGATGCGCTACCTCAAACCGATTTTGCACACGCTGGCTCTCATGCGCGACGGAGTCCATTCTGCACTCGAACACCGTTATGTACTCGACGTCGAGCAGGCACACGGTCTGCCGGTCGGGCAGCGGCAGGCCCCGGTATTCGTTGACGGCCGACAGCTTTTCGAGGACATTCGCTATCAGATCTGCGACCTCATCGTCAGGCTGGACGGCCAGGCCTTCCACTCTGCCAAGCAGCGGCGATTTCGCGATCGCAGGCGTGACAATGCCGCGGAGCTGAGGAACCTGCCGCGGTTGATGTACGGCTGGCGCGAAGTGACCGACGACCCGTGCGGTGTGTACCGCGAGGTCCGCGAGGTGCTGGTCAGAGAGGGTTGGGACGACGCGTCGTACCCGTGCGAACGTTGCGCCTTGTGAGTGGAAATTCGTAGCGGGCTACGAGTTTTCATTCACGTGCGGCGCAGCCGCTCTTTACGTAACTGCGCAACCTCGGCAAGCTCGAGGGGAGCGAGAGTGGTGCCCAAGGCACGCTCCAACAAGTAGTCCGCCAATTCCGGGTTTCGGGCGAGTACCGGGCCGTGCATGTACGTGCCGATCACAGAACCCTGCACGACGCCTTCGCGTCCGTCGCCGACACCGTTGCCGACACCGTGGGTGACCTTGGCCAACGGCGACGCATCCGGGCCGAGAGTCGTTCCGCCGCGGTGGTTCTCGAAACCGGTGAGCTTCTGAGTGAGTCCTTCGAGCGCGGGTTCGGTGACGACTTCACCGATCGAACGCGTCGCCTGCGGTGCGGTGGTGACGTCGAAGAGCGAGATGCCGTCGACGCGTTCGCCGGCAGAGGTTTCGTACCAGTGGCCGAGGACCTGGATCGCGGCGCAGATGGCGAGCACGGGCGCTCCGCGGGCAGCGGCGTTCTGTAGTCCGGGGTATCGGGTGAGGTGACGCGTCGCCAGGCGCTGCGCCGAATCCTCGGCTCCGCCAAGGGTGTACACGTCCAGTGAATCGGGAACCGGATCGCTGAGGGTGATCTGCACGACCTCGGCGTCGATGTCTCGCATCCGAAGCCGCTGCCGCAGAATGAGCGCGTTGCCGTTGTCGCCGTAGGTGCCCATCACGTCGGGCAGGACCAGACCGATGCGGACGGTGGACTCAGACATTTTTCACCTCACGTGCCAGCGCGCGCCCGAGATCGCGGAACGCGGTGTAGTTGGCGAGCACTTCGACGCGGCCCGGCGGACAGGACGCGATGGCCTGCAACGGATCTGCGATGGTGGTGTGCTGCGAACCCGCGTACAGCAGGCGAACTCCGAGGTCGGTTGCACGTTCGCCCGCGGCGACGACGGCCACGTTCTCGAAATGCTCGAAGCGGACGTCCCACAACCACGACAGGTCTTCGCCGTCGGGAACCTGACCGTTGACGGCGATGACGAGCCCGTCGCAGGTGGGGTCGATCATCGACAGCGCCTCCTGCCAGCCGGCAGGGTTTTTCGCGAGAAGCATTCTGACGGAATGAGATCCGTACTGGATGGTGGAGTAGCGTCCGGCTACTTCGTCGACGCTCGACGCGGCGGCGACGGCACCTTCCGCGCTCGCGCCGAGGGTCACTGCGGCGGCCACGGCCTGAGCTGCGTTGCCGCGGTTGGCTTTACCTGGCAGTGACAACGTCATCGGCAGGACGAGTCCGTCGGGCCCGTAGAGATTCTCGTCGTCGAGCCACCAGTCCGGCGTCGGGCGCTTGAAGTCGCTGCCGGTGCTGTACCAGTGCTCGCCCTCCCACAGGATGGGTTCGCCCGTGCTCGGGCAGCTGACCGAATCGCCGGCCCATCCGCCGCCGGCCGCGACCCAGACGACGTTCGGTGCGTCGAATGCTGCCGACGTGACGAGGACGTCGTCGCAGTTGGCGATGACGACGGTCTCGGGATGCCGGGCCAGTCCGGCGCGCAGCTTGCGTTCGATCATGTTGATCTCGCCCACGCGGTCGAGCTGATCGCGACTGAGGTTGAGCATTACGATGGCCGCCGGTTCCACCTCGTCGGAGACATGGGGGACGTGCAGTTCGTCGACCTCGAGAGCAGCCAGTTCGGCATCGAAGTGAGCGTGCAGGGCCGCGACGATGCCGGCATCCATGTTCGCGCCGTCGGCCTGGGTGGCGACGTCACCGAGGGTGGCAAGGGCAGCGGCCGTCATACGCGTGGTGGTGGATTTGCCGTTGGTGCCGGTGACGATGACGGTTCGTCGTCCGCGACCGAGCCCGCCGAGGATGTTCGGATCGATCTTCAGGGCGACGAGTCCGCCGATCATCGAGCCCTTGCCCCGACCCGCCTTGCGAGACGCCCAGGTCGCCAGCTCCGCCGCGCGCAGTGCCACACGGCCACGTGCACCGATACGTCTGCGCTCACCCACTTCAACCATCCGCCGAGTCTGGCACAGAAGAGCGTGCAGTTTCACGTCGGCGGTTTCTACCCCTCGGTCATTCCGCAGGCTCCACTCCCGCGACCCCCGGGTCGTTCCGCAGGCTCCACTCCCGCGACCCCCGGGTCATTCCGCAGGCTCCACTCCCGCCCTATTGGGTCATTCCGCAGGCTCCACTCCCGCCTCTCACACCGGTGCTTTCTCCCGAACTTCGACCGAACGTCGCACGGCCATGCCGCCGAGGCATCCGCCGATCACGACGACGCCACCGATCAGTGCGAGCACGGACGGGTTCTCGCCCAGGAATATCCAGGCACCGGCGATTCCGACGACGGGAACGAGCAGTGAGAACGGCGCGACCAGTCCGGCGGGGTTGCGGCTCATCAGGATGCTCCAGAGACCGCTGCCGATGATGGTGGCGGGAATCACGATGTAGGCCAACGCGACCAACCCTGGCCAGCCTTGCGGACCGAACGACTCCGTCAGCGCATGCCAGCCGGTGCTCGGGCCCTCGAAGATCGCGGACAGCGCCAGCATCGGCAGCGGCGGAACGACGGTCATCCACAGCATCAGCGTCATCGGCGAATCGGACTTGGCGAGTCGGTTTCCCAGATTGCCGAACGCCCAGCCGAGGCCGGCGAGGAGGGTGAGGATCACCGGAAGCAGGGAGGCGTTCTGAGCGCGGTCCCATCCGATCAGGACCATGCCGAGGACGGCGACCGCGATGCCGATCGCCTGTCTGCGAGAGACGTGTTCGCGCAGCAGAACAGCGCCGAGCACAACGGTGAACGGGGCGGACGACTGCAGCACGAGTGACGCCAATCCGGTGGGCATGCCTGCTGCCATCGCCGCGAACAGGAAGGCGAATTGCAGAAATCCGAACCCGAAGCCGTAGAGCAGCAACCACTTCAGCGGCACTTTCGGCCTCGGGACGAACAGGACGACCGGGATGGCGATGACCAGGAAGCGCAATGCGCCGAAGAAGAACGGCGGAAAATGATCGAGTCCGACGCGAATGGCGAGGAAGTTCAGTCCCCACAGCACGGCGACGGTCAATCCGAGGAGGCGGTCGCGAGTGGTCATGGCGTCCATCGTGTCCGCTGCGAATGATCAGCACAATCGAATATATCCGCATCAACAGTTAAGATTTACTGCATGAACGTGGAGCGGCTGCGGATCCTCGCGGAACTCGCCGACCGTGGAACTGTCGCAGCGGTGGCCGACGCGATGTCGATGACCCCCTCGGCGGTATCCCAGCAACTCAAGCTGCTGGCCAGGGAAGCGGGTGTGACGCTCCTCGAACCGGACGGTCGCCGGCTCCGACTGACCGACGCGGGACGTGCTCTGGTGCTGCGTACCGACGAGGTGCTCGCTGCGGTCAGCCGCGCTAGAGCCGAGATGGATCGGTACCGTGCGTCCCCGCGGGGACGCGTCCGAGTCGCGTTGTTCCCGTCCGGTGCTGCCCTGCTGCTGCCCGGGGTGCTGACGCGGTTGGGTAACTCGGACGTCGACATCGAGGCACGCGACGAGGACCTTCCTGCATCCTCGGTGCCGGAACTGTTGGCCGACTACGACGTGGTGCTCACCCACCGCGACGAGCGAGCCCCGTCGACCGCAGGCCCGCGCATCGAAGTGACGACCTTGATGCGTGAGCCGATCGATCTGGTGCTCCCGCCCGGTCATGGTTTGGCGCAACACGAATCGATAGACCTCAGGGATCTGGTCGACGAACGATGGATCAGTGTTCGCGGCGGATTCCCGGTCGACGACGTGCTGCTCTCGGTAGCCGCGGCCACGGGCGTCGAACCCCGAGTGGTCCAGCGAGTGAACGATTTTCGCGTCACCGAGGTGTTGGTAGCGGCCGGTCACGGCGTGGCCCTCATGCCGCGGTACGCCGTGGTGCATCCCGGTCTGGTGCGTCGAGAGTTATCGGGTGTTCGGGCCGGGCGCATCTACGAACTTGCGACCAGGCCCGACGCTCGACGCCTACCGGCGATCGCGGCCGTGCTCGACGCGTTCCGGGCGGAGGCAGACCTCAGGACAGAGCTTTGGCCTTCAGCGTCCTGAACTCGTCCTGATCGATGGTTCCGTTGTCCAGCAATGTCTTTGCGTGTGCGATCTCCTCCGATGCGGACCGACCGGCCACTTCTTTGATGTAGTTCTCCTGCTGGTCCTTGGCGTGCTGCAGGGCGGCAACCTGACGCTCGGCCATGTTGCCGCCGTTCACGATGAGGTAGATCAGCGCGGTGAAGAACGGCGCGATGATGAGGAAGAGCACCCACGCGGCTTTCACGAGCCCGGATGCTTTGTGGTTTCGGAAGAGGTCTCCGATGATCGACAGCATCACCATGAGGTAAGCCACGAATGCGAAACCGACGATGAGAAGCCAGAGAAAATCCCAGAAAGAATCCATGGCGAACTTCCATTCCCTAAAGTGCCCCGACGGCAGGTTCATTGTCGCACGCGGCGTACCAGCTGAGCGTCGATAAACAGCGAAAAGCCGCCCATTCGTGATGATATGGGCGGCTTCGCGTCGAGCAGAGAATCTACTTCAGTGCGCGGTTCACAGCCGACACCACGGCACGCAGTGACGCGGTGGTGATCGACGTCGCGATGCCGACGCCCCAGACGGTGGTGGCGACACCGGCAGGAGAGGTGACCGAGGCCTCGACGTAGGCCGCGGCCTGGGCGTCGTCGCCGGCGGACATGGCGTGCTCGGAGTAGTCGAGGACGCTGACGTCGTATCCGATGGTGGACAGTGCGTCGACGAACGAGGCGAGGGGGCCGTTGCCGGATCCGGAGATCTCCTGCTCCACGCCGTCGACCTTGACCGTCGCGGTGATCGTGTCGGTGCCACCGTCGTGCTCGGCCGCGATGACCGACTGCTTGATGCGCTCGAGGGGGCGGATCGGGGTCAGGTACTCCTCGGCGAAGACGTCCCACATCTCCTTGGGCGAGACCTCGCCGCCCTCACCGTCGGTGATGCGCTGGACGGCCTGGGAGAACTCGATCTGGAGTCGACGCGGCAGGTTCAGGCCGTGATCGGACTTCATGATGTACGCGACGCCGCCCTTGCCGGACTGCGAGTTGACGCGAATGACGGCCTCGTAGGTGCGACCGACGTCCTTCGGGTCGACGGGCAGATACGGGACCTGCCAGGTGACGTCTCCGATGTCCGAACCCTGTTCGTCCGCAGTGACTTTCATCGCGTCCAGGCCCTTGTTGATGGCGTCCTGGTGGCTGCCGGAGAAGGCGGTGTAGACCAAGTCGCCGCCGTAGGGGTGACGCTCGGCGACGGGAAGTTGGTTGCAGTACTCCACGGTTCGACGGATCTCGTCGATGTTGGAGAAGTCGATCTGCGGATCGACACCGCGGGTGAACAGGTTCAACCCGAGCGTGACCAGGCAGACGTTGCCGGTGCGCTCGCCGTTGCCGAACAGGCAGCCCTCGATGCGATCCGCACCGGCCTGGTAGCCGAGTTCTGCTGCGGCAACACCGGTTCCGCGGTCGTTGTGCGGGTGCAGTGACAGTACGATGCTGTCGCGCCGATCGAGGTTGCGGCTCATCCACTCGATCGAGTCGGCATAGACGTTGGGTGTCGCCATCTCGACTGTCGCAGGCAGATTCAGGATCAGCGGCTTGGCGGGAGTGGGATCGATGATCGCGGTGACCGCGTCGCACACCTCTTTGGCGTAGGACAGTTCGGTGCCGGTGTAGGACTCGGGGGAGTACTCGTAGCGCCAGTCGGTATCGGGGAACTTGGCTGCTTCTTCGAGGACCTTGCGGGCACCGTCGGTGGCGATCTTCTTGATGACGTCACGCTCGGCCCGGAACACCACTCGGCGCTGCAGGATGGACGTCGAGTTGTAGAAGTGCACGATGACGCTGCGGGCACCCTCGCACGCGACGAAGGTGCGCTCGATCAGCTCGGGACGGCACTGCGTCAGCACCTGGATGGTGACGTCGTCGGGGATCGCGCCGTCCTCGATGATCTCGCGGACGAAGTCGAAGTCGGTCTGACTGGCCGACGGGAAGCCGACCTCGATCTGCTTGTAGCCCATGCGAACCAGCAGGTCGAACATGCGGCGCTTGCGGGCCGGGCTCATCGGATCGATCAGCGCCTGGTTGCCGTCGCGCAGATCGACGGCGCACCACTGCGGGGTGCGGTCGATGATCTTGTCCGGCCACGTGCGGTCGGGAAGGGTGACGTGCTCGACCTCCTCGGCGAACGGCCGGTAACGGTAGGTCGGCATCGAGGAGTTCTTCTGGGTGTTCCAGGCGGGCTGGTCGCTTGGTGCGGGCCGCGAGGGCGGGGTGATGGTGCGAGTTCCCGAGGTGAATGCGTCGGCTGGTGACATGGTCTTCGTCTCTCCGTACAGATCAGAGCAATGTGTTCGACCGGCGCAACGAACCCCGCGACGGGAAGCCAGTCTGGTCTCAGACCCCGTCGCGGCTGTTAAGAAGGAGAGCTCGCAGCATGGGCTGAGTGTACTACCGCGCGCCGACCGCCTACCCCAGGGTTGACGAGTGGAATTCTGCAGTTGCTGCATCGACTCTGCGCTGCCAGTGCCCGATGTCATTCATTCGTCCGACGTCGGTGATCGTCCAGCAGTGCGCGAGGAGTTCGTACCCGAGGCGATCGACCTCGGCATGCTGCGACCACACCCGATGAGCCCACCGCCGATCGTTGTGTGCGGCCTCGGCACCGGCCAACGCGGACCCGACCAGCTCGAACTGGACGTCGCGCCGGGCGGTGAGAGCGCTCGATCCGGCCACGTCCTCGGTGCGCAACACCGTCAGCAGATCGGCGCTGAGCGTCAGGACTCGGCCGTCGGACCACTGCAATGCGCGCCTGAACGCCCCGGGAAGCAGCAGCCACAGCGCAGCGAAGGCCAGAGCGACGCCCACCGTGGTTTCCACGATCCGGTCCACGACGATGTCCTCCAGCACAGCTCCCGGATGTGTCAGTGTCCCCATCAGCAGGGCGAGCGGAGTGATGAACGTGACGGCCAACCCGTAGTTGCGCGCCACCGACACCTCGATCGCGAACTGCAACACCATCAACACCACGATGACGGCCAGACCGGTCAGCGGCGAGAGGAAGATGGCGGAGAACAGGGCCACCCCCGCGAGGGTTCCGCCGAGCCGCTGCAGGCCGCGATAGGTGCCGTGCACCCGGTCGGGACCCTGTTGCAGCACCAGGACGGCACCGAGGATCGCCCAGTCCGGTCGGCTCAGATCCAGCGCGACGCTGATCCCGCCTGCCGCCGCTGCCGCGCAGAAGACCCTGATCGCCGTGGACGATGCGTGTGAATCCCGGTGCAGCGAGCGCCGCAACCGGTAGGCGATGCTCGGCCTCGCCAGCGGCAGCTGATCCGGCACCGAGTCGACTGCCTGGTCGGCATCCATGCCTCGAGAGGTAGTGGCCGCGAACGCCCGATGGGCGTCGAACAGCCTCTGCACCAGCACCGGCCTCGACGACAACCGTGCAGCACCGGCGTCGTACACGGCGGCCCAGGCTGCGTGCAGACGCGCGGCCGCGACGTGACGATCGGCGGCAGACGGCGTCGGCGAGCTCGTGTATTTCTCGATCGCGCCCACCGCGGCTCCGACGGCCTCGCGCTCGGGTCCTCGCGGATCCCACAGCACCCCGGACATCGACACCAGCAGCGCCGACGCGACGCCGATCGCCGCGCAGACCGCTCCGTGAACGGCGCCGATGCCGGCCCCGGGGATGTACGACGACACCGCGCACACCAGCACGAAGAAGAACGCACCCGGCGGTCCGAGTCGCAGCGCAGCGATGACGTAGACCGCCACGAGAGCCAGGAGCGAGAGCAGGGTCACCGGGATCATCTGCGCCCATCCGGTACTCCCGAGATCGAGCGCCACCTGCCCGGCCGTCGCCCCGAGCCACACCGACGCCACCAGTGCGCCGCCCGCGGTCAGGACGACCCACCAACGCGAACGATAGGGACGCCCCTCGCCGTAGATGACGGCGAAACTGCCCGAGACCACCAGCAGGGCCTCGGTGTGGAACCCGAGAACCCACGCCGCGATCGCGGGGATACCGAACGCCAGAGCCGAGCGCAGTCCACCCGGCCAGCGACGGCCGACGGCAGGGAGCCCGAAGAGCACCCGCAGACCTCGTGGGGGTGGGGGTGGGCGGTGCTCGGGAAGGGTCACCCGAACATGTTAGGTCAGGTGTATCCGCAGGCGAACCGCCCTAAAGTCCCAGCTCGGAGCTACCCGGGCCACTGCTCGGGGCATTCGCTCGGTAGGGTTACCCCGGAACAATCGCCCGATTGTCGGCTATCCAGCGGAGGTAAACAGGCGTGGCTCTCATCGTCCAGAAGTACGGTGGATCGTCGGTGGGAACCGCCGAACGTATCCGACGCGTCGCTGAACGAATCGTCGAGACCAAGAAGGCAGGCAACGACGTCGTCGTGGTCGTGTCGGCCATGGGCGACACCACCGACGAACTACTCGACCTGGCCCAGCAGGTGTGCCCGGCCCCGCCGGCCCGCGAGATGGACATGCTGCTCACCTCGGGTGAACGCATCTCCAACGCGCTGGTCGCGATGGCCATCCACTCGCTCGGTGCCGAGGCCCGGTCGTTCACCGGCTCCCAGGCAGGCGTCGTCACCACCAGCGTGCACGGCAACGCCAAGATCATCGACGTCACCCCCGGCCGCGTGCGCAGCGCCCTCGACGAGGGTTCGATCGTGCTCGTCGCCGGATTCCAGGGCGTCAGCCAGGACAGCAAGGACGTCACGACGCTCGGTCGCGGTGGGTCCGACACCACCGCCGTCGCGCTCGCCGCGGCCCTGAACGCCGACGTCTGCGAGATCTACACCGACGTCGACGGCATCTTCACCGCCGATCCGCGCATCGTGCCCAACGCCCGGCACCTCGACACCGTCTCGTTCGAGGAGATGCTGGAGATGGCCGCCTGCGGCGCGAAGGTGCTCATGCTGCGCTGCGTCGAATACGCGCGTCGCTACAACGTTCCTGTTCACGTGCGCTCGTCGTACACCACGAAACCCGGAACGATCGTCTCCGGATCTATGGAGGACATTCCAGTGGAAGAAGCAATTCTCACCGGCGTCGCACACGATCGCAGCGAGGCGAAGGTCACCGTCGTCGGCTTGCCCGACACCCCCGGCTACGCCGCCAAAGTGTTTCGCGCGGTGGCGGATTCCGAGATCAACATCGACATGGTGTTGCAGAACGTGTCCAAGATCGACACCGGCAAGACCGACATCACCTTCACCTGCCCCAAGGCCGACGGCCCGACGGCAGTGGAGAAGCTCACCAAGCTCCAGGCCGAGATCGGCTTCGCTCAGGTGCTCTACGACGACCACATCGGCAAGGTCTCCCTCGTCGGTGCGGGCATGAAGAGCCACCCCGGCGTCACCGCGACGTTCTGTGAGGCCCTCGCCGACGCCGGCATCAACATCGACCTGATCAGCACCTCGGAGATCCGCATCTCGGTGCTGTGCAGTGACACTCAGCTCGACGAAGCAGTACGCGCGCTGCACGCCGCCTTCGATCTGGGCGGCGACGAAGAAGCCGTCGTACACGCAGGAACAGGACGATAGACGATGACCACAGTTGCAGTCGTAGGAGCCACCGGCCAGGTCGGTGCCGTCATGCGAACCCTGTTGGAGGAGCGCAACTTCCCCGCCGACACCGTTCGATTCTTCGCCTCCGCGCGCTCGGCGGGAAAGAAGCTGCCGTTCCGCGGCGAGGAGATCGTCGTCGAGGACGCCTCCACCGCAGACCTCGCCGGAATCGACATCGCGCTGTTCTCCGCGGGTGCGACGCTCTCACGTGAGCAGGCACCGCGTTTCGCCGCAGCAGGTGCCACCGTCATCGACAACTCCTCGGCGTTCCGCAAGGACTCGGACGTGCCGCTGGTGGTCAGTGAGGTCAACCCCGAGGACGCGAAGAATCCGCCGCGCGGCATCATCGCCAACCCCAACTGCACCACCATGGCCGCAATGCCGGTGCTCAAGGTGCTGCACGACGAAGCAGGCCTGCAGCGCCTGATCGTCTCGAGCTACCAGGCCGTGTCCGGCAGCGGACTCGCAGGTGTGGAAGAACTCGCCACCCAGGCGCGCGCCGTCATCGGCGACGTCGAAAAGCTGGTGCACGACGGTTCGTCGGTGGATTTCCCGGCCCCGAACAAGTACGTCGCGCCCATCGCCTTCAACGTCCTGCCGCTGGCCGGTGCGTTGGTGGACGACGGATCCGGCGAAACCGACGAGGACCAGAAGCTGCGCAACGAATCGCGCAAGATCCTCGGCCTGCCGGACCTGCTGGTCAGCGGCACCTGCGTCCGCGTGCCCGTGTTCACCGGTCACTCGCTGTCGATCAATGCCGAATTCGCCAACCCGCTCTCGGTGGAACGCGCTCGTGAGCTGCTCGCCTCCGCCCCGGGCGTCTCTCTGGTCGACGTGCCGACGCCGTTGCAGGCCGCAGGCGCGGACGATTCCCTCGTCGGCCGGATCCGCCAGGACCCGGGTGTTCCCGAGGGCCGCGGATTGGCACTGTTCGTCTCGGGCGACAACCTGCGTAAGGGCGCGGCGCTCAACACGATTCAGATCGCCGAGCTGCTGGTCTGAGCTCGTGCGCGTTGTGCGTCCCCAGGGGTACGCACAACGCGCACGACGGTCAGTTCAGGCGGTGACCCTCGGCGGAGGCGTCGAAGATGTGTGCGTGCGCGTCGTCGATACGGACGTGGACGCGGTCACCCTTCTCGGGTGGGCTGCGCCAATCGGCCCGTGCGACGATGGTCTCGGTGCGGCCGTTGATGTCCGCACGGCCGAACACGAAGGCCTCGGAGCCGAGTTCCTCGACCACGTCGATCTCCAGAGCGATTCCGCTGCTCGCGATCTCGATGTGCTCGGGCCTGATGCCGAACATCACCTCGGTGGCCGAGCCGAGAGTTTGTCGCGGCACCGGTATCACCTGATCGGCCAGGCGAACGCCGCCGTCGGTGACCGGGACGCGGAACAGATTCATCGACGGTGAGCCCATGAACCCGGCGACGAACGCATTGACCGGCTTCCGGTACAGCTCGCGCGGGGTGGCGCACTGCTGCAGCACACCACCTTTCAGGACGGCGACGCGATCGCCCATCGTCATGGCCTCGACCTGATCGTGGGTGACGTAGACCGTCGTCGTCCCGAGCCGGCGCTGCAACTGCGCGATCTGGGTGCGCGTCTGGACTCGCAGTTTGGCGTCGAGATTGCTCAGGGGCTCGTCCATCAGGAACACCTGGGGTTGGCGAACGATGGCGCGGCCCATGGCAACTCGCTGCCGCTGCCCGCCGGAGAGCGCCTTGGGCTTGCGATCGAGAAACGGCTCGAGGTCGAGTAGATTCGCGGCCTCCTCGACGCGAGTGCGAATGTCGTCCTTGTTCGCCTTCGCCAACTTCAGAGCGAAGCCCATGTTCTCCGCGACGGTCATGTGCGGATACAGCGCATAGTTCTGGAACACCATCGCGATGTCGCGATCCTTGGGTTCGGAGTGGGTGACGTCCTTGCCGCCGATGAGGATGCGACCGGAATTGACCTCTTCGAGCCCCGCGAGCATCCGCAGCGACGTCGACTTTCCGCAACCCGACGGGCCGACCAGAACGAGGAATTCACCGTCCTCGATGTGCAGGTCGAGCTCGTCCACCGCGGGGGCGTCTGAGCCCGGAAACAGCCTGGTGGTGCGCTCGAAAGTAATCGTTGCCATGACAGATAGATCCCTCCACCGGCAGGAACGTGCCGGACGATCCGAGTGTGGGGTGACGGCGGGAGCCGACGGGCACATAGTATGGCCCCAATCACAACAAGGAGAGAGGTGGCTCGGTGAGCGGATCTGTGTCCAGGCGAACCGCCCTTCGAGGGCTCGCCGTCGCCGCAGTAGCCGCTGGTGCCGCTGCACTCCCGGTGGCGTCGACGACGCGCCGCGCGATGGCCGACGACTTCCTTCGTGGCCAGAGCCCCCTGCTGTTCCACTCACCGCCCCTCACGCCGTTCCGGGACGAGCTGCCCAGGTTGCCGCTGATCAGCGGTACCGAGGTGACGTTGGACGCGCACAGCTCCACCCACGTGTTCCACGCCGATCTACGGCCGGCACCCACCTTCGGATACGGCCAGTGCGACTACCTCGGACCGACCATCGAGTCGCAGACCGGCCAGCCCTGGACACTGAAGTACTCCAACACAACCGCAGGCAACCCGCTCGCCGCCGACATCGACACCTCGCTGCACGGCATGAGCGAGATGGACCGCACGATGACACCGACGGCGCTGCACCTGCACGGGGCCGTCACCGAACCGGCGAGCGACGGGCACTCCGAGATGCTGGTGCGCCCGGGAGAGTCGATGACGCACAACTTCTCGGGGCTCAACGACGCCGCGGGACTCTGGTACCACGATCACGCGATGTCGATGACGCGCATCAACGTGTACGCGGGCCTGCTCGGCATGAACCTCGTGCGGGACCGTTGGGACACCGGTACGTCCGACAATGTGCTGGGTCTGCCGTCGGGTGAGTTCGAGCTGCCGTTGGTGCTGCAGGAAAAGATCATGAATCCCGACGGCAGCATGAGTATCCGTTCCAACATCACTGTGCCGCAGGGTAAATGGGAGGGCGGCGGCACCGGAGACGTGGGCGTCGTCAACGGCAAGATCTGGCCGACGATGGAAGTCGCCAGGGGAATGTACCGACTGCGCGTCGTCAACGCAGGGTCGTACAGCGTGTGGAACCTGTTCTTCACCAACAGACTTCGATTCTGGGTCATCGGGAACGACGGGGGATTGCTCGACGCTCCGGTGGAAGCCACCAGCATCCGACTCGCCCCGGCCGAGCGCGCCGACATCCTCGTCGATTTCGGTGCCGTGGAGCCGGGCGCACTGATCGAGCTGCTCAACGACGAGCCACCACCCGCTCAGGCGGCATCGCTCGGTGCGGTCCCGATGCCGATGTTCTGCCAGTTCCGCGTCGCGTCCGCGGCGGGGTTCCGGGGCGGCATGCCGACGCTGCTGCGCGGTGGCAAGGGGCAGCCGGATGTGTTGCCGCCGTTGCCGACCGCGACATTCACGCGAACGGTCACCGTCAACCAGCCGTCCGGTGGGCTCAACCTGGACATGACGCTGATGAACCTGAACAACCTGAGGTACTCGGACCCGGACATCGAGATGCCCAAGCAGGGGACCGTGGAGATGTGGAACATCGTCAACACGACGGTGGAGCCGCACCCGATTCACCTGCACCTGGCCCACTTCCGGACGCTGGGACGCATCCCGATCGACCTCGCCGCCTACCAACGTGATTTCCCCAGGCCCACATTCGGTACCCGATGGGCTCCGCCGGTGGAGAAGTTCCTCACCGGTCCGTCGGTGCCCCCGGCGGCGTGGGAAGCCGGGTGGAAGGACACCGTCAACACCTACCCGGGCACCGTCACGCAGATCCTCGTTGGATTCCCGACGGCCGACGAGCTCGGGTTCGACCCCGACGCCACCTTCGCCGGGCCGGCCGCGCACCACGGCGGCGAGCACGGTGGACACGACATGGGTGGGGGCGGCGAACTGCAGGGGTACATGTGGCACTGCCACATGCTTGATCACGAGGACCACGAAATGATGCTCAGGTACCGCACCGTCGCTCCGTGACAAAGCTTGTCGGTGGGTGGGTATAGCTTTCGTGGTGTGAAGACATGGGGGGATGTGTTCGGGCTCGGCGACCAGGATTTGGTCTCCGAGCTCGCTGGCGTGTCCTCCCTCGAAAACGAGCTCGCTGCAACGCGATTGACGCTGCTGGCGGAAATGGACCGCCGCGGTCTGGCCATGAAACTCGGCTACTCGTCGGTGACCCGGTGGTACGCGCGATCGGTGCGCATCACCGACGGGTCCGCGGCCCGTCAGATGGAGCTGGGGCAGTGGCTCACCGACCGGCCCAGCGTGTTGGGTGCCCTCGCAGGTGGTGACATCCACGCCGCGCACGCCTCGGCGATCGCCGACGGCTACGCCACCGTGGTGGTCGCCGACCCCACCCTCGACGAACAACGCCGCGACGCGGTCGTCGCCGAACTGCTCGAAACCGCCATGCGCAGCACCGCCGGGCAGGTCGCCTCCCGCGCGCAGGCACTGGCGCATTCTGCGGCCGAGGACGCCAGAGCCCGCCACGAGCAGGCCGAGAAGCAACGACAAGAACAGGAGCGGGAACAGGAGCGGGAGCAAGAGCGGGACCGTGCGAGCCGAGCTGACGCGGGTGACGCAGCCGGCTCGGGCGAGCCCGAACCTGCTCGGCCCGAACCTGTTCCAGCTGGACCGCCGCCGATACCGGTGTCGGAGAACCCGGAGTTGAACCGTTTCGATGTTCACCCGCTTGCCAGTGGCCGCTTCCAGATCGGCGGCAACGTCGACCGACTCCTCGCCGAGAAGCTGCTCACCGCGCTGTCGGCGTTGACCGCGCCGCAGCCCGGCCCCGGTGGTGAACGCGATCTACGTGGTCCGTCGAAGCGGCGGGCCGATGCCCTCGATCGGATCCTCGACCGGAACCTGAGCGGTGGTGGCCGCGGATCGGCGGGCGGGTCGCGGGCATCGGTGCACTTGATCGTCCCGCTGCGGGACCTGCTCGCCGACCGCGGACACACGCAATCGAACAGGCCAACAACGGGTTCGAGGGCATCCGGTGCAGGCGGCCACTCACAACCAAGAGATACCGAGGGCGGTCCCGATCGTGGCAACGGTCGTCGCGTCAGCGGGAACCGTGCTGATGCCGATGCCAGTTCACGGACCGGTGATACCGAGGGCGATCCCGATCGTGGTGCCGGTCGTCGCGTCAGCGGGAACCGTACTGGTGCCGGCGACGACTCAAGGGCCGGCAATACCGACGCGGGTCCCGATCGTGGAACCGGTCGTCGCGTCAGCGGGAACCTTGCTGGCATCGGTGACAGTTCACGGACCGGTGATGCTGGCGGCGGTCCCCACGTCAGCGAAAGCAGTGCTGGTGCCGGCGACAGTTCACGGACCGGTGATGCCGACACGGGTCCCGACGATGCTGATGGCGGTCACGACGTCGGGAGCGGTGTCGGCGACGGTTCACGGACCGGTGATCCCCGCGGCGATCGCGTCGGTCGCAGCGCTGCCGCCGGTGACCATTGCGGGCAGAGGTCTGCACCTGAGCCCGGTGATGCCGACTGGCCGTTCCACTTCGACTGGACCGGGCCGATGAGCCGCGCTTTCGCCGAACTTCTCACCTGCGATGCCGACCTCACCCCCGTCATCGTCGACCACCACGGCGTCCCGCTCGCCCTGGGCCGCAGCACCAGACTTGCCAGCGACGACCAACGCATCGCCCTGACCATCCGCGATCGGTGCTGCGTGATGTGTGGCCGCCCCGCACAGTGGTGCCAGGCCCACCACGTGAAGTTCTGGGAACACGGCGGCCGCACCGACCTGAACAACCTCGCGCTGGTCTGCGGAGAATGCCACCGCCTCGTCCACCACGGCGACTGGCAACTGCTCATGGGCGACGACGGACACCCCTACGCCGTCCCACCCGAATCCATCGACCCCACACGACAACCCATCCCCAGCTACCACCGCCGAAAGCGGCGCGCAGCCTGACAACACATCAGTCGCGCCACCCGGCCGTCCAAGCCATTCCCTCTCTCGGAGCCGTGCGCCGGCCGCGCGGCATTCGGCGCGGCTTCGGCGGGCTGGCCCCCTGCGCGCACGGTGCTGTCGATCAGCGCTGACGGGCCAGGCACCTCACTCATGACTCATGACCGGTTCTCCTGCCCGCCCGAGCTTTCACCGACGACCGGCTGGCTTTCAACAGTCGGTAGGCATCCATGTGGACCAGGTCGCTGGCGGCACCAGCAGTGGACTGTCCGTCGCCTATCCGTCGCGCAGCGGTCGACGGCCAGTGTCCGAGGGAGCTACGAGACCGCGGTAGTGCGTGGCGATCTCGCCCGGTGTGGTGAACCAGACGCCGTCGCTGTTGTCGAGCATGTGCTGCAGGGCGGACCGGAACCGGCGAAGTCGGTAAGGCTGTCCGGTGAGAAACGTGTGCAGAGAGATCGCGAGCACCACGGGTTGGTGCTGAGAGTTCTCCTTCAGTTCGTCGAAACTGTCGATTATGTTGCGCTCGAACGTCGCTGCGGTCTGGTGATGGTGAACGAACACCGGAAGGTCGTTCACCTCGTGCGGGTACGGAACGCTGAGCAGCGGGCCTCCGCGGGTCCTCAGCCAGACCGGCTGATCGTCGATGGGCCAGTCCAAGGTGTATTCGTAGCCGCGTTCGGCGAGCAAGTCCTCGGTCACTCGACTGGGGTTGGCACCGGGGCTCATCCAACCCCGAGGCGGTGCTCCCTCGTGGCGCTCGATGGCGGTCGTCACCTCGTCGATCGAGCGTCGTTCGGCTTCCTCGTCCTGATCGTTCGGTTGCACGGCGTTCGTTCGTCCGTGCGCGACTACCTCCGCATCGAGGGCGCGGAAGGCGTCGACCAGCTGCGGCGCATGGTCGTACACCTCGGTGTTGACCAGCAACGTCGGGCGAACTCCACTCCGGTGCAACGTCTCTGCGATCCGGAAGCCGCCGACGCGGTTGCCGTACTCGCGCCAACCCCAGTTGTAGGTGTTCGGCTGATCCATACCGGGTGTGTAGCCCAGCCCTGGCCCTCCGTCGTCGTACGGAAAGTGCTCGCAGTTGACTGCCACGTACACCGCGAGGCGCGCCCCACCCGGCCACTCGAATTGTGGGCGATCGCCGATGGGGGAGTAGTCGAAGCGGCCATGAGAAGCGAGGGGCATGGCGACAGAATTGCCCGCGGCGAGCCGAGACAAACGGCGGTCACTTGGACTCCGCTACGGCGGCGACGAGGTCCGCGATCTGAGGGTCCCGTGGTTCGAACACCTCGAAGATTCCTATGGCCACCAGCTGCGGTGCCAAGTCTTTCAGGGTCGCGACCACTTCGTCGTGTGCCTCGGTTCCGGGTTGCAGGTCGCGGAGTGCTTGCGCATTGGCGACGAACGCCGCCACGGTGCCTTTCCGTATTCGGACGCCGTCGAACGATGCCCGCTCTGCTCCGTCGGGAAGTATTTCCTCGGGGCGTACCGAATGACCGGCCATTGTCGATTCCTTCCGTCGAAGTAGTGCGTGTTTTGCGTACGAATTCCAGTGTGCTCCCAGTCAGCGCGACGAGGCCGTGCGTCGGTTGGCCGCCATACGCGCCTTCTTCTGACGGTTTCCGCAGGTGTTCATGTCGCACCACTTACGCGAGCGGCTTTGGCTGGTGTCGAAGAACGCGGCCCGGCACGTCGGGGACGCACACAGTGCCAACTTTCCGTCTCGCTCACCCGCGATGACGTCGATGGCGTCGGCCGCGACAACGCCCAGGGCATCCTCAACGGACGGTGTCGAACTCAGCTGCCAGCGGCGGTGACCCTCGGGTGTGAGAACAGCAGCGGCCTGCCCGTGAATACTGCGATCGTTGATGGTTCGGACGGCCGATTCGGGCAGTGTGTCTTGGAGTGCGGCAGCCGTCGCAGTGAGATGAATTGCCTCGCGCAATTCATGAGCCAGGCCCAGTTGAGCATCGGTGCAGCCCTCGACGGCTAGTCCGTTCACCGCCAACCAGTCGATGAGTCGGTGCGGTACCGGAATCCGTTCCACGGGGTCACCGCATCGTTCGGTCAGCGTGCCGGTGAACGCGGTCGACAGGACGCTACCGGGACGAAACTCTGGAAACCGTGCGGGCATGGAACCAGCTTAGCTGGTTGCGCTTCAGGAGTGACGACTGTAGAACTGGCTTAGACGGTTCAACCGAAATCAGGAGTGCCCATGCAGTCGCTCAGCAGCCCCGGAGTGTGGTCGTTCGAGTCCTTCACACCCGACGACGATCTCGACGATCTACGTGCACGATTGCGTGCTGCGCGGCTGCCGGAAGCCGAGACGGTAGCCACTACCGAGTTCGGCCGTCGGCGATGGGATCAGGGTGTTCCGCTCGCCGACCTGGAGGAGATCGTCGACTATTGGCGCACCGGCTACGACTGGCGGAAGTTCGAGGAGCGCATCGCCATGATCGGGCAGTTCCGCACCGTCATCGACGGTCTGGGAATTCACTTCTTGCACCGCCGGTCCACGCGCGCCGATGCCACTCCGCTGATCATGACGCACGGCTGGCCGGGCAGTATCGCCGAGTTCATCGATGTAGTGGACGGTTTGGCCCATCCCGATGACCCCGGCGTGCCTGCGTTCCACGTCGTCGTCCCCTCTCTGCCGGGGTTCGGTTACAGCGACAAGCCCAGCTCCAACGGTTGGGGAACCGAAAAGATCGCGACCGCGTGGGTCGAGTTGATGCGACGGCTCGGCTACGGCAAATTCCTGGCGCACGGTGGAGACTGGGGCGGCGTGGTCACCACCATCCTCGGAGGCCGATTCCCGGAGCATGTTCTCGGAATCCACACAACGCTCACTCAGGCACCGCCTGGTCTGGCTACGGCAGGCTTGACGGCCGACGAGCGGCGTTGGACCGAGGAGACCAGAGACTTCTGGCACCACCACTCGGCGTACGCGAAGCTGCAGGCCACCCGGCCGCAAACCATCGGGTACTCGCTCGTCGACTCCCCGGTCGGTCTGCTTGCCTGGATTCTCGACAAGTTCGCGGAGTGGACGGACACAGAGGACAGCCCGTTCGAGACGATCTCCAGGGACAGGCTGCTGGACAATGTCACCCTGTATTGGCTCACGCGCACCGGAGCATCGTCGGCTCGGATCTACTACGAGAGTCACAATGCCCTCGATCCGGAGCTCCGGGTCGATGTGCCCGCGGCGATAACCACGTATCCGCGCGATATCGAGAAGAATCCCCGATCGTGGGCTCAGGCGCGCTTCCGACAGATCGTGCGATGGACGGAACCCGAGTCAGGTGGCCACTTTCCGTCGCTGGAGAATCCCGTCTACTTCGTCAGAGATCTGCAAGAGGGGCTCGCTGCAGTGCTCGCGGCTACCGGTAGGCATTGAAATGTGGAGTACTACTCGTCAGGTCCGATGCTCAGCGGGGACGCAGCACGGACGGTGAGATGGGCATGGGCGAACCGGTCTCCCGGCGTGATGACGGTTTGCTCGTCGACGGATGCCCGGTGGTGGCGTCGACCGGCAGGTCAAATGGGTCGATACTGCCATCGACGATGATCTGCAGGATGGGGTAGTCGTCCTGCCCTGTGATGACGGGCGTCCTCTGTGCCGACACCACTTCGTCGCCAGTCTCTCGGCCCATGTAGGCGGGTGCGACAGCGTCGACTTTGCACGTTCTCGAGACGGGGTGAGACAGGGCAGTCCATCAATTCGACTGCTGCACAGTCGATGATGGCGATCATGTTCGGGGTGCGTTTGCGTCGCCGAGGAAGATCGGCGCTTCGGTGAGGCCCGCGTCGACGACGTAGTCGGCAATGGTGGGGTTGGGTCCGGTGGGTGCCTCGGTGCCGAGCCGTAGCCTCTGTGCATCCGTCCGATGCTGAGCGAGGAGCACCACGAATGTGAATGTGGCTCCACGAACACCGACGGTAGAGATTGTCATCGGCCCTCTTTTGCCTGATTCGACGCAGCATTCGCGTGGCTACAGCAGGTCGAACCGACCTGATCGTAGAGCCGAGACAGTGGAAATGGCTTGGAAAGCGGTGCGCGCAGTCCAGTCGACCTTCCGATCAACCGGTGAGATCGAGACCAACTGCTTCCCGAAGCGAACTTAAAGTCAGGCTGGACTGTTTGTTGATTTAGCGCTACTGTGCAAAGTGTGACTACCGACACAGGGCTCGACGACTCAGCGCCCACCGAGCGCCGAACGCAGGCCGAACGCACTGCGGGCACCCGGGCGAAGCTGCTCGACGCCGCGATCGATTGTCTGGTCGAACTGGGCTTCGCCAAGACCAGCACCCAGGAGATCGCGCGGCGTGCCGGTGTGTCCCGGGGGGCGCAGCTTCACCACTTCCCGACCAAGGAGTCCTTGCTGATCGCGGCCGTCGAGCACCTCGTCGATCGTCGTCTCTCGGAGATCCTCGAAGCCGAACCGGACCCCGAGCGGGGACCCGAGATCCTCGCCGACGCATTCTCCGGGCCCCTGTTCTACGCCGCGCTCGAGCTCTGGGTGGCTGCCCGTACCGACCCGGCGCTGCACGAGGCGATGATCCCCTTGGAGCGGCGCGTCGCCGAGGCCATTCAGGGCGGTGCCCAGATCGTCATGGGTAGCCGGATGTCCCCCGAATCCATCGAGCTCAGTGTCGAACTCGCCCGCGGGCTGGCCGTCTCGGCGCTGTTCCGCACTCCCGAAGCCGACGCGCAACTGCGCGGGCGGCTCCTTCCCGTCTGGTCCGAAAAGGTGATGGATTCGTGAACGCAACTCTCCCCGAACAGCTCGACGTGCTCGTGGTCGGAGCCGGCTTCGCAGGCCTGGCCGCGGTGGCGAAGATTCTCGCCGCCGACCCGACCGCCGACGTGACCGTCATCGAGCGCGCGTCCGACGTGGGTGGCACGTGGCGAGACAACACCTACCCGGGGTGTGCATGCGACGTGCCGACCTCGCTGTACTCGTTCTCGTTCGCCCCGAGCCCCAAGTGGAGTCACACCTTCGCGCGTCAGCCCGAATTGTTCGACTACCTGCGTTCGGTGGTGGATCGTCTGGACCTGAACGATCGCATCGTCACGAACTGTGAGTTGCAGTCCGCGACCTGGGACGAGGTGAACAAGCGTTGGTCGGTGCAGACGTCGCAGGGTTCGGCGAGCGCGCGTGTTCTGGTTGCCGCCACCGGCGCGTTGTCCACTCCGAAGATCCCGGACGTCCCCGGCATCGACACGTTCTCGGGCACCGTGTTCCATTCTGCGACCTGGAATCACGAGCACGACCTCACCGGCGAGCGGGTCGCCGTGATCGGCACCGGGGCGTCTGCGGTGCAGTTCGTCCCCGAGATAGTCGACCGGGCCGAGCGGCTCACCGTCTTCCAGCGCACCCCCGCGTGGGTGATTCCGCGCCTGGACCGCACCATCGGCCGGCTCGAGCGCACGCTGTACGAGCGAATCCCTCTGGCGCACCGCGCGGTTCGCGGTGTCATCTACGGCTACCGCGAGGCCTACGTCACCGTGCTGGCGGACAACCCGTGGCTGCTGCCCGCGGTGAAGGTGTTCGCGAAATCGAATCTGAAGCGCCAGGTCAAGAACCCGGTGAAACGTGCGGCGCTGACTCCCGACTACGCGCCCGGCTGCAAAAGGCTTCTGCTGTCCAATGATTGGCTGCCGACACTGGACCGGCCGGACGTCGATCTCGTCACGTCGGGGCTGACGTCGGTGACCGAGAACGGCGTCGTCGACGCCTCGGGCCGCAACCACGAGGTGGACACCATCATCTTCGCGACGGGGTTCACCCCCACCGAGCCGCCGGTGTCGCATCTGCTGCGCGGCAACGACGGTCGGACGCTCGCGGAGCACTGGGGCGGTAGCCCGCAGGCGCATCTCGGCACCACCGTCGCCGGCTTCCCGAACCTGTTCCTGATGTACGGCCCCAACACCAACCTCGGGCACAGTTCCATCGTCTACATGCTCGAGTCGCAGGCCAACTATGTGGTGTCCGCGCTGCACGCGATGAAGGATCGCAGGATCGCAGCTGTGGAGGTCAACGAATCCGCTCAGCGTCAACACAATTCGTGGGTCGATTCCGCGCTGGACGGCACCGTGTGGAATGCCGGCGGGTGCTCGAGCTGGTACCTCGACGCCAACGGCCGCAACTCCACGATGTGGCCCACTTACACATTCCGGTTCCGCAACAAGACGCGCGAGTTCGACGTGCCGAACTATCGGCTCGTCTCCGACACTCTCGAATCAGACAACGAGGTGGTATCCGCATGAGCGACTACGACGTATTGATCATCGGCTCCGGTTTCGGCGGCAGCGTTGCCGCGTTGCGGGCAGTCGAGAAGGGGTACCGGGTGGCGGTTCTCGAGTCCGGTCGACGGTTCGAGGACGACGAGCTGCCGAAGACCAGCTGGCGGCTGCGCAAGTATCTGTGGGCTCCGGCGTTGGGTTGCTATGGGGTGCAACGTATCCACCTGCTGCCCGATGTACTGGTGATGGCAGGGGCAGGCGTCGGCGGAGGTTCGCTGAACTACGCGAACACCCTGTATCAACCCCCGGCGAAGTTCTTCGAGGACCCGCAGTGGGGTTCGATCACCGATTGGCAGCGCGAGCTGAATCCGTACTACGACCAGGCCCGGCGGATGCTCGGCGTCGAGACCAACCCGACCATCACCGCCTCGGACAAGGTGATGAAAGAGGTGGCCGAGGACATGGGGGTGGGGGACACGTTCACCTCGACCCCGGTGGGCGTCTACTTCGGAGATCGCGGCCGCACCGCGCCCGACCCGTTCTTCGGCGGTGCCGGGCCCGAGCGCACCGGCTGCACCGAATGCGGAGCGTGCATGACCGGCTGCCGCGTCGGCGCGAAGAACACCCTCGTCAAGAACTACCTGTACCTCGCCGAACACGCAGGCGCGCATGTTCTTCCGTTGACCACCGTCGTGGACGTGCGGCCGAACGGCGGGGGCTACGACGTGGTGACGCGTCGGACCGGTGGCAAGCTGCGTCGCAAGGAGAAGACGATCACCGCCGATCAGGTGATCTTCTCGGCCGGCACCTACGGCACTCAGAAGCTGATGCTCGCGGCCAAGGAGAAGGGCTCGCTCCCGCGGTTGTCGGACAAGATCGGCTCGCTGGTGCGCACCAACTCCGAGGCCGTGCTCGCCGCGACCGCTCGCGGCCGTGAGGTCGACTACCACGAGGGCGTGGCCATCACGTCGTCGTTCCACCCGGACGATCACACGCACATCGAGCCGGTGCGATACGGCAAGGGCAGCAACGCAATCGGCCTACTGCAGACCGTGCTCAGCGACGGCGGCGGCAAGATGCCGCGCGTACTCAAGACGCTCGGCGTCGCACTCCGTCACCCCGGCGCTGCGGTACGGAGCCTGTCGGTGCATCGTTGGTCGGAGCGAACCGTCATCGCGTTGGTGATGCAGACCGACGACAACTCGCTCGAGCTCGGATCGAAGAAGGGGCCGTTCGGGCGTCGCCTCACCAGCAGGCCCGGCGCGGGTGATCCACCGCCGCAGTGGATTCCGCAGGGGCACGAGGCAATTCGTCTGCTCGCGGACAAGATCGGCGGTGACCCGGGCGGGTCGATCGCCGAGATCGTCAACATTCCGATGACCGCGCACTTCCTCGGTGGCTGCGCGATCGGCGACTCGCCGCAGACCGGCGTGATCGACGGTTACCAGCGCGTCTACGGCTACGAGGGGCTGCACGTGCTCGACGGTTCGGCCGTCAGCGCCAACCTCGGCGTCAATCCGTCCCTGACGATCACCGCCCAGGCCGAGCGAGCAATGGCGTTGTGGCCCAACAAGGGTGAGCCCGACCGGCGACCCGCGGTGGGCTCTGGCTATCAGGAGATCGCACCCACTCAGCCCGTGCAGACGGTGGTGCCGGTGTCGGCACCGGGCGCCCTGCGGCTTCCACTGACCGTCGTGGGGAGGGATTCCTGATGTGGAGTGTCACCGAATCCGATACCGATCGCACCGACTGGCCGGTCAGTCCGGCAGCGCCGTGGCCGGCGAACGTGCGAGCCACGATCTGGTGGCATCGGGCCCGCTCGTCGGATTTCGCACCTGTCGGTGCCAAGACGTTGCCGATCACGATGGCGATGGTCGTCGACTACGTCACCTCACCGGTCGGCCCGTACCGCGAGATCCTGGCGAGCCCGGTGCTGCGCCGCGACGTCGGACGCGTTCCGCGGATGGCGGTGCCGTTCATCGCCGTCGATTCCGCGACATCTGTCCACGGCGGCCGGACCAACTGGCACCTGCCCAAGGTGCTGGCCGAGTTCGAGGGTGACGTGCTGGGCGAGGCCGGGGCGAGCGGCGACGAATGGTCGGTGCGGACGACGTCCCGCGCCGTGGGACCGCAGTTCCCGATGCTCGGCTCCCTCGGTTTCGCGCAGCCCGTGTCCGGCGGCTCGGCCATCGCCACCGCGAGCCTGAAGGGCAAAGCCAGGTTGGCCCGCGTCGAGGTGGACGCGAAGGGCCCGACGCTGAGTCGCTGGATGCCGTCGGGCACGTATTTCGGCTTGCAGATCGTGACCGGTTCGATGCGGACGGGTGAAGCGCGCCTGGTCGGCCAGCCCTGAACCCTTTTTCTTGACTTAGTCCAGATTAGGGGCATACTGGAGTACATGCAGCTCACCGAACACGTCGACCCCGCAGCGCAGTTGCGCTCGGTCGGTCTCCGCGTCACCGGACCCCGGGTTGCAGTTCTGAAAGCGGTCACAGCCCGACCGCATTCGGACGCCGACGACATCGCTGCCGCCGTCCGGGAGGACGGTGGTTCGGTGTCGACCCAGGCCGTGTACGACGTGCTCAGGGCCTGCGTTGATGCAGGTTTGCTCCGTCGCATCGAACCGGCCGGCTCGGCCGCGCTGTACGAGAGTCGGACGGCGGACAATCACCACCACCTCGTGTGCCGAGAGTGTCATGTGGTTGCCGATGTCGATTGCGTCGTCGGAGCGGCGCCGTGTCTCGTCCCCGAGAACACCCACGGATTTGTCGTCGACGAAGCCGAGATCGTCTTCTGGGGTTTGTGCGGCGACTGCACGAGGCATTCCGTCTGGCACTGCGGTCCAGCGTACGGCCGCTCGGTTTCAAAGATCTATTGAAGAGCAGCCCTCTCCGAACTCGATTCAGCCCTACAGGAGGCTTCGTATGACCAAGCCGATCACCAACAAACCGACCACCAGCAACTCGGGAATCCCCGTCCCCAGCGACGATCAGTCGCTGACCGCCGGAACGCAGGGACCGATTCTGCTGCACGACCACTACCTCATCGAGAAGATGGCGCAGTTCAACCGTGAGCGGGTCCCGGAGCGCGTCGTGCACGCCAAGGGCGCAGGCGCGTTCGGTGAACTCGAGATCACCGGAGACATCAGCAAGTACACCAAGGCTAAGGCGTTGCAGCCCGGTGCCAAGACCGAGATGCTGGCGCGCTTCTCCACCGTCGCGGGCGAGCAGGGCAGCCCCGACACCTGGCGTGACCCGCGCGGATTCTCGCTGAAGTTCTACACAGAAGAAGGCAACTGGGACCTGGTCGGCAACAACACCCCGATCTTCTTCGTCAAGGACCCGATCAAGTTCCAGGACTTCATCCGTAGCCAGAAGCGCATGCCCGACTCCGGTCTGCGCGACAACAACATGCAGTGGGACTTCTGGACCCTCTCGCCCGAGTCGGCGCACCAGGTGACGTGGCTCATGGGCGACCGGGGTATCCCCAAGTCGTTCCGCCACATGGACGGGTTCGGTTCGCACACGTACCAGCTCATCGCAGAGGACGGCACCAAGACCTGGGTCAAGTTCCACTTCAAGACCGACCAGGGCATCGACTACCTGACGCAGGACAAGGCGGACGAGGTTGCGGGTACGTCCCCCGACCACCACCGTCAGGACCTCTTCGGATCCATCAAGAACGGCGACTTCCCCAGCTGGACCCTCAAGGTGCAGCTCATGCCGTACGACGAGGCCGAGAACTACAAGTACAACCCGTTCGACCTCACCAAGGTCTGGTCGCAGAAGGACTACCCGTTGATCGAGGTCGGCAAGATGACCTTGAACCGCAACCCGGAGAACTTCTTCGCGCAGATCGAGCAGAGCTCGTTCGAGCCGTCCAACACCGTGCCCGGCATCGGCTTCAGCCCCGACAAGATGCTGCTCGGCCGCGTCTTCTCCTACGCCGACGCGCACCGATACCGCATCGGAGCCAACTACGCGCAGCTGCCGGTCAACGCCCCGAAGTCCGAGGTCAACTCGTACTCCAAGGACGGCAACATGCGGTACTCGTTCAACTCCCCGGAGACGCCCGTCTACGCGCCGAACTCGTTCGGCGGCCCGTCGGCGGACACGAACAAGTACGGCGACGACGGAGCATGGGACTTCGAGCCCCGCTTCGTGCGCACCGGGTACATCGAGCACCCCGAGGACGGCGACTTCGTGCAAGCGGGAGCCCTGGTCCGTGAGGTCATGGACGACGCGCAGCGCGAGCGCCTCGTCGGGAACATCGTGGGGCACGTCCTCAACGGCGTCAGCGAGCCCGTTCTGAGCCGCGTGTTCGAGTACTGGACCAACGTCGATCCCGAACTCGGCAAGAAGGTCGAGGAAGGAGTTCGGTCGCAGCAGAACGAGACCGCACCGACCACGGGTGCAGGCGCAATCGACGATCCTGCCGACGAAGCAGCCAAGGTCTGATGTTGGGATCGGCGTCACAGCGGATGTGACGTCGATCCGGAACAACGGGGGTCGACCTGCCGTTGTGTAGTACAGACGGAAGAACAATAATGGTGTGCGATGCATACCGTCGTCCAACGGCAGGGAGGCCACATCATGACGAACCCCATCACCAGCACCCTCGACGCAGGCCAGCAGAAGATTGCCGGCGACGCGCTTCAGGGAACCGTGGTCGATCTCATCGACCTTTCGCTCATCGCCAAGCAGGCGCACTGGAACGTGATCGGCAAGAACTTCCGGTCGGTGCACCTCGAGCTCGACGAGCTGGTCACGGCCGCACGTGAATTCACCGACCAGGCCGCCGAGCGCGCCACCGCTATCGGCGTCAGCCCCGACGGGCGCGCAGCCACCGTCTCCTCGACGGCAGGAACCAAGGGCTTCGGTGCCGGATGGACCAAGGACAGCGAAGTCGTCCCAGCGGTCGTCGACAACCTCGCCGCGGTCGTGGAGCGTCTTCGCGGACGCATCGCCGACACCGGCGAAGCCGATCCGGTGACCCAGGACCTGCTCATCGGCATCACTGCTCGTCTCGAGCAGCTGCACTGGATGTGGCAGGCCCAGGCCAGCTGACGTTTTCCCACCCGACAGGCCCCTCGCGCACAGCGGGGGGCCTGTTGTTTGCCTGCACCACCCCCGGGTATCCGAAAACCATGCCTGTTTTGAAGCCGACGGTCGACGCAGTTCTGCTCGACATCGACGGCACCCTCGTCGATTCCAACTACGTGCACGTCGACGCGTGGTCGCGCGCGTTTCGTGAGGCCGGTGGTTCCGTTGCTTCCTGGCGTGTTCACCGCTGCATCGGGATGGACGGGTCGAAACTGCTCGAGACGCTCGTCGGGTCCTCGGACAGCGCGCTTGCCCACGAAGCGAAGAAGCTGCACGGCGAGTACTACGCTGCTGCGTCGGCGGATCTCGAAGTGCTGCCGGGTGCCCGTGAACTGTTGGCGGACTTGAACTCTCGCGGCATCACCGTGGTGCTTGCAACCTCGGCTCCGGAGAGCGAGCTGTCGACGTTGCGCGACCTGCTCGATGTCGAGGACTCCGTTGCCGTGGTGACGAGCGGCGAGGACGCCGACGTAGCCAAGCCGGAGCCCGACATCGTCGCGGTTGCACTCGAACGGGCCGGCGTCGAGGCATCCAAGGCGGTGATGGTCGGCGACAGCGTCTGGGACATCGAGTCGGCCGGTCGCGCGGGTGTACGAGCCGTCGGTGTACTGAGCGGTGGTATCTCGCGCGGAGAATTGCTCGACGCGGGGGCGGTAGCGGTGTTCGACGACCCCGCCGATCTGCTCGCCAACATCGAGGACAGTCCCTTCTACTCCGATGAAAAGGCAAGTGCTTGAGCGAGTTCCGCAAGCCGCACCCCAGGGTCGACGGTTATGTCCCCATCGAGAGCTACGGAGCCATCGGTGACGGCCGCACCGTGGCGATGATCGCCGACGACGGCCGGATCGATTGGTTTCCGGTTCCGAACCTCGATTCGCCGCCGCCGTTCGCAGCGTTGCTCGACGCGGGGAACGGCGGATACATCCAGCTGACGCCGCTGGAGGAGTTCACCGTCCAGCGCGAATTCGTCCCTGGTACGAATGTGCTGAGCACGACGTTCCGTACCGACACCGGTACCGTTCGAATCACCGACTCGTTGAACACCGGTGTCGCCGGGCGTCTTCCGTGGGTGGAGTTGGCCCGCCGCGTCGAGGGTCTCGACGGCACCGTCGAGTTGTCGTGGTCCGTGGCACCGGGCACCATGCTCGGCATCGCGTCGCCGTGGGCGTACGACACCGAGCACGGCACCGTGTTGCGGGTCGACGGATTGACCCTGGCCGTGCGGACTCTGGGAATCGAGGAGGTGCATGTCGCGGACCGCGACATCGGTGGTGTCTTCACCTCCCACCCGGATTCTCGGCATGTGCTGGGCGTCGTGGGGACGGAGAACGAGCCGTTGCCGCTGCCCGATCCGCAGCACCTCGACGAGGGGATCGACCGGACGATCGCCAACTGGCGCGTGTGGTCCGACGAATTCTCGTACCAGGGACCGTGGTCGGAGCATGTGGCGCGGAGCGCGCTGGCTCTGAAGTTGTTGCTGCACAGCCCCTCCGGTGCAATCGCCGCCGCTGCCACCACCTCTCTGCCCGAGAACAGGACCGGTGGCAAGAACTGGGACTACCGCTACGCGTGGGTGCGCGACGCCGCGTACACCATCCGTGCGCTGCAACGGTTCGGCCTTCGCGAGGAGATCCATGCTGCAGTGGCGTGGCTGCTGAAAGTGATCCGAGTCAACGATCCGTTGGTGAATGTCTTCTACACCCTCGGTGGTGAACTACCCGGTGGCACGGAACAACCCGACGTTCCCGGCTGGCGAGGCATCGGGCCGGTGGTCAACGGCAACGCTGCCGCGGATCAGCTGCAGCTGATGATCTTCGGTGACCTGTTCTCGATCATCCGCCAGTACGTCGACGCGGGGAACATTCTGGACGCGCAGACGGGGCGCCTGCTGGCCGCCATCGCCGACGAGGCCTGCGATTCGTGGCAGCGCAAGGACGCCGGGATCTGGGAGCTCGAGGACGAACAGCACTACACCAGCTCCAGGCTCGGTTGCTGGCAGGCGCTGGACTGCGCCGTGCACCTGGCAGAAGCAGGCGAGATCCCGGGGATACCGGATCGATGGAAAGCCGAGAAGGAACGCATCCGGCTCTACATCGAGACCGAGTGTTGGTCGGACGAGCGTCAGGCATACCTCGCGTACCCGGGTGCCGACGGTCTCGATGCGTCGGTACTTCTCGCGGCCGAGATGGATTTCGATCGGGGAGAACGTCTTTCGTCCACCATCGATGCGCTCGTCGAAGAACTCGGTGCCGGTCCGTTGATGTACCGCTACAGCGGGGTCTCGAAGGAAGAGGTGACCTTCGTGGCCTGCGCGTTCTGGCGAGTATCGGCGCTGTCCTGCGTCGGCCGAGACGACGAAGCCGCAGCTCTGATGGATCAGTTGGTGGAGCTGTCCAACGACGTCGGTCTGTACAGCGAGATGATCGATGCTTCGGATGGATCGTTTCTGGGTAACTTCCCGCAGGGCTTGAGCCACCTGGCTCTGGTGAATGCGGCGCTGACCATCGCGCGCTCGCACGACGCCACAGCCTGACAACCGACCTCTAGCGCAAAGTGGGATCGCATGGATTTGGGAATCGACGGTAGGGCCGCCTTGGTGACGGGGGCCGACTCCGGCATCGGCTGGCACACCGCGAAAATGCTGCTGGCCGAGGGTGTTCGCGTGGTCGTCAGCGACAAGGATCAGAATTCGTTGGACGAGGCCGCCGCGAAACTCGGTGCAGCGGAAGGGCGATTGTTCGCGATCGCCGCGGACGTCACCGACACCGATGCGGTCGAGAATCTGGCGGTGCGCACGCAGCAAGCCGTGGGGGATATCGACATTCTCGTGCAGTCCTCCGGCGTCACCGGCGCACAGGGACTGTTCCACGAGATCGACGAGGAAGGGTGGCGTTCCACCCTCGACATCGACCTGATGGGACCGGTCCGGCTACTGCGAGCATTTCTGCCCGCACTCCGCCGCGGTGGCTGGGGACGCATCGTGTTGCTGACCTCCGAGGACGCCGTGCAGCCGTACGACGACGAATTGCCCTACTGCTCAGCCAAAGCTGGCGTGCTGGCCCTCGCCAAGGGGCTCTCGCGCAGCTATGCGTCCGAGGGACTGCTGGTCAATGCAGTCTCTCCCGCGTTCATTCACACCCCGATGACCGACGCGATGATGGACAAGCGCGCCGAGGAGAAGGGAACCGACCGCGACGGTGCCATCGAGAGCTTCCTCGACGAGGAGCGTCCGTACATGGAGCTCGGACGCCGTGGCGAGCCCGAGGAAGTCGCCTCGGTGATCACGTTCCTGTGCTCGGACCGCGCGTCCTTCGTCAACGGATCGAACTACCGAGTCGACGCCGGTTCCGTCGCAACAATTTAGGAGAACAGCATGACCAATTTCGGATACACGTTGATGACCGAGCAGAGCGGCCCGAAGGAGCTGGTGAAGTACGCCGTCGGAGCCGAGAAGGTCGGCTTCGACTTCGAGGTCGCCAGCGACCACTACTCGCCGTGGCTCTCGTCGATGGGTCACTCGCCCTACGCATGGACGACGCTGGGTGCGGTGGCTCAGGCCACCGAACGCGTCGAGTTGATGACGTACGTGACATGCCCGATCATCCGGTATCACCCGGCCGTCGTCGCGCAGAAGGCCGCCACGCTGCAAATTCTGGCCGACGGACGCTTCACCCTCGGCCTCGGCAGCGGCGAGAACCTCAACGAGCACGTCGTGGGCGAGGGCTGGCCGTCCATCGACAAGCGGCAGGACATGTTCGTCGAGGCGCTCGAGATCATCAGGGCGCTGCACGCCGGTGGCTTGGTCACCTACGAAGGCAAGCACTTTCGCGTCGACTCCGCCCGGATCTGGGACCTGCCCGAGGGCGGCGTGCCCATCGGCATCGCAGCCGGTGGCGAGAAGGCCGTCGCGCGGTTCGCCGAGTACGGCGACCACCTCATCGCCACCGAGCCCGACGCCGATCTGGTCAAGGCATGGTCCGACAACCACGAGGGCCCGGCGCGGTCCATCGGACAGATCCCGATCTCCTGGGATCCGGACAAGGACGCGGCCGTCGATCGCGCGCACGATCGCTTCCGCTGGTTCGCCGGTGGCTGGGCCGTCAACGCCGATCTGCCGACGACGGCCGGTTTCGCCGGAGCCACCAAGTTCGTACGCAAAGAAGATGTGGCCGAGACGATTCCGTGTGGACCGGACCTGGACGCCATCGTCGAGGCCGTGAAGCCGTACTGGGAGGCCGGCTACACCGACATCGCACTCGTGCAGGTGGGCGACGAGACCCAGGAGCGCTTCCTCGCCGAGGCTGCCGGCCCGCTGTTGGAGAAACTGCGCGCTGCGTCCAGCTGACCCGACGTTCCACGAGGCCCCGATCGAGAGCATCCGATCGGGGCCTCGGGCTGTCACTGGACGTGAATGTCCTTGCGGTCGAGCGCCCTGCCGGCCGATGCGACAACCGAGACAGTGAGCAGCGCCATGGCCGTCAGGACCGACAGTGCGGCTCCGGTGGTCAGCGAACCCGAGTCACCGAAAGTTCCGGAGGTCAACTGGGTTGCGCGAGTGGCCAGGGCATAGGGCAGCACGAAGATCGCCCCGGTCACCTCGGCGGTGAGGAGGAACACCGACATACCGGCCCCGACGAGAGCGATGGCAATCGGCACCGCGAACGACCTGACAGCCATCGACAGAGCGGTGTGCAGTGCCGCGACCGGTAGTGACCCCACCACTATCAGCGCACCGGTCGCGAGGAGCTCGGAGGGGAGCGTTCCGTCGAGCGAGAAGACCACCTTGCCGAGAACAACGACGGCTGCCAGCATGACGATGTTCATGGCCGCGGTCAGTGTTGCCACCACCGCGGTCTTGGCGATCACGATGCGCGCCGACGGAACCGGCCCACTCATCAGGGCATTCCAATTCCCGCCTCGGTGTTCGGATTTCCAAACCAGTGATGCCAGTACCGCAACTCCGAGTGCGAGTGGGAACAAGCCCCAGAACACGACTGTGCGCAACCACAATGTGCGCCATCCCTCTGCCAATTCTGCGCCCGACGCGATCGTGTTGAAGGTTCCGACCCCCGCGATGATCAGCGGAAGGAGAACGACGACCGCCCATGCCTGCGAGCGCCTGAGCTTGATCATTTCGGCCGAGAACGCATTCATGCTCGTACCTCCTGTCGATCGAGTCGAACGGTCGTGAGCCAGAACGACACTGCCCCGACAACTGCGAGGGCTGCGATGCTGGCGTAGGACGGGTTCAGCGTCACCACCTGTTCGCCTCGGTAGTCGGCGGCAGACGCCAAGGAGTAGTAGCCCCACGGCGTCAAGTGTGCTGCCCAGGAGGGAAATCCGGAGGCGCAGATCGCGATGACGGTACCCACGATGCCGATTCCCAGCGCGACCAGTTGGTTGTCCACTCGCGCTGAGATCAGCAGGTGCACAGCGAGTATCACGAGGTTGATCGTCACCGCCGCCGCCGTATAGCCCAACCACAGGGCGGCAGGCAAGGGTTGGGTCACTCCGATGGCGGTTCCCAGAAATACACCTCCAGCACTGGCCGCCACCGTCGCGCCGGCAACGACGAGGCCCGTCGAGACGAGCTTCGCGCGCACGAGGGCTCCGCGGCCGGCTCCAGTGGTCCGGTTCAGCAGCCAGCCGTTGGATTGATGCTCGACTTCCATTGTGCGGCTTGCCATCACGGTGATCAGCAGCGGGGATGCGATGGGGACGGCAAGGGACAGCCCGGCCAGTGGCAGTGCCCAGGAGACCGTGGTCGAATCCTTCGACGCTGTTGCGGTGAGAGCCCCGACGAAGGTCAACCCGACGATTGCGGCGACCAACAATGTGGCGATCGCGCCGATGTGCAGGTGCCTGAGTTTGGCGAACTCGTTGCGTACGGTCGTCACAATCGGCCACCCTTCGTCAGATTCATGAATACGTCTTCGAGCGACTGATCGTCGCGCCGAACGCCGTAGACGCCTGCGTTCGCGCCGACGAGTTCTGCCACCACCTGTGCGGCACCTCGATCGTCGATGCCGGACAGCCTCAGCGTGTGATCCTCGACCTCGACCGAAATACGCTGTTGCAGAACCGAACGCGCGCAGGTTGGATCGATGACGTCGATGAGTACATCCGGAGTGGAGGCGGTGAACAGCTCGTCGCGGGTGCCTTGGAAGATCAAGCGCCCCTGGCTCAGGATCCCCAGCATGTTCGCCGTCTTGTCGATCTCGCCGAGCAGATGGCTCGAGACCATCACTGTCACGCCGTGTTCGGCGAGATGGCGGAGCAGGCCGCGGATCTCTTCGATGCCCGCCGGGTCCAAGCCGTTGGTGGGCTCGTCCAGGATCAGAAGTCGTGGTTCGCGCGCGAGCGCCATCGCGATGCCCAGGCGCTGTTTCATCCCCAGTGAGTAGTTCTTCACCTTCTTGTCGAGGTGCTCCTGCAGCCGGACGGTGGCCACCGCCCGGTCGATCTGTTCGGCGTGCAATCCGAGCGAGCGTTGCACGATGCGAAGGTTTTCCGCACCCGTGAGATGGCCGTATCCGGGTGGAGCTTCGATGAGTGAACCGATGTGCGAGAGCACTCCGCGGCGGGTCTCGTGATTCATCGGCTTCCCGAGGATCTCCACCTCGCCGGAGGTCGGTCGGATCAGGGACAGCAACATTTTCATGGTCGTCGATTTGCCCGATCCGTTCGGACCGAGAAAGCCGTAGACGCAGCCCTCAGGAATGCGAAGGTTCACGTCGTCGACGACGGTATGGGTGTCGTAGCGCTTGCCGAGGCTGTGAGTTCTGACGATGTGCATGCCTCGACGGTCCCGCATTCGGCGGCGAGAATCGTCGGTCCCGAGTATGTCCGGTGTCCTACTCGGGTATGACTTGCCGCCGAGTGGCGTCGTTACGGAGCCAGGGTCGACAGATTCTTCGAGATGCTCGACGTCAGTGCCTTACCGACGATCGCGGCGAGGCCGGGGACGGGTGCATCGAATCCGATCGTGTAGTCGAGCTCGGTGCCGCCGTCGGCGGTGGGGGTGAACTTCTGCACGCCCCAGTGGCCGCGTAGCGGGCCGCCCTTGGTGATGCGGTACTCGATCAGCGAATGGGGCTCGGAGGTGATCGTGGTTTCCTCGAACGCAGGAAGCGGACCCAGCTTCAGGCTGCGCGTCGACCCGACGCCGTTGCGGGAGGTGTCACCGTCCCGAACGCGGCCGATCTTCGCCATGAAGAGCGGGCCGAGGTTCTCGTGCTCCGACAACGCCGCGAAGACGACCTCGGGGGGAGAGACGAACCGGTGCTTGACGTGTACGCGGGTGGGGGTCGGCATGGGTCGTGAGATCCGTTCGCTCGGGGTCGACAGAGTCGACTCACAGTAGCCGTCCACCGCGTGAAAAAAAGGACCCATTCGATCGAATCGAATGGGTCCCTCTTCGTGGTCCAACTGTCGGGGTGGCGGGATTCGAACCCACGACCTCTTCGTCCCGAACGAAGCGCGCTACCAAGCTGCGCCACACCCCGTGTACCGCTGGAGAAGTCTAACTCACGACTGCCTCGGAACGCGAAACGCCCTCGTCGGAGACGTTTTTCGGACCCGTTCTCGGGGCCGGAGTCAGCGTGATCAGGGTGGCCTCGGGGCGGCAGCAGAACCGCGCAGGCGCGTACGGCGACGTTCCGATGCCTGCCGAGACGTGCAGCTGGGTGTGCGCGCCCCACTTGGACGGGCCCTTGACCCGCGAACGATCGATCTCACAGTTCGTCACCAGCGCGCCGTAGAACGGAAGGCACAGCTGGCCGCCGTGGGTGTGCCCGGCGAGGACGAGGTCGTAACCGTCCTGAGCGAACTTGTCCAGCACTCGCGGCTCCGGGGAGTGCGTGATGCCCAGGCGCAGGTCTGCGAGCGGATTGGGCTGGCCCGCGATGGTGTCGTAGCGGTCGCGCTTCAGATGTGGGTCGTCGACGCCCGCCGACGCGATCCGTACCCCGGCCACCTCGAGCTCGCGACGCACATGCGTCACGTCGAGCCAGCCCCGCTCGGAGAACGCGGCCCGCAGGTCGCGCCACGGCAACGAGTCGCCGGTGGTGCGCTTGTGGTTCTTGTCGAAGTACTTGAACGGGTTCTTCGGCTTGGGCGCGAAGTAGTCGTTGCTACCGAACACGAACAGGCCAGGCCGAGCCAGCAGCGGCCCCAACGCCTGCACGACGCTGGGCACGGCGCGCTGGTGCGAGAGATTGTCTCCGGTGTTGACGACCAGATCGGGTTCGAGGCGGTCCAGTTCACGCAACCAGTTCTGCTTCATCCGCTGTCCGGGCATCATGTGCAGGTCGCTGATGTGGAGTACGCGCAGCGTCGCCGAACCCGGCTCGAGCACCGCCATCGACGTCTCACGCAGCGTGAACGCATTGCGTTCGATGAGTGTGGCGTATCCGAGACCCAACGCCGCCGCGCCCGCCGTTCCGATCACGGAACTCTTCAACGGTGCTGCTCTGACGGCGTCGCGCGCCTGCTCTGCAGCGGAGCGCAGTTGCGAGGAGGCGCTGCGCAGTTGTGTGGAGGCACTGCGCAGTTGCGTCGACGTGCTGAGAAACGAGGGACTGAATTGTGCGGACACCTCATCCACGATACGGCAGCAACCGGATATGGACGTGCGAGCCGAGGACTGCGCCGCGTAGCGTTTCCGCCATGTCCGAACTCAAGGCCCGCCTCCGAACCGACCTCACCGCAGCGATGAAGGCGAAGGACAAGCTCCGCCTGGCAACGCTGCGCATGATTCTCGCCGCCATCCAGACCGAGGAGGTCTCCGGCAAGGAGGCCCACGATCTGACCGACGACGACGTTCTCAAAGTGCTTGCCAAGGAAGCGAAGAAGCGCGGCGAATCGGCCGAGATCTACACGCAGAACGGCCGCGGCGAACTCGCTGCGAACGAGCGCGCCGAAGCGCAGATCATCGACGAGTACCTGCCCACGCCCTTGACCGACGAGGAATTGGCGAACATCGTCGACACCGCGATCGCGCAGGTCGCCGAAGACCTCGGGGAGCGACCGGCGATGAAGCAGATGGGTCAGGTCATGAAGATCGCGTCGGGACTCGCCGCAGGCAAGGCCGACGGATCGCGACTGTCGAAGGCTGTCAAAGACCGCCTGTGACAATCGATGTGAGTGGAACCTCGTAGTGGACTACGAGGTTCCACTCACATGCGGCGGAGCCGCTCAGCGAGGTGCCGTGATCCCAGGGATCGCCGGAATCTGGATGCCCGGCGGTAGGTCCGGGATCTGGATGTTCGGCAGCGCGGGTGCCGGAGCCGGAGCAGGTCGAACCGAACCGTCACTGACGTAGATCGTGATGTTCGATCCGGGGACCGCCGAACCTGACGGGGACGTCGACACCACGGTGCCGCGAGCCGCCTGGTCGGCCGTGGTGGCCACCGTCACCTGGAAGCCTGCGCCCTGCAGAGTCGATGTCGCCGACGACTGGCTCTGGCCGGTCACGTCGGGTACCTGGCCGTTGGCCGAGCCGCGGACGTACTTCTGGTCGACGGGTGGCAACGCGACGGGTCCGAAGTTGGTGGCGATCGGTGTCATGGCGTCGAACCACGTTCGAGCCGGCTCGTTACCGCCGTACAGGTTGCCCGAGCTGCATGGCCGCAGCGGGAACGAGCAGATCTCGCTCGGCGTCGGTGAGTCGCCGTACGTGTACACGGCGGCGGCGTAGTTGTTGGTGAACCCGAGGAAGCCGGACGACCTGTTCGACTCGGTGGTGCCGGTCTTGCCTGCCATCGGCAGGGTCCAGCCGGCGGAGCCGGCCGCTGCGGCGGAGGTGCCGCCCGGCTGATCGTCCTTGCTCATGGCATTGGCGAGGGTGTTCGCCAGTCCGGGCTCGACGACCTGCTCACACGCCTGGTGAGCAACCGGAACGGGCTTACCGTCGCGGTCGAAGATCGAGTCGATGGGGGTGGGCGGGCACCACATGCCACCCGAGGCCAAGGTGGCAGCCACGTTGGACAGCTCCAGCGGGTTCACCCAGGTCGGTCCGAGGGTGAACGAGCCGAGATTCTGATCCTTCTGGAAATCGGCCATGGACTGGTCGGTGCCCGACGAGCCGGGGTCGTTGTACGACCGCAGGCCCAGGCGAACGGCCATGTCGACGGTCGGGGTGACGCCGACCGACTCGATCAGCTTGACGAAGGCGGTGTTGGGGGACTGCGCCAACGCGTCGGTGATGGACAGCGACGCCGGGTAGTTGCCCGCGTTCTCGACGCAGTAGGTCGCTGCCGGGCAGTTCCGTGCACCGCCGTCGCCGACGCCCTTGACCTCGACGCGCCTGGGCACCTGCAGCGTCGCGCTGGTTCCCAGTCCGCGCTCCATCGCCGCGGCGGTGGTGAAGATCTTGAAGATCGAGCCCGCACCGTTGCCGACCAGCGAGTGCGGCTGTGGCTGCACCGTCTCGTCGTCGTCGGCATTGAGGCCGTAGGTGCGGCTGCTGCCCATGGCGAGAACTCGGTGCTGGTCCTGGCCCGGCGCGACGACGTTCATGACGGTGGCGACGCCGTCGAGGTTCGGACTGGTGTTCTCCACCAGAGCGGCCTTGGTGGAGTTCTGTACCGCGGGGTCGAGCGTCGTGCGGATGAGGTACCCGCCCTTGTCGATCTGTTCCTGGCTGATTCCCGCCTCGGCCAGGTACTGCAGTGCGTAGTCGCAGAAGAATCCGCGGTCGCCTGCCGCGATGCATCCGCGAGGCAGGGTCTGGGGAACGGGCAGCACACCGAGCGGCTCGGACTTGAGCGCGGCGAGCTCGTCGGCGCGTTCGGGGAGGTTCTGGATCATCGTGTCGAGCACGGTGTTCCGGCGCTCGAGCACGCCCTCCTCGTTGGTGTACGGGTTGAGTGCGGAGCTGGACTGCACCATGCCTGCGAGCATCGCGGCCTGGACGGCGCTGAGCTGGCTCGCATCGATACCGAAGTAGGTCTGGGCGGCGTCCTGGATGCCGAAGGACGCGTTGCCGAACGGAACGAGGTTGAGGTACCGGGTGAGGATCTCGTCCTTGGTCAGTTCCTTGTCGAGCGTCAACGCCATGCGAATCTCGCGGATCTTGCGAGCGGGCGTCGTCTCGATGGCCGCTCGGCGCTCGGCGTCGGTCTTGGCCACCACGAGCAGCTGGTAGTTCTTCACGTACTGCTGATCGATGGTGGATGCGCCCTGCTCCACCTGACCGCTGGTGGTGTTGGTCAGGAACGCTCGGAGCGTGCCCTGCCAGTCCACGCCCTGGTGTTCGGCGAAGCGGCGGTCCTCGATCGAGACGATGGCGAGCTTCATCTCGTTGGAGATCTGGTCGCTCGGCACTTCGAATCGACGCTGCTCGTACAGCCAGGCGATGGGATTGCCGTTGACGTCCGTCATCGTCGAGACGGCAGGCACTGCGCCCTCCACCAACTCGGCCGAGACGTTGTCGACGGTATCGGCGGCGCGGTTGGAGGCGTACCCGAACCCACCGGCCAAGGGGAACATCACGCCGGCGAGCAATGCACCGGCGAGTGCTGAACATCCGGCGAGCTTCGCCACGGTTTTTCCAACTGACACAGAGCACAGCGTACGTGGGTGTGGCTCGGACCGGCAGAGGCCTGCATGCGCCGTGTGCTGCGCCCCTGCTCGGGACGGCCGTACCAGAAATGTGACCCCGCCGTCTTGCAATCGGGGCTCGCTTTACCTAAATTATGAGCACGGTGTGATTCGCATAACACTTGATAATGAATGTGGGGCAGCTCCTAGAATTTGTGCTTCGCCTGACGAGGTACAAACCGCTTCGAGCCTCCGGGACGTCCAGCGAGGACGTCCGCAACGCAAAGGGGTATCCGCATGCACACGACAACCGCGCCGACGCGACTCGACGTAGAAGAAGCAGAGGCACGCATCGCCTGGGTGTCGCACGCCCGTTGCAAGGGCACTGACCCGGACCAGCTCTTCGTCCGGGGTGCAGCGCAGCGCAAGGCCGCAACCATCTGCCGGCACTGCCCGGTACTCATGCAGTGCGGTGCGGATGCCCTCGACAATCGAGTCGAGTTCGGTGTTTGGGGCGGCATGACGGAACGCCAGCGCAGGGCGCTGCTCAAGCAGCACCCCGAGGTCGACTCCTGGTCCGAGTTCTTCGAGACCCAGCGTCAGCAGCAAGCAGCCATCTAGTCGCCTGCCGGGCAGAGCCGAATCAGCCTTTACGAGTCAGCTGATCGGCCACTGCACGCAGCGCGGCGAGGTCGGAGACCTCGAACGGCAATGACGGAACACCGACGATGGGCACGCGGGGGTGCGCACCGGTGAACCGGCGAAGCAACCGCACCTCACGCGCTGCCGTGACGGCGCGCTGAGCGTGGATCCGGAGGACAGCGGCGGTCAGATCCGCACCCGGGTCGTCGATCCGATCGAGTAGATCGGCCGCCGTCGCGGCGTGATCCGCCTGCACCGACGACAGCGTCGGGTGCGTTCGGTTCACCACCAACCCGGCCAGGGGCATCTTCTCCGCAGACAAGCGCTCCACGAAGAAGGCCGCCTCGCGCAGCGCGTCGGGTTCTGCGGCAGCGACGACGAGGAAGCTGGTGCCGTCCTCGCGAAGCAGCTGGTAGGTACGCGTCGCCCGCTCGCGGAACCCGCCGAACATGGAATCCAGTGATTGCACGAAAGCTGATGCGTCGGACAGCATTTGGCTACCGATCACGGTGGAGACGCCGCGCATGGCCAAACTCATCGCGCTGGTGACCACGCGGGTGATGCCGCGGCCGGGAGCGGTGAGCAGCCGGATGAACCGGCCGTCGAGGAACGAGCCGAGTCGCTGCGGTGCATCGAGGAAGTCCAGTGCATTGCGCGACGGCGGAGTGTCCACCACGATCAGATCCCACGACGAGTCCAGGGACAACTGCCCCAACTTCTCCATCGCCATGTACTCCTGCGTGCCCGAAAACGACGACGCCACAGTCTGATAGAACGGATTGGCCAGCACCTGCTCGGCCTTCTCCGGCGTCGAGTGCTCGATGACCATCTCGTCGAACGTGCGTCGCATGTTCAGCATCATCGCGTGCAGTTCACCCTTGGCACCGGCACCCAACTTCACCGGCTGCGGGCTGTTGTCGAGATCGCCGAGACCGAGAGCCTGAGCCAGGCGGCGGGCCGGATCGATCGTCAGCACCACCACCCGCCTGCCCTGCTCGGCAGCGCGCAGCGCCATCGCGGCCGCGGTGGTGGTCTTGCCGACTCCGCCGGCCCCGCAGACGACGACGATCCGCGACGTGGGATCGGTCAGGATGCGGTCGACATCGAGTTCGGTTGCTACTGGTCGAGTCATCGGACACCCTGTTCTGCAAGCTTGGCGGCGAGCTCGTACAAGCCGCCGAGATCGACACCATCGGCCAACATCGGCAGCGACATCCGCGCGACGTCGAGTTCGTCGAGCGTGGTTGCGCTCTCCACCTGAGCCGAGAGCGTTGCCGCGTGCTCGATCGATTCGGTGAGCAACCCCGCGAAGTCCGCCTCGGACAACGTGATTCCTGTCTTGGCGAGACCGTCCTGAATGGCGACGGCATCGATCTCGCCCTCGGCGATGGCCTCGAGGGACTCGGCGGGCAGGTACGTCGGTTCGGTGCGATTGACGATGACCGCGCCGAGTCGAAGATCTGCCGCCTCGAGCTCACGCACCGCGTCGGCCGTCTCCTGCACCGGCAGTGCCTCGAGCAGTGTCACCAGGTGCACGACGGTGTCGGCCGAGTGCAGCAACCGCACCACGCCCTCGCTCTGCGAACGAACCGGTCCGCCCTTGGCCAGGTCGGCCATGGCCTTGGTGACGTCGAGGAAGTTTCCGATGCGTCCGGTCGGCGGCGAGTCGACGACGATCTCGTCGTAGGCCCGGTTGCCCTTCTTGTCGGTTCGCACCACACATTCCTTGACCTTGCCGGTCAGCAGCACGTCGCGCAGACCCGGTGCGATGGTCGTCGCGAACTCGATGGCACCGATCTTGCGCATCGCGCGGCCGGCGAAGCCGAGGTTGTAGAACATCTCGAGGTATTCGAGGAACGCGGTCTCGATGTCGATGGCCAGTGCGTAGACCTCGCCGCCGCCGTCCGCCGAGGCGACGCGTGTCTCCTTGGGCGGAAGCTGCGGCACGTCGAACAGCTGCGCGATGCCCTGCCTGCCCTCGACCTCCACCAGCAACACCCGTCGACCACCGGCTGCGAGCGCCAGTGCCAAGGCGGCAGCGACCGTCGTCTTGCCGGTCCCGCCCTTACCGGATACGAAATGCAGCCGCGCGGCATCTGCCTTCGCCGGCCATCCCTCTTCGTTCGCTATGCCCACACCCCGACCATATAGAGGTCGTCCCCGGGCGTCCGACCGAAGTGTCTAACTCTGCTCGGAGTGTCGGCGGAGTCGGTCGACCAATCCCTGGGTGTACGCGTCGAGATTCGGTACTGCGTCGGGACAGGCGACCATCGCGATCGTCACCACGTCGGCGAACCCGAAGAAACCATGATTGAGACACCGGCCGTCTTCGAGAGCACCGAATCCTGCCGAGAAACGCGCGACGGCACCACACAGCTCGAGGTCCGCGCGGCCACGGTCGACACTGACGACGATCGTCTGGGCACCGACGTGCGACGGAGAGCGGTCGTGTTGTCGGAATCGGCGTCCCTGTACGAACCGGACGATCGGTGCAGGCACTCGCTCGTCCGCGCGCGCGACGCGGAGCAACGGTGCAGCCGTCACCCTGGCTCGTTCGGCCGCGAGCGACCGAGTGATCAGCTCGGCCCGCTTTGCGAGATCGGGTTCGCCGACGTGGAGGTCGACCGTTCCGACCACCGCACGATTCGCTGCAGGCCACTCCACGTCGCGAGGCAGGGCCATCGGGACGAACGCCGCAACGGTGCCTCCGGTCTCGGACAATGTCCTGCGACCGTCGCCGAGATACCGATCGAGACACGAGCCGACGGCGCAGAGAGCGGACACCGTCACCGACGCGGCACCCACGCGGACTTCCGTCATCTGTATCGGCACTATGCGGACGACTCGATACGGCCCCACGGCCCGGTTCAGCGACGTGGCGGGCACCGACGGCGGGCCGGGCGGCGTTGCCCGGTAGGCGCGAATCGCGCGGCGGGCCTCCCACCGCGATCGAACGAGATCCACCGGTGCCCGGACCACCGCACCGAGAGTGCTGACGACGGCGTTCTCTCGCTTGGGCTCGGTCTCCGGTGATAGAGCCGCACCTGTCGCGGACACTGGCTCGAACAGTGCTCGAACCATCCTCGATACGCCCAGCCCATCGGTCAGGGCGTGCCCGACCTGCAGTATCACCACCGTCACCGCACCCTGCATCAGCGGAGCAGAACCGATTCCACGGACCACGTGCAGGTGCCAGGAGTGCTCTCGGAGATCGAGACGAGTGCGGAGCAGGTCGCCCATCAAGTTCTCGAAGTCGGCCCAGGGCGCACCGCCGAGGTCGTGATCCGACATCCGCTCGGACAGCGGGGACGTATCGGGCACCCATCGCGGATAGTCGAGGTTCAGCGGTGCCTCCCGAAGCCGCAGTCCCAGGCCGGGAACGAGCGGCGCGCGGGCCTCCATGTGCGCGACGACCTCGTCGAACGAGGGCGCGGGGCGATCGACCGAGTCGAACGCCGTCAAGGAGAACTGGTCTCGAGAATCACCGCGGTCACGCGCGAAGTGGTAGATGGCGTCCTTGATATCCAGCCGATCCATGCGACGACTGTAGTTCCGGCCCCGCGCGGGCGATAGGCTCAACAGTCATGAGCGAAAAGATCATCTGGGAGTACTTCACCGCGCCGGTCCTGATTCACGCCACCAAGCAGATTCTCGACAACTACGGCTCCGAGGGCTGGGAGCTCGTCACGATCATGGCGGGACCCAACGGCGGAGACACGTTGGTCGCGTACTTCAAGCGCCCGAAGGTCTGAGCGCGCGTGGCGAATTGGAGCGAACGACTGTCCGAGCTGGGCATCGAGCTGCCCGACGTCGTCCCGCCGCTGGCGGCGTACGTCCCGGCGGTGCAGGTGGGCTCGCTCGTCCACACCTCCGGCCAGTTGCCGATCGTGGACGGAAACCTGACGTCGGTGGGCAAGGTCGGCGGCGACGTCACCGCTGAGGACGCCACCGCAGCGGCGCGCCTCTGCGCCCTGAATGCGCTCGCCGCCGTGCACGCGCTCGTCGGCATCGATTCGGTGGCCCGAGTGATCAAGGCGGTCGGCTTCGTCGCCTCCGCTCCGGGATTCACCGGCCAGCCCGGGGTGATCAACGGGGCGTCGAACGTCATCGGTGAGATCTTCGGCGATGCGGGCAAGCATGCGCGCTCGGCCGTGGGTGTCGCCGAACTGCCACTCGGTGCTTCGGTGGAAGTGGAGCTCATCGTCGAACTGCGCTGACGCGCAGTGGTGTGGCTAGGTGCCCTCTGGGGCACTCAACCACGCCACTGGGGCGCAGCCGCACATGTCACTGGGGCGCAGCCGCACATGTCACTGGGGCGCAGCCGCACTGATCACTTTCTGCAGGTGTAGGCCTCGGTGTACCGAGCATTCGTGATCGACACCCTTGTCGACCGACTCGAGGAATTCGTCCAGCAGGACGGCGAAGCAGTCGGTCGACGAGGTCGAGCGGTCGGTGAGGGTCTCGACTCCGTCGGTGCCGCTGAGCTCGATCCGCATCAGGGACGGCATGATCGGCGTCCGCAGCGACAGTTGCACGGTGCTCGTTGCACCGCCCTCGTGCTCGAGCACCACGGTCCAACTGTCCGACGCCACCTCACGGTGCGAGTAGGCAACGCGCGCAATGGTTCCCAGTGCGGCGTCGAGCAGATCGAACACGTGTGGGCCGATGTCGAGGATCGCCCCGTCGTCGTGTCGCCACTGCGAGTTCGCGTACGCCCCGCCGAGGACGGCACCGGAGAACCAGGTACCCGAACCCGCTGCCCACGGTCGCCCGGCGACCGCGTCGAGGAATTGCCTTGTCTCCGGGGCGAACCGGAGCGTCAGCGTCACCATCGAGCGGACGCCTGCGGCCGTCACTGCCGCGGCCAGTTCCTCGGCCTCGGCCACTGTTGCGGCAATCGGCTTGTCCAGCAACACATGTTTGCCTGCCTGCACCGCGCGGAGTGCGTACCCGGCTTGCACGGCCGGTGGTACCGCGAACGCCACCGCATCGACGGCACCCAGCAGGTCGTCGAACGATTCGAAGACCGGTGCCCCCAGCTCGGCTGCCGCTTCGGGTCTGCGTGCCCATGCTCCGGCGAAGTCGATGGCGGGATGGGCGAGTAGCGAGGGGGCTTGAGTCTTACGGGCCCAGGGCCCAGCTCCGACGAGTCCGACCTTCATGAATATCGACGGTAGTCCTCCCGGACACCGCGTGGAGCAGGCGACCTACAGTACTTTCATGGCCGACTCGAACCCCCAGCATCCCGCGTACGGACTTCTCCGGCAGGTGACGCCCACCGCGTCGGTTCTGCTCGCCGACAACCCGGGCAAGATGACGCTCGACGGGACGAACACCTGGATTCTGCAGGCACCGGGGTCGGACGAATGCATCGTCGTCGATCCCGGGCCGAAGGACAAAGCTCATCTCGACGCCGTCGCCGCGTCGGGCACGGTGGTGCTGACGCTCGTCACTCATCGACATGCGGATCACACCGGCGGACTGAAGCGGTTCCACCGCAAGACGGCGGCGCCGGTGCGTGCGGTAGGGGAGAAGTTCCTGCACGGGGGCGGCGCAACGCTGGCCCACGGCGAGGTCATCGAGGCAGCCGGGCTGCGTATCGAGGTTCTGCACACGCCAGGTCACACCGCGGATTCGGTGAGTTTCGTGTTGGACGACGCGATCCTGACGGGAGATACCGTCTTGGGTCGCGGCACGACGGTGCTGGACCCGAAGGACGGTTCGCTCGCGGACTATCTGCAGTCGTTGGACCGGCTCGAGGCGGCCGGTGCGGGGAAGACGGTACTTCCCGGGCACGGGCCGGAGTTGCCGGACACCGCCGAGGTGGCGCGAGCGTATCGCGCCCACCGTCGGCAGCGGCTGGATCAGGTTCGCTCGGCGCTCGCCGAGATCGGCGAGAACGCGAAACCGATGCAGGTGGTACGGCACGTCTATTCCGACGTGGACAAGAAGTTGTGGCCGGCTGCGCGGATGTCGGTCAAGACGCAGCTGGCCTACCTCCGCGAGAGCTAGCGAGCAGCTGTCTCGACGGAACTCGGCCTAGCGAGCTCTGCGTGCCAGCCGCTCGGAGTCCGAGATCAGCACGGACTTGCCTTCGAGACGCAGCCAGCCGCGGTGCGCGAAGTCGGCCAGTGCCTTGTTGACGGTCTCGCGAGAGGCACCGACGAGCTGAGCGATCTCTTCCTGCGTCAGGTCGTGGGTCACGCGCAGCGATCCCGCTTCCTGGGTGCCGAAGCGCTGGGCCAGCTGGAGCAGCGCCTTCGCGACACGTCCGGGAACGTCGGTGAAGATGAGGTCGGCCAGGTTGTTGTTGGTGCGACGCAACCGGCGAGCCAGTACGCGCAGCAGCTGCTCGGCGATCTCGGGGCGCTGATCGATCCAGTCCTTGAGCGCAGCACGGTCCATGCTGACCGCGCGGACCTCGGTGACCGTGGTGGCCGAGGACGTACGGGGGCCGGGGTCGAAGATCGACAGCTCACCGAACATGTCCGACGGTCCCATGATCGTCAGCAGGTTCTCGCGGCCGTCGGGGGAGCGTCGCCCGAGCTTGATCTTGCCCGAAACGATGATGTAGAGCCGGTCTCCGGGCTCACCCTCGTTGAACACCACGTGCCCACGGGGGAAATCGACAGGCTGCAGCTGCTTCGTCAGTGCCGCAACCGCAGAGGGTTCGACTCCTTGGAAGATGCCGGCCCGTGCCAGGACGTCGTCCACTTGCGCTCCTTTTGGGATGTCGGTGTCGCGGAAACCCGCACCACCGAAAGCGTTTGTACTCAGTTCGTGCCATGCACCGAACTGCGGTGCAGTTCAGGCGTCGACGCCGATCCGATGATCAAACACAACAATTACCTCAGGGGAGTCTACTTCGAGTCGGTGAAAACCGAGTGATCGACGCCACCACAGGTTGCCAGAGGACTCGGGCGTGTGTTCCCGTTCACCCGAAATTCATCCAAATTACGACCAATGGGACGAAACGCGCGCTCAACTGGCTCGTTGGTCGGCCAGGCCGTCGCGCGTGTCGATGGTCCGCGGCGGGGTCTGGCGGCGTTTGCGGGTGTTGAACCGGGCCAATGCGTGCGGGAAGCCCTCGTTCGCCAGAGTGGCGACCTCGGACTTGCTCGCCTGATCGAGGAATTCCTGTACTTCTTGCTCCCGGACGCCGAGCTTGCTCAGACGAAACTCGACGCGTTCCATCGCGAGTGCGAAGAGCATGAGTAGTACCGGAAAGAGCACCACGGCGAGTCCTTGCATACCGGCCAGTTAACACCGAAAAGATCTCGATACAAACACGGTCCGCTGCTGCCGCGAGGAACGTTACGCATTCTTGTCCGTACAGTTGTGGAGTGGATTCGACAGCTCCGAAACGCCCCGACGTGCGCAAACGCGAGGAGACGCACCTCGGGCTGGTGCGTCGAGCTCGGCGAATGAACCGGACGTTGAACACTGCCTTCCCGCATGTGTACTGCGAACTCGACTTCACCACGCCGCTGGAACTGGCCGTCGCGACCATCCTGTCCGCGCAGTGCACCGACAAGCGCGTCAACATGGTCACCCCAGCGCTGTTCGTGAGATACCGCACAGCCCGTGATTACGCCGAGGCCGACCGGACCGAACTCGAGGAGTTCATCCGCACCACGGGCTTCTATCGGAACAAGGCCAACTCGCTGATCGGTCTCGGGCAGAAGTTGCTGGAGAACTTCGACGGCGAGGTGCCCGCGACGCTGAAGGACCTCGTCACACTCCCCGGGATCGGCCGCAAGACGGCCAACGTGGTTCTCGGTAATGCCTTCGATGTTCCGGGAATCACCGTCGACACCCATTTCGGACGGCTCGTACGGCGCTGGCAGTGGACCGAGGAACAGGACCCGGTCAAGGTCGAGCACGCCGTCGGCGCACTCATCGAGCGTAAGGAGTGGACGCTGCTCTCGCATCGAGTCATCTTTCACGGTCGACGCGTTTGCCATGCCCGTACACCCGCCTGTGGGGTGTGCGTCCTCGCCAAGGACTGCCCTTCGTTCGGGACCGGTCCGACCGACCCCGCAACCGCAGCTGCGTTGGTGAAGGGCCCGGAAACCGATCACCTTCTCGCTCTCGCCGGAATCGTGCCGTGAACAAATCTGCCCTGCGGTGGTCACTGGTCGCTCTGATCCTGGTGGTCGGGATGGTCTACGCGCTGTGGCCCCGGAGCGAAGCGCCGACCGCGCAGCCCATGGATTCGCCCGGCCTCGGGCAGCGAACACCGAGCACGGACGAGCGTCGTGCAGTCGACACTCCCGAGGCCCTCGCACCATTGCGTCAGGACGCCGGTCTCGCCGCGTGCCCCACGGCGTCGGGCAACGCCGCGGGCCCGTTGACGGGCATCACCCTCGAATGCATCGGTGACGGCTCGTACGTCGACCTCGGGCAGGTGCTCGCGGGCCGCCCTGCTTTGCTCAACATCTGGGCGTACTGGTGTGGCCCGTGCGCCGAAGAGCTGCCCTATCTGCAGCAGTACGCCGACCGGGCGGGCGAGAAGATCGAGGTCCTGACCGTCCACAACGACGCCAACGAGGCCAACGGCCTGACTCGGTTGACCGATTACGGCGTCACCCTGCCCGGCGTTCAGGACGGCGGCGGCCGCGTCGCCGCCGCCGTCGGAGCACCCAACGTGCTGCCCGTTTCCGTTTTGATATCTGCGGATGGCACTGTCGCCAAGGTGCTGCCACAACCTTTCCGTAGCGTCGACGAGATCGCCGACGCTGTACGCGTGAACCTCGGAGTCGACTCGTGAGCGCACCCGACTGGCTCGGACGCATGCTCGACGTGGCAGGCAGGGCCGGCGGCCTGACCGACACCACCGGCATCAACCCCGTGCTGCAGCGTCAGGCACCGCCGTCCGACCGACCGCGGTCCGCCGCTGTGCTGGTGCTGTTCGGCGGCCCCGCCTCCGCAGATCCCACCTCGCCCGGTGGATTGCCCGCCGACGCCGACGTCCTGCTGACGCAGCGTGCGTCGACGTTGCGCGATCACAGCGGGCAGATCGCCTTCCCTGGCGGAGCCACCGACCCGGGCGACGACGGCCCGGTCGGCACGGCACTGCGCGAGGCGCAGGAGGAAACCGGGCTCGATCCGGCAGGCGTCGTGCCACTGGCGACGATGCCCGGCATCTACGTTCCGCCGTCGCGCTTCGATGTGGTTCCGGTGCTCTCGTACTGGCAGCAGCCCAGCCCGGTGCGCGTCGTCGATCCCGGCGAGACCGAGCGAGTGGTGCGAGTTCCGTTGCGCGAGTTGCTCGATCCGGACAATCGATTCCAGGTGCGCCACCCTGCGGGCTACCAGGGCCCAGCGTTCGCTGTGCAGGGAATGCTGGTGTGGGGATTCACGGGCGGTATCCTGGCGGGTCTGCTGGCTGTATCGGGCTGGGAGCCCGAGTGGGACACGGGGGACATACGCGATCTGGAGGCCAGCTTGACTGCGGTAGGAGCGAGGCTCGATCGGTGACAGGTTCAGGGTGGGTCGATATCGCGGTGATCGCCATCGCACTGCTGGCGGCGTCGTCGGGATGGCGGCAGGGGGCGGTGGCGTCGGCGCTGGCGTTTCTGGGGGTCGTCCTCGGTGCCGTTGCCGGCATTCTGGTGGCACCGCACGTGCTCGAACACGTCGACGGTTCGCGGACGCGGGTGTTCGTCGGTATCGCACTGATCGTGGTGTTGGTGATCGTCGGTGAAGTCGCCGGAATGGTCCTAGGGCGGGCCTTGCGCAGCGGAATACATTCGCGCGCAGCACGATCCGTCGACAGTACGGTCGGAGCCGGGCTGCAGGCGGTGGCGGTGCTCGCCGCTGCGTGGCTGCTCGCCATTCCACTGACGTCGTCCTCGCAGCCCGAGGTGGCCAGTGCGGTGCGCGGGTCGTCGGTGCTCGGTCAGGTCGATCAGGTGGCACCCGACTGGCTGCGGCAGGTACCCGAGGAATTCTCGGCGTTGCTCGACACCTCCGGATTGCCGGACGTCATCGGACCGTTCGGTCGCACCCCGGTCGCCGAGGTCGCCGCGCCCGATTCCGGTATCGCAGCGGGACCTGTTCCGGTGCAACTGCAATCGAGTGTCATCAAGATCAACGGCATCGCACCGAGCTGCCAGAAGGCTCTCGAAGGCTCCGGTTTCGTCGTCGGATCCGATCTGGTGATGACCAACGCGCACGTCGTCGCCGGCACCTCCGAGGTGACCGTCGATTCGCCCAACGGACCGCTCGACGCAGACGTCGTGCTGTTCGACCCCGAGGAAGACGTTGCCGTGCTTCGTGTTCCACAGCTGCAGGCACCGGTGCTGACCTTCGCCCCGATGCCAGCCGAATCCGGTACCGACGCCATCGTGCTCGGTTACCCCGGCGGCGGTCCGTACACGGCGAGCCCGGCGCGAATCCGCGAGATCATCAACCTCAGCGGGCCGGACATCTACCGCACCGGAACCATCCAGCGTGAGGTCTACACCGTGCGCGGATCGGTGCGGCAGGGCAATTCCGGTGGACCCCTGGTCAACTCGTCCGGAGAAGTACTCGGAGTCGTGTTCGGCGCTGCCGTCGACGACCCCGACACCGGATTCGTGTTGACCGCGTCGGAGATCGCCGACGAACTTGCACAGAGCTTCGCTGCCCCGGTGCCGGTCGGCACCGGAGACTGCGTCGTCTAGTCGTCAGGGCCTGGCGAAGTCCGGCTGGGCAACAGATGTACACAATCTTGTCTGAGTGGGGTCAGGATCGCCTCGGCCAGCTGCTCGAGCTGGTCGATCCGGCCGGGGCCGAGGTGCTCGAACACCCGTCGGCGCACTTGCTGCACGTACCCGGGCTCGATGCGGTCCACCGCCTGCGAGCCGGCATCGGTCAATCGTGCCAATGTTCGTCGTGCGTCCTCGGAATCGCTTCGTCGAGTGACCCACAGCTTCTTTTCCATCCTGGTCACGATGCGCGACAGGTGTGAGGGCGTGACGCCTGCGCCCGCGGCCAGCTGCGTCATGTGAACGTCGCTTTCCTCGCTCGTCGACAACCAACGCAGGACCTGATACTCCGCGTGTGTGAGCCCGTGCTCGTGGCCGAGGTACGCATCGAGGGCGCCCGGTAGCCACATCATCACTCCCACGAGCAGAGACCAGGTTCGGTCTTCCTGAGGCGAGAGGTGCGGGGCATCGGACACGGGTTACACGATACCGTTGCTTGCTGCGGAAAGTATTCTCGGGTAGATTGCTTTCCGCGGGAAGTAATCTCGCACCCGATGCGTAGTACGGAGAAGCAGATGCAGGCAGCGCGATACCACCGTTACGGTGGCCCCGAAGTACTCGTGGTCGAGGACGCACCGGAACCTCACGCGGAGGCGAACACCGTTCGCATCGAGGTCGGAGCCGCGAGCATCAACCCCATCGACTATCTGCTGCGCTCCGGTCGGTTGAGTGATGTGGTGCCGCTCGATCTGCCCGCCATCCCCGGCCGTGACGCGGCCGGAGTGGTCGACGAGGTAGGACCGGGGGTTGTGGGTACGCAGATCGGAGACGTCGTGTTCGGCGTCGGTGGGATCAGTGACACCACCGCGCAGTACGCAGTACTCACCGCGTGGAGCAGTGCACCCTCGGATTGGAGCATCGAGCACGCTGCGGCCGCCGGGCTCGCTTCGAGCACGGCATCCGCGGTCATCGAGGCTCTCGAGGTCTTCGGGAGTCTGGAAGGGAAGACCGTACTGATCGACGGCGCTTCCGGAGCAGTGGGCACCGCCCTGAGTGTTCTCGCGAGGGATTCGGGGGCCGAGGTGATCGGAACCGGAAGCCCGCGCAATCACGACTATCTGATCGGCCTCGGCGTACGGCCGACCACCTATGGTCCGGGGCTTGCCGAACGGGTCGCCCTCCTCGCGCCGGGCGGGGTGGACGCGGCTGTGCACACGGCGCCGTCATCTCTGCCGGAGGACCTGATCACGTTGGTGGGCGACCCCGCCCGCGTCGTGACCGTCCTGGACGCCGAGGGTGCCGAACATCTGGGTGCGCGAAAGATCGACGCTCGCAACGAGTCTCAGTTGTTGGAGCGCGCTTCCGAGCTGGGCCGACGCGGAATCTATCTGCCCCGGGTCGACCACACTCTGCCGTTCGCCCAGATCGCCGACGCCCACGCCGTGGCCGAGCGGGGAAGCGGCAAGGTCGTCGTCACCATGCGGTGACCCACCGCCGCGCGTAATCGAGCGCGTTCAGATTTCGTGCACGACTCGCAGGATCTCCTCGGACACCACGTCGGGTGCTTCCTGGTGGACGTAATGCCCCACGTCACGCACTGTTCGACGCGTCAGTCCCGGTGCCCAGTGCCGATCGCGATCGAGGGTGGTGGGCAGCACGTACGGGTCGAGGTCGCCGCTGATCTGCGCGACGGGAATCGAGGTACGTACGTCCACGGCGGCCATGAAGCGGCGTCCCTCGGCGCGGAACTGGCTGCGGAATGCCCAGCGCTGATATTCGAGCGCGCAGTGCGCAGCACCCGGAATCCGGATGGCCGAGCTCATCTTGGCTGCGGTGTCGGCGTAGTCCTCGGTGTTCTTCCACGCGGCCCCGGCGCGGCTGCTCATCAACTCGCCCACCGCAGCTCCGCCTCGGCGCGTCAGCAGCCTCTCCGGGCGCAGCGGAACCTGGTAGCGAACGAAATGCGGTAGCAACGCAGCGCGTTGCGCCGAATCCTTCAACACCGCTCGCCGCAGCGAGATGGGGTGCGGTGCGTTGATCAGCACCATCGAGCTCACCAAGCGGGGGTGCAACGCCGCACTGGCCCAGCAGACGAGACCGCCGTCGGCGTGACCGACGAAGGTGGCGTGCGGGTATCCCAGAGCGCGAACCAGTCCGACGATGTCGCCGGCCAGTGTCCACCCGTCGTATCCGCGTGGGGGCTTGTCGGAGTCACCGTAACCGCGCAGGTCGACGGCGATTGCCCGGACGCCGGACCGAGCGAGTGCGGCAAGTTGGTGTCGCCACGAATACCAGAAGTCGGCGAAGCCGTGCAGCAGGACCACCAGCGGTGCGTCCGGTGCATGTTCGCCGACCTCGACGACGTGGAACCGGATTCCGTTGGCGTGGATGTCGCGATGGATCCACTGTCCCGGATACCGGACCGTGGACGGATCGGGCTGATTCATACTGCTCGATTCGCCCGGGCTACTACTTCTTGTAGCCGGGAACCCCGGGGATGGAATCGTGCTGGTTCGGCAGCACCGTCGACGCCTGCTTGAGCGAGTCGATGGTCTTCTCGGGCTTGCGCAGTTTCTTGACCCTGCGGTAGCCGAGGAATCCGAACAGCGCCGCAGCCAACACCATGAACGCGAACACGATGAGGAATGCGGCCCAACGGTAGAGCCACACGTCGAGCAGCTCGGCCGCGAAGAAGAAGAAGAAGAAGGTGCTGAACAGCAGAACCGTCAGGGCGATGATGAAGAAGACGCTGCCCTGCAGACCCTTCTTGACCTCACCGGTGACCTCGGCCTTGGCGAGGGCGACTTCGGCGCGCACGAGCGTCGAGACCTGGGTGGTGGCTTCCTTGACGAGGTTTCCGATGCTGGCGCTACCAGGGGTGCGGGCATCGACATCGGTCAGAGGTATCGATGAAATCGTGTTCGGGACGCCGTTTCCGTATCCCTTGTCATTGCTGACGCTCAACTCTCGACCCCTTGTAATCGCTCTGCTCGGTGTTGTGCGGAAGATCGTATCGACAGTAGTGCCTGGGTAGCAGATTAACTGTTCCGCGAAGGGCGAGCGACGCTCGGCCCTCGTTTGGACGCGTACCTCGGTACCGCCTCCCGCAAACTCGCCGATCTTGCGCGATCGGGCACCGGACACGCCCGGGTCGTGAAATTCTCAGGTGTTCATCAGGTAATTTGCAGGGAACTTCCCCCTTTCAGGAGCATCCGTGAGTTCAGCACACGCCGTCGCGCCCGACGGCGCAATTCCCGCACCTCAGGTGCCGCGGTCACGCATCGTGATCGCCTCGATGGTCGGCACGTCCATCGAATTCTTCGACTTCTACATCTATGCCACCGCCGCTGTACTCGTCTTTCCGCGTCTGTTCTTCCCCGCGGGCAACGACACCACGGCGCTGCTGGCGTCGTTCGCGACCTTCGGTCTGGCGTTCATCGCGCGGCCCGTCGGGTCGATTCTGTTCGGCCACTTCGGTGATCGCATCGGACGCAAGGCGACCCTCGTCGGCTCCCTGCTCACGATGGGCGTCGCGACGTTCGCGATCGGCTTGTTGCCGACGTACGCCGCGGTGGGTCTGTGGGCACCGGCCCTGCTGGCGATCATGCGCTTCACCCAGGGCGTCGGTCTCGGTGGTGAGTGGAGCGGTGCAGCATTGCTGGCGACGGAAACCGCGAAGCCGGGCAAGCGAGCCTGGGCCGCGATGTACCCGCAGCTGGGCGCGCCCATCGGCTTCTTCTTCGCCAACGGCATCTTCCTGCTCATCGTCATCGCGACGGGCTACGATTCTGCGAACTCCGGCACCGACCACGCGTTCCTGACGTGGGGCTGGCGAATCCCGTTCCTGCTCAGCGCGATCATGGTCATCATCGGGCTGTACGTCCGGCTCAAGCTGGAGGAAACGCCGGTGTTCAAGCTGGCCGTCGAGCGTGGGCAGAAGGTCAAGACTCCGCTGGCTCAGGTGTTCAAGACCAGCTGGCGTCAGCTGATCATCGGTACTTTCGTCATGCTCGCCACCTACACGCTGTTCTACATCATGACCACGTGGGTGGTCAGCTACGGAACGGGCAAGGTCTCCGACGTCAACGGGCCCAAGCTGGCCATTCCGTACACCGACTTCCTGGAACTGCAGCTCATCGCCGTGCTGTTCTTCGCGGCTCTGATTCCGGTCGCCGGACTGCTCGCCGACAAGTACGGCCGCCGTCCCACGCTCATCGTCATCACCACGGCGATCGTGCTGTTCGGACTGTCGTTCCACTGGTTCGCAGATCCGGTGTCCGCGTCGGCAGGCAAGATGTTGGTGTTCATGTGCGTCGGCCTCGGCCTGATGGGTCTGACCTTCGGACCGATGAGTGCCGTTCTGCCCGAACTGTTTCCGACCAACGTGCGCTACACGGGCTCGGGAATCTCGTACAACACCGCGTCGATCCTCGGGGCCGCAGTCGCCCCGTTCATCGCCACCTGGCTGGTGAGCAGCTACGGCGTCGGCTGGGTGGGCGTCTACCTCGCCATCGCCGCGGCGTTGACGCTGATCTCGTTGATCATCATGAAAGAAACACGGGATCAGTCGCTCGACAGCGTGTGAGCGGCTGCGCCGCACGTGAGCGGAAACTCGTAGCAGGGGTCGAGTTTCCGCTCACCTGCGCTGAGCGCTAGCGGCCCTTCTTGATCGCCTCGAACACCTTCGGGTCGACGAGGGTGGAGACGTCGCCGAGTTCGCGGCCCTCGGCCACGTCGCGCAGTAGGCGACGCATGATCTTGCCGGATCGC